>JAZLDG010000049.1:0-28876 GCA_045614565.1 Candidatus Scatosoma sp. | reverse complement strand
TTGTTTGTCAAATAAAATCTCATTTCTTTCTTATTCTGTTTTTAATCTTCTTTTAACAAAGCTCTCGGCTTTGTACTACCCCCTCGCGGTGACAGCTTGTTTATTCTACCACAATCTGTTTGCCTTTGTCAAGCGTTTTTTTCAACTTTTTTTCTTTTTTTCAAAGTTTTTTTACTTTCTTGACTTTTTTCGAGCCTTTTCAGCCCCCGCTTCGTGACAGCTTGACTATATTACCACTTTATATTTACTTTGTCAACTGTTTTTTATGCTTTTTTTGAAATTTTTGGAATATTTTTGAATTTTTTAGTTAATCCTTTATTTCCAAACTCTTTTCGCTTCTGCCAAGCGGCGTTTGCACGGTAAATTCTTCTTCCCCGAAAAAGATACGCGTTTCTTTCGCCGTAGCAAGATAATTCCCAAAATCCTTTCCCGACTGCACGCCGTCAGGCGCGTACGTTCCGCCGACAAAAGGATTTTTACCGTGATAGTCCGTTCCGCAAACGACGAGCAGGTTTTCTTCGCTCGCAAAACGCAGTACCGCGTCCTTAAAAATTAAATCGCCCGTAGAACAGTTGATTTCCACGCCGTGCATATATTTTGGCTCAGCGGGACGCATCGGTGCGCGGAAAGGATGGGCTTGTATAAGTGTTACGCCGTTATCTTGGCACAATGCAAAGAGCTGTTTTTGATTGAGCTGATACAAGCAAGGCGAGCGCAACAAAAACTCTTCCGTTACACCGTACAAAAGCCAGTCGGAATAGAAAGGGTCGGATATACTCACTTCTATACCGAGCAATAACCGAAAGCCACGCTCCGTAGCGTATTTCCTACCGTGGTAAAATTCTTCCACAAACCGTTGCATAAAAGCGGTATGCTCGGAAGGCTGATAATACCAAGCTTGACAATGGTTGGTAAGCACTGCGCCGTCGTAGCCTTGGGCAATTTTATTATCCACGATTTTTTCTATTACGGCGTGACTGCACATACTAATACCCGAAGAATGTGTATGCGGATCTATTTTTATCATAGTTTTCCTATCCTTAATTCATTGACTTTCACGCGCGCGCGTGATACAATATAATATATAATATCACAGGTTTGAAATTTTTGCAACCTTACGGAGACAGTATGTACAAAATTTTAAGAATTATATTTACACTTCTTTCCGCGGCGTGTGTCGCCGTCGTCATTCCCGTTGGAACGCTATTCGATTTAACTTGGGCCCTTATCGTCGGGATCAGCGCGGGGGTATTTTTTCTCGTCGCAATGATTTGTAAACAAGCCCAAGAAAAACGCGAACCGACAAAAGACGACGGTTTAGAAGAAAATTCTATAAATTCCGATAACGAAGAGTAAATTTTTTTTTACTTACTGCCATTGACAAACTCGAATTTGCATAGTATAATGGTAGCATAAAAACACGGAGGTATTACTCATTATGGCAAAAACGGCAGCAAAATGGTTTTATTCGCAAAGCAAACTCGTTCAAATCCTGCTTTTATTGATTCCCGGCGTAAACTGGATCGCTGAAATCATTATTCGTTGGTCGGCGTTTTTCAGCAGACCGCGTTTGTTGACGCTCGTGTTCGCGATCGTCGCAACCGTTACCGTCGGCGTATTCGGTTGGCTCGATTTGGTATGGTTGCTCGTATTCGGCCACTTACTTTTTGCAAAAGCATAAAACAAAAAACCGCTCGCACGACCGCGAGCGGTTTTTCTTGATTACGCTTTATTTTTCAAGCGTGACTTTGCCTAATAAATCCCAATCGAACACCATCGTTCCGCCGTCAAGCGTTGCCGTGATATTGATAACGTTCGCAACCGTAATAACCACAGTATTATCTTCTTCGCCATCCTTCCAAGTACCTTGGCTGGTTTCCCCTTCTTTAGTGAAGCTGACAGTATTGTCGTCGTTCAAGGTAATCACGATGAAATCTTCCGTAACTTCTTGACCAAGATACTTTTCGCCTACTTCCACCGTGCCAAGCAGAGTATCCATCGACTTAAATTTATACGTCCCCGCCGTACCGCAGGACGCAAGGCACAGCAAGCTTAACGCAACCGTTAATAGAGCAACGAATAATAATTTGACTTTCTTCATTGATAAGTTCTCCCCAATTTTTTATACGCATATTATAGCATACGCAAAAGTATTTGTCAACATTTCAACAAAAAATATTTTTGATAAAATTTTTCATTATTTACACAAAATGTTCGGCGTTTGCAATTTTTCGCGTCTTAAAAAAAACGTCGAAATTTCTTTTACTTTTTTGAAAAGGTATGATATAATATATTCGTAAATCGGTTGCAAGACCGATCCAAAATATGCTCATCATTTTCCCCCTTATCATATATTTAGGTAACCGCCTTGCGTTGAAAAACGTAAGGCGGTTATCTCGTTTATAAAAGTTTTCTTAAAAAACCAAGTTCGGCAATTTCATAATCGGGTACGATTCCCGTCGTATTCTTTTCTTTATGCGGGTTAAACCAACACCCGTCCATACCCGCCGCTTTCGCGCCAGCGACGTCCGAACGGAGCGAATCCCCGATCATCAAACATTCTTCCCTGTTTGCGCCCGTATCCGCCACGATCGCGTCAAAAAAGACAGGCATCGGTTTAATCGCATTGAGCTCTTCCGAAATATAAATTTTACGCGCGTATTTTTGTAAATTTTTCAGCCTACCCGTTTGTATATCGGTAAGCCCGTTGGTCGCGATATACACGGCGTATTTCCCGCCCGTCAAATCGGAAAGCGCAAAAAGCGTTTCTTCCGCGCCGCAAAAAGCGTTTCCGACGTGTTCTAATTCTTTCAAAAATTTATCCCCGATTTCTCTTGCCGTGAACGCACCTTTCATCTGCGGGAACTCGAAAAAAAGCTTTTCAAAAATCCCTTCCACGTGCGAGCGGTACAAACGGTGGTATTCCCTTTGCACCCGCAAATCTTGCACTTCGTAAAGCCCCGCTTCCGTCCACGTTTCTTCGGAATGTTTTCTACTCGCCAAAAGCAATTTTTCGTCAAGCGGAACACCCAAGGTTTCATACAGCCGACAAAACGCCGCGCGTTCGTCCGCAAGATAGTTAAGCAGGGTATGATCGGCGTCAAAAATTAAATAACGATACTCTTTCATCGCACACCTGCCCCCTACCAGTCCTGTTTTTTGAGCGTTTTATCCTTGACGTCGTCGTAATAGGCAAAATATCGCTCCTTAAAGGCCTGCACCGTTTGCGGTAACGGCTCGTCGCCGTTTTCCATTCGTTCCAAAAGCTCGGCAAGCTCTTCGGGGGAAAAGTCCGCGATATCCGTTTCGTCGCCGTATTTTTGCAATAATTTTAAGATATCCAACTCCGACATTTTCAAATCTCCACTTTGATATGCTCGCCCTTGCAAGGCACGGTAATATGCGTAAACCCGATCTCTTTCAAAAGCTTTATAACGCTTTCACGGTTTGCTGCGATTTTGGACGCTTGATGCGCGTCCGAAGCGTACGAAATTTTCCGTCCGCCAAGCGCAAAATACCGTTTCAAAATTTCTTCGCTCGGCAACATTCCGTCGCTGGGCAGCGTACCGCGTCCGCCCGAAACGTTGATTTCTAAAATTTTATCCTTTGCAATCACCGTTTGCAAAATGCTATCCCAAAGCTCCGCATACTCGGCGTACGGCATTTTCGTGTTTTCATACGGTGCGTACCGCGTAGGGTAACCGATATGCCCAACGATATCGTAGGGATAGGGCGCGTGCAAGCTTTTCAAAACGAGCGTTAAATACTCGGTATATACTTCCTTTTTCTCCCGCAAAACGCCTGCTTTATAGAAAATATCACGGTCGTAATAGTCGTGTCCGTTATAGGTATGAATACTGTTGACGATAAAATCAGGCGTATATTTTTTTGCCGTGGCAGCATATTCTTCGCAAAGGGTTTTATCGTCTATAAAGCCAAATTCCGCGCCGATGAGCACGTTCATACAACCCGCGTAATCTTCCTGCAAATGCCGTGCGGCGTGGAAATATTCGTCTGCTTTGTCGCTCGGCATTCTGTCTATACCAAGAACTTTTACGTCGTAATCGAAATGTTCCGAAACGCCGTAAAAGGCAATTCCTTTTTCCATCGCGCTTTGCAGCATTTCTTCCAGCGGCGAAACGCCGTCGTAAGAAAACGCCGAATGGGTATGTACGTCCGTTAAAAATTTTTGCATAATATACTCCTTGGTTTTATTATATCATAAAGAAAAGTTGTAAGCAAGTAACCCAAGGCTTTTGCGCTGAAAAAAATTAACGGGTTTGCCCGATTTTGGAAAAAACGCCCCACCTGGGGGGCGTGTTTTGGTAGAATTAAACGGGATTGTCTGTATCTCCCTGTTTTGGCAAGCGTTACCCACTTGTCAAACGCTCCCACAGCTTATATAATAGGGCGTATGTGGCCATTTTACCAAATTCATTAACAAAGTGAGATACGATTATGAAAACAACGAAAAAACTGATAACACTCTTAATTGCGTTGAGCTTGCTTTCGTCGACCGTTTTGTACGGCGCGTGCTCGAACGACGAAACCCTAACGCTTCCCCCCGCGCAATCGGAAGAAAGCGTTCCCCCGCCCCCTGCCGAAACGCCGAGCTTGCCCCCCGTAAGCGACGATAACGCGAGCGTAGACAAAGAAAACGACAAAAACGAAACCGTCGTTTTACCCGTGCAACCCGTCGTGGAAAAGGCGCAATACATAACCTGCACGGGCGACAGCGTGAATTTGCGCTCGGGCGCAGGCACGTCCTACGCCGTCGTGGGTTCGGCGAAAAAAGGAGAAACGTACGCGCTCGTCGGGAAATCGGGACAATGGTACAAAACCTATTACCGCGGAAAAACTGTTTATCTTTCCGCGTCCTACGCCGCCGTTTTAAGCGTGGAGAAAAATGAAGATACGCAAGTGGAAAAGGTTATTCAAGAAGGTTACAAGCTTTTGGGCGTACCTTACGTTTACGGCGCGATACGCGTGCACGACGGAAAGGGCAGATTGTTGAGCGGGTTTACCGCACAAAAATTCGATTGCTCGTCGCTCGTGCAGTACGTATTTTATAAAGGCGCGGACAAGTTGTTGGACGTCAATACCCGTACGCAAGTTAAGCAAGGCAAATTCGTTGCGAAAAAGGATTTACAGCGCGGGGATTGTATGTTTTTTACTAACGAAAGCCGTCAATATTTGACGGGCATCGAACGTGTGGGACACGTCGCGATTTATCTTGGGGATAATTACATTCTTCACACGGCTTCCGACTACGCGAGAATTGAAAAATTGACCGCTTCACGGTGGAAATTCTATATCGAAACCCGTCGCTTCATTTAACTTTTTCGGGAAGCGAAGCGACGGTTAAAAAAACGACGGCTTTCGCGCCCGCGTTTATAAGCGTGCGCGCACATTCGCTACCCGTCGCACCCGTCGTCATTACGTCGTCGACTAAAATTATCGTTTTATCCTGTACAAGATTGCGTTTATGCACGTGGAATACGCCTTTGAGATTTTGCGCACGCTCTTGCTCGGTTAAATGCTTTTGCTGCATCGTTTCCCGCTTTTTTATAAGCGTTTCTGTGTTAAGCTCTAAACCGAGTTTCGCCGCGATAATGCGCGCAAGCTCTTCCGCTTGATTATATCCCCTTGCCCGTTCTTTCTCTCGCGTTAAAGGTACGGGGATAAGCAAAGTATGCTCGTTCAGCTCGTACCTGCTGCCTTGTAATCTTCTTACGAGCGTATCTGCCGCGCTTTCACCCAAGAAATAAACAAGCCGACGATCGCCGTTTTTAATGCGGTTGATGAGCGCAGCGGTTTCGGCGATATACACAAGCGGGGAAATACCGATAGTAAACTTCGGTAAGGTGCGTTTACACGATAAACAAACGCCTTCCGTCACCGTTTTCCGTCCGCATTTTTCGCAGGTGAAGCCGTCGTTATACAAAAGCTTATCCTGACAATCCCCGCATAAGCGTTCTTGCGGATAATAAAAAATCTCCGCGCCGCAAGCGTCGCAAACGTAACCACGTTTTGCCGCCGCGTCGCGGAGTTTTTGCATACATTTTTTCCAAAAACTCATCGTATTTCCTGCTCGTTATCTTTTTTGCGTTGATAGCGTACGAGCCAGTACGCCAAAATTAACCCTACGGCGAACAGCACCACGCCCAAGACGATATCCAAAACGGCGTTCGTCGCTATGCCCGCCCACCACGAATAGTAGATTTCGATAATATCACCATTACAAAACATCGACAAAATCGAGCCGAGCGACAAACCCACGATCATAGAATACGCGCTATAGCGCGCACGCTCGAAAATAATGGTCAACAACTTGGAAAAGCCCAAGACCCCCGCCAAAAATCCTACGCCAAATCCGATATACACCAAAAATATCGCGGGATTTTGCGTCCAATAAGTAAAACTGATACTGCCTACAAAGCTCGAAAACCAACCGATCGCCATTAAAAACGCGCTCGCGGAAAGCCCGGGTACGATTTGCGTAATCCCCACCACGCAACCCACAGCTACGGCAAGCAATACTTGCCACCAAGCTACGCTTGCAAAGGTGTCCGCGCTTGCGCCGCTTTGTAAGGTCAACAACGCCGAAACTGCGCCCAGCGCAACGGGGATCAACACGCCGACGGCAAACAGCGCGATCCGCGAAGGCGTACGCTCCGCGCCCTTAATTTCATCCTTTACGGCGGGAAACGCCCCGCACATTAACCCCGCGAACAAGCACACGATCGCAAAGGGTAAAATTGCCAAAAGCTCTTTGACAGCGATAAAGCCGAGCAAAACGCCCAAAATCACGCCAAGACCGATCGGGAGCAAAAAGGTAAAACATTTTTTGAAGCTTTTGAACAAATTTCCAAGCGCGTATAAAAACTGATCGTACAGCTTAAAAATAATCGCTACCGTCGAACCGCTAATGCCCGGTACGATAACGGCAAGCCCGATAAAAAAGCCAAGCACCGTGCTTTTGCACCACGTTTTTTTATTGTATTTGATTAACGCAATTTCTAAATTTTCTTTTTGCATAGCTTACGCCCTTTTCTTTTTTATAATCAAATAACCGATCACGAGCACGATCGCGGCAAAGACTGCGCCTGCAAAACCGCCCGCGGTGTCTATGAGTACGTCCTTTAATTCCGTTCCCCGCCCGCCGACGAAAGATTGTAAATATTCGTCTACGATCGGCGTTAAAAAAATCAAGCCGAGCGGCAAAATCAGCAACGCTGAACTGTTCGTATACGAGTAATAACAAAAAATCAACAACGCGCCAAGGAATGCAAACTCCAAAAAATGCGCGATCGTCCGCACGTCGTTATGTAACCGTTCGTAATCTTCGCCCGTAGCCGTCGCAATAGGCGACGACGGCGCGATTACTCTTGCCACTTCTTGCACGGTGTCCGTCACCGTATGGCTCGTTTGCAAAGACTGTTCCCCCGTTTGCAAGGAGTTGGAAAATATCCACGCAAAGGTAAGCAAACAAGCAAGCGTGAGCACGATCCGCAAAAGCACGATTTTCCAAGTTGTCGCGAATTTTCTTTCCATAGTATCTATTATACGCGAAAAATGCGCCAAGGTCAATATATTTTTTATAAATCTCTGCCCCTTTTGCAAGTTTTTTCCCGAAAATCAAGCAAAAAGCTCCAAAACCCGTCAATTTTTGATTTTTGGGATACTATATACTATTTTCATAAGTCATTTAAGGAGTTATTATTTTGAATTACGTTAAAAAAATGTGTATTTTACGACAAGCAAAACAGGGCTTTTCGGGGGACGGAAAAACGCTTTCGGGGCTTGTAAAGGTGGAACAGTACGGGAAAAATCTCGCCGTTGAAGTATCCGTTATTAACTTTGCACCCCTTATTTCGGGCGAATATTATTGCGTGCTTTCCGACCGCAAGGGTAAAACGGAAATGTTACCGCTTCGCGGCAAAAGCCTTTTCAATATTTTGACGGATATGGATATAAGCGACGGGTTTTGCGCCGTGATTTGTTTCGTCAAAAACGAAATCCTGCCCATTGCATACGGCGTGAACGGAAACGGCTCGTACGACTGGAAAAGCATCTTGAACGCAACCCTGCCCCCGCTCTTTTCGGAAAAAGAAGAAAAAACCGCCACCCCCGCAAGCGAAGCTTCGGTGACGGAAGAAACGGGCTACGACGACGAAACGCTCGCCGTCGAAAATTATTATCAGGAGAACGAAAATGAACAAATCGAGCTTACAAAAACTGGCGAAGATGCACGCGCTGAAAGCGGAGCTGAAAAGCAAGATGCGCAAGCAGGGATTGACCTTTCGGAGAATGACGATGTTGCAAGCGTACTCCACCCGTTTACGACGGGTTCGGATGGATATTACGTCGCCGTAAAAGCGGAAATCGACGAATTAATGAGCGCGTACCCCCGCGACAACCGTCTAAACGGCGCGTTCTCGTGCAGCGAATGGGTGCGTATTCGCGGCGACGAAGAAAATCCGAAATATCTCGTCGGCGTGGTCTACGACGACGGAAAAGCAAAATATATTTGTTACGCGCTCGCCGCGGAAAACAAAGACGCCCCGCCCGAAGAAATCAAGGACGTTTGCACTTTCGTGCCCAGCACTCCCTTTGACGAAAATAAAGGCTTTTTCGTTATTTTCCAAAGCGCATCCACGGGGGAATGTATCAAGCCGCTCCGCGCATAAAAAAATTTTTATGTAATTATAAAAATGGTTGACAGGGAAAATGGAGAAGTGTATAATATCATTCAAGGAGTGATATAATGCAAAGATCTTCATCCATAAGCGGGGCTTCTCTCGCCAAAAAACTTGCTTTCACCGCACTTTTCGCTGCGCTTTGTTGCGTGGGAACGCTCGTCATCGTAATCCCCTTGCCTGCATCGGGATATTTTAATACGGGCGACGTGTTCGTACTGCTCGCAGGCTGGTTTTTAGGACCGATTTACGGTAGCATCGCCGCCGCGCTCGGTAGCGCACTTGCCGACGTTTTCAGTGGGTTTTTGGTATACGCGCCCGCAACCTTCGTTATCAAGGGTTTAGTCGCGTTCCTTGCATACCTGCTGTACGCGTGTTTCAAAAAACACACCCAAAAAACGGTGCAACAGGTGCTTTTCCGCTCCGTTTCCGCTTTGTGCGCGGAAGCAGTAATGGTGCTTGGATATTTCTTGTTTGAAAGCGTACTTTACGGCTTCGTTGGCGCGATCCCGAATATTCTCGGCAATACTTTGCAGGGCGTATGTTGCAGCGTGCTTGCCGTAACGCTCGTTTCCCTGCTTTATCCTATTAAAACCGTGCGGAATTTATTCCCCACGCTATAATAAAAATAGAACCAAAAAAATTACAACTTAGCTCCCCGCCGAAATCGGCGGGGAGTTGCTTAAAAACCAAATCTCCCGCGCCCAAAACGCAGGAGATTTTTCATTTTAATTATATTCAACTTTATAGAGCGTTCTCTATTTTTGCATATCCGTGTCTTCGTGAACTTAATTTCCTTGCGGTCTTCCCGCGCTATTTATTACGGATATATTATTCTTTACGCTCCTTTTGATGCTGGTTCATTGGACTAACCCTCCGTTTGATCTTCTTTGTTAAAGTACCGCTTTCTCGAATCAATTTTTACCATTGCTCCGTACCTCCTTTAACCGTATTCTTTTTTCTTTCTCTCTACCGATTTCTCATCGGCTAACCCTAGTAGATTGGAGTATCCTTGGTAATCATCTCGACTACCCCCTTCTTTATTCCCCGTCTCTCTCGCTCGACGGCGGCGGCTTCCGATTGCCCGCTCAATTTCGTCAAATCATTAAGCTTTCGTGCTTGTCAATACCGTTCCTGCCTTTCGGCATTCCGAGTGCCTACCGAGATTTCGTCAAACCCCCATTTGCCCCGTCCTTGGGTTCGCTATTGACCGTTTCCTTTTCAGGCTTTCGCCCCTTTGTGGGAAGGAATCATCGCTTTTCGTACCCTCCTTTCTTGGATTTTTCGCCGCGTCCCTGCGGCACTTTGCCGACACCCGTCGGCTACGCTCTATTTGTGCATCGGTTTTTCCTTCTTTATATTTTTTGAAAGTTTCAAACATTTTTTGTTTCTTTCTTTCTCTTTGTGCCTTTATTATAGCACAAATTTTCCATTTGTCAAGGGGTTTTTGAAAAATTTTTTTAATTTTTTTAGAAAAAAAGCAAAAACAATCCCGCAACCCCTTTATTTTCAAGGGATTGCGGGCTAAAAATTTTTTTTATTTTTCTTTGGCGAAGGCGTTGAGAAGCTCTTTTTCGCGGATAACCGCTCCCCCGCCGAGTACCGCGGCAAACTGCGGCTCTTCGCAAACTTGATAGCGCATTTCCAGCTTCGCACCGATATATTGCGCCAAAGCGGGCAATTTCATTACCCCGCCCGAAAGATACACGCCGTTTCTGTTTACCGTCGCCGCCACTTCCGCCGGTAATTTGCGAAGCACCAACGCCGCGTATTCCAAAATTTTATCGATATACACGCGTATACAGTCGGTCAAATCGGACGCCTGCACCGCCGAAGCCATCGGACGGCTGCTTTCCACCGAGCTTCCTTCCGCGACCATCGTTCCCCTTGCCGTAGGCGACAGCGAACCGATTTCATTTTTCAACCGCTCTGCGGTCAACGCCCCGATGCGAAGTCCGTTCACACGCGCAACGCGTTCTTGGATATTCATATCCATATTATTCCCGCCGATATTCATTGAAGTACCCGCAATAATGCCGTCCGCGGACACGACCGCGATATTCGTTACCCCGCCGCCGATATCCAAACAAAATACGGGATCGGAATCGCTAAACACCGCGCCTGCGCCGACGGCGGTAAGGTAGGGCTGTTCTACGAAATAGACCTTACCAAGCCCGATCTCGTCCGCAAGCGTTGCGTATTGCGACAATAAATACTCGTCCGCGCCGCAAGGCACGCCAATCAAAATTTGCGCACGGCGAAGAGTCGCGCCTTTTACGCCCACGCGCGCGCAAAATTCTTTGAGCATTGCCGCCGCAAGCCGCATATCCACGATCTCGCCTTCGTACACGGGATAGACGATGCTCGTATATTCCGCCGTTTTCCCGATCAAGTTTTTCGCTTCTTTGCCGATCGCTTTAATTTCTCTGTCTTCGCCTGCAACCGCCACGCAAGACGGCTCGGCAAGCACGATACCGCTGCTCGTATCCGCGCGGTAAATTTTCGTCATCGACGATCCTAAATCAATCGCAAGTTTCCACATAGTATTCTCACTTCCGCATCTCCATTCCCCAAAACGGGCGGGGCAGGTATGCGTTCAAATATTAAAATCCCGTTTTCCTTATCAATTCTTCACAAAGCTCCAAAGGCAAGCCCACGACGTTAGAAAAACTGCCTTCTATTTTTTCGACCAGCCCGCCGTCCTGTATACCGTACGCCCCCGCCTTATCCATCGGCGAGCCGCTTTCTACGTACGCTGCGATTTTTTCTTGCGTCAGCTCATAAAAATATACCTTGGTACAAGCCGCCCCGCAAAGCGTTTTTCGCCCGCCTTTTTCGGGATAGGAAATATACACGCCCGTATACACTTCGTGACTTCTCCCAGAAAGCGCGACAAGCATACGCACGGCGTCCGCTTCGTCCTTGGGTTTACCCAAAATTTCTCCGTCCAACACAACGACGGTATCCGCGCCAAGCACCGCTTTTTCTTTTGCTTCGGGAAGCGAAACGATTTCTTCGGCTTTTTGTTTGGCAAGCTCGACCACGAGCGCGTCGGGCGGCAAATTATCCGTTATCTTTTCTTCGCCCTTGGCGGGAATTATCATAAAGCTTGCAATGAGCTTTTTCATTAGTTCCTTACGCCGCGGGGATTGACTTGCTAAAATCCATTCCATAATTTTCAACCAAACGAGAACGAAACCGCCCGTCCGAGAAAGGAGAGCGGTTAAAATTCTTACAAAATTTCAAGATTTTTCTTGAACGCCCGCTTGAATTCGGGATTTGCCATACTCGCGTCGCGAATTTCGAGTGCCGCGTCGCCCGTAATTTCCGTTTTCATAATCACGGAATCGCCGAGCACGTCGCAGTTCAAGCCCGTAACCACGCCGCAATGCGTTCTGTCCAAGCTTTCGGCAATGCGGAGCAATACCCCTAATTTCTTGACCGCATCCAAATCTTCTTCCGTCACGAGATCTTTATATTTTTGCCATTCGATCAGGGGGATTTCTTCACGGTTATGACACCCCGCCACGAACGCCGCCAACACGATTTCCCGATGCGTTGCACCGAAGATGGAAGACTGTAAAATCATATACCAGCTATGACGGGCGTGTTGATAATATTTCACGCGTTCGCCGCAATCGTGCATACTTGCCGCAATTTTCAAAATCTTTAAGTATTGACGGGAGAATTTATGCAAAACGCGAAGCTGTTTGAAAAGCTGAATGGAAAGCTGCATTACGTGTTCCACGTGCTTGGTGTCGCAACCGTAATATTTCACGAGCTTTTCAAGGCTGTATCCCAATACGTCGGAAATGGGTTTTTCCGTGGTAATGGGCAACGCTTGGTTGAGCATAAGTCCTTCGCGCAAACCGCAGCCGCAAATCGCAAATTCGTTGATATTCATATACGAAACGAAAGATTTGACGATTGCCATCGCCGCGGGCATAATGTCCGCGCGGTTGGACGAAAGTCCTTTGATCTTTTTACGCTTGTCCACGTCGAGCGCGGAAAGCATACCATAAATCCCTTCAAAATCTTCCGTCGCCAAACGGTAATTATGGGGATTGTCCACGGGGTATTTTCTAACGAGCTTGGCAATCTTGAAAAGGTTTCTAAACGACCCGCCCACGCCGATCATTTGCACTTCGGGATCGACTTCGGAAAGCCAAGGCAATTTTTTGAGCTGTTCAGTGAAAAACTCTTCCACGTGCGCCGCCGCTTCTTGGGGCGTGGCGTCGTTTTTGAACAAATCGGTAAGCGTTACCGCACCGAAGGGCAAGGACGCGTAATGGAGCAGGTTTCTACGGTTGTAATATACGATTTTCGTACTTCCCCCGCCGATTTCCAAAATTAAGCCCTTGGGAATATCCATCGAATTGATTACGCCGCGATACACGAGTATCGCTTCTTCTTCTTCGGACAACACGCGAATGGTGATGTTGCACGAAACTTGAATTTCGTCCAAAAAGGAGCGTTGGTTTTTCGCCCGACGTACCGCCGCCGTTCCGACCGCGATAATGCGGGTTACACCGCGTGCGTCGCAAAGCCGCTTAAACATTTTCAAAGTACGGATCGTTTCCGCAATTCTTTGCGGTTTCAAAAATCCGTCGCGATCCATATCCTGTCCCAAGCGTACGCTTTCTTTCAGCTCGTCCACGACCATAAAATGTCCGTCCGTAAACATATCCACAATCACGAGTCTTGCCGTATTCGAGCCTAAATCAATAATTCCGATTTTTTCCACTTCTTACCTCTTTCTCTCGTCGTTTTTTCATAACGACCGTATTTTATCTTTTCCGTTATAGTAGGCGGCGCGTAAGCGTCGCCGCCCTTATATTATACCGTTTGATTTTTCCCATAGTTTACCATATAAAAACGTATTTGTAAATACCCTTTTTGAAAATTTTTTGAAAATTTATCATTTTTCTTCATTTTCGATAATTTCCGCGGAATTTTTCGTGCATTTTGCACCAAGAAAAAAGAGCGTTCCCGTCTTGGAAACGCCCCTTGCATACTATCACGCCCCGTTCTTTTTGGGGTCTTGCGCGACGTAAAAAGTCATTGCGGATAACCCGATTAAAAACGCTCCGAACGCCTTTTTAAGAAACGTGGACGGCAGGTATGCCGCAAGCGTCGCGCCCAGCACCGAAAAGACGAGTGCGGGTACGATCACCCACGCAATTCCCCGCGTTTTCAAAAGTCCGTTTTCCGCGTGCTTTTTCAATGCCCCCACACTCATCGGCAAAAAGGAAAAAAGGTTGGCGCATTGCGCAATTTTTTGCTCCACGCCGCCGACGAGTACGAGCAAGGGTATCGTAACCGTTCCGCCGCCCATTCCCATACCCGCGGGAATACCGCCTAAAAAACCCAAAATCAAATACAAATAAAAGGACATAATTCACCTTGAAAAAAACAAAAAAATCCCCGCCGCCGCCTGCAAAAACGCAAAAATTAGATTGACCGTTTTTACGGGCAATTTGCCTAATAACGCCGCCCCCAAAGCGCCGCCGAAGCTCACGCCGATCGCGGTGGGAAGCAGCACGGAAAAATCGTACAAACCACGGAAAAAATAAAGTAAAAAGGAGAACAGGGATACGGGCAAAATAACCAAAATCGCGGTCGCGTGCGCTTCCTTTTCCTTGTAGCCCGTCTTTTGCAAAAGGGGTACGGCTAACATCCCCCCGCCCCCGCCGAATAAACTGTTTGCCGCGCCAACCGCCACGCCGCAAAAGGCGCGTTTTGCGTTTTCCCGTAACGTTCTTTCCAACTTTAACCACCCCCAACGGAATATATCATCTACATTTTGCGCAATTTTTTGCATTTTATCAAACTTTTTCTTGCTTTTGCCGTCGTAAATGCTTGCCAAGAAACCGATTTTGTATTAAAATAATATAGCGTGGTATTTTTCGCGCGACTTAACGTAGTTAAAAAACGAAACCAAAAGGCGGTTGTTATGAAAATGAACGACAATTCCCGCAAGAAATTTCTTGCACTACTCTTATCCTTGACGATGGCTACTTCGACGGTGATTGCATTCGCGTCCTGTGACGGCGAAACGAGCAGTTCTTCCGACGATACGAAAACGGAAGAGCCCATCGCCAAAGACGCCGTGATCACCAACGGCGATTTTGAAACATTCGACAATAAAAACGGACTGAACCCCATCGTAACTTCAATGACGGGTTGGTCGGGCGTTACCTATAACTCGACGACGAGCGGTAACGCGATTTCTTCCAAATCTGCAAGCGGTATCGTGGACGTTGCGGACGAGGCTTGGACGAGCCTTACGACTTCTGCGCTCGGCGAAACGGAAGCTTCCAAATTAACCGAAGAACAAGCTTCGGAAAGCTGGAAGGATATGACCGTTCGGGACAAGCTTGAATATTACAAGGCTTGGAAGGACAACGACGATAACGACGATCGTAAAATTTCCGATTTGAAATTCTATCAATCCTTCAACATTGACGACGAAGATTTACCGCTCGTTAAAAATGCGGACGGCGCGAAAGTAGCCGTTGCGAACCCCCGTACGCACGATTTCAAGGAAAGCGAAGGCTATCGCAAGGACGAAAATGGTCAAACGCATAGCAAAGTTTTGATGGTACACAACAATTACTATAACAGTAATTACGAAAACAAAGGTACGGCGCAGAAAACGACTTCGTCCACGACCGTTACGGTTAAGGCGGGTACGAGCGCGCAATTCTCCCTTTGGGTTAAGACGAGCGATATCACGGGCAGCGACACCTACGGCAACACCGTAGCCAACCCCACCGACGCGGGCGCGTTCATCACCGTAACGCACTCCATCGGCGGCAACTCGCTCGATCCGCTTGAAATTAAAAACATCAATACCGCGGGCGTAACCGAAAACAACGGTTGGGTACAATACGAATTCTTGCTCAAAGGCTCGTATTACGCGGACACCACGTTCACGGTCGTGCTCGGTCTTGGTCAAGGCGGCGGCACGGACACGCTCGGCTACGTAAACGGTTACGCGTTCTTCGACGATCTCGTTTGCGAAACCATTTCCAACGATACATTCGACACGAGCGTAACGGACTACGAAAGCTTTGATTTGAACGCACCCGTTAAGGAAGTGAACGCGTTTGACGATCAAAGCAAGAAATTCGCGCTCAACTTCTACGGCAGCAATTTCGGCGCGTACGATATTTTGAACGGCTGGACGTGCTTGCCTACGACGGACACGGACAACAGCGGCGTGAAATACACGTCCGTTGAGAGCGCGGACATCGAAAGAGTATACGGCACAGGCTCGAATATCGTGGCCTATCCCGGTATCGGCTTCGACACCGACAACGACGTTGCGGAAATCCTTTCGGGCGTGAGCGCGTTGAACGGCAAAAAGAATTATTTAGGCGAAGACAATAAATTCGCGCAAGCGGCGTACGACGATTATTTCAAGGAAGACAAGTTCATTTCCCAAAATGAAAAAGTATTGTTGCTCCTTTCTTCCCGCGGCGCGGCGTACACGGCGAAATCTCCCGCGATCAAGGTGGCGGCGGGCGACAGAGTCGCGATTTCGTTCTTCGTGAAAACGAGCGATATGGGCTCGTTCACGGGCGCGAACGTTACGCTTCGCGACGGCAAGAACGTAACCACGATCGGTCCTATGGACACGACGGCGATTGCGGGTACTACCGTAGGCGATACGGACATTCACGACGGTTGGCAACAATGCCTGTTCTTCATTCACAACGAAACGGACGCGGAAAGAGAAGTTTCTTTCACCTTCACGTTCGGACCTACCGCGATTGAAGACACGACCAAGGCTTCCTACCACGCAGGTTTCGCGGCGTTCGCGAAATTTGAACAAAAAACGAATATGAGCGAAGCGGAATTTGATTGCGCGGGCAGCGGTTCGTATTCCAAGGTAGTCACCCTTTCCAAACCTGAAAAGGAAACGACGAGCGACACGGGCTTTGACTCCGCAACGAATTTGAGCGGCACGAGCATTGAAAACGGCTACGCAACGCCCAAGACGTATAGAGGCGTATTCAGCGGCAGCGCGTACGTAAGCAACGGCGGCAAAGACCTTTCGACCAACGCATACCCCACCGCGGGTCTTTTGAACAAAGAACACGAAGCAAACTATTCCGACATTCTTGCAAAGCTTGCAACGGCGGCGGGCACGAACGCGAACTGGAACGATATTTTCGGCAGCGCGGCAAAACAACCGCTCGTTATCTACAACGGTGAATACGCGAACGCGGAAAATACGGTTGCGCGCACCAAGGCTTACGGCTTCTTCGGTTCGGACGTAACGATCGCGGCGAATACCTATAAAGCAATCTCCTTGCGCGTTAAAGTAAGTGCGGGCGCAAACGCGTACGTATATCTCACGGACGTGAACGGCGATTCCCGTGAAAACAGCCTTTCGATCGGCAGAAATCTTACCTACTGGTACGATAAAGACGGTAACGTTTGCGCAAGCGATCCTACCGCAAAAGATTTCGACAGCGACACGGACGTAGCGTTCAAGCTTCAATCCAACGGCTTGTATACCGTGAATACGAAATGGAGCGGCGCGGCGGATTATGAAGAAGGCGCGTATTACGCAAACCTTGCGTCGTATGAAAAGAAAGGCGACCATCTCGCGGTTGCGGACGGTGTTTCTTATGAATACAGCGATCTTTGGCAACACGTAGGTAACGACGGCATCGCGTTCTATAACTACGACGAAACGAACGAAACCGCTTACGCATACCCCGAACAAAAAACGCCCGTTAAACAGCTTCCGAAATCGATTGCGCGTTATACCGCGATCGACGGCAAAGCGTTGCAGTTCAAGGTTGCGCCTACGGGCGACGACTGGGCGATCGTAACCTTCTACGTGCATACGGGCAGCGTTGCGAAAAACTACCGTTTGGAAGTTTGGAGCGGCTCTCGCGACGGCGACACGAGCGTTTCGGGTACGGACGTTAATCCTAACGGCACGTTCGTAGCGTTCGACTCGTGGCAAGTAACCGATCCCACCGACGCGAATTTCAAAACGATGAGCGACGCCTTGAAAGAAAAGCTTTCCGCCGATCAGCTTGCAAACGATTACTTTGAAAGCGCGTTCTCGTTCTACGATACGAATAAATATTTGCGTTACGACGAAAGCGTTGACGAAAACGGCGTGGAAAACTCCTACGACGATTACGATGCAACCGACGTAACGACCTATCCTGCACAAAAGGCTTCGACGGCGTACTTGCGCTTTGAAAGCGAAAAAGAATATACGACGTTTGCCGATTACGCAACGTTGGAAACGACGGTGAACACCGACCCTGCGGAAACGGAAGACGACGACACCGACGACAGCACCACTACCGAAACGTCGGGTGCGGACGTATGGCTTCTCGTAAGCTCCATCGTCGTTGCAGTTGCCTTACTCTTCGCGGTAGTCAGCTTGATCGTTCGTAAAATGATCGCAAAGAGCCGTAAAAACCGTGGCGTAAGAAAAAACAAATAATAACGCGTAAGCGTTAAAACCCCGCCCTTGCGAATATTCGCAAGGGCGGTATATTTACAAGGAAGAAAATAAAATGTATCAACGAATTAGAGATTTGCGTGAAGATATGGATTTAACGCAAAAACAAATCGCGGAAACGCTGGGAATGTCGCAAACGGGATATTCCAAATACGAAACAGGTGAAAACGATATCCCCACCACTATTTTAATTCAGCTTGCTCGGTTTTACGACACGAGCATCGATTACCTTTTAGGGGAAACGAAAGTACGTCGGCGTTATCCGAGCGTCAAGAAAAAATAAGCACAAAAAAAGTTCGCTCGTGAGCGAACTTTTTTATTTCATTTTCCGTAATGCTTTGGGCAAGTGGTTTTTTACCGTGCCGTTGACCGCTTTTCCAAGCCCCAACGCAAACCCGTCCACGCAAACGACGCACCAGCCGTTTTCCGTTTCCGCTTCTACCGTTTCGCCGCGCAAATATTTCTCCACGCGCGCGTCCTTAATAGAGAAATCCACTACGTTTTTACACGCTTCCTTTTTTACGCAAGCGGCAAGCGAATGGTTTGGCTCAAACCGACCGTTTTTGACTTCGCCGAGCCGTATCCCCACCCGCAAAACCTGCAAGCTTTTCCAGTCGAATACCCCGCTCGGAAGCTCGTACAGCGTACCGTTGACTTCGTGCAAATTCTTTGCAAAGGGTTGCACGAAAAAAGCCTTTTCAAACGCCCGATACGCCCGTTCCGCTTCTTTCCCAACCGCCAACTTAACCGCGCGTAAATCACGTGTTTCTTGCCCGTTTTTCGCCGTAAAAAGCGCAACGAAATGTCCTTCGCCGTCTATTTCGTGCGGATACAGCTTTTCCGTTTTTTCAAGCTGCATTTGCGTATTTTTTTTCAAGTAATCTTGTACCTGTTCTTCGTCTTCTGCTCTTGCAAAGGTGCAAGTCGAATACACAAGCTTACCGCCCTCTTTGAGCATTTTCGTCGCGTACTCCAAAATACGGATTTGCCGCGCCGCGCAAAGTGCGACGTTTTCTTCGCTCCATTCCGCAAGGGCTTCGTCCGCGTTTTTGCGGAACATTCCTTCGCCCGAACAAGGCGCGTCCACCAAAATTTTATCAAAATATCCGACGAACTTTTCCGCGAGCTTTTCGGGCAATTCGCTCGTCACCACGGCGTTGGTTATACCCATACGCTCGACGTTTTGCGAAAGTATTTTCGCGCGGGATAAAATCGGCTCGTTCAAAACGATAACGCCCCTGCCCTGCATTTTACAAGCAAGCTGCGTACCCTTTCCCCCGGGCGCGGAACAAAGATCCAAAACGCGTTCGCCCGCTTGCACGTCCAAAAGCGGCGCGGCGGACATCGCCGACGGCTCTTGCGAATAGAACAGTCCCGCAAAATGGTACGGGCTTGCGCCTACCTTTTCTTCGTCGGTATAATAGCCGTTTTCTTCCCAAGGCACGCGTTTGCCCAAGAATGGAAGCAGGGCTTTTATCCGCTCAATATCCCCCTTTAAGGGGTTGAGCCGTACCGCCTTGAACGGCTTTTTTCCGTACACGGCAAAAAACGCTTCCCATTGCGACGGGGGAAGCTGTTTTTTCATATTTTCGATAAACTGACGGGGTAATTCATTCATTTTCCGTTTGTAAATACTCCTCGAACGCCTGCGGCGTAAAAATCCGCGCGTTTCTATCCTTTGCCGATTGCAAGCGTGCGCCGTCTTCCGTTTCAAAGCACACGTACGCGTCACATTCTTCCGCGCGGAAAGTCACGCGGGCGGCTTGCGCGAAAGCTGCGGTGAGTAACCGTTTGGCGAGCGGGGTTTGCAATTCCAACGCGTGCGAAAAGCAAACCGTTTTATTTTTGAGCTTCCCTTCCTTCGCGCGCTTGCGTTTGGCGCGGTCGGCGAAGATATGAAACGCGGCTTTGGCGCGTTCGCGCTTTTCTTTCGCGCTTTCGCGTTCCTTTTTATACGCTTCAAACGCTTCCGACGTGTTTTGGCGTACTTCGTAGTTCTCAATTTTTCCAAGCGTAACGCGGTACTTTTTCAAAAGCTCTTCAAACGAAAGCCCTTCTTCTTTGCACATCGCTTGGGCAATCCGCATCGTCGCGTACGCATCGTCCACGGCGCGATGAGCCGTGAATACCACGCCCAAGTCCTTGGCGATCGCCCCAAGCCCGAACTGCCTTGAAAAATCGTTGACGCGGTGCATATACACGAACTGCGTATCCCCGAACTCAAACGAAAAGGACGGGAGTGAAAAACGCTTGCTCTCCAAATTCAAATATTTCACGTCGTTCATAGACGCGTGCCCGCAAACGAGCGTATCTTTATCTTGCAACAACGCGTAAATTCTGTCCTTGTAATCTAAAAACGTGGGATATTTCTTAAAATCGGCGTACTCGTACGGCAAAACGATACCCTGTTCCCCTTTGCGGTCGGTCAAATGAAAGCCGCCCTGCGGATTAATCAGGATATCTTCTTTTTCCAAAATATTAAATTTTTCGTCCACCAAGCAATACCCGAACGCGCAAATTTTAGCGACGTTTTTGAACACGCCCGCACATTCGATATCGAAAAATAAATATTTCATCACAAAATAGTGACTTGCAAGCGGGGCTTGCAAGTCATTCCGTTAATTTTTAGGCGAGATTACGCTCTTACCGCCCATATAGGGGCGTAACGCTTCGGGAATAGTCACGCTTCCGTCCGCTTGCAAATGGTTTTCCACGAACGCAATCAGCATACGGGGCGGAGCAACCACGGTATTATTGAGCGTATGCGCGAGCTTCACCTTGCCGTCGCTGTCCTTATAACGGATCGCAAGACGGCGCGCTTGCGCATCAGTAAGGTTGGAGCAAGAACCCACTTCAAAATATTTCTTTTGACGGGGACTCCAAGCTTCTACGTCACAGCTCTTGTATTTCAAGTCCGCAAGGTCACCCGAACAGCAACCGAGCTGTCTTACGGGAATATCCAACGAACGGAAGAGTTCGACCGTGTAGCTCCAAAGCTTTTCGTACCATTCTTCGCTTTCTTCGGGACGGCAAACGACGATCATTTCCTGCTTTTCAAATTGGTGTATACGGTAAATACCGCGTTCTTCAATCCCGTGCGCGCCCTTTTCCTTTCTAAAACAAGGCGAATAGCTCGTAAGCGTTAAGGGAAGCTTCGCACCGTCGATGATTTGACCCATAAACCGCCCGATCATCGAGTGTTCGCTCGTACCGATCAAGTACAAATCTTCCCCTTCGATCTTGTACATCATATTTTCCATTTCGTCGAAGCTCATAACGCCCGAAACGACGTCGCCGTGGATCATATACGGCGGGATCACGTACGTAAAGCCTTTATCGATCATAAAATCACGCGCGTAGGTAAGCACCGCGGAATGTAACCGCGCGATATCGCCCGTGAGATAGTAAAAGCCTTGTCCCGAAGTACGGCGGGCGGAATCGACGTCGATACCGTCCAGTTTTTCCAAAATATCCAAGTGATAAGGCACTTCAAATTCGGGGAGCTTGGCTTCGCCGAAGCGTTGCAGTTCCACGTTTTCCGCGTCGTCCTTGCCGATAGGCACGTCGTCGGCGATAATGTTCGGAATAGACATCATCACCTTTTTCAACGCCGCTTCGACTTCTTCGTTTTCCTTTTCAATCGCAAGCAGTCTGTCCGCATCCGCTTTTACCTGCGCTTTTACGGCTTCGGCTTCTTCTCTCTTGCCTTCTTTCATCAATATACCCACTTGTTTGGAAAGGGTATTCCGCGCCGAACGGAGCGAATCGCCTTCGGCGATGAGTTCGCGGCGGCGCGTATCTAACGCCAACGCTTCGTCCACGAGCGGCAGCTTTTTATCTTGGAATTTCTTTTTAATGTTTTCTTTTACGAGTTCCGCGTTCGTGCGGATAAGATTGATATCAATCATTTTTTACACCTCGGTCTATATCGTTTCCCCTATTATACAACTTTTTTCGCGGAAAAGCAATTAAATAAAAACTATCCCCGCCAAATTCCCACAAAAAATCCCGAAAAAAGTTGTGTTTTTTTTGCGCGTGTGCTATAATAAAATCACTATATCCCTTTACGGAGCGATTATGGCAACGAAAAAACAAAATCCAATCGAAAAAAAGAAAGAAAAAATAAATAAAAAACAACCCCAACCGCAAGCGGAAATCCGTCGTTTTAACGCGGACGCAAGCGAAGGGCTTTCCAAAGCGCAGGTCGAAGAACGGATCGCGCAGGGCTTGGTTAATAAAACGGGCAAAAAATACTCCAAGAGCTATCGCAGTATCTTTTTAGGCAATATTTGTACCTTTTTCAATTTATTGTGCTTGATCGCGGCGTTGATGCTTTTGCTCGCCCGCGCACCCGTTTCCCAGTTCTTATTCGTACTTATTTTTCTTGCGAATATCACGTTTAGTATTTTTTTGGAAATCCGCGCAAAATTAAAGCTCGATAAGCTTTCCATACTCTCGTCCCCCACGGCGCACGTCGTGAGAAGCGGGGAGCATTTGGATATCCCCGTCGAACAAATCGTCATCGACGATATCTTGATTTTGTCGGCTGGGCAGCAAGTCCCTGCGGACTGTATCGCAATCGAAGGGAACGCGGAATTGAACGAATCCCTTTTAACAGGCGAATCCGTACCTATTAAAAAGGACGACGGCGATTTCGTATACGCAGGCTCGTTCGTGGCGAGTGGTAAGCTCGCCGTGCGCGTGGATAAAATCGCAAACGATACGTATATCAGTAAATTGACGGCGCGGGCGAAAACGTATAAACGCCCCAACTCGGAAATTATGAACTCTATTACGCTGTTCATTCGCGTAATCGGTATCGCGATTGTTCCCATCGCCGTGTTTATGTTCTTTAACAATATGGGCGATAACTGGACGCAAATCGCGCAAACGGGCGGATTTTGGCAAAACCTTGCCGTCGGCAACGAAACGATCGCTAACGCCATTCGCCGTACCGCTTCCGTCGTCATCGGTATGATCCCGTCGGGATTATTGCTCCTTACCACCGTTGCGCTGTCTACGGGTATGATACGGCTTGCGAAATATAACACGCTCGTGCAGGATATGTATTCGCTCGAAATGCTCGCCCGCGTCAACGTTTTGTGCTTGGATAAAACGGGTACGATCACCGACGGCAGAATGAAAGTCAGCGATTGTATTTTGCTCAATAATAACACCGATTACGGTATCGACGATATTTTAGGCTCGATGCTCGCGTCCTTGGACGATAACAACCAAACTTCCATCGCTTTGTACGAGCGTTTCGGTCATTCTTCGGCATTGACGCCGACCGTGACCTTGCCTTTCTCGTCCGCGAGAAAGCTCTCCGCCGTGACCTTTGAAGGTGTGGGAACGTTCGTGATGGGCGCGCCCGAGTTCGTGTTAAAGCCGATGCCGACGAGAATTGATAAAATCGTCAAACAATACGCGCAAATGGGCTTACGCGTGCTCGTTGTGGGCTATTCCACGGGACAAATCCAAGGCGATAAGCTCCCCGTGGGCGTGAAAGCGATTGCGATTATCACCCTTTCCGACAATATCCGCCCCGACGCCATTGAAACGATTAAATGGTTTAAGGAAAACGACGTTGCCGTGAAAGTCATTTCGGGTGATAACCCCGTTACCGTTTCCGAAGTGGCACGCCGCGCGGGAATTAAGAACGCTTCGCATTTCATTTCCTTGGAAGGGCTTTCGGACTTGGAAGTGGAAACGGCGGCAAATCAGTACACCGTTTTCGGACGCGTCACGCCCGAACAAAAAGCAATTTTGATCCGCGCTATTAAAAAAGCGGGCGCGACGGTTGCTATGACGGGCGACGGCGTGAACGATATTTTAGCGATGAAGGAAGCCGATTGCGCCATTTCCGTCGCTTCGGGAAGCGACGCCGCAAGGAACGTTTCTAATCTCGTTTTGCAGGATAATAATTTCGCTTCTATGCCAAAAATCGTAAACGAAGGCAGACGGGTTATTAACAACGTGAAAAACTCGTCGTCACTGTTTATTATGAAAACGTTGCTTATTTTGGTGCTGTCGATTGTGTGCCTGTCCTTGCAGGTACAGTACTTCTTCGAGCCGAATAATATGCTAATGTTTGAAATGTTCGTCAGCGCATTACCGTCCACCGTGCTTTCCTTGCAACCGAATAACGCGCGCGTAAAAGGCAAGTTTATCCCCTACGTTTTAAGTCGGGCAATACCTGGTGCGCTAACGATTGCCGTGGGCATACTCACGCTGTACGTAATCCACGCAACGCCGCTTGCGGAAGCGTTCGGCTTCGTCGGCGATACCCCCGAATTCCACGCGCTTATGATGTGCGCGCTGACCTTTTGCGGACTGGTAATGCTCTATCGTATTTCCCAACCCTTTAATATTTTGCGCGCGATTTTGTTCATACTCGCCACTACGCTATGCGTTTTGGTCGTTTCCATACCCGTACTCGGCGAAATCGTGTTTACGGGCTGGACGAACGTACAATTCACACTCGCGCAAATCCTGCTAATGGTGATTATCGTACAATTAAGTTTCCCGCTATCCAAGGTACTTATATCGTTCTTCGATATGATTAACCCCGTTGACGAATAACTAAAAAAGTCCGAGCACTCGGACTTTTTTCTTGTATAAAGAATAACCGTCTGCAAGGCAGGCGGTTTTTAATATCCTAATTGATTAGGACGAAAAACCCCCCGTTTGACAAAGCTTGTCAAACGGGGGTTTGTACTTATAAATTATTCTTTACGAAAGCTTCCAACGCTTCTTCGGGAACGAACCCAAGGCTGTTATTCTTAACCCTGCCCCCTTGGAATGCGATAATATTCGGAATGGACGAGATCCCGTATTTCATTGCCGCTTCGCTTTCTTCGTCTACGTTGAGCTTGACAAATTCGGCTTGATCTTCGTACTTGCTTGCCACCCGTTCAAACACGGGCGCGAGCATTCTGCAAGGTCCGCACCAGCTTGCCCAAAAATCACAAAATACCGTTTTTTCGCCTACGATCAATTCTTCTAATTCTTGACTCGTTACCTGTCTCATATATTTTTCTCCTTTGTCTTATTTTTTGCAAAAATAGTCGCGCATATTCTCAAAAGCGACTTTTTCGCTTTCGCCGTTTGACATATTTTTCACGTTTGCCGCGCCTTCTTCCAGTTCGTTTCCGCCGATGACCGCAACGTATTTCGCGCCGAGCTTGTCCGCGTACTTAAACTGTGCTTTCACCGAGCGTTCCATATGATCGGTTTCCGCTGCAACGCCGTTCGCGCGCAAAACGCAGGCAAGCGCGAACGCCTTTTCACGGCATTTTTCGTCCATACCCGCAAGGTATACCGTCGGCTTGTCCGTATCGGGAATAACGACGCCCGTTTGTTCCATTACGATCAACAACCGTTCTAATCCCGCCGCAAAACCGACCGCAGGCATCGGATTTCCGCCAAGCTCTTCAATCAAGCCGTCGTATCTGCCGCCTGCGCAAACCGTTCCCTGCGCACCGATGGAAGTGGATACGAACTCGAACACGGTACGGGTGTAATAGTCCAAACCACGCACGATACGGGGATCGATTTCATACGCCACGCCCACGCCGTCCAAGTGCTTTTTGAGCGCGTCGAAATGCGTACGGCATTCGTCGCAAAGATAATCGAGCATCTTGGGCGCGTTCGCGTTGATCTTTTTACAGTTTTCTTCCTTGCAATCCAAAAGCCGCAACGGGTTTTTCTCGTACCGCGTTTTGCAATCGTAGCAAAGCTCGTCTAAATGCGGCGCAAAAAACGCTTTCAGCGCGGCGTTGTATTTTGCGCGACATTCTTTACAGCCGATGGAATTGATATACAGTTTTACGTTCAAGCCCAGCTTTTTCAAAAGCGTATCAGCCGTCAAAATCGCTTCCGCGTCCGTTTGCGCACTCTTCGCCCCGAAAATTTCCACGCCAAATTGATGGAATTCGCGAAGCCGTCCCGCTTGCGGGCGTTCGTAACGGAACGCCGGTATAATATAGTACATTTTCGCAGGCAAAACGCCGTTTGCCATACCGTTTTCAATAAACGCGCGCACCGTTCCCGCCGTACCCTCGGGTTTGAGCGTAATCGAACGGTCGCCCTTATCCTTAAAGGTGTACATTTCTTTGGTGACGATATCGCTCGTATCGCCTACGCCGCGTTGAAAAAGCTCGGTATGCTCGAATACGGGCGTACGGATTTCTTTCAGGTTAAAAAGCTTTGCCGTTTCACGTGCAACGTTTTCAACGTATTGCCATTTGTAGCTGTCTTGGGGTAAAACGTCTTTCGTGCCTTTGGGAATGTTAATCATAATTTTTCGTCCTATAATACGTATTTTTTCAAATTTCTGTCGCCCGTCAGTTTTTGCAAATGCTCGTCTACGTATTTGCGATCAATTTGCAAGGTAAACGTGGGGTAATCGCCGCCTGCGTTGAAAGAAATATCTTCCAGCAAATATTCCATAACCGTATGCAAACGGCGCGCGCCGATGTCTTCGCTCGTTGCGTTCAGCTCTACGGACACTTCCGCAATCCGTTCAATCGCACCGCTGTCGAATTGCAAGTCGATATGATCGACGGACAAAAGCTGGGCGTATTGAAAGGTCAGGGAATTTTCCGTTTCCGTCAAAATGCGCACGAAATCTTCCTTGGTTAAGCTGTGCAATTCCACCGAAACGGGGAAACGCCCCTGCAATTCAGGAATGAGATCTTCGATAGACGAAACGTGGAACGCGCCCGCCGCGATAAAGAGAATAAAATCCGTTTTAATCGGTCCGTACTTGGTCACGACCGTGCTGCCTTCCACGATCGGCAAAATATCCCTTTGCACGCCTTCACGCGAAACGTCCGCGCCGTGCTGATTGCCCTTACCCGCGATTTTATCGATTTCGTCGATAAACACGATCCCGTCGTTTTCCGCACGGAATAACGCTTCCGATTTAATCGCGTCTTCGTCCACGAGCTTCGCCGATTCTTCGCCAAGCACGATTTGGAACGCTTCCTTGACGGGGAATTTGCGTTTTTTCTTCTTTTGCGGCAACATATCGCCGAAAATGCTCCCGATAGAAATCGCCGCGCCGCCGGGGATCAGCTCCATAGGCTGGGAAACGTCCGCAACTTCCATTTCAATCACGAAATTGTCGTACTCGCCCTTTTTCAAGCCGTCTAAAAGGTTGGCTTCAAACACTTCCTTTGCCGTATCGCCCTTTTCTTCCTTCTTCGCTTCCGCCAAAGCCCGCACGATGCGTCTTTGTGCCGCCGCCGTCGCTTTCGCCTTGACTTCTTCTTCCTTTTCCGCTTTTACCAAACGGTACGCACATTCCGCCAAATCGCGGATCATTCCTTCTACGTCTTTGCCAACGTATCCCACTTCGGTATATTTCGTCGCTTCTACCTTGACGAACGGCGCTTTGACGAGCTTGGCAAGCCGTCTTGCAATTTCCGTTTTACCAACGCCCGTAGGACCTTTCATAATGATATTTTTTGGCGTAATTTCTTCACGGATCTCTACGGGAAGCTGCGCACGGCGATAACGGTTGCGAAGTGCGATTGCAACCGCCTTTTTCGCTTCGTTTTGCCCGATGATATATTTGTCTAATTTATATACGATTTGCTTGGGGGATAAATCCATTTTACTGCTCCTTTACCGTCTTTTTGCCCGACGGTTTTTTCGCTTTTTTGGGAGGCAGGGTTTTGTTGAGTTCTTCTTCCCCTACCGTTTCCAAGCGGATATTGTCGTTGGTAAACACGCAAATTTCCGAAGCGATTTTTAAGGCTTTTTGGGCAATCGTCGCCGCGTCGTAGTCCGTTTCCTGATACAAGGCGCGCGCCGCCGCAAGCGCGTAATTGCCGCCGCTTCCGATCGCGCAAACACCTTCGTCGGGCTCGATCACTTCGCCCGTTCCCGATAAAATAAGAAGCGTATTTTCGTCCGCCGTAATCATCATTGCATCCAGCTTTCTGCCGATTTTGTCGCTTCTCCAAAGCTCCGCAAGCTCTACGGCAGAACGCATGAGATTGCCCGAAAATTTATTTAACATACCTTCAAAGCGTTCGGTAAGCGCAAAAGCGTCCGTCACCGAACCTGCAAAGCCCAAAATTACCTTGCCACCGAAAATACGGCGCACTTTTACCGCCGTGTTTTTAAAAATAACCGATTCGCCCATCGTCACTTGGCCGTCGCCCGCAATCGCGGTGACGCCGTTGCGCTTTACCGCGCAAATGGTCGTTCCTCTAAATTCCATACTGTACTCCTGTCTTCGTATAATTAACGGTTTTGCGTTTGCAACTTTATATTTTCCAACGCTCTTTCCGCCAACGCGCGATAGCGTTCTTTTTTGTCCTTAATTCTCGTTGGCATAGGGGATAAAATACCAAAGTTTGCATTCATCGGTTGGAAGTCTTTGTTCGGCGCGGAAATATGCGTTTCCAACGCCCCGCAAACGGTGGTATCGTCAAAGACGTGCGCAGGCCGTTCTAAAATTTCGTCCGCGATATGTATCGCCGCCAACAAACCGCTTGCCGCGCTTTCCACGTACCCTTCTACACCCGTGATTTGCCCCGCAAAAAATATCCGTCTATTATTCTTAAACGAAAAATCGCGATTTAAAACTTCGGGGGACTGAATATACGTATTTCTATGCATTACGCCATAGCGTAAAAATTCCGCGTTCTTCAAGGCGGGAATCATAGAA
>JAZLDG010000048.1:0-2094 GCA_045614565.1 Candidatus Scatosoma sp. | reverse complement strand
ACATTGTCGTCATATTAAACAGCCCCGCATTGACAAGAAAAGCGGTATTTTCACGCTCCGCGAATACAAGCGGTGATACCTTCGCGCCGCCCAGCTTCTCTAATAACGTGTTACCCGTCGCCGTAACCGCAACGCGCGGCTTCACCGTCGCCCCGCTATTCGTAGTTTTGGGAATGCGTACAAACACGTAGCTTGCACCGCTCTTTCGCCCATACTCAACAATGATAGAGCTTTGAACGTCCGCCAGCTTGTTTTTCTTCGCAAGATCAATCGTGGAATCGTCAATAACCTTAATACGCTCTTTAATCGTTTCAAGGTCTTCTTCGGTCATTTCCTTTTCATCAATGCGCCCGAAGTTTATAGCAATGTAGCCGTCGTGCGCCAGCTTGACGGTTGCCTTTTGCCAGCCACGGTCTACCCCGTCATATACTCCGTCTTTGTCATATACAGCGTACCCGAATTTATACGTACCCGTCGGCTCGAAAATGATTTTAACGCCAGCTTTTACTTCGATCTTTTCAGGCGTAACCGCGCGCGTCGGTGACATACCAGCCCACGTACTTATAACGCCGTTTTGCAAATTGCCATAAACAATATCATAGTCACGGTAATACAGCCCGAACATATCAAACTTTTTATTAACCGCCGCTGCTTCTTTATCAATGCGCTTTTCAATAGCGTTATCGACGACGCGGCAAATCTTTTTGATAACCTCCGCGTCCTCGTCCGTTACCGCGCCTTCATCAAGCCGCCCAAAATTCAGGTAAATATACCCGTTTTCCTCAAACGTCACACTTTGTTTCAGCCAGCCACGGTCTACCCCGTCATACACCTTGTCGGTATTGTAAAACGAATAGCCGAATTTGTACGTGCTGTTTGTTTCCCATTGAATTTTTGCGCCAGCTCGTACCTCGATCAATTCAGGCGTTACAAAACGGCACGATTCCATATTAACGTCAAGCGTGGGCTTGCCGTCATATATTGTACCGCGTATAAGCTCATAGGATTGATAGTACAGCCCCAATTTATCGAAAGCGTCCGTTACCGCTGCTTGTGACATTACAGCTTCTTTGCTGCGTCCCGTTACTTGCGAAAGTTCGGCGGGATCGCCTTTTTCGCCTTTCATAACAAGGAAATTAAATAATCCGTTTTTCCCTACGTAAACTCCCATAGGCTCACCCCCTTATAATAATTGCTGTTTCCCCAAGTCCGTAAATTCTGCAATAGCGTTTAATTCGGCTGTATCAAATTCAAATTCGGCAATTTCCCAATTTGAGAAGTTATATGCGTACAATACAACGCTTGACGTCCTATAACAAAATGCAACTATATTGTATTGTACGCCGTTCCATATGAGGATTCCATTCGCGGGAAAGTTCGACATAGAATAATCGCCAAAATCTTGAAGTGTCGTAATTTCATCGACAGGGGCGCGTTGATTGCGTCCATAAATGGTAAGCATTGCGTGTACTTCACGAATAGCACCGTCAGCGTCTTCTATGCGCCAATCCGCTTTTACAAGCCTGATATACTGCTTTTCCAGCTTTTCTAATACGTAATCCTTTACGCTTTGAAAAAGCGCGTTATCGTCGCTGATTGCGTAAATAACGCCGTCTTCCAGCTCATCAGCCGCCGCCAGCGCATTATATTCCGCTTGCGTCATCGTGCGTACGCGGTAGTTTTCGACAAGATCCAAACAGTCTTTTACAGCCGCTTCATTCGCCGCCATACGTGCGCCCATATTCACACAATACCCGATAAGCTCATTCGCCAGCTCTTCGTCCGTGGGATCTTCTCTATCCAGCGGCATATCAGGACGTTGACGGGGGAATACGGGAATAAGGATTTTCTTTACCGTTGCCCCTACCTGCTTATAGTATGCCGTCCCGCTCACGTATTCGGCGGGCAAGTTCTTTTTGGTGTAAATGTAGCCCGTTGCCGCCGTCCCGCTGCGAATATAATACGTTCCCTTCGTTGCCATATCCACGTCATACGCTCTTTCGTAATCGTTCAAATATACCAACGCTTTAATATCGTACGGCTCTTCCAAAAGTCTATTCGGGATTGCCGCTTCATAAGCTCCGCCTTCCTCTA
>JAZLDG010000047.1:0-3919 GCA_045614565.1 Candidatus Scatosoma sp. | reverse complement strand
CATATCGCCGCGTTAAACGTATCTACGACGTAGCCCGTGGATTTTATTTCCTCTCTCTTTCTATTTGCCGCCCACGATAGCCAGCCCCTCAATGCTTCGGTAACGGTTGCGCCTTTCAGCAACTCCCGCGCGATTCTTACGTACTCAACGCAAAGCTCCTTCGATATTTTATGCCCGTGCGTCAAGCTGCTTACGTTCATAATTTCTTCGTCCGTCGCTTCGGTGAATGCAAGCGGCAAAATCCGCATAAGCGATCCGTTGCCGTTGTTGCGTATATCCGTCCCGCCGCATTTTATCGCTTCCTGACAATGTATCGCCCGCCATAACGCGTCTTGCGTCGTTCCGCCTATATCAAATACTTCACCGTGCGCCGTGTAACTCCCTTTCAGCATAAACGCAAGAAAACGCTCCATAATATCTTCGTACTCGATCCCGCCGCATTCCTTCAAGCTGTCTAATGTAGCCAACGTCATACTTGTATCATCGCTCCAAGTCCCCGCCGTTTGCCCGTGGATTCCGCCGCCCTTCATTCCCGTACAGCGGAAAGTCCCGCGTTTCATAAATTCATACGGTACGCCCAGCGCGTCGCCTACCGCCAAACCGTATATTGCTGCTTTAATCACTCGTTAATACCTCCCATAAAACCTTCAAGCCCAAAAGCACCGTTCCCGTTACATTCACCCACAAAGGCGTTAATCCCCACGTCCACAAAATCATAATTGCTAACGCTGTCATTTCACTTGCTCCCTCCTTTCAATTTCGTTTTTTATCGCCGTCACAATAAATTCCTCATTCAGCAATACAAGGTCGGTAATGCCGTTATTGCGGGCGATTTCAATGATTTTATCCACTATTGCTTTATCAAATGATTTTGCCGTTTCTATCGCAAATTTACGCGTCATTTCGTTAATAAAACCGTCGTCATACTTCATTTCAGGCGGTTGTACGTCAAAATACTGTATAGGTCTATTTTTCATCTTTGCCCCACCCCAAATACGTCATTATCCTTTTGTCAATTTCCGCGTCGATTGCTTCCAAGCATTCTTTGCACAAATCGCAAGGGTAACAATGCCTTTCAAATTCAATTTCGTATTCCGTATATTCGTTAAATCCGTTAATTTCTTTGCCGCAATGGTCGCAAAAAATCTTCGTCATTTCTTCCCCCCTCTAAATACAAACTTTCCTATTTTTAAGGTTTTACCCTCTATCCCTTTCGGTACTTCTTGTATCGCCTTAAACATATCGTCCGCGCCTTGCCTATATGCCGTTTCTTTTTCTTCCGTCAGCCGTTCGATTTCAGCCTTTTGCTCGTCAATGATTTTAATTTGATCATCAATTCGGTAAACAAGAGCCACATAATCTTCCGCCCTTAAAATCACTCGTCTATCTTCTTCTCTAAACGTATCAATTCCAAATTTTTTTACTGCTTTACGAATATTGTCAACGGTCAGTTTCTTTTCCATTTTGTACCCTCTCCAATTTTTCAATCAGTAAATCGTTAAATAATTGCAATTTATTGATTTCCTTTCCTAAATACTCGTTATATTCTTTGTTGCCAAAAATCTCATCGCAAATATCTTCCACATATACAAACGGGATTTTCAACCCTTTCCCTTCATCAACATAAAAAGTGTCGTATCGGTCAAAAACCTCGTCTTTAATCGTCAAATACCATTCTTTTAATCTTTCTAAAAAGTTATCCATTTAGTAACTCCTTTAAGCGTTTTTCAGCTTCTTCACGGGCGAAGAATATTTTTTCGCTTACAAACTTACCGATAAACGGTCTTTTTATTTCAAGCCAAATATCATCCTTTCGTATGTGGATTTCACGCACACGCACGGGATATATTTCGTACCAATCATCTTCTTCATCGGCAAACTCGTAAATACCCCAAATTGTATCGCCCACCTTGCAAGGCAACTCAATCAGCGTTCCCTGCTCGATCTTATCTTCTAATTCGGCAAGGCGTTTGTATATGTGTGAATACCCCCACTCGTCCGCAAGGCTTAAATTTTCATCAGCAAAATTAAGTCCGCCTTTTTTAGTCAATCTTTCGTATTTCATTCGTCAACCTCCGCAAGTAATTCTTCGCACTTTTTAATCTCTTTTTGGTGTAAGCTAATTTCCAAGCGCAAAAGTTCCTTCTTGCTCGTCAAGGCTTCCTCATAAGTGCAAAAAAATCTTATACCCCACCCCGATAAATACATTTCACTTTTTTTTACCGTTTGCGGATAATCAATCAACTTAATCAAATAAGTTTTTTGCGTTTCTTTTAGAATTTCACATTCTACAATTTTATATGGACGTAAACCGCCGCTTTCCCATAATCCGTATAATTTCATCTTCCTTTCTCCTTTTGTCTTTACGGTGTAGCCCGTTATCCCAATTCCGCCGTCAAAAACGCTTGCATATCGTCGTAACCTATACCTTCCACGTAATAGTCCAATTCCTCGACGCTTGCCGCTTTATCAACGGAATTTACCGCCTTTAATGCCGTTAAAAGCTCACGGGGATTTTTATAGCCGTTATCTTCGCAATAATCATAAATCGCTTTCCATTGAGCTTTTGTCATTCCAGCACCTCCGCTTCGCAATTCGGGCATACCTGCCGCCCTTCGGGAATCCACGCCCCGCATACCACGCAATAATCGCCCGTATTTCGCCCGATTTTACTTTTTACGGGTATTTCCTCAGCCGTCTTTGAAAATATCAAAATAAGCCAGCATACAGCCATAAAAACAATGCCGCCAGCGGTCACAATAGCCGCGCTTGTTAAATCAATCATTCTTTTTCTTCTCCTTCGTCCCTTTTCCACTTACTCACCGCCCGTGCGCGGCGGTTTTCAGCGTAACCTTGCTTATAGAATGCTTGCCGTCATTTTCGCTCTATGTCAGCTTGCATAAATTTGGATTGTCCTTAAAAAATATTCAAACGCCGCGCGCTCGTTCGTTTCACTCCGTTATCAATTCTTCGATAGCAACTTCAACGCGCCCGCGCTCCCCGTACCACTTTTCCACGGTCAAGCTAACTATTTGACTGTCATCATAGTACGCCACGCCGTTGAGCGCGTCCAAAATCGCTTTCGCCACGTTATCGCAATCAGGCTTTTTAGACGGTCTTAATCGCCCCTCTAACGCCGCTTTACGCTTCGCCTTTGAAAATGCCTTCGGGATAGGATAAACAGCGTCTATTGCCACTTGCAAGACTTTTTCGCCCATATATTCGCCGCCCGCCGCTTCATAGCTCCAACGTATCAGGCTTTCATAATCTCGCGTCTTTTCAGGCGTGACGCTTTGCATTTTCCCCATACGTTGATTATAGAAAGTACGGGCGCGGGCTTTCCCCTGCGGCATTCCTTCAACCGTAAACTGCATTTATTCCACCTCTCCGTTTAATAGTTTTCTATCATCGCCGCCGATTGAAAATGTAGCCACGCCAGCCACCAACGCCGCCAACCTGTCGCCCGTTTCCCTGCGTGTCTTTGCTCTTTCCTTCAACTGCGGAATAACTTTCAAAAATCGTGCCTTTTCGTATTCCAGCGTCGGTTGCTTCGATAAAGTGACAAGCTCCCTTACGCCGCCCACGTATTCCTTCAAGATAGGATTAAGCCCGTTATATATCCTGTTTACCTCGTCGATAGGATCAATCAGCCGCCCGTTGTAATAGCTCTTTGCCGTGCCAAAATACATAACCTTTGCGACTTCGGGCAAAATCCCCGTCAGGCTTTCCCATAGCTCGTTATCCGTAGTTTCATAGGCTACCTGCATTTTCTCGATTTGCTCCACTATATCGCCTATGCGCGGGGCGAATTTCGCGTGCTTGATAGCGTTTAATACCGCCCTGTCAACAATCTCCTTCGGGTATTCCTTCAAGATTGCATACCAAGTTTTATACAGCATTATGCGTTCCTCATCGCCCT
>JAZLDG010000046.1:0-1196 GCA_045614565.1 Candidatus Scatosoma sp. | reverse complement strand
ACAATACCGCGACGCAATCGAAAAGGGCAAAATCACGGTCAACGGCAAGTCGGTAAAATTGGTCGTTGGTTGGAAGATAAAAAAAATCGTCGATATTCTATGCGGATATTTGGACGATCCCCGTTATATATTCGATCCGACCGAATGTTATAAACGGTTTGAGTTTATGGAAACGTTGGCGTTTCAAGGCAACGCCCCGTATTATAACGAACCTTTACAACTTATGTTATGGCAAAAAGCGTTTTTCGAAGCGATATATAGTTTTCGGGAGCGGTCAACGGGCTTGCGTTTAATCACCGAAGCGTTTTTGGAGGTTGCCCGAAAGAACGGCAAAACGACAATGATTGCGGGCGATTGCGACGCCGACTTATTTATCGGATCGGGCGGCGTAAATATTTGTTGTTCGTCAAACGACGATCGGCAAGCGCGGTTGATTTGGAATGAAGTTGCGGGTATGCGAAAGCGACTTGACAAGCGCGACGAAATCACATCAAACACTTTAACGGAGATCAGGAACAACGCAAAAAACATAAAGGTTTTGCGGCTATCGTCCAAAACCCAAAACAAGGACGGTTTCAATTTCGTAAAGGCGTATCAAGACGAAGCGCACGATTGCAAGGACGACGAGATCGCGGAAGCGTGTTTGCGGTCAATGAGTACGCACGACGAACACTTGTTTATCACGGTATCGACAAACGGGTTTCTAAACGATATGTATTACGACAAGAAACTTGCGTACGCGAATAGGTGGTTAGACGGAGAAATCGACAACCCGCATTATTTGCCGTTCTTGTATGAGCAAGACGACGAAAGCGAGATTTGGAGCGGTAACCGCGACTTGTGGCAAAAGGCGAACCCGTCGTTAATTTACGGCGTGAAAAAGTGGTCGTTTATCGAACAATCGATCAGCAAAGCGCAAGTCGATAAAGAAAGCCGTATGCACTTATTGACGAAAGATTTTAACGTCAAGGTATCGAACGCGAAAGCGTGGTTGACGTTGGAAGAATACGACTATACGCAAGAGCCGTTCACGCTTGAAGATTTCCGCGGATCGGTTTGTTTGGGCGCGGTTGACCTTTCGGATTGCGGCGACTTGACCGTCGCGGAAGCAATGTTTATGAAGCCCGACACCGACGAAAAGTTTGTCGTATCGCAATTCTTTATCCCCGAAAGCAAGTTGACGGATAAAGACAACG
>JAZLDG010000045.1:0-1321 GCA_045614565.1 Candidatus Scatosoma sp. | reverse complement strand
CTTTCGTTAAAAGCCAAGGGCTTGTTATCGCTTATGCTTTCCCTGCCCGATGATTGGGATTATTCGGTGGCTGGCTTATGTACCTTGTCAACGGACGGGAAGGACAGCATATCAAGCGGGCTTGAAGAGCTTGAAAAGTTTGGTTACGTATTCCGTACGCGGGCATTCGACGAAAAGGGCAGGTTTGCGGGATATAACTACGATATTTACGAAACACCACAAATGGAATATCCGTTTACGGAAAAACCGTCAACGGGAAAACCGTTTACGGAAAAACCGTCAACGGAAAATCCGCCGCAATATAATACTAATCAATCAAATACTGATATATCAAGTATTAAAGGACAAAAAGAAAGTAAGCGCAAAGCGGATTCTTTCAATCGCTTGATTGCTGATTATGCGCAAGGCAACGCCGATATAGTGGAGCTATTGCTTGAATGGCTAAAAGTCAGGAAAGCAAAACGGGCGGCGATGACGGATAGAGCAATACAGCTCAATCTTGAAAAGCTGGACGCGTTGGCGGCGGAAAGCGGTATGACGGTTACGGAATACTTGAAGGAAGTAATATGTCGCGGCTGGCAAGCGTTTTACCCGATCAAGAATTACGCCCCGAAAGCTACACCGCAACGGCAAGGCGAAGGCATTATGGAAACTTACGAGCGAATGCGCGTAGAGATAGAAACGGGCGGATTGTTCGATTAAAGGAATTAAGGAGAAAAAGGAAATGAATTTATACGAGATTGAAAGCAGCATTTATGAGCTGTTAGAAAACGGATTTAACGCGGCTTGCGTCGATCCTGAAACGGGCGAAATTGACGTAGGAAAAGCGGCGGCGTACTTGGAAGCCTTACAGCTTGAAAGGGGCGTAAAAATTGAGAATATCGCTATTTATATCAAGACGCTTGACGCGGAAGCGGCGGCAATCCTTGAGGAAGAAAAGCGATTGGAAGCACGCCGCAAAGCGAAAGAGAAAAAGGCGGAGCGTTTGAAGGAATATTTGAAAGCGTCAATGCTGGCGTTTGGCGATAAGAAGTTTGAAACGCCGCGCGTGGCGTTGTCTTTCAGGACAAGTAAGCAGGTTATCGTCACTGATATTGAAAAGCTGGATAAGGCATTCGTGAAGGAAAAGATCGAATATGCGGCGGATAAAACGGCGATTAAAAAGGCAATCGACGGCGGCGCAACGGTGGAAGGCGCGTACGTCGAAGAAAAGCAAAACTTGAATATCAAGTAAGGAGAAAAGGCTATGAATATTTGGCAAAAGTTAGCGAACGCCCGCGCGGATTTGAAAAAGCGGGAAATGAAGAAAAGCGGCAAGAAT
>JAZLDG010000044.1:0-13710 GCA_045614565.1 Candidatus Scatosoma sp. | reverse complement strand
TTCAAGACCGGTAAGAACGGTGGAGATGGGTTTGTCGATCAAACCAACGATTTCAGCGGGTTCACCAACGTGAGCAACACCACGTTCAACACGGCCGGTAGCAACCGTACCACGACCAGAAATCGTGAATACGTCTTCTACGGGAAGAAGGAAAGGCTTCGCATCTTCACGAGCGGGCGTAGGGATATAGCTGTCAACAGCGTCCATAAGTTCAAGGATAGGTTGAACAGCGGGATCAGCCATAATTTCAGCAGCGGACTTGTCGGAGCTTGCAACTTCCAAAGCTTTCAAAGCGGAACCACGGATAATCGGGGTGTCGTCGCCAGGGAAATCGTAGGAAGAAAGCAAATCTCTAATATCCATATCAACGAGATCAAGAAGTTCTTCGTCGTCAACAAGGTCGGTCTTGTTCATAAATACAACGATATAAGGAACGCCTACCTGACGAGCAAGCAAGATGTGCTCACGCGTTTGGGGCATAGGACCGTCGGTAGCAGCACAAACAAGGATAGCACCGTCCATTTGCGCAGCGCCCGTGATCATGTTCTTAACGTAGTCAGCGTGACCCGGGCAGTCAACGTGTGCATAGTGACGGGAATCCGTTTGGTATTCAACGTGCGCGGTGTTGATTGTGATACCACGAGCTCTTTCTTCGGGTGCCTTATCGATTTCGTCATATCTCATCTTTTGTGCACCACCGCGAGCAGCCATAACCATCGTGATTGCTGCCGTCAAGGTCGTCTTACCGTGGTCAACGTGGCCGATCGTACCAATGTTAACGTGGGGTTTGCTTCTGTCAAATTTAGCTTTAGCCATAATAAAATCCTCCGATTTTTTTCTATAATTTTTTTATTTTTTAATTTTTTTGTTTTTTAACACCAAACGTCCAAATCTTGGACAATCATATTATATCGTAAATTTTCAAATTTATCAAATGTTTTACAGGTGTTTTTGTAAAATTTTTGATATTTTCCCCTATTTCCCGCCTTTTTCTAGACGGGAAAAAAGGAATTATTTGAAATTAGTCTTTCTTACCGCGCTTTTCGATAATATCTTTGGAAATGCTGGAAGGTACTTCCGAATAGTGATCGAACTGCATCGTGAACTGTCCACGGCCTTGCGTACGCGAACGAAGTTCCGTTGCGTAACCAAACATTTCGGACAAAGGAATTTCCGCATCGATAATCTTCGCGCCGTTGCGATCGTCCGTACCCAAAATCGTACCGCGACGTCCGGAAACGTTACCCATAAGGTCGCCGAAGTAGTCTTCGGGCGTGATGATTTGAACCTTCATAATCGGTTCAAGCAACACAGGAGCAGCCTTTTCCATACCGTTCTTGAAGCCCATCGAACCTGCAATCTTGAACGCCATTTCGGACGAGTCGACTTCGTGGTAAGAACCGTCGTATACGACAACCTTGAAGTCCACGATTTCGTAGCCTGCAAGGAAACGGTTTTTCGCCGCTTCTTGAATACCCCTGCCGATTGCGGGGATATATTCTTTGGGAATAGATCCGCCAACCGTCGCGTCTTCAAATGCGTAGCCTTGACCGGGTTCTTGGGGAATTAAGCGAAGCTTACAATGACCGTATTGACCTTTACCACCCGATTGACGCTTGTACATACCTTCTGCTTCCACTTCTTTGCGGAACGTTTCACGGTATGCAACTTGGGGTGCGCCAACGTTTGCTTCTACCTTAAATTCACGAAGCAAACGGTCAACGATGATGTCAAGGTGAAGTTCACCCATACCTGCGATAATCGTTTGACCCGTTTCTTGATCGGTATACGTCTTGAACGTAGGATCTTCTTCCGCAAGCTTGATAAGCGCCATCGTCATCTTTTCTTGACCTGCTTTCGTCTTGGGTTCAAGGGAAAGCTGAATAACGGGTTCGGGGAACACCATTTTTTCAAGAATGATCGGGTGCTTTTCATCGCAAAGCGTATCGCCCGTCGTGGTGTATTTCAAACCAACGATTGCACAGATATCACCCGAGCAAATTTCGGGAATATCCTTTCTTTCGTTGGAGTGCATTTGTACCAAACGTCCAACTCTTTCCTTCTTTTCTTTCGTGGAGTTATACACGTAAGAACCTGCGGAAAGTACGCCCGAATAAGCGCGGAAATATGCAAGCGAGCCAACGAACGGGTCGGTTGCGATCTTGAATGCAAGACCAGCGAACGGTTCGTCGTCGGACGTCTTTCTAATTTCTTCCGCTTCCGTATCGGGATTGATACCCTTTACGTGCGCTACGTCCAAAGGACTGGGAAGGAAATTGATAACCGCGTCAAGCAAGAACTGAACGCCCTTGTTTTTATAGGACGAACCGCAAAGCATAGGAATCGCTTCCATTTGCAAACAGCGCGTACGAAGACCTGCAATAATATCTTCTTCGGAAAGATCCCCTTCTTCAAAGTATTTTTCCATAAGCTCGTCGCTTGCGGAAGCAGCTTCTTCAATAAGCTTTGCTCTGTATTCGTTTGCAAGGTCTAACATATCCGCGGGGATTTCTTCTTTACGGAAATCTTTACCGAGATCGTCGTAGTATACTTCGGCTTCCATCTTGATAAGGTCGATGATACCCTTGAAGGTTTCTTCCTTACCGATGGGAAGTTCGATGGGAACGGGATTTGCGCCAAGTCTTTCGCGGATCATCTTTTCTACGCGGAAATAGTCCGCGCCGTTGATGTCCATTTTGTTGACGTAGGCAATACGGGGAACTTTATAGTTATCCGCTTGTCTCCAAACCGTTTCCGATTGCGGTTCAACGCCGCCTTTTGCGCAAAACGTTGCAACTGCGCCGTCAAGGACGCGGAGCGAACGTTCAACTTCTACCGTAAAGTCAACGTGACCCGGGGTATCGATAATGTTAAAACGGTGACCTTTCCAAATACAGGTCGTAGCAGCGGACGTAATCGTGATACCACGTTCTTGTTCCTGCGCCATCCAGTCCATAACCGCAGTACCTTCGTGCGTATCGCCGATTTTGTGCGTTTTACCCGTGTAGAACAGGATACGCTCGGTCGTCGTCGTCTTACCTGCGTCGATATGCGCCATAATACCAAAGTTTCTGGTGTGGAATAAATCGTATTCTCTTGCCATATCTTACCTCTTTTAGAATCTGAAATGCGCGAACGCTTTGTTCGCTTCAGCCATTCTGTGCGTGTCTTCTTTCTTCTTCACAGAGCCGCCCGCGTTATTGTACGCGTCCATAAGCTCTGCCGCCAAACGCTTGGACATTTCTCTTTCGCTTCTCTTTCTCGTATTGATTACGATCCAGCGAATTGCAAGCGTTTGTCTTCTTTCGGGTCTGATTTCAATAGGAACTTGATAGTTTGCACCACCTACACGGCGAGCTTTAACTTCAACGACAGGCATAACGTTTTCCATAGCCTGCTTGAATACTTCCATCGGGTCCATATTTAATTTTTCACCCATAATTTTGAATGCATCGTAAACGATCGTTTGCGCCGTACCCTTTTTACCGTCGAGCATAATCTGATTGATAAGCTTGGTTACGACTTTGCTGTTATACATAGGATCGGGCAGAACGTCTCTTTTAGGGACATTACCTCTTCTAGGCATAGTTTTATCCTCCTTTAATAATTTTTTGATAAGGGCATTACCCTTCAGTACAGCTATCGCGCTTTCCTTGAAAAATTTGAAAAGTGCGAACCTTCTGCAACTTGCGTTGCATACTGCCTACTTTTATTCGGGGCTTTTTCGAGCTATATTCCGATTGCAAGTAGGTCTTTTGCGTTTTGGTTTTAGTCTTAAAACGCAACCGACTTTGGGTTTTTGATAAGTTTCCCTAACTTATTGCTTGCGTGTTCCCTAAATTACTTGGGGCGTTTTGCGCCGTATTTAGAACGGGACTGCTTACGCTTTGCAACACCGGCGGTGTCAAGCGCGCCACGAATGATGTGATAACGTACACCGGGCAAGTCCTTAACACGTCCGCCTCTGATCAGCACGGAGCTGTGCTCTTGAAGGTTGTGACCTTCACCGGGAATGTAGACCGTACCTTCTTGCTTATTCGTAAGACGTACACGTGCGATCTTACGCATAGCGGAGTTCGGCTTCTTAGGAGAAGTCGTGGTTACGGACAAACATACGCCGCGCTTTTGGGGGCAGTTGTCGAGAATAGGGCTCTTGGATTTGTAGGTAAGCTTTTCTCTGCCCTTTTTGATGAGCTGGTTGATAGTAGGCATAAATTTGACCTCCTTGTAAAATTTTGGAATATATTTTCCCCGAAATTGCCCTTACCGCAATTTCAAAGAAGCGAAGTTTAGTGTTGCTTGTCCACCGAAAAAAAGCGTTTTCGGCGTCAGGGCATAGTACACCCTATATCGCAACAGCATTATTTTACCACGAAAAAGTCCGTTTGTCAAACGTTTGAACGAACTTTTTTTAAGGTTTTACGGTATTTTTATCATAAAAATCCCCAACGGAACTTCGTTGGGGGATTTCACGTTATAAATTTTCAAGCTGGGCAAGACATTTCGCTTTCATATCTTGGTATTTTTTGACCTTTTCCTTTTCCGCGTCTACGAGCTTTTGCGGTGCTTTGCTCACGAAATTCTCGTTATTGAGCTTTCCTTCCGCTCTTGCAATCTCGCCGTCGATGCGTTCGATTTCCGCAGTCAATCTCGCCTTTTCCTTTTCAATATCGACAAGCTCACCCAAAGGCACGTAAATTTGCGCAATTTCGGTTACGGCAGACACCGTTTTCCCTTCCACGCAAGCCACGCCGTCCACAAGCTTCAAATCGCTTGCGCCCGAAAGCTTCATAATACAATCTTTATTGAGCTGTACGAGCCGTTTATTTTCCGTAACCACGAACAGCTCGACCTTTTTAGACGGCGGACATTCCGCATCCTTTTTCATTGCGCGTACCGCTTTGATAATTTCCATTACCCCTTCAAACGCTTTCGCTTCCTTTTTGTAGGAAAGCTTATAATTATAGCGGGGGAAGTCGGAAATCATAATACTACCCGACACGTTGGGAAGATTTGCGTAAATTTCTTCCGTAACGAAGGGAATAAACGGGTGCAACAGTTTCAAAGCGTTTTCCAAAACGAAGCACAATACCGCGAGCGCGTCCGTCTTTCTATTTTCGTCTTCGCCGTACAACGCGGGCTTGGAAAGTTCGATATACCAGTCGCAAAAATCGTCCCAAACGAAGCTCGTGACGAGATCGCTGGCAACGCCAAGTTCGTATTTATTCAAGTTGGTCGTTACTTCGCGAATACAGTTTTGAAGCCGAGAAATTATCCATTTATCCGCAGGCGCAAGCTTGACCTTATCCATAGTCGGAATTTCCTTGTCCCCTACGTTCATCAAAACGAAACGCGCGGCGTTCCAGAGCTTATTGATGAAGTTGCGGCAAGCTTCCACTTTCGTATCCGAATAACGAGTATCGTTCCCCGGCGCAACGCCCGTAAGCAAGGACAAGCGCAACGAATCCGCGCCGTATTTTTCAATAATTTCAAGCGGATCGATACCGTTTCCGAGCGATTTACTCATTTTCCTGCCTTGCTCGTCGCGGATAATACCGTGAATAAGCACGTCGTGGAAAGGTACTTTGCCCGTATGCTCGATCCCCGAGAAAATCATACGTGCAACCCAGAAGAAGATAATATCGTAACCCGTAACAAGTACGTCGGTAGGATAGAAATATTTATAATCTTCCGTAATTTCAGGATAGCCAAGCGTAGAGAACGGCCAAAGCGCGGACGAAAACCAAGTATCTAACACGTCTTCGTCTTGACGTATATTTACACTGCCGCAAGCCGAGCAATGCGTAGGATCGTCTTTGCTGCAAATCACCTGACCGCAGTCCTTACAATACCAAACGGGAATACGATGTCCCCACCAAAGCTGACGGGAAATACACCAGTCGCGGACGTTTTCCATCCAGTTATAATAGGTTTTGGAAAAACGTTCGGGAACGAATTTCACCTTATTGCGCATTACCGCTTCAATCGCGGGCTTTGCGAGCGGTTCCATTTTTACAAACCATTGCTTAGAAACGATAGGTTCTACCGTCGAATGACAGCGGTAGCAATGACCAACGTTATGCGTATGCGCTTCAATCTTCACGAGATTGCCCTGCTTTTCAAGATCCGCAACGATACGTTTTCTCGCTTCGTATCTGTCCAAGCCTTGATATACGCCTGCCTTTTCGTTCATCGTTCCGTCGTCGTTCATTACGCGAATAATCGGCAATGCGTGACGGCTTCCCACTTCAAAGTCGTTGGGATCGTGCGCGGGAGTAATTTTTACGCAACCCGTACCGAACGCGGGATCCACGTACGCGTCGGCAACAACGGGAATTTCTCTATCCGTCAAGGGCAATTTCAAGGTTTTCCCAACGAGCGATTGATAGCGTTTATCGTCAGGATGAACGGCTACCGCAGTATCGCCAAGCATCGTTTCGGGGCGGGTAGTCGCTACGACGACTTCCGCGCTTCCGTCCGTTGCGGGATAACGCAAATGCCAAAAATGTCCGTTTTCTTCCGTGTATTCCACTTCCGCGTCCGACAAAGCCGTTTTACAGCAAGGACACCAGTTGATAATTCTATCCCCTTGATAAATCAAGCCCTTTTCGTAAAGGTTTACGAATACTTCGCGAACGGCGCGCGAACATTTTTCGTCCATGGTAAAGGCTTGGCGCGACCAGTCGCAGGAAGTACCCATTTTACGCTGTTGCATCATAATACGGTTGCCGTACTGTTCTTTCCAGTCCCAAGCACGTTTCAAAAATCCATCTCTACCGATATCCGCTTTCGTAACGCCTTCCGATTTCATTTTTTCAACGATTTTCACTTCCGTTGCAATAGAAGCGTGATCGCACCCGGGAAGCCACAGCGCAGCGTAACCCTGCATACGCTTAAAACGAATGAGCGTATCTTGCATCGTTGCGTCCATAGCGTGTCCCATATGCAGCTGTCCCGTGATATTCGGCGGCGGCATCATAATCGTGAACGGTACTTTGTTCGGATCAACTTCCGCGCGAAAATACCCCGACTGTTCCCAGTCGGCGTAAATTCTATCTTCAAAATCTTTGGGATTGTACGTCTTTTGCATTTCCATAATGATAAATCCTCGCGTAAATTCTCTTTTATCGATTCCTATAAGCGATAAAAAGGCAGGGTAAATCACATTTTACCACTTTCCAAAGCGATTGTCAATTATTAATGCCCACTCATATAATATATTATTATAAAATTTTTTCAAAACGGAGACCAATCATTATGAACAAAGTCAAAAAAATACTCGTATCCGCGCTCGTCGCTTGTTTTACGCTTTTGCCCTTAACCGCTTGTACGCAGGACGATGATGGCAAAAAAACGTTACGTATCAACGAAGTTACCCATTCCGTTTTTTATGCCCCGTTATACCTTGCGGAAGCCTTGGGCTATTTTGAACAAGAAAACATCGAAATCGAGCTTACCAACGGCGGCGGTGCTGACCGTGTTATGTCCGCCGTGCTTTCTGGTGACGCGGATATCGGTTTTTGCGGTCCCGAAGCCGCGTTATACGTACTTATCGGCGGCTCGAACGACGTACCCACCGTATTTGGGCAACTCACGAAGCGGGACGGTTCGTTTCTCGTTTCGAGAAAACCCGAGCCTAATTTCAAATGGAGCGACCTTGCAGGGAAAGAAATTCTGGCAGGGCGTAAAGGCGGCGTACCTGCTATGACCTTTGAATACGTGTTAAATGAAAACGGTTTAACGGACGGCGTAGACGGGTTACGGCTTAACTACGACGTTGCGTTCAATCTTATGGTGAGCGCGTTTGAAGCGGGAACAGCCGATTATTGCACGATGTTCGATCCCGTCGCTTACGAATACGAAGCGGCAGGGAAAGGTTACGTAGTCGCTTCCGTCGGCGAAGCTTCAGGCGAAGTACCCTATACCTGTTTTATGGCGAAAAATTCGTGGTTGAAACAAAATTCCGAAGCCGCGGAAGGCTTCCTTCGCGCCGTAACGAAAGCGGTCAAGTACGTGAACGAAACCGCGCCTGCCACCGTCGCGCCCTATCTCATATCTTACTTTGAAGGCACGAGCGAGCAATCGCTTGCGGCGTCCTTACAGCGTTACCGCGATATCGACGCTTGGAGAACGGAATTAACGATGACGGAAAGCAGCTTTAACCGTTTACAAGACATCATCGAAAACGCAGACGAATTAACCCGCCGCGCACAAATGAACGAGCTTGCGGATAATTCGTACGCAAGCAAGGTTTACAACGAAGTTTACAACGGCTAAAAATATAAAAAACAAATACTTTTAGAAGGAATACGCAAATGAAAGAAGTTTTACGCTTTGATAACGTTACGATGCACTACCATAGCAAGCAAGGCGAAACCGTGGCGACCGAAAATTTGAATTTTTCCGTCGCGGAAGGCGAATTCGTTGCGATTATAGGTCCATCGGGATGCGGTAAAACGACTTTGCTTTCTTTGGCGGCGGGGTTACTCCCGCCGACCGAAGGGCAGGTTAAAACCAACGGTTGCTCGTTTGGTTATATGCTCCAAAAAGACGAACTGTTCCCTTGGCGCACAATCGAAAAGAATATTTTTCTGCCCTTGGAAATCAAACGCAAAAATACGCCCCAAGCGCGGGAACGCGCGCTTGCGCTTGCCGAGAAATACGGCTTGAAACAATTTCTAAAAAGCTATCCGTCCGCACTTTCAGGCGGTATGCGGCAACGTGCCGCGCTCATAAGAACGCTTGCCGTCGATCCCGACGTTTTGCTACTCGACGAGCCTTTTTCCGCACTCGATTACCAAACCCGTCTATCGGTGTGCGACGACGTATATAAAATTATCCGCAGCGAACGCAAAACCGCGCTGCTTATTACACACGACATTAGCGAAGCAATTTCCGTCGCGGACAGAATTTTGGTGCTTTCTCACCGTCCCGCGCGGGTCGTTGCAAGCCATACCTTAAACTTCCCCGAAAACGAGCCGTTAAAACGGCGGGAAAACAAGGACTTTTCCGTTTGGTTTGAATTGCTTTGGAAGGAGTTAAACGTATGAAAAACGAAAATATTTCCAAGGAGCATCTCCTTTACTTACGCGGCGTACGCAGGAAAAGCGTACTCGTCAATATCGCAAGATTTAGCATTTTATTCGTTTTGATCTTATTTTGGGAATTATCCGCGCAATTACAATGGGTAAATCCTTTTATCACGAGCTCCCCTTCCCGTATCGTAAACACCATCGCTGAATTGTATCAAAACGGTAGCTTGTTCTACCACGTAGGCACTACGCTTTGGGAAACGCTGGCGGGGTTTGCGATCGCCGTCGCTTTGGGGTATTTGATCGCGTTACTGCTTTGGTGGAGCGAAGCGTTTCGGCGTATTTCCGAACCTTATTTCGTCGTGCTCAACGCTTTACCTAAAATCGCGCTTGGACCGCTCATTATCATTTGGTGCGGAACGGGTAGCGAAGCGATCGTTTTTATGACCGTCTTGATCGGTTTAATCGTTGCCATATTGAATATGTTAAACGGTTTTATGTCCACCGATCCGAATAAATTATTACTTCTCAAATCTATGGGCGCAAGTAAGCTGCAAATTCTTACCAAGCTCGTGATCCCTTCGTCTATGCCCAACTTTATTTCTATGCTGAAAATCAACGTGGGTATGGCGTGGATCGGCTCGATTATGGGCGAATATATCGTATCAAAAGCAGGTATCGGATACTTGATCGTCTACGGCGGGCAAGTTTTCAAACTCGATCTCGTTATGAGCGCGGTATTCATTCTCTGTGTGCTTGCAGCTATTATGTACGCGCTCGTGGCTTTACTTGAAAAAATCGTTATAAAAAACGGAAAATAAAATTCCGCTCTTTCTCGCAAGAAAGAGCGGATATTTTTATCCCTTGACCGCGCCGCTCGTTACGCCTTCTACGTAATAGCGTTGCATACTCATAAACAAGCTGACGATAATACCGCCCACGACGAACGCACCCGCGCAAAAGACGGTGAAATTATCGTTAAAGCTGTTCTTTTCAGCGTTAATCATTTTATACAGTCCCAGCGAAACGGTGTATAGTTGCCGATCGCTTATTATCGTATTTACGAAAATGAAATCGCACCACGGCGAAATAAACGATGTCAAGACCGTGTACACGATAATCGGTTTTGCCAACGGCAAAATAATTTTCCAAAACACGATAATTTGGCTCGCACCGTCTAAAATCGCCGCTTCTTCCATTGCTCTTGGTATGGTATCGAAAAAGCCCTTACATATATAATACGACAAAGCCGCGCTGCCCGAATACACCAAAATCAACGCAAGCAACGAATTCGTCAAACCCATTGCTTTGAGAATGAAATATACGGCAATCATACTCATAAACCCGGGAAACATTCCCAAAACGAGCAAAACGTTCACAATCGGCGTACGAAGCTTGAAACGAAGTCTTGACAAGGCGTAGCTAACCATTAAAATAAACAAGGTCGATAACGCGCAAGAACAAACGGAAACGAAAATGGTGTTAAGAAGCCATTGCGTAAAAAGCGTATCCGAAAATAAGCGCAAGAAATTCCCAAACCCGAGCTGTAAATTATCGGGAAAAAGCTGATTGATAATACCCGTGGACGGGGTTACGCGAAACGCCGTATACACGAGATAACAAATGGGCAACACCCAAGCAATCCCTAATATCACGAGCAAAACGTAGGTGAGCGTATTAGAAAAATAATATCGAAATTTAGCCGACGATTTAGTACTCATTGAAAGGCGTCCTCCCTTTTCGCCGAAGTTCGATTGTAGGTGATAAGTGCCATTACCGCGCTGATTACGAAAATTACGATACCGATGACCGAAGCCACGTTATATTTAGGGTTTTGGTCGGTCGTAAGACGGTAAAGCCACGTTACGAGCAAGTCCGTGGACTGTGCTTGCGAGCCGCTTCCATAGTGCAGATTGTCCACGGGGCCGCCGCCCGTCAGCAGCCATATGACGTTGAAATTGTTAATATTCCCGACGAACTGCGTAATCAAATAGGGCGTGGTTACGTGCAGCATATACGGCAACGTAACACTGAAAAATATTCTCACGGGCGAAGCCCCGTCAATTTTCGCCGCTTCGTAATAGTCGGCGGGTACGTTCATTAAAATCCCCGAACACATCAAAAGCGTATACGGCACGCCGATCCAAATATTGACGAGAATAATCATCAATCTTGGCAGTAACGAAAAATACCGCTGATCGGAAAGCCATAGAATATTCATTCCCAACATTTTATTGAGTATGCCGTCCCCGTCCAAGATTTTTTGCATCAAAAGCAGGGTTACGAACTGCGGAACAGCGATCGCTATAACGAACAAGGTACGCCAAAGTCCCTTGAATTTAATCCCCTTTTTCTGAATTAAAAGCGCGATCAAAAGTCCTAAAAAATAGTTGGTAAAGGTCGCGAAAAACGCCCACACGAACGTCCACAAAAGCACACGTAAAAATACGAGTGCAAAACCCGACGAGCCGTTTGAAAGGGAAAACAGCATAGAAAAATTATTAAATCCCACCCAGTCGAACAGCTTTCCCGGGGGCATATGCGCGTAATCGTAATTAGTAAACGCGATAAGCACCATAAAGATCAGGGGCATAACGGTAAACACGACCAACCCCGCGAAAGGCAAAATTAAGAGTGGCACGTAAAATTTCTCGTTCAAAAGCAATCGTAGATCTTCGCGAATGGTAGACGGCGTACCGCCCGATGCAATCCGTTTATCCGTTTCGTAGCTACCGCGGACGTTCATCGCCCAAGCGATAATAAACAACAAAACGAGCACGAGCGTAACCACGCCGTAAAGCAAAATTAAAAAGCTGTTATCCCCTTGCACTTTTTCAAAAATTTGCAAGTCTTCGTTCCAAATTTCACCCGAAAGCTTCGTGCCGAGATTTCCCGAAAACAAATGCGAAATATATCCCCAACCGAACAAGATCATAAACAGCAAAAACGCAGCTTGCGTTAATAAATATATCCCGCCTTTAATCCATTGCCCGCGGGCGATTTGCCCGCAACCCATAAAAAAGAAGGAAAGGCGCGTGGCAAACGAGCCGTTTTTGAACGCCGAATACAACGTCTTGACCGCGTTCGTATCCCCGCGATTTTTTTTGTTTCGTTCTTTCATATACACACCTTTCCTTATTTATAATTACTGATTTTCCGCTTGACTTGCCGTCTTTTTCTCAATGGCGTCTACGCAAGCCTTTAATTGACCGTTCAAATCAAAATTTCCGCTTTGCGCGCCCGTAATCATCGCCGAGCCTAACCCTTCCATCGGAAGCCAAAGGGTGGACGGTACACCCTTTTGCGTTTTACTGTGTTGAAGCTGTGCGGTGATCGCTTTCGCGCAGATATCCGCTTGCACTTTTTCATCCGCTCTCGCCGATTCGTCCGTTGGAACGAACCCGCGCATTTCAAAGTGTTTGATTTGGTTTTCTTTATTCGTATAAAACTCCGCGAAATCCATTGCGTCCGTTTTGTTTTTAGAATAGTTGTTTACGCCCATCAATTTATATCCCGCGAATGAAACAAGCTGGACTTGTTCTTCGTTCGCCGTGCCTTTTCCAAAGGTATAGGTGGGCAATTTCGTCGCCGCGAAATTTTCACCGAGATACCGTTCAATCGTCGTTCTGTTCCAAGTCCCCGAAACCGCCGCGATAATCGACCCGTCGTTAAAGCCCGCCGTGATTTTGGAATCGTCCGCGTCCGCTTTCATACGGTTATCCTTGACAAGCTCCCACATCGCTTGCGTAACAGCTACGCCCGTGGGGTTATCAAAATTACAGGTTATATTCGTTTCGGCAAAATTTTGATCGTAAGAAACTTCATACCCCAAGCCTTTCCCAAAGTAAAACGCCGAAGAATACCACCCGTCGTCCATAGGGTACGCGAACTTTTTATTGCCTGTACATTTACTTAAAATGCCGTCGATGCTTGCAACGTCCGTTTCGCTCAACACCGATTTATTGTAGTATAAAAAGAAAGTATTGTCCGTATACGGCATACCGTATACGCCGTCCTTGCCGTTTTTCGTCACGGTGACGGAGTCCATGGAAGCGTCGGAATTTGCTTCTCTAACTCTCGTCAGTCTTTCCCCCGCGATTTGCGCCAAAGCGTCGCCGTTGAGTAATTTGCTCAACTGATCATTCAAGCAAGAATAAACGTCCGCGGCGTTTTCCACGTCGTTCAAAACCCGCGTCGCAACGTCGTTTTCGCCTTGAATATCGATGACGATATCGTAATTTTTATCGGGATTTTTCGCCTTAAATTCTTTTACAACTTCCGTTGCGAAAGCTCTATCCGCTTCCGAAACCCAAACCGTAAGCTTAACTTTTCCTTGCGTGTCGCCACCCATCGTACAAGAAGCGAATCCAAAAGCCGTACAAAGCGCAAGTGCGCCGCAAATACCTTTTACACTCTTTTTCATTTTCTCTCCTTTTGCCCGTAGTAACGCCGAGCTTCTTTTCTTTTAGTTTTTCTTTATCCTACGGTTTTTATTCGCTTTCCAAAGAAAATCCCACCCGATTTTTCACGGGTGGGATATCTTTTATCTTTGATATTCTATATTCATCTCTTTTAGTTTTGCCGCTTTTCCTTTTTTCAAGTCGCTTTCCGTAAAACGGAACGTCCAGTTTTTCCCCGAAACGGTGCTTGGCGCGTTCAATCGCGCTTCGCTGTCCAT
>JAZLDG010000043.1:0-19309 GCA_045614565.1 Candidatus Scatosoma sp. | reverse complement strand
TGCTTGCCGTAAGCAAGGTCGCAATCTTTCTAACCGAAGGCTCGGGCTCGATAGCCGTTGCCAAAACGACAAGGTCGGATTCGATGGTGATTTGTTCGTTGACAATCAAGTTCGAGCCCTGTACCATGAGCTTGCCGTTTTCATTATACACTTTCCCGACCATACCCTTGATATAGTCTACGCCGTACTGTTCTACCGCGCGGCGATAGAATTCGTCGTAGTTCTTACCAGGCGTACGTACGTCGATATAGAATACGTGTACTTCGGTGTCGGGATATTTTTCACGAATGAGCATTGCGTGCTTCGCCGTATACATACAGCAAATCTTGGAGCAGTACGGTTTGCCGCAACCGCTCGTATCACGCGAGCCTACGCATTGAATGAAAGTAATAACCTTCGGGTGTTCGCCGTCCGAAGGACGAAGCAGAACGCCGCTCGTAGGACCTGCCGCATTCATCAATCTTTCAAGCTCTAACGACGTGATAACGTCTTTGTTATCCGCGTAGCCGTATTCGTTGAAGTTGTCGAGCGCAATCGGCTTAAAGCCCGTCGCAACGACGATCGCACCGTATTGACGTTCGATAAACGTGTCCTTTTGTTCGTAATCGATTGCGCCAACGCCGCAGAATTTTTGACAAATCCCGCATTTACCCGTTTTGAGCTTGATACATTGTTCGGGATCGATAACCGCTACGTTGGGAATGGCTTGCGCGAACGGAATGTGAATAGCAGGACGGGTATTCAAACCCATATTAAAGGTGTTCAAGCCTTTCTTTGACGGACATTTTTCCATACAAATTTTACAGCCCGTACATTTCGTTTCGTCAACGTATCTTGCCTTACGGCGAATTTTTACGTTGAAATTACCAACGAAGCCCTTTACGTCTTCCACTTCGGAATAGGACAAAATATCGATCTTTTCGTGTTGCGCGCAATCTACCATTTTTGGCGTTAAAATACAAGCTGAGCAGTCGAGCGTCGGGAACGTTTTATCGATTTGCGCCATTCTGCCGCCGATCGTTGCGTTCTTTTCCACGATATCCACTTCAAAGCCCGCGTCCGCAATATCGAGCGCAGCTTGAATACCCGCGATACCGCCGCCGATAACCAGTGCGCGTTTTACCACGGGGCTTTCTCCCGCCATAAGCGGAGCGTTTAATTTTACTTTTGCAATCGCGGTACGAACGAGAATAACCGCTTTTTCGGTTGCTTCGTCCATATCTTTATGTATCCACGAGCAATGCTCACGAATATTTGCGATTTCCACCATATACGGGTTCAGTCCCGCTGCTTCCGCCGCTTTACGGAACGTAGCTTCGTGCATTCTCGGCGAGCAAGCGCCTACGACGATACCCGTAAGATTGTGTTCTTTGATCGCTTGCTTGATAAGCTGTTGACCGTTTTCCGAACACATATACTGGTAATTTGCGGAATAAACGACGCCAGGCTCGTTTTTAATAATATCCGCGACCTTTTCAACGTCTACCGTTGCCGCAATATTACTACCGCACCAACAAATAAAAACACCTATTCTTTGCATTGTATTTACTCTCTTTTTTTAATTTTTTTCGATTATTTATTGTATTTTCTATACGCGCTAACCAAAAGCTGTTGCGGGATAAGTTCGTCGACGATCGGCGGGATTTCTTCCGCTTTGATACCGTTTTTACCCTGCATTCTTACCACCGTATCGCGTACCGCTTCAATGACCGCCGCGGGAGCTACGCCGCGCGGACAACGTTCTACGCAAGCCATACAGGAAAGACAGTTCCAAATGGATTTACTTTCCATAAGCTCGTCGATTTTGCCCTTTCCGAGCATCGTTACGAACTGATGCGGCTTGATATCCATATCGGCAAACGCGGGACAACGCCCCGAACATTTACCGCATTTCATACACTTTCTTACGTCCGTACCGCTAATTCTGTTGATCGTTTCTATGCGTTCTGCTTTCGTCATACTTCTACCCCCAAAGCTTCCGCCAAAAGCTCCGTGAAATATTTAACGGGAAGAATATTCTCGCCGTTTACTTGTAAATTATACAAGCAAAGCGGACACGCGGTAATCACTTCTTCCGCTCCTTTTTCTTTTGCGCTCGTAAGTACTTTTTTGCTTTTTTGCTTGGGCAATTCGCTGTTTTTCAAGGCTACGTACGCGCCGCAACATTCGTTGCGGAAAGGATAAACTACGGGCGTTCCGCCGATTGCGCGGATAAAGTCTTCGATAATCGTCGGGTTTTCGGGATTATCAAACGCCATAACGCCGCTCGGACGGAGCAACAAACAACCGTAATACGCGCCGATTTTGCGTTTGATGGGATTTACCACCGCTTTCTTAATATTCTCAAACCCAACGACGGTTTTCAGCATTTCCAAATAATGCAAAACTTCCGTTTCGCCCAAATAAGGCTTGTCAAGCTTCAAATAGTTATTTGCGCGGAATTGTATATCCTTATTCGTGCGCATATCTTCGTTCGTACGCTTGATTACGTTATGACAAGCCGAACAAAGCGTCAAAAGCTTTCCGCCGTTATGCTTTGCGTGATCCAAAGCGCGAACCGCCGAGAGCTTCGTTGCGATTTCGTCCGTACCCATCGGGTACACCGCACCGCAACATTGCCAATTTTCGATTTCTTCCATCTCTACGCCCAAAGCTTTTGCACAAAGACGCGCCGTGACGTCTAGTTCTTTTGCTTTCGTTTTGAGCGTACAACCAGGATAGTAACTGATTTTCATATCTATACGCTACCTTCTCTTATTTTTGCGGGTACGCCATTTCTTCGGGACGGAATACTTCGTCAAATTTTTCCGCCGTCAAGAACCCTAACGCCACGCAAGCTTCTTTTAAGGAAATGTTTTCCTTGTACGCCTTTTTCGCCGTCTTTGCCGCGTTTTCATACCCGATATACGGATTGAGCGCGGTAACCAACATCAGCGAGTTATACAAATTGTGGTGCATTTTTTCCTTGTTCGCTTTGATACCCGTTACGCAGTTGCTTTCAAAGGAACGGATACCGTCGGCAAGCAAACGTACCGATTGCAGGAAATTGTAAATGATCACGGGCATAAATACGTTCAATTCAAAATTACCCTGCGAAGCACCTACGCCCACCGCAACGTCGTTTGCCATCACTTGTACGGCAACCATTGTCATCGATTCGCATTGCGTGGGATTAACCTTACCCGGCATAATCGACGATCCCGGCTCGTTTTCGGGAATAAAGATTTCTCCAAGCCCGTCACGCGGACCGCTCGCAAGCCAACGCACGTCGTTGGCAATCTTCATAAGGTTGCAAGCAAGCGCTTTGAGTGCGCCGTGCGCAAACACAAGCTCGTCCTTTGCCGTCAAAGCGTGATATTTATTTGCCGCGGTTACGAACGTTTTACCCGTAAGCTCGCTCACCTGTATTGCTACTTCTTCCGCAAAGCCCTTGGGCGCGTTCAAGCCCGTACCGACCGCCGTACCGCCGAGCGCAAGCTCTTTCAAGCCGCCAAGCGCGAGCGTGAGCTGGGCTTTGGTCTTTTCGATCATATTCGTCCAACCGCTGATTTCTTGCGAGAACGCGATAGGAACGGCGTCCTGCAAATGCGTTCTACCGCTCTTGACGATGCCTTCGTTTTCCGCTTCCAAACGCTTTAACGTCGCAATCAACGTATCCATTGCGGGGAACAAATTATCTTCGATCGCTACCACCGCCGCAATGTGCATTGCCGTCGGGAACGTGTCGTTGGAGCTTTGGCTCTTATTGATGTCGTCGTTGGGATGCAAAAGCTTTTCGCCCGCGATTTCGTTGCCGCGGTTTGCGATAACTTCGTTGGCGTTCATATTCGATTGCGTACCGCTACCCGTTTGCCATACCACGAGCGGGAAATGCCCGTTCAATTCGCCCGAAATGACTTCGTCGCAAGCCGCGCAAATCGCGTTTTTCTTTTGCTCGGAAAGCTTACCGAGCTTCCAGTTTGCAAGCGCGGCAGCCTTTTTCAAAACCCCGAATGCGCGCGTAATTTCGCGGGGCATAACTTCTTCGCCGATACGGAAATTTTGATAGCTTCTTTGCGTTTGCGCCGCCCAGTATCTGTCCGCGGGGACTTTCATTTCCCCCATCGTGTCTTTCTCAATACGATATTCCATTTCTATACACTCCGATTAGATTTCAATTTGCGCGATAACGCCTTTAAGCACTTCCGCGCTGTGGCGCATTTTTTCAAGTTCTTCATCCGAAAGCTTGGGCGTAAGCGTCGTGATAACGCCTTCGTTGCCTACCGCGCAAAGCGTGGAAAGCGCAACGTCGGAAATGCCGTATTCACCGTCCAAAACGGTAGACACCGGAAGAATGGTGCATGCGCTCGAATAAATGCAGTTTACGATTTTGGTTACGGAAGCCGCGATCCCATAGAAAGTCGCGCCCTTGCCCGCGATAATTTGTCCGCCCGATTTTTTCACGTATTCTTCTACTTCTTCACGGGAATACGGTTCTACCGTGAGCGCGTTTTTATTGGTAAGCGTTTTTTCGTATTCCGCAAGGGGAATACCCGAAATATCCGCCGTCGACCAAGCCACGAACGAAGAATCGCCGTGTTCGCCGAGCACGTACGCGTGGACTTGCTGCTGATTTACCGAATATAATTCGGAAAGTCTGGTACGCAAACGAATACTGTCAAGCGTCGTACCCGTACCGATTACGCGGTTTTTGGGCACGCCCGTAATTTTGCAAAATACGTAGGTCAAAATATCTACGGGGTTTGCAACGAATAAATAAAGGGAATCGGGACAATATTTTACGATTTGCGGTGCAATACTCTTCAAAATATTGACGTTGGTTTGCGTCAAATCAATACGCGATTGACCGGGCTTTCTACCTACGCCCGAAGTAACGATGACGATATCCGATCCCACCGCGTCTTCGTACGTTCCGAAATAAATCTTCGTGGGCGAAAGATAGGGCGTGGACTGTCTGATGTCCATTGCTTCCCCTTTCGCTTTCGCTTCGTTTACGTCGATTAAAACGATTTCCGCAACCGAGCCCGTTGCCACCAAAGTGTAAGCAACCGTCGCGCCTACCGAACCCGCACCGATAATAGTAACTTTGTTGTTCATAAATTCACTCTCCATAATTGTTTTTTCTTGCTTTCGTATGTAATCCGCATTTTCCCTTTTACATCATACGCATACATTATACCATAATTTTTTGCGAAGCACAAATACTTGAAGGGTTTGTACGACAATTTCAAATCGCTAAATCGATAAATTTTTATCTTTTTAATGGCGATAATTAAAAAAGCTCCGTTGTAAACAACGAAGCCTATTTTTTAGTCGTTATAAAAAGCGTCCACTAGCAATAATCCGCCTTCCACGACGGTGAAGATACCGCCGACGATAAACACCCAGTTCACCGTACCGCCTCGATTGAACATCAAAAGAATACCGATCGCAAGGAAAAGCGCGGGTACGGCGTACGAGCAAAGCGTTTGCATCAAAGAAGCGCAGCGTACGCGGCTTTTAATCTTCTCGTAAAGAAGGAGTATACCCGCAATCAACAGCAACGCCGCTACGATATACAGCACCGCTTCTACGATTACCCACCCGCATACGATGATTACGATCCCCGCAACGAGCTTTACGACGGCGGGCGGAATCAATTTATTGATCAAGTCCATCACGCCGAACACGAGCAACGCAACGCCCAGCACCGTCATTGCAATACTAATCAAATTGCCTTGTAAAACGATTAGCAAAACGCCGAGCGCAATCGTTAAAGCCGCCACGATCATTTTTTCGCTTTTTTTCATAAATACTCCTTTATGTGGATTTAGTATTTAATTATGCGTGGCGGTAGATCGTCGCTATACGCACGTAGCCGTTGGCGTAGCGGTGCGCGGCGCGAGCGCAAGGATTGAGTTCTTCTTTTCTGCATTCCTTGCAAAACTCGTAGTTTCCGCATTGATCTTCACCCGCTTGGATACTATCAAACCATTTTACCTTATCAAAAATCATTTGTTGGCTCTTAAAACTCATACGTGATTTACTCCTGTTCGTTTTAACAATAATTATCTTTTTCATTATTATACTAGACTTCGACAAATTTTTCAATGATTTTTGACAATTTTTTCATATTTTTTTGAAAACCGCGACCGATTTTAGTCGCGGTATCGCTCGGCGTTACACTTTCAGTTGCGCGGCTTTGCAACGAACGTTGCAAAGCTCCACTAACCGTTTCTCTTTCGTGTATTCAACCCACTTCTTTTAAGGCAAACGCGGTGCCTTTTCCGACGAACCGCTTACCCAAAGCAAAAAAAGCACGGAACAATTCGTAAAATTCTTTCCATCAAAGAAGCGGCTTTATTGCGAGAATATATTGTATTATATGCAAACCTTTCAAAAAAATGTACGTTGTTTATATTTCCGTTACGCGAAGATTTGCAATCACTTCTTCAAACTTGTCTTTCGTAAACGACACTTTACCCGTCGTCATTACCGTCGCCGTTCCCGCTGCGACGCCCGCGCGGAGAATTTCCGAAAGCGGCGCGTTTTCGTGCAATCGTAAAGCCGCCGCCGCTACCATACCGTCCCCTGCGCCTACCGTGGAATTAACGGCTACGTTCAGACTCTTACAATAATAATTATGCGTGCCGTCCGTGATCACCGCGCCTTGCTTGCCCAAGGAAAGCAATACGCGTTTTGCACCGCGATCCAAAAGCTCGTAACAGCCTTCGAGCATATCCGCTTTATCTTTAATATGCCGTCCGAGCGTGTTTTCCAGCTCTTCCAAGTTCGGCTTTACCATATCCACACCCTTGCCGATTGCCGAGAAAAGCCGTTCGCCCGTAGCGTCTACGATTTTTAACGCTTTCGCATCCACCGCTTCGACGAGTTTCCCGTAATAGGACGCGTCTACGCCACGGGGCAAGCCACCCGAAATAACGGCGACGTTACAACGCGCGGAAAACATAGCAACCATTCCAAGCACTTCGCTTGCCTTTTCTTTGGATATTTCTTCGCCTACGTCGTTTACTTCGGTGAGCATAGAACGGTTGTCTATAAATTTATAGTTTTCTCTTGCCCTACCCTTATTCCAAACGAAAGTAAACGGTACGCCTTCTTTATTGAGCGCGTTTTCAAACACAGCTGCGTTTTCGTTGTACATCAAGCCCGTAGCGAACGATTCGCCGCCAAGTCTTGCCACGCCGATCGCTACGTTTAACGCTTTTCCGCCCAAAGACACGCTTTTGCTTTTTACGACGTTCGTTTTGCCTACGTTGAGCGAGTCCAGCTCAATGGTTACGTCCGTACAAGGACTCATACAAACTGATAATATCATCTTTTCTCTTTCCCCCAAATCAGGTATTTTTTCCAACTTTATATAGTATGCAAAAATTTACCATATTTGCATTTTGCGTAAAAAAACCGCTTTCTTTTGGAAAACGGTCTTCCCTTGTTTTACATTGAAATCATTTGTAACGTTTCGTACAATTCGTAGTTAAAGGTCTTTTTCATTGAAACGGCTTCGATAATATCCATATCGATAATTTTATTATCGCGAATACCGACCACGCGGTTTCCAACGCCTTCGTTGAGTAAGCGCACGGCTTTATTCCCAAACTGCGCCGCCAACATTCTATCCGCCATCGACGGCGATCCGCCGCGTTGTACGTGACCGATACACGTAGGACGTACGGAATAGGAAGTTTCGCTCTGCAAGCGTTTCGCGAACTCGTCCGCACTCATAACGCCTTCAGCTACCACGATAATGTTGGAATGTTTACCGTTTGCGCGGGAGCGGTTGATACGGGCAACGATTTCGTCCATATCAAACGTAATTTCGGGAACGACGATAATTTCCGCCCCCGAAGCAATACCGCTATACAAAGCGATATCACCGCAATGTCTGCCCATAACTTCGACGACGGACACGCGTTCGTGCGACGTCATCGTGTCGCGAAGTTTATTGATGATATCCAAGCAGGTATTGACCGCCGTATCAAAACCAAGCGTATAATCGGTGTATTCCAAATCGTTGTCGATCGTCCCGGGAATACCGATCGTGGGAACGCCGAATTCTTCCGTCAAAGCTCTTGCGCCGCGGAACGAGCCGTCGCCGCCGATAACGACAAGACCTTCGATCCCGTGTTTTTCCAAAGTTGCAACCGCTTGTTGCTTGCCTTCCTTCGTCAGCATTTCCATACATCTTGCCGTACGAAGACGCGTACCGCCGCATTGCACGATGTTGGAAACGCTACGCATTTCCATAGGCACGACGATATCTTCGATAAGCCCTGCATAGCCGCGTTCAATGCCGAACACTTCCATACCGAAATATAAACCCGAACGAACGACCGCGCGAATTGCTGCATTCATACCCGGTGCATCGCCACCGCTCGTCAATAAACCTATACGCTTCATATTGTTCTACCTCTCGTTTGTGTTTCTCTCACGAATTCCCCGTCTTTACTATTTTGCTTTTTTCGCCCAAAAAAATACAAGACCTTGTAAAGTTACATAATATACGATTATATTATATCAAAATTTTTCCAAAAGACAATCGTTTTCATTACGCTTTTTCAATTTTTACGCAACTTTTTCCATTTATTACGAAAACTTAAAGCAATTTGATACAATTTTCCGATAAAAACCCGACCAGCTCCGCCATCAACGCTTTATTCGGCGTTACCTTTTGCGAACAAAGCATTTTTTTGCCGTTATTGACGAAATACACGGGCGTATCCCCTGCGTAAAAAGTCAGAGTTTCCATAAGCTCGTCTATATCCGCTTCTTCCAGCCCCGTAACGTTGAGCCAAAGCTTCTTTTCCGCGTCCGTTTTTTGTTGGGAAAGCGCGGGACGCATAGCTTGCGCCGTCACGGCTTCTTGCGTTCCCGAATTTTCGTCGAGCGAAAATTCGGACATTTTATCCACGATAATTGCGGGCGGTTTTTCGCCGTCTATACTGATTTTCCCCGAAAGAGAAACGACTTTATCGCTTTCAAGGAAACTACGGATTTTGTCGTAAACTTTGGGGAAGCATACGCACTCGATCGAGCCGTACAAATCTTCTACCGTCACGAACGCCATAAGCGAGCCCGACCGCGTTTTCAATTTCTTATACGCGGAAATCATACCGCCCATTGAAACCGCCATTCCGTCGCTGATTTCCGCGTACGTTTTCACGCCCGTTTCTTCGTCTTCGGTGTAAGCGTTCAAAAGCGAACAGTTAAAGTTTTTATCCTTGAAATAGGGCAGGAATTTTTCAAACGGGTGACCGCTGACGTACACGCCAAGCACAGATTTTTCCTTGGACAGTCTTTCCATCGTTTCGTATTCGGGGATATTCGGGAAATTGACTTCGATCGTCTGTTCTTCCAAAATACTGCCAAAGAGCGAAATTTGCGCTCCCGCCTTTTGTTTATCCATTGCGTTCACGCGGGTCAAGACTTCTTCGTATACCGCCGCAAACTGCGAACGCGCGTAACCGAAGCTATCGAACGCGCCCGCGTAAATCAAGCTTTCCACGATACGCTTATTGACGTATTTTGCACAGCGAATCACGAAATCGGCAAAATCCTTAAAAAGTCCGTTTTCGTTGCGTTCTTGAATAACGGCGGCAATGGCTTCTTGACCAACGCCGCGAAGCGCGCCAAGACCGATACGGATTCCGTTGCCTTCCACCCAGAATATTTCCTTGGATTGATTGATATCGGGGGGCAAAACGGGAATATTTTTTTCCTTCATATACATAATATACTTGGAAATTTCGTCAATCTTGTCGATACGGTCGTTTAAGATACCCGCAAGAAATTCCTTGGGATAAAAGGCTTTCAAATACGCCGTACGGTACGCCACGACCGCGTACGCCGCGGCGTGCGATTTATTGAACGCGTACGAAGCGAAGCTTTCCATATCCCCGAAAATCTTTTCCGCGACTTCCGCGGGGATTCCCTTGGAAACGCAACCCGTAATCCCTTCCGCGGGCGCGCCGTAAATGAATTTATCCTTTTGCTCCATCAGCTCTTTCTTTTTCTTTTTCGCCATTGCACGGCGGACGAGATCGGCCTGACCGAAGGTATAGCCCGCGAGCTGTTGGAAGATTTGCATAACCTGTTCTTGGTACACGATAACGCCGTACGAGTTTTTCAAAATCGGCTCTAAAAACGGCGTGTCGTATACGATTTTATCGGGATTATGCTTGTTTTCAATATACGTCGGAATGAAATCCATAGGCCCCGGACGGTAAAGCGAAATACCTGCGATCAAATCTTCCAAGCAGTTCGGTTGCAGGTCTTTCATAAATTTTTTCATTCCGCCTTGTTCAAGCTGGAACACGGCATCGGTGTCGCCCGACGAAATGAGCTGATAGGCTTCGGGTACGTCCAGTCCGATTTCGTTGAAATCGATATCGATTCCTTTCCCGATTTTGATATATTCGAGCGTGTTTTGGATATCCGTTAGCGTGGTAAGCGCAAGGAAGTCCATTTTCAACATTCCCACCGCTTCCACTTCTTTCATATCGAACTGCGTAACGATGTCGTCGCCGTTGCGGGCAAGCGGTACGTTATCCGCAAGCACCTTGTTACAAATAACGACGCCCGCGGCGTGTTCGGAAGTATTTTTGGGCATACCTTCCAACTTCAAGCCCATATCGATTACGCGGCGGAGCTCTTCGTTGCTCTCGTACACTTCGATAAATTCGGGGTTTTTCTTTTGCTTTTGCTCGTTGAGCTTCTTTTGTACTTCCCCGCGCTTTTCGTCCGAAAGCTCGGGGTCGGCAAGCTGTTTTTCCAGTTTGGGAATTTTCCGTCCCAAAAGCTCGCCGATCGTGGATTTACCGTCCATCAATTTCGCGACTTTGTCCGTTTCCGAGTACGGCACACCCATAACCCGCCCTACGTCTTTGATAACGGCGCGGGAAGCAAGCGTACCGAACGTAACGATTTGCGCTACGTTTTCGGGATGGTATTTTTCACGAACGTACTCGATCGTTTCAATTCTTCTCCGCGTACAAAAATCTACGTCGAAGTCGGGCATAGAAACGCGGTCGGGGTTCAAGAAACGCTCGAAAATCAGGTCGTATTTTAAGGGGTCGACGTCCGTTATGCCGATAGAATACGCGACGATACTGCCAACGCCCGAGCCACGCCCAGGTCCTACGGGAATACCGTTTAAGCGCGACCAGTTGATATAGTCCCACACGATCAGGAAATAGTCGGCAAAGCCCATCTTGATAATAATATCCAGTTCGTATTCCGCGCGTTTTTTGATCGTGTCCGTAATTTCCGCGTAGCGTTTAGGCAAGCCGTCCCAAGTCAAGCGGGTTAAATAGTCGGGCGAAGTCGAGCCGTCATCGGGCTTATACAAGGGAATAAGCGACGTGTCGCGGATAGGATCACCCTTGGGAGTAAGGTCAAAAACGGGTTCTTCGATTTTATTCGCAATCACGCGCGTATTAGAGATCGCTTCGGGTACGTAATCGAAAAGCGCGAGCATTTCGTCACCCGATTTCATATAAAATTCGTGCTGTTCAAAACGCATTTTGGGGTTTGCGAGCGTGGATTTCGTTTGGATACAAAGCAAAATTTCGTGCGCTTCCCAGTCGTCTTTTTCAATATAATGCACGTCGTTCGTCGCCACGAGCTGAATGTCCAGCTCCCGCGCGAGCTTAATCAATTCAGGCAGGATTTGTTTTTGTTCGTCGATGCCGTGGTCTTGCAATTCAATATAAAAATCTTCACCGAAGATTTCTTTCATTTCCATTGCCCACGCTTTCGCCGCGTCGTACTCGCCTTTGAGCAAAAGCTGCGGCAATCTCCCCGCCAAGCACGCCGAAAGACAAATGACGCCTTCGTGGTGTTTTTTGATCATATCATAGCTGATACGCGGCTTCCCGCCGTAATACCCGTCGATATACGAAAGCGAATCGAGCTTGACGATATTTTTATAGCCCGTCTTATTTTTAGCCAGCAAAACGATATGTTCGTTTTTAATACCGAACTGTTTATTCAAGTGATCGTCTACCGCGTACAGCTCGCAGCCGATGATATACTTAATCCCCTTTTTTACACATTCTTCGGCGAAATACAAGGAAGCGTACATATTCCCGTGATCGGTGATTGCGCAGGTGTCGATCCCGTTTTTAACCAAATGGTCGATAAGGTCGTCCACCTTCGCCGCCCCGTCCAGCAAGCTGTATTCGGTATGTAAATGTAAATGCACAAAATCCGTCATAACCTATCTTCCTTTTTACAATTCTTCCGCCATTTCCATCAATTTACGCATACGGTGATTTAAGCAGCTCTTGCTTACGCCTAAATAATTTGCAAGCTCTTGCAACGATTTACTCGGATATAACAATCTTGCCCTTGCCAAGGCTTTTAATTCTTCGCTCATTTCGTGAAAATCCGCCGAATCGTGCAATTTACGGATCGCCACGACCTGTTTTACGGCGGCAATCGCCGTTTTGTCCGCGTTTCCTGAAAAACAGTTCCGCGCGCGATTGTCGTTGTTGGCTTCGTCGCGTTTTTCTACGAACGCCGTAAATTTCTTCAACGCGTTCGCCGCGCCCATTATCGCCAAAAAATCGGAAATCGCTTCCTTGCTTTTCATATACACGACCTGCGTATCCTTACGCTCGATGCGTTTGGCAAACAAGCTAAACTCGTCCAAAAGCTTACAAAAATCTATCGCCGTCCGCTTTTCCGCGAATACGATTTCCAAATGATACCCCGCGCTATCCGTGGGCAAAATACAGCTCCCGCTACCCAAAAACGCGCCGCGGATATAGGCAATCTTACATTCTTCGTTCCCCACCAAAGACGGCAAAATCCCTTCCTTTAATTCGTTCCCGCCCCGTTTCAAAAGCCCGAGCGAGCGTAAAGCGACGGGCGAAAAATCTTGCGGGCAAACGAAAACGAGCTTGTCCTTCCCGTTCTTTTTATCAAGCGTAGCGTAAGCCACCGAAAGCTCCGTATTGAAAAGCTCGGCAAACACGCCCGTAAAAAATTCGGCTACTTGTTCCGTTTCGCTAACGAGAAAAAAGACAGGAAGCCCGTCTTTCATACCGAGCGTACCGCTCGTGCGAACGAACGCGGAAAGTCCCGCGCGGTTTGCTTTCTCGCTCTTTCTACCGCCCAAGCCGCGATTGATGATTTCTTTTTTAATATCCGTCGTAAAACTCATAAAAACTTAAAGATGTTTCTTAAATTCCGCAAAACGGAAATCGGGAAAACGTCCGTCGATATTGTCTATTCTGTCCATCGGGAAATTGATCCGCGCAAGCTGCTCGTCCACGAGCTTGGTATCGCCTACTCTCGACGCCGAGTGTGCGTCCGAATTGACGATAAACCGTACCTGCGTTTTTTGTACCATATTACAAAGCTCGTCGTCCGTGAAATGCGATTTTTTGGAGTTTAATTCGATATACGTACCGTAGTCCGCCGCGCATTTCGCAACTTCCAGCGAATCGCAGGGACACATATAATTGATATGCGTCAACGCGTCGATCGGGTTTCTTTTCACGACGTTGACGTAAGCTTTCGTGTTCCGTTTAATTTCCCCTTTCGTCGTGTAATGGAAAATATTTTGCGAAAACAATTTACCCCAAAAATAGCCGATATGATCCCAAAATGGTTTGAAATAGATAAAAACGTGATTACCGCAAAGATACACGTCGAAATTTTCGTAATCCTTTTCCGTTAAATCCGATTCGCCCGTATACCCGCGGATATTTGCTTCGATCCCTACGAGTACTTTTATGCCGTGCTTTTTCTCCGCTTCTATACATTCCGCGCGGTAAGCCTTAACTTCCCTACGGTGCAAGCCGTACACGACGTGCGAAAATCCGTGGTCGGAAATTGCGACTTCCTTTAAGCCGATTTCCTTTGCCATCGCCACGTTTTCGTCTACGGTGTTTTTTCCGTGCGAATAAGGCGTATGCGTATGATAATCTCCCGTTAATATCACTGTATTTGTCCTTCCCGTTATTCTAAATATCTGATTTCTTCTTCAAGCCGTATCTTATATTGTGCAAAAACGGCGTTTTTTACTATGGCAATGAGCGTACGGATTTGCGCGGCAGTCGCGCCGTTTTCGTTGATAATGAAGTTTGCGTGCGTTTCGGAAATCTTCGCCCCGCCTACGCGCAAGCCCTTTAAGCCCGCGCCTTCAATCAATTTCCCCGCGATTTCGCCGTCGGGGTTTTTGAATACGCAACCCATACTTTTGCCTTTGGGTAAACGCATACGGCGATTGCGATAATACTCGATTTTTTCCGTTATCGTATCGCGATTAGCATTTTCCAAGCGAAGCGTCGTACCAAGCACGAACATATCGCTATCCATAAAAACGCTTTTTTTATACGCGTATGCGCAATCTTTTTTAGAAAGCTCGTACATCTTGCCATTTTGTAAAACGGTTACGCTTTCCACAATGTTTGCGATATATTCCCCGCTCACGCCCGCGTTCATATACGTTGCTCCGCCAAGAGTACAGGGTATACCTTCCAAAAATTCCGCGCCCGTTTTGCCCGACTTTACGCAAAAACGCATAAGTTCCGCGCTCGTAACCCCAGCAGCCGCGTACACGCCGTCGCGCAAATCGATTTCTTTCAGCCTTTTCATACAAACGAACGCGCGGCGGGATTCCCCGTCGGCGGGTAAGACGTTGCTCATATTCCCAACCACATAAAAGGGCGTTCGCTTATTTTCAAGCTTTGCAATCAAGGCTTTCGTTTGTTCGACCGTTTCAGGATAATACGCCACCCGCGCATACCCGCCGCAACCGATCGTCGCGTGCTTTGCAAGCGAAAACGGTTTTTCTTCGGTAACGGCAAGTTCTTCAAAACCAAGCATAGGCTTTCTCTCCTATTATAACATATTTTTTCGTTTTTTGAAAGTGTTTAAGCAACTTTTCCTTAAAAAATTTTAACGGCTTTTCTCATAATATTTATATGCCGTTTTTACCCTTTCTATGAACGAAAAGACCCCGAACGGCGTTACCCGTTCAGGATCTTAAAATAAGAGGAAATAATCTATGAGCGAAATTAAGCTTTATATACGACTTCCCCGCCGCGAACGGTCATAAGCACGTCGTAATTTTCGTTGATAACGGTGAAATCCGCGCGTTTTCCAACGGCGATGCTACCCGTTTCGTTATCGATTTTCAAGTTTTTCGCGGGATTAATCGTCGCGCAGTCTACGGCTTGGGTAAAAGGTACTCCCACCTTTTCCACCAAGTTTTGCACGGCGCGGTTCATACGAAGCACGCTCCCTGCAAGCGTTCCGTCCGCAAGTCTTGCTTCTCCGTTTTTCACGTACACCGTTTGTCCGCCAAGCTCGCTTACGCCGTCGGGAATACCCTTTGCGCGCATAGCGTCGGTAATGAGCGTGAGCTTATCCAAAGGCTTATTTTTCACAAGCAAACGCATAGCGGGTACGGAAACGTGTATACAATCGGCGATCATTTCGCAATTTAATTCATCTAAAAGCATTGCACTGCCTACCGTACCGATTTCACGGTGATGCAACGCCGTTTGCGCGTTGTAGGTATGCGTTACGTTGCTTGCACCGAGCGAAACCGCTTTTTCAATATCCGCAAATTTTGCGCCCGTATGCCCGATGGAAGCCACGACGCCCTTTTCCGTCAAATGACGGATAAGTTCTTCCGCGCCGTTCACTTCGGGAGCGAGCGTAACGATTTTGATCGCGCCGCCGCTTGCTGCGTTGTATTCGTCAAACGTTTGAATATCGGGTTCTTTGACGTATTCCAAAGGTTGCGCGCCCTTATGCGCCGCCGCAATAAACGGCCCTTCCAAGTGTACGCCCACGACGCGCGCGCCGTCCTTGGAATTTGCTTCGCGGTACGATTTTACCGCCTGCAAAGCCTTGGTGATATTTTCCTTGCTTTGCGTCATCGTCGTAACGAGAAAGGAAGTCGTACCTTCCGCCGCTACAGTATTTGCGATGATCGCGATATCTTCCACCGTGCCGTCCATTCCGTCGCTACCGCCCGCGCCGTGAATGTGTTGATCGATAAACCCGGGCAAAACGATCGCGTTTTCAGGCAAAACGATTTCTTCCGCGTCCTTTACGCCACAACGGGAAATTTTTTGGATTTTTTCGTCAAACGTGAGCGTCGTCTTTTTCAAGCCTTCCCCCGCTACGTATGCCGTTACGTTCTTAAAACTTTTCATAATGTTCTTCCTTTTTCGTCAATATTACGCCGTTCTATTATGTACTTATCAATCCAAATTAGCAGGCAAGGAAGCCGCGGCAATGCTTTGTCCTACGCGACGGTTCTTTTCGTCGGGAAGTCCGATGTCCAGCGTTGCAAATTCGGGATATTCTTCCGCAAGCACTTTTTTGCAGGTAGCCAAAATGATATCGCCGCCTTTACCCCCCATAACGCGGCCCAAAAGAAGCATATGCTTAATATCGTAGAATTTCGCGTAGAAAGGAATGGTGTGCGCAAGATAAATACCGATATCTTCGTAAATTTGCGCCGCGAGCGTATCGCCCTTTTCCATAAGCGCTTGTATTTCTTTCAATTTTTGCGCGGGCGTAAGACCTTCCGCGAATTTATAACCGCCCGCTTCCGCAAGCTTGATAACCGCGTCTTGCGAGAAATATTTACAGCCTACGCCAAAGTCGCCGCTCCATTCGTCTTGCATTGCGTTTTCGTTGAAATCTACGGGTGCAAACGCAAGCTCCGAAAGCCAGCCGTTGATCCCGCCTTGCGTATTGATATAGCCAACCGCTTCGCTCGTTCCCATTGCAATACCGAGCACGCCGTTATCTTCCAAATCGATCGCCCCTGCAAGTGCGGTAACGTCGCCGTCGTTCGCAACTTCCAAAGGAATTTCCTTGCCAAGCTGTTTGCTCATATCTTTGGCTACGTTGATGTACATATTCTTGACGTAATCGCCGTGTACACTCTTATCCACCTTCAAGAACAACGAAGCGACCATAATTTTATTATCCACGTAAACGCCCGCCGAAGAAACGCCGATCGCATCGACCGTGGGCATTTTGGAAGCCGCCGTTTGCATTGCAGTCAAAATTTCGTTATAGTGATAGGTAGGATCGGACGTAATTTTCGGGTTCCATACCACTTCTTCACTGTAAACAACTTCGCCGTCAATGACCGCGCTTACCTTTCTATCCGAGCCACCCGCGTCGAAGCCGATACGGCAACCCTTCAAATAACCGCCCACGCGAACGGAATTATTCTTTTGCGCGGGAATTTCGTTTTCATTGAGCCAAAGCACTTCAAAAGGCTTTTCGTAAACGCCGCTCATAAAGTCTACGTCAAACGCGCGAAGTCCGCTGAGCGTATACGCATTTTTCAAATACGCGTACACCGATTCGCTGCCGGCAACGTAAATTTTATAACCGCCGACTACCCACAAAATGGTTTTCGCCAAGCGTTCCGCGATACGGAAATTGAGCTGATCATTCACACCGTCGGGAAGTGCGTCGTAGGTATATACGTAGTTATAACCGCCGCTTCTTTCCGCGACCAACGTCACCTTCACGGCAGAGCCGTTCTTTTTCACAAGCGCGTCAAAATCGTTCAGCGCTTTAATCATAGGGTAAAAGTTCTTGTCCAAAACGGGCATTTTCATAAATGTTTCCTCTCTTTGTGATATTACGTAAATTATACAACGATTTTTGGATATTACAATAGAAATTATTTCTTAAAATTTACAAAATATTTCACAAAATTTACAGCGAAAGATTTTACAAACCCGTTAAAAAATGATATACTTTCTATATGAACGTGAAAACGAATGAAAAAAAATTTTATAAGCACAAGATATCCAACTTTTTGAACGTGCAAAAAATCGTCACCGTGCATTATCAAGAGCCGGAAAAATTTTACGTTTCCAAGGACGAACGGCACGATTTTTGGGAAATTATTTACGCCGATAAAAAAGAGTTTTTCGTAATCAAAGACGGAGAAAAATCACTCTTAAAGCAGGGAGAAATGGCGTTTATCAAGCCCAACCAAAGCCACCACGTGCAATGCAACGGGCAAGAAGCGAATATGTTTATTATTTCCTTTGACTGCCGTTCGGAAAGTATGAGTTTTTTCAACGACAAGCAGTATTTCGTGCCCGATAAATACCGTTATCTTTTGCAAAACGTAATGTCCGAAGCGACGGAAACGTTCAAAATCCCCGATTTCGACCCCGATCTTAACAAGCTCGAATTACAGGAAAAGCCTAATCTCGGCGGCGAACAGGTTTTGAAAAATCAGTTGGAGCTGCTACTCATTTATATGCTTCGGCAAGCTAATCATCAAAATTCGCAACAGGAATTTTTCGTTTCGCAAATTACGTCGTCGAGCGATTTGCAGGACGAAATCGTATGCTTTCTCTCGTCCAAATTATACGACAATTTATCCTTGGAAGAGCTTTGCGGGAAGCTCCACTACGGAAAAACCCGTCTTTGCTCCTTTTTCAAGCAAAAAACGGGAACGAGTATTTATAAAACCTATCTACGGCTGAAAATAGACGAAGCAAAAAAGCTCATTCGCCGCGGACACACCTTTACGGACGTTGCGAACAAGCTTTGTTTTGATTCCGTTTCGCATTTCAGTTACGTTTTCAAAAAAAATACGGGTATGACCCCCCGTGAATATAAATCGAGCATCAAATAACGCAAACGCCCCAAGTCCGTAAGATCTTGGGGCGTTTCGCTTTTTTATTTTATTTTTTCACGCTTTCAAGCAAGGCGTTTACAGCCGCTTTTACTTCTGCAATTTTCGCTTTTGCCGTTTGCTCGTCCTTTGCCTTGATCGAGTAATAAAGCTTTAATTTCGGCTCCGTTCCCGAAGGGCGTACGCAAACGAAAGAACCGCCCGCAAGTTCGTAATATACGCAGTTGCATTTGGAAATATCCATATCTTCCACGCGACCCGTAGCAATTTCCGTGCGTTTTGCCGCGCTGTAATCGCGAATGGCGTTGACTTCTACGCCCGCAAACTCTCTAACCTTTACGGCTTTGAGCGCGTCTACGACCGCGTTCATTTCTTTCATTGCGTTCAAGCCGGAATATTGAATGGATATATTTTGGTCGAGCACGAAGCCGTATTTTGCGTAAATTTCTTGCAAACGCGCAAACACCGATTTCCCCACGGATGCGTAGTAGCAAACCATTTCCGCGCAAAGCATAGACGCCACTACCGCGTCTTTATCTCTTGCGTGCGTACCGCGAAGATAGCCGCAGGATTCTTCAAACCCGAAGATATAAGTGTGCTTACCGTCCTTTTCCCACTGTTTGATTTTTTCGCCGATAAACTTGAATCCAACGGGCGTTTCGTATA
>JAZLDG010000042.1:0-18074 GCA_045614565.1 Candidatus Scatosoma sp. | reverse complement strand
TTCGTACAATTCAATAATTTTGAACAACGCTTAAACTTTAAGCGTTGTTCTTTTTTATACCATCTCGGCGACAGAGATATAAACAGCGCAAACAAAAATTTCCCTTTCGCGAGTAGGGATATAAACAACGCGACGCGGTTAGGCGTGTTCTTGTTTTGGTGGAGATAAGCGGATTTTGGCGAAGCCAAAGCTTCACTCGCAACCGATTAAGAGAAAAAATATGAACGTTACCGTTTTTGCTCGTTCGCGCGAACCGCTGATAAAGCAGCGGTTCTCACACTTATCCACAAAACAAAAAACACGCCGTCGTAGGCGTGTTTTTGTTTTGGTGGAGATAAGCGGATTCGAACCGCTGGCCTCCTCGTTGCGAACGAGGCGCTCTACCAACTGAGCCATATCCCCAAGCGCATTATCAATTATATACCTTTCTTTTTCGTTTGTCAACGATTTTTTTATTGATTTTTCAAAAAAATTGTTTCCGTACTTGCTTTTTTTTCGTATATATTTTATAATAGAAAATAGGAGTACGTTATGAGAAACTGGTTAGAGAACGAATACGTAATTTTAACGGGCGCGAGCGGCGGTATCGGCAGGGAGCTTTGCAAGCTTTTGATACAAGAATGCGGCGCGCATGTGATCGGCGTAGGCAGAAGCGAAGAAAAAATGCTTTCGCTGCAAGCGGAGCTTGGGGGAAAAGCAAATCTTTTCAGCTACCGTTTATTTGACGTTTCCCGTTTAGAAAACTGGGAGAATTTCAAAAACGAGCTGTTGGAAAGCCAAATCTCGCCGAAACTTCTTATCAACAACGCGGGCGCGTTTCCCACCTTTGACACCTTATTAAACGCGGGCGTGGAAACGATAGAACGCATTATGCAAAACAATTATTTTTCGATTTGTTACGCCGTCGATTGCATAGCGCCCCTTTTACAAGGCACGGAAAAAGACCTGCCCGCAATCGTGAATATCGCTTCTTCCGCCGCGCTTTGCACCGTTTGCGGGACGGGCGCGTATTCCGCGAGCAAAGCCGCCGTCAAGGCGTATACCGAAGCTTTGCAAATGGAAGAAAAGGACAAAAAATACGTAGGGATTATTTATCCTGGCACGACGGCAACCGATTTATTCCGCTCGGACGAAAACACGCAAAACAGCGCGCTTTCTCGCGTGGCGATGCCCGCCGAAAAAATGGCGAAGAAAATCTTGAAAAAGATACTTAAAAAGAAAAAACGCGCCGTAGTGGGTTGGGACGCCAAGTTGATGAATTTTACGGCGAAGCTTATGCCCGTGAAGGGTTTATTTTTCATTCGCTTCGTTATGAAAAAATCCGGTTCAAAGGTTTTCAAAAACGTTTATTTTGATGAAAAAAAATAGTTTTATACAAAAAAGTTTCTTGCCTTTTTTCGTATGAAATGATACAATAATAGTTGCGCATATACGCAAGGGAAAAAATAGTTATGGAAAAAATACCTTTCAAAAAAATGACTGGCACCGAATTTGCGCTGTTTTGTTTAATGGCGGTCGCTTCGGGGGTAATTATAGGCATCGGCGGGGTTTCGTCGCTCGTTGCAAACTCGCTTTTGGGGGAATGGGGCAGGCTAATCGGCGCAATCTTGTTTTCGCTTGGTATTTTCGCGATCGTATCCTTTGAAATGAAGCTGTTTACGGGTATGGTTGCGGATATTCCCACTTTGGGCATCAAAAACAGCTGGCAGTTACCCGTATGTTTTATCTGCAACGCGCTCGGCGTTGCCGTTGCCGCCGCGCTTGCGTACTATTCGCCCGCTTCGGAAATTTTACTTTCCAACGCAGGCAAGGTCGTAGAAAATAAATTGAACGTGGACGACTGGGCAATTCGCGCGCTTTGTTCGTCTATTTTATGCGGTATGCTCATTACCATTTCCGTAAAAGCGCGCTTTTACGCGCCGCAAAAGGGATTAAGCCCCACGACGGGGGTCATTCTTCCCATTATCGTGTTTGCGTTTTGCGGGTTTGACCATTCCGTTGCGAATATGTTATATTTCTATTATCTTGGCGAAGCGTCTTGGCGGGTAACGGGGTATATTCTCATTACCATACTCGGCAATACGATCGGCGGGCTTACCCTGCCTATGGCTTCTTTGCTTCGCGGTAAAGCGATGCTACAATAAAGGGAAAAGGTATGAAATTACGGAAATTTATACAAACGCTTTTCAGTATACTGACTTGCTGTATTCTAACGCTTACGCTTGCGGGGTGTTTGGAATTAAGCGGGCCGATTGCGCCGGTGGGGATCGTTTCCATTCAAAAAACGTCGTCGTCGGGCTTGGTGGACGTGTATACCATCACCTATACCAACGGCAAAACGAGCACGTTTGAAGTGACCAACGGTAAAGACGGTGCAAATGGTGCAGACGGCTTAAACGGTATGGACGGGAAAGACGGCACGAACGGACAAAACGTGACCGCGCTTGAATTGTACGAAACGTACAAGGATATTTACGGCGAAGATTTGTCTTACGCGGAATTTTTGTCTATCTATTTAAAACTCGACGGTACTTCGCGGGAAGACGCTTGCGCGGTGATTAACGATTGCTTGCAATCGGTAGGAAAGCTGTATTGCGAATTTGAAGAAGCGGACACGAGCGAAAACGCCAAACACCCGACGAAGCTTGCGGTATATACGGGGGCCTGCGTCATTTATCAGATTGACAGCGATTATACCTACTTTATCACGAATTATCACGTCGTATACGACGAAGACGCCGTAGAAAAGCATATTTCCGAAACGATTCATTGTTACTTATACGGTACGACGGCAGAACCTACCAAAAAGACGGACGTGGACGGGTATAATTATTGCGAATACACCGAAGAAGCAATCCCTTGTACGTACGTAGGCGGCTCGGTGGAATACGATATCGCGATTATCAAAGCGGAAACATCGACCGTGCTTGGCTTAAATAAAGACGTAAAACCGATTACCTTTGCTTTGTCCTATCACGTAGGACAAACGGCGATCGCGATCGGAAACCCCAACGGCGACGGAATTAGCGTTACGCAAGGGATCGTCAGCGTAGACAACGAGTATATTTCCTTGGATATAGACGGGAAATCCCGTTCGTACCGTTCGGTGCGGATCGATACCGCGCTGTACGGCGGTAATTCGGGCGGGGGCTTGTTTAACGGGAAAGGGGAGTTGATCGGTATAGCCAACGCAGGCAACGTAACCGACCAAAACATTAACTTTGCCGTACCCGTACAAATCGTTAAAGGCGTGGCAGAAAATATAATGCTACACGAAGCGGACGGGGACGAGAATACGAACGGGGCGTATAAAATTAAGCTCGGCGTTACGGTGTTTGGGAAAAATTCCAAATATACTTACGACCCCGTTAGCGGTTTTGGTGAAATCAAGGAAGATATTTTGATCAGCGAAGTTACGGAAAACGGGATTGCCGCAAAGATCGGGCTTAAAAAAGACGACGTTATTAAGGCGATCGTGGTGGACGGACAGCGTTACGATTTGAAACGGTATTTTGAAATCGGCGACCATATTTTACGCTTGACGAAAGACGTTTCCTTCTCATTCGTGTGCGTAAGGGACGGTCAAGAAAAAACGACCGCTACGCATACCGTCGCCGCTTCCGACCTGAATTTTGTCGAATAATATAAAAAAACAGTTCTTACGCTTGACTTGTCATAATAAAATATGATAAAATATATATAAAATCGAGCGAAATAAAAAATTTTCGCTTGGTAGCATTGAAAAGGAGCGTAAAATGCTGCAAATCATCGAAGTACAGACGAAGAAACAAAGAAAGGAATTCGTAGAATATCCCTTGCGGCTTTACAAGGGAAATCCGTATTTCGTACCGCCCTTATACGGCGACGAAATGGTGATGTTTACGTCCAAAAATATATACAGTAAAACGTGTAAATCCGTCTTTTATCTCGCGCAACGCGACGGCGTTACGGTGGGTAGAATACAAGGGATTGTGCAATATCAGTTTAACGATATTCACAATGTAAAACAGGTACGCTTTACCCGTTTTGACTGTGAAGATAATCCCGAAACCGCGAAAGCGTTATTTGAAGCCGTGGAAGCTTGGGCGAAAGAAAACGGAATGGACGAAATCGTTGGACCGCTTGGGTACAGTGATTTAGAAAGAGAAGGCTTGCTCATTGAAGGGTTTGAATATCTTTCGACGTTTGAAGAACAGTACAATTACGAATATTACGCAAATTTAATAGAAGCTTGCGGTTTTGTCAAAGACGTGGACTGGGTGGAATCCCGTTTGTTTGTTACCCCGCGTAAAGATCAACGCTTTCAAATGCTCGTAGACCGTGCGATGTTGCGGCATAATTTGCATATTGGCGGCGAAAAGCTCGGAAAAGCCGCGTTTATAAAAAAATACGCCAAAGGTATATTCGAGTGTATCGACGAATGTTATAAAGAATTATACGGCGTCGTTCCTTTCACGCCTGAAATGCAAAAACAAATGATCGAGCAGTTTATGCTTTTGCTTAATCGCGAGTATATCATTGCCATTTGCGACGAAAACGAAAAGGTCGTGGCTTTTGGGATATGCTTGCCGGGGATAGGAAAAGCCGTACAAAAAAGCGGCGGAAGATTGACTCCCGCCTGCTTGTTCCGTTTATTAAAAGCGGCAAAATCGCCTGATACGATCGATCTCGCGCTCGTGGGTATATTGCCGCAGTACCGTAAATCGGGTTTAAGCGCGTTTGCGATTACGATTTTGGATAGAATGCTTGCCGATCCAAAAATAAAATATATGGAAACAAACTTGAATTTAGAAACGAATTACAATATTCAAGCGCAATGGAAGCATTTTAACAATATCCAACACAAACGCAGAAGATCGTATATTAAGAAGATATAAAACAACCGTCTCGGTTTTGCCGAGACGGTTTAATTTTTATTCCTTGACGATTAAATCGACGAAATTGAAAGTCCTACAATCGACCAAGCCGCGGTTGGTAAGCCGCGTTTCGGGCAAGCAAGCCAAGGGGATAAGCGCCATCGTCATAAACGGTGACGGCATTGAGCAGCCGATGTCTTTCCAAGCTTGCTCCAAGCTTTCTACCATTTCGCTCATTTTTTCGAGCGGTTCGTCGTTCATAAGTCCTGCAATCGGCAGGGGAACAAGTCCCAAAACCTTGCCGTCCGCCACGGCGACCATACCGCCGCCACATTCGATTAAGGTGTTTGCCGCAAGCGTCATATCTTCGTCGTTCGTACCAACCACGAGCAGGTTGTGTGCGTCGTGCGCCACCGTTTGCGCCATCGCGCCCTTTTTAATGCCAAAGCCTTTTACGAAGCCGTAACCCACCGTACCCGTTTGGTGGTGGCGTTCAAATACGGCTACTTTCAAAAGATCACGGCTGACGTCCGATTGCAATAAGCCGTTTTGGACGGGCATTTCCACGTGACGGTCGTACGTACCTACGCGGGCGGGAATAATCTCAATTGCGCGTACCGTCACTTTGTCGCCTTGGGCGGGGATACGGAACGCATCGGGCGTAAGCGTATTTAAGTGTACCGATTTTTTTGCTTTTTCGGGGTAAGCGTAAGGGGGGAACTCTTGAAGCAGTTTTCCGTCTTTCGCTACGTATTCGCCGTCGACGAACACGTCCGTTACGTGGCAGTTTTGCAAATCGTCGATAAGCACCATATCCGCGCACTTGGACGGGGTAATCGAGCCCATATCGTGGTCGAGCTGGAAGCATTGCGCCACGTTAATCGTTACCATTTGAATGGCGGTTACGGGATCGACGCCTTCTTCGATTGCGCGTTTGACGATATAATCAAGATGTCCTTTGCTTTGTAAGGTGTTGGGGTGGGTATCGTCGGAGATAAGGCAAGCAAACCGCGAATCGACTTCGTGTTTCGTGATCGCTTTTGCGACTTCTTTCAAATCGTGCCAAGCCGAACCTTCGCGAAGCATTGCGTACATACCCAACCGCATTTTCGCAAGTGCGTCTTCTTCGCGGGTGGATTCGTGACAGCAACGAACACCCGACGCGATATACGCATTCAAACCGCCGTCTGTTTCGGGCAAGGAATAGTGTCCCGTCGGAATTTTACCCGCTTTAAGCGTTTCGCCCACGATCGCGTGCGTACGCGCGTCCGCATACAAGATCCCGGGGAAGTTCATCATTTCACCCAAGCCCACGCATTCGTCCCAAGTCATCGTTTCCGCTACGTCGTCAGGACCGACGCTTGCGCCCGTATCTTCAAAACCGGGAACGGCGGGAACGCAGGAAGGGGTGGTAAGCATTGCTTTTAAGGGCGTGCGTTTGGCATCGTCGAGCATATATTTCACGCCGTTAAGTCCAAGCACGTTACAAATTTCGTGCGGATCCATAAAAATACCGCTCGTACCGTGCGCAACCACGGCTTTTGCGTATTCCCCGACGGTGAGCATAGATGATTCGACGTGGATATGTCCGTCCATAAACGCGGGCGCGAGATATTTCCCCGCCGCGTCAACGACCGTCGTATTTTCGCCGATACACGCTTTACAATCGCCGACTTTGGCAATTCTGCCTTCGGCAACGGCGACGTCTACGTTTTCGAGAATTTCACGCGTACAAACGTTGATGAGCTTTGCGTTGGTAATAACAAGCTCCGCTTTTTCCGCGCCCGTCGCTACTTTTACGAGCGTTTGCGAACATTCCCAAAGCGGTTTTTTACAAAATTTATTGATCATTTTCTCTCCTTATTTTCGTTGCGTTATTCTTGGTTTGCAGTCGTATCAAATTTGTTTTCAAGGAAACGTTTAATATCGTAGTTTTGACGATAGATTAAGTACGTAGTAACTTTCGGCGCGGTAAAATCTTTCAGCGCGACTTCTTCAAGCGAACCGTCTTGCAATTTGTCCTTGACGAACTTATACGGCAAGAACGCATATCCCAAGCCTTTTTCAAGATAGGGGAGAAGCTTAGACGTATTATCCACGTCCAGCCTAAACACGTGGTTTTTAGGGAAAAGCGAACGGATAAACACGCCCGCTTCGCTCAACGTCAAATCGCACATAAGATAGGGGAGTTTTGCAAGCTGGTCTTTTGTAACCCCGTCCGCGTATTCGTTTTTACCCTTACCGCAAACGAGCACGACGCGGTCTTCGTCGTACACGTCGCAATTATATCCAAGCCGTTTTAAGGGTACGGCGGAAAATACCATATCCAGCATATTATCTTGAAGCTGTTGGATAAGGTCGAGCGAGTGTCCGAGCATTACCTTAATAGACGTCACGGAATTATCCTTTAAGCATTCGTCTACGAGCGGTTTTACGTACACTTCGTAGGTGGCGTTAATCGCACCGATCGAGAATTTACGGCTATGCGACGAAAGCGCGTTCATTTCTTCGATAGAAGTGTCTTGCAATTCCAAAATACGTTCCGCGTATCGCAAAAAAATTTCGCCCGCTTCGGTAAGCGTTACCGTTTTCGAGCCGCGCGAAAATAAGCGTTTGCCTACTTCCTTTTCGAGTTCGCTGATACGGTTGGTTACCGTGGATTGTGCAATACAAAGCTTTTCTGCCGCTAAGGTGAAATTTTTGACTTTTGAGAGAAATATAAATGTTTTCAGTTCTTCAGTATTCATAGGAAAAATTGATTATCCTTATCGATTTTATCTATTAAATCTATTATAACGCCATAAAGGAAAAAAAGCAAGCGAATATATGAAAAAAATTACATAATATGAAAAATTTGTTTTCTTTGCTTGGGTGATTGACAAATTTTTTTAGATAAGCTATACTTATAATGAAAAATTTTGGAGAATACGCAATGGATAAGCAAACGATTGTACGGGCGGTTGAAGAAATAAAAAACGAGCTTTCCGCGGGAAATAAATTCGGTGAAAAAGTCGTTTTGGTCGCGGCGACGAAAATGCAAACGGCAGAAGCTATCAATGCGGCGATCGAAGCGGGCGTAGACGCCGTCGCGGAAAACAAAGCGCAGGAATTTCGGGATAAGAACGAATACGTACTGCCCTGCCCGCGGCATTTTATCGGGCATTTGCAAACGAATAAACTTAAATATTTAGTAGGAAAAGTCGAACTTTTCCATTCTTGCGACCGCGACGAGCTTGCTTTGGAAATCGCAAAGCTTTCTTTGAAACGGGGCGTAACTTCACAGGTGCTGATCCAAATCAATATCGGCAACGAAGAAAGCAAGGGCGGTTACGCGTTTTCTTCGGCAAAAGAAGCGTTTGAAAGACTTTCCAAAGTGGAAGGATTACGGATAAAAGGCTTTATGGCGATGCTGCCCGAAAGCCAAGACGAAGCTATGCTTCGTGCGCTCACACGCCAAATGCGCGGTTTGTTTGAATGGGCAAAGGAGCAATCGTCGGATATACAATATCTTTCAGTGGGTATGAGCGGCGATTACAAGCTTTGCGTGCAGGAAGGGAGCAATATGATCCGCGTGGGCTCGACGATTTTCGGAAAACGCGATTATAGTGCGGAGAAATAAACGGCTATGGCAGGGAAAATGAAAAAGAGTAAACGTGCACTGATCGTGCTGTGCGCGGTAATACTTTTCCTTTTGAGTATCGTCGGCGTTTTGCAAATCGGCGTGGTTTCTACACAAAATACTTGGACGCGTTGGAAACCCGATTGCGCGAAAACGGATATTACGCCGCTTTTGGAAAAATCGGTACGAACGGACGAAGATTACCGCGTATTATACGAGCAAACGGGCTTGACGAAGCTGGGGATCGACGATCTTTTACGGGTAAATCCGCAACGGATTTTGGATATACAAACGGCGTTTTTTCTCGATTACCAAACGGTGCGGACGCATTTCGCTCCGTTTACCTATATGGAAGAAATAAACGGCTACACCTATTTACCGTTGCTCAAAGACGGGGATATCTTGGTTTCGGCTTCGACGTATACGTCCTTTTTCCGTTACGGACATTCCGCGCTCGTCGTGGAAGGCGCGACGGGTACGATATTAGAATCGGTGTCGGCGGGGCATAATAGTGCGCTCGGCTATGCGGAAACCTTTTCTTCCCGCGTAAACTTTTTAGTCTTGCGCCCCAAAGCGGACGATAGCGTAAAAGCGCAAGTCGTAGACTATGCGAAAACGCAGCTTCTCGATCAGTCCTATCGTTTAACGACGGGGATTTTCTCGCCAAAATATTATGAAAACGGCGTAGACGGCACGCATTGCGCACATCTCGTTTGGCAGGCGTATCGGCATTTTGGAATAGATTTAGACGCTACGGGCGGGGCGGTAGTAACCCCGCGCGATCTGGCGCTTTCTTCAAACGTAGAGCTGGTACAAGCGTTTGGCTTTAATTTAGATACTTTATGGAGTTAATTATGGAAACATCGTACGCAATGATTACGGGCGCGACGGGTGGATTGGGCAAAGCTTTCGCGTACGCGCTCGCTAAAAAAGAACGGTCGCTCATTTTAACGGGCAGAAGCGGGGAAAAGCTCGCCGCTTTGCAAGCGGAGCTGCAAAAAGAATTTGCGCAAATCGACGTACGCGTATATGCCGCCGACCTTGCAAGCGAAGAGAGCCGAAACGCGCTTATGGCAAAAATCGCGGCAGATAATTTATCCCTTTCTATGCTCGTGAATGCGGCGGGCGCGGATATTCAAAAGTCGTTATCCGCGTATACGCAAGAAAAAATAACCTTTCAATGCCGCGTAAATTTTGAAGCCGCCGTCGCGCTTTCCCGTTTCGCGATCGAACGAAAGGCGGAGCGGTTGGAAATTATCAACGTTTCCAGCGTATCGGGCATATATCCTATGCCGTATTTTGCGATATACAGCGCAAGTAAAGCGGCACTCACGTCCTTTTCGATCGCGCTTCGAGAAGAAGTCAAGGGTCAAAATATAGCCGTCACCGCGCTTTTGCCGGGAGCTATGCCGACGCGGGACGACGTCAAGGAACAAATCAAAGGACAGGGGCTGTGGGGCAAGCTTGCGGCAAAATCTCCCGAATGGGTGGCGGAATACGCAATCAAAGCCGTGCATAAAAATAAAAGAAAGGTCATTCCTGGGTTTTGGAATAAAATGATGCGCTTTTCCACCGCGCTACTTCCGCTTTCTTGGAAATTAGGCTTTATATCCAAACGTTGGAGTAAAATATCCAAAGACGCTTTCTAAATACTATAAAAAATCGGCATTTTTCAAGGAGAACTGAAAAATGCCGTTAAAATTGTTGACAAATACAAAATTTTTGGTTATAATCGATTTATCAAATTATAGAATGGTTTTTAATCGAAAAAATAAAACAAGGAGAGACGAGTATGATAGAATTAAATCCTATGAGTAATTTGTTGGAGCAGGATCAATACAAATACGAATTGCAGGACGTGGCAGAGCCGCATTTATTTCGCGACATATATCCGTACGACGAAGTACCGAAAACGCCCTTTAACCATCGGCGCGTGCCTATGAATATGCCTCGCGAGATATGGATTACGGACACGACCTTCCGTGACGGACAGCAGTCGCGTGCGCCGTACACAGCAAAACAAATCGTCGATCTTTATAAAATGCTCGCGCGCCTTGGCGGTCCAAAGGGCATTATTCGCCAAAGCGAATTTTTCGTCTATACGAAAAAGGACAGAGAAGCTTTGGAACAATGTATGTCGCTTGGGTATAAATTCCCCGAGATTACGACTTGGATTCGGGCAAAGAAAGAAGATTTCGCGATGGTGCGGGATATCGGTATCAAGGAAACGGGTATTTTGGTCAGCTGTTCCGATTACCATATCTTCAAAAAATTGAATATGACGAGAAAGCAAGCCTTCGAGCATTATTTGGCGGTGGTAAAACAGGCGTTTGAAGCGGGGATCTCGCCCCGTTGTCATTTGGAAGATTTGACGCGCGCCGATTTCTACGGCTTCGTAGTACCGTTCGTAAACGCGCTCGTGGAGCTTTCGCACGAAGCGAATATTCCCGTTAAAATCCGTATGTGCGACACGATGGGGTACGGTATTCCGTTTGCGGGTGCTGCTCCCCCCAGAAGCGTACCGGGCATCGTTTACGGTTTGCATCACTATTCAGACGTTACTTCGGAAATGCTGGAATGGCACGGTCACAACGATTTCTATATGGGTGTTGCCAACGCGGTCAGTGCGTGGCTGTTCGGTGCAAGCGGCGTAAACTGTTCGCTCCTTGGGATCGGCGAAAGAACGGGTAACGTGCCTACGGAAGCAATGGTTATGCAATACGCTTCCCTTCGCGGTACGTTGGACGGTATGGACACGACGGCAATTACCGATATCGGCGAATATTTTGAAAAGGAATTAGGCTACGACATTCCGCCGATGACCCCGTTCGTGGGAAGCGCGTTCAATCTTACCCGCGCGGGCGTTCACGCCGACGGTATGATGAAGGACGCAGAAATTTATAACATTTTCGATACCGAAAAAATCTTAAAACGCCCTGCGGAAGTATCCATTTCCAACACGTCGGGCTTGGCGGGGATAGCGTACTGGCTGAATAAGCATTTCAAATTACCCCCTGAAAAACAGGTAGGTAAGCAGGACTGGATCGTACAGCAAATGAAGACGGAAATCGACGCGCTGTACGCGGACGGCAGAACGACGGTTATGGGTGAAGAAGAGCTTGAAAATCTTTTCCGTACCTATTATAAAGACGGGCGTTGCTCTTTGAACTTTTTTGATTTATAAGAATGGAGAGAATAGAAAAATGGGCTATACGATAGCGCAAAAAATTATAAAAGAACATCTCGTTTGCGGCGAAATGGTCACGGGCAAGGAAATCGGCTTAAAGATCGATCAAACGCTCACCCAAGACGCAACGGGGACGATGGCGTATTTGCAGTTTGAAGCAATGGGGATCGATCGCGTCAAGACGGAGCTTTCCGTGGCGTATATCGATCATAACACCTTGCAGGCAGGCTTTGAAAACGCGGACGACCACCGTTATATCCAAACGGTAACCAAAAAACACGGTATTCGCTTTTCCCGTCCTGGGAACGGCATTTGCCACCAAGTACATTTAGAACGCTTTTCCAAACCCGGGAAAACGCTCATTGGCTCCGATTCGCACACGCCGACGGCGGGAGGGATCGGTATGCTCGGAATGGGCGCGGGCGGCTTGGACGTCGCGGTGGCGATGGGCGGCGGCACGTATTATATCACGATGCCGAAAATGATAAAAATTAATCTCGTCGGTAAATTGTCCGATTACGTCGGCGCAAAGGACGTAATTTTGGAAGTATTGCGCGTGCTCGGCGTAAAGGGCGGGGTTGGCGCAATCGTGGAATACGGGGGCGAAGGCGTAAAAACGCTTTCCGTTCCCCAACGCGCCACGATTACGAATATGGGCGCGGAGCTTGGCGCAACCAGCTCTATTTTCCCGTCCGACGAAGTCACGAGAGCGTTCTTGAAAGCGGAAAACAGAGAAGAAGATTTCATCGAGCTTTTCTCCGACCCCGACGCGGTTTACGATGCGGAATATACCGTCGATCTGGGTGCGTTACAGCCCTTGGCGGCTTGCCCGCACAGTCCCGACAACGTAAAATCGGTGGCTTCGCTTGCGGGTATGAAAATTAACCAAGTTTGTATCGGTTCTTGTACCAACTCGTCTATGCAGGATATGCTGACGGTGGCGGCGATTTTGAAAGGCAAAACGGTACATAAAGACGTAAGCTTGTCCATTTCCCCAGGCTCGAAACAAGTGTATACGATGCTTGCGGAATGCGGCGCGCTTGCCGATTTAATCAACGCGGGCGCAAGAATTTTGGAATGTGCTTGCGGACCTTGTATCGGTATGGGCTTTTCACCGCAGTCGGCGGGCGTGAGCTTGCGTACATTCAACCGTAACTTCCTTGCGCGAAGCGGCACGGCAGATGCGCAGGTGTATCTCGTTTCGCCCGAAACGGCGGCGGCGTCCGCGCTTACGGGCGTGTTTACCGATCCCACGACGCTCGGCGTTGCTCCAAAAGTGGAAATGCCCGCAACGTTCAAAATTAACGATAATTTAATCGAAATGCCCGTTGCGGCGGAAGATATGGATACCGTTACGGTGGAACGCGGACCGAATATCAAGCCCATTCCCGTAGGGAAAGCGCCCGATACGGATTTGGCGTGCGAGCTTATATTGAAGGTTGGCGACGATATCACGACCGACCATATTATGCCCGCGGGAACGAAGGTGTTGCCTTATCGCTCCAACGTGCCCAAGCTTTCCGAATTTTGCTTCACGGTTTGCGACAAGGATTTCCCCGAACGCGCCAAGAAAAAAGGCGGCGGGGTGATTTTAGGCGGCTCGAATTACGGACAAGGCTCTTCGCGGGAACACGCCGCGCTCGTGCCTTTGTATTTAGGAATTAAAGCGGTCGTTTCCAAGAGCTTCGCACGTATTCACGTGGCGAACCTTATCAATTTCGGGATCGTACCGATGACGCTCGTAAATCCCCACGATTACGATAAATTTAATCAAGGCGATCAGCTTGAAATTAAAGGTTTCGCGCAAGCGGTTGCAGGGGCTACGGAAGCGACGCTCGTGAATAAAACGAACGGAGCAACCGCCAAGCTTTGCTTGCAATTATCCAAACGCCAAAGAGAGATATTGCTCGCGGGCGGTAGATTGAACTATACCAAACAGGAGAGATAAAATGGAAAAAGAAACATATAAAGCACAGCTTGACGCTGCTTGCGAAAAATTCAGAAAAATTATGGCGGATCAGCTCGAAAGAGTGGAAAATATGAAAGCGCAAGGCGATTTCGTCGATTATAGCGCGCTCGATTGTATCAAAATCGGCGTTTGCGGCGGCGACGGGATCGGACCGATCATTTCCGCGCAAGCAAGACGGGTTTTGGAGTTTATTCTTGCCGATCTCGTGGAAGCGGGCAAGGTCGAATTTAAGGATATAGACGGTTTGACGATTGAAAACCGTATTGCCAAGAACAAGGCAATTCCCGACGACGTTATGGCAGAGCTCAAAGCTTGTCATATCATTTTGAAAGGCCCGACCACCACGCCCCAAAAGGGAAGCGGTATGCCGAATATCGAATCGGCAAACGTCGCAATGCGAAAAGCCTTGGATTTGTTTGCGAATATCCGTCCTGTCAAAGTTCCCGAAGAAGGGATCAACTGGACGATTTTCCGCGAGAACACGGAAGGCGGTTACGCCGTCGGCTCGTCGGGGTTTAACGTGACGGAAGATCTCGCGGTCGATTTTACGGTCACGACCAAGCAAGGCTCCGACCGTATCGCCCGCCTTGCGTACGATTACGCGCATAAAAACGGCTTGGGCAGAGTTTCGCTCGTAACCAAAGCCAACGTCATCAAAACGACGGACGGGAATTTCTTGGAAGATTGCCATAAAGTAGGGGATTTGTATCCCGACATCGTGACCGACGAATGGTACGCGGATATTATGACGGCAAAGCTCGTCGATAAAAAGCGCCGTCGGGACTTCAAGGTACTGTTGCTTCCCAATCTGTACGGCGATATTATTTCGGACGAAGCGGCAGAATTTCAAGGCGGCGTAGGCACGGCGGGTTAGCGAATATCGGTAAAAAATACGCGATGTTTGAAGCGATACACGGCTCCGCACCCCGAATGATTACGGAAGGCCGCGGACAGTACGCCGATCCTTGTTCAATGCTTCGCGCGTGCGTAATGCTGCTTTCGCATATCGGTTTGCAGGAACGCGCGGATAAGCTGGAACGGGCGCTGGATATTTGCTCGTTTGAAGAAAAAAAATACGTGATTACGGGACGGGATACGGGCGCGACGTGCGCGCAGTTCGGCGATTACGTAATGGAAACCTTGCAAAAAATCGTATAAGATAATCCCCTTCGTTGAACGAAGGGGAAATTTTTTCGTAAAATACTTTACTTAAGCGTTTTTTTGTGTTATAATTAGTAAAGAGTAAAGAGGTAAAAATGCTATGAAATATACCGCGCAATCTACTAAATATATATTTAAGAATTTTCTTTACATATTCCCGTTTGCGATTATTCCCGCTTTCTTTTTGTCCTTGTCGATGGATCAAGAAGCGATTTATTGCATTTTTGAAACGATATATCAAGGCAAAATCCACGAATTTCATTTCTCGCACTTATTCCGTGCGGTGTCCGTACTCAATTTCGCTTCTTGGCAAGCGATCGTATTCGGGTTTTTAGGCATTATCCTAATGGTCGTTTGCGTCGCTATGATGATGGCACAGCTGGAAAAGCATATGCGCATAGGCAAACGCACCTATAACGGACTGTTTTCCCGCTTGAACGATAATTTGCTTCCCACCTGCGGTTATACGCTTTTAGTGCTTGTAATTTACGAACTTTGGAGCTTTCTGGTCGCGGCGTTCCTATTCTTCTTCTCGAAAATCCCTGACGCGTTTACGGCGTATACGCTGATGATCGTGTTTTTCTTGGGAATGCACGTGTTGTTGATCTATGCGATCGGCTTGATATATTTATGGCTTCCGTGTATGCAAATTACGGGCTTTAAGCCGATGGAAGCCCTGTATTATTCTAACCACCTAATGTCAAAAGTAAAGTGGAAAATCTTACTCGGTCAACTGACCGCGCTCGTGGTAACGGAAACGATCATTTGCTTGTGCGCGGTATTTTTACAAGATGCGATAACGTCGGCAATCGTAACGACGGTATTCTTTGCGTTACTTATAATGCTGTACTGCGTGCGTATGATGATTGCGTATTTCGACCGCGACAACATTGAGCGCGCCGATTTGAAACGTTACTATAACGGTTGATTTTGCTTTGCACAAAGGAGAAAAGAAATGTATTTTCGCAACGCGTTACGCTTGCTTGTGGATAATTTCAAAAACGTATACAAGATTGCGTTATATAAAATCATCGTCACCCTAGTCGCTTTGGCGTTTTGTTCAGCAATGATCGTACCGAGTTTAATGGAGCTTTGGAACGATAGCGTTACGCAAGCGCTTGTAGGACAAACGCAAGCCTTTTTTACAGCGTTGTTTTCCGCCGATAACGCGGCGCTTTCCGCGCTCAAAGACGGGATTTTCGGCGAAAACGGCTCGCTCGCGGCTTTGGGGGAATTGCTTTCGTCGAAAATGGGTTCTATCGTACTCGTACTGATCGGTTGCATACTCGTGTATCTTATTAAGCGTTTCGTGGAAACGTTGTATTATTTCGCGATAGGCGACGTGTTGGACGATAAAATGGCGACGTACGGGGAAACGACCGTAATGCCGACGTTCGTGGCGAAATTAGGCAAGGCTTGCCGATACGCGCTCGTGTACGTTCCCGTTACGTTTTTGTTCGACGCGTTCACGGTATTTTTGGCCGTGCTCTTGCTGTCGGTTATGAACGTAACGCCCGCGCTGTTTTTGGGCGTAACGGCGATCGTGCTTATACAGGCGTTGAAGCTCACGTTTACGGGCCTGTGGCTGCCCGCGATGACGACGGATAATAAATCGCTGAAAACGGCTTTGCAATGCGACGGGAAAGAAGAAGCGAAAAAACGTTGGAAAATCTTTCCTACGTATATTGCGCTCGTGTACGTAGTGATTATCGTCAACGTCGTTGCGGCGATTTGCACGTTTGGGAGCGCGTTACTTTTGACCGTTCCCGCGTCGTATATGATTTTTATTTGTCAGCAATACGTGTATTACTATACGATAAAAGGAAAGAGATATTTCTTAACGTACGAAAGCATTGAAAAGAATACCGATCGCGGCGATCGGGCGCATTTCTTTGATTATATCGACGAAAACGATCAAACGGAACAACATTAAAGGTAGGTGTATAGAATATGGATTATCGCAAAATTTACGAACAATGGTTAAACGATCCTGCACTTTGTGCGGAAGGGAAAGCAGAACTTACAAGCGTTGCAAGCGACGAAAAGGAAATAGAATACCGCTTTGGCGGCGAAATGGCGTTCGGTACGGCGGGTATGCGCGGCGTGATCGGTTACGGAACGAATATGATGAATATTTACACCGTTATGCGCGCTACGCAAGGACTTGCGGAATGGATAAAAACGCTGGGGAAAGCGGCTATGGAACGCGGGGTAGTAATAGCGTACGATACGCGTAGAAAATCGGACGAGTTTGCCAAAGCTGCGGCAGACGTTTTAGCGGAAAACGGCGTAAAAGCGTACTTATTCGACGACGTTCGTCCCGTGCCGATGCTGTCCTTTGCCGTCCGGTATTTGAAAACGGTGGCGGGAATTATGGTAACGGCAAGTCATAACCCCAAGGAATATAACGGCTATAAAATTTACGGCGAAGACGGCGCGCAAATGCCCGAAAACGATACGGATAAAGTCGTTTCGTTTATTCAACGGGTAGACAATACGCCCCGCGCTTTAACGGGCGCGAACGCCGCGTTGATTACGCCCGTGCTTAAAAAGCTGGACGAAGATTACATAGAAGAATTATCCAAGCTCACCCTTTCCAAAGAAGCAATAGAAAAGTGCGGCGCGGATTTGAAGCTTGTTTATACGCCCGTACACGGCAGCGGCTACGTACCCGTAACGAGTATTTTGAAAAAGCTGGGTATTTCCGTTACCGTCGTGGAAGAACAAACGAAAAAAGACCCCGAATTTTCCACGGTCAAAGTGCCTAATCCCGAATTTAAGGAAACGCTTTCTATGGGGATCGCGCTCGCAAATAAAATCAACGCGGACGTGGTGTTCGGGACTGATCCTGACTCCGATCGGTTGGGCGTTGCGCTTAAAAACGACGAAGGAGAATTCGTCGCGCTTTCGGGAAACCAAGTCGGATTTTTGCTCTTGGATTATATCCTTACCAGACTTGCGGAAGATAACGCAATGCCGAAAAACGCGGCGGTCGTTAAATCCTTCGTTACGACGGGTATGGCGAAAGCCATTTGCGACGATTACGGCGTAACCTTGTACGAAACGCCCGTCGGGTTCAAATTTATCGGCGAAAAAATCAAGCAATGGGAAAAGGATAACGCGCATACTTACGTATTCGGGTTTGAAGAATCTTGTGGATATTTACGCGGCACGCACGCAAGAGATAAAGACGCGGTCGTTGCGTCTATGCTTTGCGCGGAAATGGTTTGCTATTATATGTATATCGGCAAAACGGTGTACGGCAGATTGCAGGAAATCTAT
>JAZLDG010000041.1:0-14109 GCA_045614565.1 Candidatus Scatosoma sp. | reverse complement strand
TGACACTTTTTCGTGAAAAAATTATCACGGTCTCCCCAATCACGTTGAAGATTGTTAAGTTAATAATTTCATCATTACACTTTCTTATACATATATTAGTATTTGTCATACTATGATTAATGGTCTATTATTGCTTTTTCTATAAGTTATGGTATAATGTAATAAAGGCGGGCGCGCCCTATACGCAGAAAGGATGATACCATGAAAATCTATCGCGCAGAATTTCCCGCAACGGGCGAACTAATGGAAAGCCCGAATTTCAAAACGCTTTACCGTGGCGCGCTGTATAACTCGCGCATTAACAAGCTTGATTGTCATATTTACGCGGTTCATGGTGAAATAACCGAAACCCGCGCCGACGGTTCTTTTTCTTGGAAAACCGACAGTTCAACTTGCGTTCTTTTGTATGATTTGACATATCTTGCCGAGTTGGATTGTATTATGGTTTGGCGTATCATGTCGTGGCGTTCGGGATTAAGAGCGCTTATGATGATTAACGCACGTACTGAAAAAGAAAGGGGGTGACTTTAATATGATTGCGTTCTGGTTATCGCGTTACGTTGCTGACGCGATAATTTTCTTTGTAGCGGTTTGTTTCTTCATTATTATTCTTATGATTACTATGATTTTTGGGGGTAAATGAAATGACATTTGTATTTGACTTGCCGACTTACCGCGACAAGCGAACCGTTTTGAACATGCTTGAAAAATACCTTATTTGCGAACACCCGCGGACGCCTTGCCCGATGTGCGAAAACGAACCGTCATGTATGTTCTTCGCGTATTTGCACCGCGAAATTAACCGCGAAATCAAGAAAGGGGGAAAATATCCACATGATAGAACCAAGCGTAAACGCACCATGGGCGAAAAACTGCACGACAACAAACATTAAAGCGACACGCGGCGCGCGTCTTCACGGTTACCCCGAAACGCTGTATGGACGCGCAACCGTTGTCGGCGCGCAGTATGATTTGTTAATGCGTGGTTACCATTTCCACCACGCGTCAACCCATAACGGATATTTACCAAAACATGCGTTTGCAGTTTTGCCCTATTGCGGAAAATACGGAAACGGGTATATAGTCGCAACGCCCGAATCCAAGTGTAAAGTAAATTTCCGCTATTTTCTGACAGAACAAGCGAAAGGGGTAAACGACTAATGGCTATTAAATATTCTGAATTCGAAGAAACCCCGTTCGGCAAAATGCCGAAAGAAATTAAAAGCAACCGAACTGTTCAATCTGTTATGCGCCGACTTTCCCGCGGTAACGGCGCAGAAATTCCCGCGGCGCGCAAAGAATACGCCGCTTTGCGTAAAGTTGCCAACAAACGCATAAAGCGCGCACAACAGGCGGGCGACTTATCAACTGAGGAGCTTTTCCCCGAAACGCGCACGATTGGTAAAGAAGATGTTGGCAATCTTGCGAAAGCCCTTGTTGATGTCAAGAAGTTTTTAAAAGCCGAACGTTCGACCGCGAAAGGGCGCAAAGCAATCGCGGCGCGCAAAGTTGCGAAGCTTCAGGCGTTAGGATTTGAAAGCGTAACCGTTGACAACGAAAAACTGTTTTCCGATTTTATGGAAATGTGGCGGGTAAAATATCAAATGGAAACGGCGCAAGGGCGCAAGTTGACAATGGATAGCGACTTTGCCGCTGAAATCTTCGACAAGATAAGCGAACGTTTCACGCCCAAAACGAACAAGTCTTCAATGTCGCGCATGTTCAACGATTACTTGCGCGCGATAGGGCAAGAACATTTGATTGTCAAGAAAAAGAGAAAGAAGACCAAAAAATGATACAAAATGCGCCGTTTTTGCCGTTGCCGCTTGAAAAATGGGTCGATGTCCACGACTTCGACCCCGTTATCTTTCGACAGTTCCCTATTATAAAACGGCGCAAAAACAAGAACCGAAGCGTTGAAAAATTTGACGTGTTAGATTGTATTTGCGCGTTCGATATTGAAACGACCAATCTTGACGACGTGCAACAAGCTGTCATGTATATCTGGCAATTTCAAATTGACGAAGAATTAACTGTATTTGGTCGGACGTGGGAAGAGTTTTTAGGGTTCTTGAAAAAGGCGTTAACGGCAATACCACAAAAAACAACTTTAGTTGTATATATCCACAACGCAAGTTTTGAATTCTCGTTTTTAAAGGGGGTGTATGATTTTCAAATCGATGAAGTGTTCGCAACCGAACGGCGCAAGGTTCTTTATTTTTCAATGTTTGAACATAGGTTTGAGTTTCGTTGTTCGTACAGATTGTCAAACATGAATTTGCGCGATTTTACCCGAAAGTTTCACGTGAAACATCAAAAACTATCTGATTTCGACTATGGATTGCAACGGTTCTGGTTTTCTGATTTGACGGTTGAAGAAATGCGCTACTGTCAAAATGACGTGTTGGGATTGGTTGAAGCAATACGCGCTTTACTGATTTCGGAAAAAGAAAATCTTATGAGTTGCCCGTTAACGTCAACGGGATTTATCCGCAAGGAACTTAAAAAGATAGTTTTTGAAAATATCGGCTATAAATACGCAAAACCGTATTTTCCCGATCCAGAACTATACCGCATTATGCGCCTTGCGTTCCGCGGCGGCGACACGCATTGCAATCGATTTTACGTCAATGATATTTTGTACGGCATTTCATCCGCTGACCGTTCGTCAAGTTATCCCGACGTATTGTGCAATTCGTCCGACTTTCCCGTTGAACCGTTTGCGCTTGTGGAACAAAAAATTGACCGCGATTATTTAGAGAAACTTATATACGTTAGAAATCGCGCCATTTTAATGGAAGTGACGCTTCGCAACGTGTCGTTGAAAAATCCGTTTTGGGGTTCGCCTTATATTTCAAAAGATAAGAGTTATAACATTATCGGCGGCAAGGTTTATAACGGGCGCATATTGTCCGCAACGTCATTGACTTGTGCGCTAACCGATATTGATTATATGATTATCAATGAAACGTATAATTTTGACATTGACGTTCTGAAATGGTATAAAGCCCCGAAAGGGAAAATTCCGCAATGCATAATTGATTTTATTATAAAGCAATATAAGTTGAAAACCGAATTGAAAGGGCTTTCGGGCGAATTTAACGAAACGCTATATAATAAAAGTAAAAACCGCTTAAACGGCATTTATGGGCTTTTTGCAACCGCGCCGATTAGAATACAGATAGATTATTTAAATTCGGATAAAGATTTTCATTATAACGACAGCTTGTCAACGGATGAAATATTTGCCCAATGCAAGCGGGGTTATTGGTTACCGTATCAATTCGGCATATATACGACCGCCCTTGCAAGAATGGAACTTTTTAAAATGGTAAAAATCGCAAGCGCGCGGCAAAACGATTTAAATAATTTTTCCGATTATATATATTCGGATACGGACAGCGTTAAATATATCGGGAAAGTTGATTTTTCAGAATATAACGCCGAAAAGATTGCGGCAAGCAAAGCAAGCGGCGCATATGCGGTTGACGCGAAAGGGAAAACGCATTTTTGCGGGGTTGCGGAAGACGATGGATACTACTCCGAATTTAAGAGTTGTGGAAGTAAAAAATACGGTTACCGCGACGAACGCGGGAAACTTTACGTTACGATTGCGGGCGTCGACAAGAAAAAAGGCGCAATAGAACTTGAAGAACGCGGCGGGCTTGAAGTGTTGCAAGATGATTTTGTATTTTATGACGCGGGCGGGCTTGCGGCAAAATACAACGACATTCCCGAAATAACAACTTACAAAGTCGGCGAACATGAAATTCCGATAACAAGTAATCTTTATTTGTACCAAAGCGAATACACCGTAGGAACGATACAAGCGTACAAAGATATTATAACTTTAAGTAAAATTGAAGTTGACAGAATCGCGAAAATGCTTTATAATGAGGGTGTTCTGAAAAAAGAACAATAATATTTATTTTGAAAGGATGTAGCACACATGAAAATCTTGAAGACGAACATTGACAATCTTGAAAATGAAACTCTTATGCTTTATAAGCTGACTAAGGGCAAAACCAACAAATCCGCCAACAAGCTTACAGACGAAGAACTTGAAGAAGTTTACCCCGTCACCGCGTATTTGCTTTACGAAGACGAAAACAACAAGGGCGAAACCGTGAAGTTGCTTTCTATCCTGTCGGGCGACGAAGTAATTACTGCACAGAGCGCGACGGTTCAGCGCAGTTTCTTCGAAATTCTCGATATGGTAAACGGGCGCGATTTTTCAATCAAGTTTACCGACGGGAAAACCAAATCCGACCGCCGTTTCATGGATTGCGACTTAGCCGCCGTTGTCTGATTACACAAGCTAAATTAAGCCCGCTTCAACGCGGGCTTTTCTTTTTAAGGGGGGTAACATGAACATTTATTTGAAAAACGGATATGCCGACATGCATAAAATTATGGGGTTGCCTTATCCGTTCATTTTTGTTATTGGTGGGCGCGGAACGGGCAAAACATACGGGGCGGTTGACGTGTTGCTTAATTTGCCCGAAGATGAAAAATTTTTCTTCATAAGACGGACACAGGATGAAGCGGACGCGATAAGTTATTATGATTTGTCGCCGTTTCAACCCGTTATTCTGGACAACCCGCAAAAATACCCGCCGATTTACGTTTCTAAACTTCCGCACGTGAAAAGCATTAGCGGTGTTTGGCGCGGGGAACTGAACGACGACGGGCAATTAAAACCCGTGGGCGAAGCAATTGGCTATATTGGCGCATTAACAACAATGCACAAAATACGCGGTTTCAATATGGAAACGGTTACTATTGGGGTTTATGATGAATTCATACCAGAAAAACACGTCAAATCAATTCGGAATGAGGGCGACGCGGTTTTAAATATGGTTGAAACCATTGCGCGAAACCGTTCATTGAAAGGAAAGAAAGATTTTAAACTTGTCTGTTTAAGCAACGCAAACAGCATTGCAAGCCCTGTTTTTCAATCGTTGGGAATTATGGACAAAATCGACAAAATGGCGTTGCGGGGAAAACAGGAATGTGTTATTCCCGAAAAGGGCATTGCGGTTTTTATCTTTCGCGATTCGCCGATTTCAGAAGCGAAGAAAAACACGGCATTATACCGCGCCGCGACGGATAACGATTTTGCGACAATGGCGTTGAAGAACGATTTTGACAGCAACACATATTTGTACATTTCGCAAGAACCGATTAAGGAATACCGCATTTCGGCAAGTTGGAACGACGATGTTTTTATCTATAAGCACAAAAGTGAAAACAAATACTATGTTACGCGGCACAAAAGCGGAACGCCGAAACGGGTATATGTTGACGACGACATGAACCGCCGCCGCTTCAAGCGTGAACAACGTTTCTTTCTTGACGCATGGTTGCGGGGCAATGTGGCATTTTGCGACTATTATTGTAAATATACATTGACAAACGTTCTATAAATATAATATACTATAGTTGCGGATAAAAGCGCGTAGGTTGCCCGACGGAATCGGGGCGCATGGGGTTAAACCGCCCCTTAACTTTATTCGCATTATATAAAGCGGGGTTGCGTGGCAGTAATCCCGCTTGTAATCTATAAATGAAAGGGGTGTTGGATATGCGGGTTGTTTTTGTTTATACAGACGACAATTCGCCGGCGGTTTCGTCATTGAAAAACGTAACCGATCTGCAAGAGATAACCGAAAGTAACGTTGAAAAAATCCAAGCAACGACCGCGGGCGGAACGGTTGTCAAGTTTACGAAGTCGCAAGGGCAACTGTCGGTTTTATGGGAGTAGGGCAAAATGGAAGAAACAACAACTTTTGCTTTTTCTGTAATAACGCTTGAAGCGTTGACGCCCCAAATCAAAGCGGGCGCGATTATCCTTTTGTTTATTGCTTTCGATGTTATAACGGGATTATTGAAAGCGTTTGCGACGCAAGCATACAGTTCTTCGGTTATGCGGACAGGGTTGTATCACAAGTTAGGCGAAGTATTAGCTTTTATTTTCGGGGTTGCCTGTGATATTCTTTTTCCGTATATCGGCGTTAAAATTCCCGTGTCGCTTGCGGGGGCAATCTGTATTTATATTTCGTTTATGGAAGTCGGAAGCGTTATTGAAAACATTGCCGCGATAAACCCCGATTTGGCAAAATATCTGCACAAGATATTTGCGAAGATAGAAAAGCCGCCCGACGTTGAAGAAGCAGAAAGTGAGGAGAAATGAAGAAACTATGATTAACCCGCCCGTGTTGGAATTCGGCGACGAAAACATTTTTGTGTATGTTATGCAAGCCGCGTTGAATTATTGGGGTTATAGATGCCCGCAAACGGGGCGGTTTGATGAAAAGACGTTGCCGCCGTTGCGCCGATTCCGTCAAGCGCATTATATCAACGGCGACACGGTTTGCGATAGCATCACGTGGAAAAATTTACTAAATTATTGAAAGGATAAGGAAAGATGAAAACAAGCGAAATCTTAATGCTACTCGGCGCGGGCTATACGAAAGCCGAAATTGACGCAATGGAAAAAGGCGAAACGCCGCCCGCGGAAGAAAAAGCCGCGCCCGCCGACCCCGTAAAGCCCGAAGAACCGAAACCCGCACCCGCCGCGGAAACGGGCGAAATGCTTGAAGCAATTAAAAATTTGACCGCTGTTTTGCAGAAAAGCAACGCGCGGAACGTCGCCCAACCCGCCGAAGCTGTCGGCGGCGTCGATATTAAAAAAGAAGTTGACGGGGCGTTGTTAAATCTTTATAACAATTAGGAGATATGAAAAATGGATTATGAAGTAAAACAGGCGTCAACCATTCTAAACGCCATAGTTTCACAGCAGACAGGGCAGACAGCAATTGCGAACATTTCAAGCCTTGATGATTTTGTAAGCGTTGCGGAAACCGCCCTAAAAACGGGTTATGACCCAATTATCAACGCAATTTCTCAGGTTTGGCGTGATACCGTTTTTGCAGTACGTGATTACGACATCCCGCTTTCAACGCTTCGTATGACCGCACAGCGTTACGGCAACGCAACCCGCAAGCTTTCCCCCGAAGCAATGTCAATGGAAGACGATGAAGCATATCTGTACCCCGCGGGTTATGATTCTTCACAGCTTGATCCGTTTGGCACAGATTTAACGGTCGATCATTATAAGCTGAACAAACAGAAAAGCCTTGAAACGCATTTTTACGGGAGTTTGACATATCAACAGCGTTATTCCATCTTCCGTGACGCGTTGGAAGTTAGCTTTTCAAGCCCGTCTGAAATGCTTCGTTTCCACCAGATGAACATTACCGAACGCATCAACGACCGTCGCAGTTATGAAGAAGCAAAAGCGCGTCTTCTTCAGCTTAACTTGATTGGCGGGATTATTGCGGAAAACAACGCAAGCCGTAACATTAAACTTCTTACCGAATACAACGCCGCAACTGGTCTCAGTTTGACAAGCACAACCGTGATGCAACCCGCCAACTTTGTAAGCTTCATTCGTTGGATGTATGCCCGCATTAAAACCCTTGTTGGGCTTATGGCACACCGTTCTGAAGAATTTCAGACGGTAATCACGGGGCATACAATTCTACGCCACACCGACGCGCAGAACGTCCGCATTGCCCTTTATCGCCCGTTTATGGAAATGATAAACAGCATGGTTCTTTCGGGGCTTTATCATAACGACTTGATGACAATGCCGACGTATGAAGCAATCGACTTTTGGCAGGACATCAAGACGCCACAGACAATCAACGTCACACCCGTTTATACCAACACAAGCGGCGTTGCAACAGTTGCGGGTTCGGCGGTTAACAAATCAACCGTTATCGGGCTTATTCACGACCGCGACGCGCTTGGTTATGCGTGGATTAATCCGACTACGGCTGTAACCCCGCTGAATGCGGCAGGTTTATATTTTAACGAATATTATCACGGAAAGTTTGCTACGTTGTCGGATAACACCGAAAAATGCATTGTGCTTCTGTTGGAGTAAGTCACATTCTGCATTGAACGGGGTTAACGACAGTACAGAAAACACCAACACGGGGCGCGGGCGGTTTCCTTACTCATCCTTGCCGCCCGCGTCATTTAAAGCGGGGTTGTTATGGACGTTTATTTCAAAAATAATTCTAAAAAATTAAAATCAACGTATCAAATCACATATAATACGGGCGTTAAACTTGAATGTAAATTAAAAGCGAATTGCGACATAATACACCCCGTTTTATTGATTGAAACGGCAGACTACTCGTCAATGTCGGCGTTAACTACGTATAATTACGCCGTTATTGAATGGGGCAGTAAAACCCGCTATTATTTCGTTGAAGATTACGTTTTCAAGAACGCCCTTATTGAAGCGCATTTATCGGAAGATTTTCTTGCAACGTGGAAAAGCGACATAACCGCGTCAACACAGTATGTTCTTCGCTCGGCGTCTTCTTACACGTCGAATTGTACCGACACAAAATACCCGCTGTTAACAACCGACCCGACCGTTGTAGTTCCGACGGGCGGATATGCGGAAAATCCGCTACAACCCGCGCCCACAAGTTACGGGGTTTACGTTGTCGGCGTTGTTAATAAAGTCGGTTCTGTCGCGGGTTGCGTTGAATATTACGCAATGTCATATCTTGTCTTTATGACATTCTGCCAAAAGCTTTTCAACTTGCAAACGCAATGGGGCAACGGCGGACAGGATATAGCCGACGGAATTAAAAAGGCAATAACCAACCCGTTTCAATACGTTGTTTCGTGTATGTGGTTGCCCTATTCCGTGAACGACTTTGTAAACCGCGGTTTTGCTGACAATACGGGTTCACAAACGGTTTATGTCGGTTACGATGACATTGCTTTAGGGGTTACTTGTTACCCGTTCAAAAACAGCGTTTTGAACGTGGAATTCACAAACAAGATTTCGCTTTCAACCCCCGCACACCCGCTTGCAACTACGCGCGGCGCATATCTGAACCGCGAACCATATACCCGTTATTATGCTTCGTTTTATCCGTTTTGCGGCTTGATTGAACTTGACGGGTCGAAGCTTAAAAACACGACGCATTTCATCTATACGGTTGATTTACGAACGGGCAAGGGCGTTTTGAACATTTGTTCAGACTATAGCGGCTCAACTTATGCGGATTGGAAACCGTCGCAGATTATCCGCACAATGGAAGCGCAAGTCGGCGTTCCGATTCCGATTGCCGCAATACAGACAGCATTACCAAACACGTTAGGGGAATTTCTTATGAACGCGGCAATTGCGGGGGTTTCACAATTCGGCGGGTTTGACCAACTTTTGAACACAATTTCAACCGACGTGCAGAACGACGCGGCAACCCTTATGCAAAAATCACAGGATTATAACAAAACAATTGCTTACAAGGGGCTTGCCGAAATTTCAAAAATGTCGGGCGTTGAAATGGGCGAATCACAGTTAATTGGGGATTTGGCAAAAGTCGCAACGTCCGCGCTTTCAATGAAATCAACGCTTGAAATGGTCGGTTCACAGGGAACAATTTCAATGAATAGCCGCAACCCGTTCGCGTTTTGGGCGTTGTGCTATACGCCCGCAAATGAGAATAACGCGCTTTTTGGGCGTCCGCTTTGCGCGTCGGTTACGCTTTCAACACTGTCGGGTTATGTGCTTTGCGATACGCCGCGTTTGCAGATTAATTATGCGCTTGAAACGGAAGTCGCAACGCTTGAAAACTTGCTTGCAAGCGGAATCTTTATTGAATAAATGGCTTGGCATTATGAAATAACCAACCGTTACGGTTCACAAACGGGTTGGGGAACTAACGAATATGACAATTACATAATCACCCAAAACCAGATTGATAACGCAACGGAAATGTGGAATTTTTTCCGAACCGCGGGTTTTACGGAACAAGCGACCGCCGCCATAATTGGTAATTCAATGTGGGAATCATTAATAAACCCCGCACAATACGAATATTATACCGACATGAACAATTTCAACGTGTACGGTATGGGGCTTTTAATGTGGACGCCAAAAAGCAAAATCCGCGACTACGCGTCAAACCAAATGGGCGACATGTACGACGGTTATTTGCAATGCCAATTTTACTTGGAAGACGTACAGCGCGCGGGTGCATGGAATATGTATCGCGGTTTAAATCAATATCCGAATTACCCGTATATTATGACCGCGGACGAGTTCAAAGCTTCAACGCAAAGCGCGTCATATTTGGGCGAAGTTTTCGGGTGTAATTATGAGGGCGGTACATACTCGCATTATCGCGCCGACAATTCCAACTATTGGTTTAATTACTTTTCGGGAACGCCGCCAACACCGCCGACCCCCCCATCTGGGCTTGATCCCGCATGGGCGGCGGTTCTATGGTATGTCACACACGATAAATACAAATATGCTCGGCATTGGGGGAAACAACAAAAATGAATATGCCAATACCCTACAACGTCGAAAATATGGTTGCTTCGTCATATACTCCGCGCGGTGTAATCAAAACCAACAACATAACGTTTCGGTTCTTTTGCCGTTACTTGTGGGAAAAAGTTATTTCAGTTTTTAAATTCGGCTTGCCCGACACATTCGGAAAGGAACTTTTTCTTGCGGCGTTGTTCGGGAACGGTTACACAACCATTGTACAAACGGATGAGTTCGGCTTGCTTGCACAATGGGGGATTGCGGGCGGGTATAACGTCAATTATCAACCGCGGTTTGTCCAACTTACAAATCCGCTATTGCCCGAATTTTCGGGGCGTGAACTGATTATCGGCGAAGATTGCGCCGTTATCAAGCTTTCCGAAGATTGGGCGGGCATACTCGATTTGATAGGTTACTACGCGGGTAAAATGGCGTTGGCAACCCAAGCAATCGACGTTAACTTGATTAACTCAAAACTCGCTTATGTTTTCGCCGCTAAAGACAAAACACAAGCGCAAAGTTTCAAGAAATTAATGGACACTTTGAACAACGGCGAAACGTCCGTTGTCGTTGACAAAAGCCTTTTCAATGACGACGGTTCGGCAAATTGGCAAGCGTTCCAACAGAACTTGAAACAAACATATATCGTAACCGAACTACTTAACGACTATTCAAAAATCGAAGATGAATTCAATACCCGCGTAGGAATTCCCAACGCCAACACCGAAAAACGCGAACGATTGATTACGGACGAAGTGAACGCCAACAACGTTGAAACGTCCATACTTGCGGCGGGTTGGTTGGAAAATATCCGCAATGGTTGCAAAGTCGTTGAAGAAATGTTCGGCGCAAAAATAACTGTGGATTGGAGGGTAAAGCCGAATGTGGGGGATGACACCGAACGCGGCGACGATGTCAATCGTCGGGTTGAAACAGTATAATCAATATTTGTTCGATGATTTACACTTACCCGCGGACGTTGATAAAACAACCGTTGTCAATAATATAATCTATACTTGCGCCGAATTGGAAGTGATTTACCCCGACCCATATTTCATGCAGTTTGCAATTGGGCAATGGTCGGCAAAAGAGTTGCCAATTTGGGAAAAGGTTCGGAAAATGGAAACCGCCGAATATAATCCGATAGAAAATTACGATCGTTACGACAACGAAGTTGAAACGTCCGACCACGAAAGCAAGAAAAACGACACAATCAATAGCGCAAGCAAAGCAACCGCCACAACCGAAAGCGAAAGCACAAACAATAATGTCAATACTGCTATCAGCTTGGATAAAGTCGCGGGATTTAATACCGATACGCTTGCGACTAATACACAAAACACAACAAGCAACACGGACGCCACAACGGGAAAAGACGAAAACACAACGGAAAGTAATTCAACGGGTTCAAGCGTACAAAACACCGTTGACAAGGGCAATGAAAACCGCGTCAAGTCGTTACATTCTCATGGAAACATCGGCGTTACAACCGTCGCAACCATGATACAAGAACAATTGTCCGTTCTTCCCAAAGTTAACACCGTCAATTTCATTTGTGAAAGCTTCAAACGTCGGTTTTGTTTGCTTGTTTATTAAAGGGGGGGGATGATTAATGTATGAATACCCGTTCGGGGCGGGACAACAGTTAAATTTGAATTGGATTATAAGCGAAATAATCTCGATTCATAAATCACTTGATCCCGATTACGTTGCGCCCGTCTTCGATAACACTTTCCCGTTTACAAATCTGAATGTGTTAAATCTTGATTGGATTTTAAAAGAATTAAAAGAAATCAAAGAGTTAGCACCGTCGGAAGACGCAACTATTTTGAAAATGGTTGCAAACGCGCTGATTGCGGCAACATATGACCCCGATGAAAATTATAGTGTAAACGATATTGTATACCGTGATAGCGAAAATCGCATTTTCGTTTGCATAAATGACACGTCGGGGGATTGGAATGCCGATGATTGGTTCGAAATAAACGTTGGAACAGCGTTGACTGTGCTATTAGATACCGTGTTTAACCCAATTTGGGCAAGCGGCGTACAAAATGACAGCAATGTAACGGGTGTAACTGTTGAAGATGCGCTTAATACTTTACAAGACGCCGTAAACTATAGGGTAAAAATAGTTGCAGATACAACATTAACAACAACACTTGACAATATAGTTAATTATGCTTTGTCGCAAATATCAGCGGGAAATGCAGAATACGGCAAAACGTTTTCGTTTAGAGTTTCTCACGCAAGCGGTTCTGATCCCAACGAATATTTTGGAAACAGCAAAGTAATTTGTATTTGCAATTTTCAGCAAGCGGAGTATGGTTGCGGTATATTATTTAGTGATAGCACAAAAAATATAGCTACATTCTACAGAAGAACAAACGTAAACACGCTTTATCCAATAGGGGATTTTCAAGGCGCATTTAATAATCAGTATGTCGCAGAAACAAATGTCGATTTATCGGGCGCGATAGCTGATTCCGCAATCAATTCTACAACCGGTTATATTTCAACGCCGTCCACAAGTTGGGAAATTGTCAGAGGAATTTCTATACAAAAGGGGCAAACTATAAAAATAGTTTCCCCGCAATGGCACACAGTGGCAGTTATTGCCCGTGACAATGGTACATCTCAATTTACACCATTAGTTATTGGTGCTGATAGTAATGACCCTGTTACCGTATATTATACTGCAACAGAAGATTGCACTATTGCTATATCTTTAAAAACAACAAGCACATATTATGCTATTATTGGCGGGGCAATTCCTATTCTTGAAAACGAAGTAGATGATTTAAAGGACGCTATAAATCACGGGATCTTTGCGGTGGCTGGAACGCTGAAAAGCAATATTTCATCCTCTGGCAACATTTTTACGCAGACAGCAACAGACAGCAGGATCACATCAAGCACGAATATTGCAAATGTGATTTTTGACGATCCAAGCCTTGTCACATCAACATCTTTCACGGTAACTCCAGGAACAGGAACGATTACAATCACAGGAACAACAGCATCATTCTCCGGCACGAAGAACGTCACAGTTGAATGCTACAATTAATTGGAGGTATAGCAAATGGACAAATATTTTCTCGTTCAGATCAAGCAGACCAACGGAACAATCGATAAGGGTGTGGTAGTCAAGGATACCCTCGATGCTGCACGGCAGAGCTACCATGCATATCTCGGAGCATATGCATTCGGCAATAGTGCAACCACAAACTATGTTCAGGTTGCAATCCTTGATAGCAATGGTTCTATCTATGATCATGAGGTCTGGGATGCAACAAATGTTGAGGAAGAGTAATGGGTGCAAGAACTTTTTCAACTCCAAAAGCATATGCTTACGAAGGGTCATTTGATGTAAAAAATGGAAACACGACAGAGTTTACAGTTTTAGTTAAGACAAACGGGATAGTTGGCATAATTTCGGTCATGAAAACGGATGCGGCTGGGACAGTAACACAACGACAGAATTGGACAGAAATAGGGACTGTTCCTGCCATAGCAATCCCAAGAGATGGTCAGATTGTAAAATTATATACCCCTGCTGACAACGTTTTATTCGCAACAATACAAGTATTGGCAAACGGGCAAGTGCGAATAATTACCCCAGAAATATCATCAGCAAAATGGCTGCAAGGTTCTGCTTTATATATGCTTTAGGAGTTTAAAGAAATCTTTAAAGCGCAAATAGTTATATCGCGGTTTCCCTATCCTTACCGCATGGGGAGACC
>JAZLDG010000040.1:0-1092 GCA_045614565.1 Candidatus Scatosoma sp. | reverse complement strand
TCCTAAGCCCGCTTGGCCTCCGACTTGTATTTTTTATAAAAATATTTTTTACTTTGACGGGGGGGTTAATTTCTCGGCTTGTGGAATTCTTCCAAATCTGCGATACGGTGTTTTTCGGTCTTGTGCTGTTCCTGTAAGAGTTTTATATTTTCTTCTGCTTTATACATACGCTCAATAATTGAATTGTGTTTATCTTGTTTCCTCTCCAACTCGTCAAGCCTGTATAACGTCAAGTCTGTTTGTGACTTGACCGTTTGCGCGGTTTTTTTATTACCGTAAATTACCGTGATAATAACGCCGATCAGCGAAAAGCCCGCCGTTATTATTGCAATTAAAACGCCCTCTGTCATTGTTGTTCCCTCTCCGTCGGTATGTTGTATTTGGTAGAGTTATACGGTACTGCCCCGTATTATGTGGGTTCAAAGTCCACCGCATTACTTTTATGCTATAACTCTATGTCGGTACGCGGTATTATTTCACCGCCGCGCTCGGTTAGAAAGGAGATGTTCAACCCGTTAACTATAGCCATAACGGAAGCTATGCACCAAGATATAACGCGCTCACTCTTGGTACATAGTGAACCATTCATCAATATATTTTTGCCACTCGGCTTTTTGTGCTTGCGTCCTGTCTGCCGCGGTTGCAAGCCGTTTTAAGCACGTTTCTTTATCTGTATCTATAAATATAGGTTCAGCCCCTAACGCCTTTATGTGGTCTTCTCTCGGCTTTTTAGCCGCGCCGCCCTCAATGATAAATGCACGTTCCCAACCGCCTGTACGTGGGTAACGGTTCTTTATCATTTCATAAATACATTTACGTACTTCAAACATATTGTATTTAAGCGCGTTCGGTTTCTCATACCGTGCGCCGCCCGTGATACATTGCCATATATTATCTATATCGCAAACAATATCGCTGTTGCCTTTAATGCTATTTACAAACGTTGTTTTGCCGCTACACGGCGCGCCGTATACGTAATAAACTTTGCGTTCCGTCGCAAATCCGAAACGGCTATGTATTTCGTTATGCGCCCGCTGTGATACAATTTTTATGTTTTCGGGATTTAACGATATTGCATAGTCGTTTACGTTT
>JAZLDG010000039.1:0-2908 GCA_045614565.1 Candidatus Scatosoma sp. | reverse complement strand
TACGTCCCGTCGATATCCCGCAAATAGTTGAGCTTGATTGTTTTTCCCGTTTCAACAGCTTGAATAATCTCTCGCGCCTTTGCTTGCGTTTCCTGTGTTTTAAATTCCGTTTCAATCTTTCCAGCGTTATCAATCGCTTTGGTCACGTCGTAAATACTACGATTTGTAGACGTCATTGTGCCAGACTTATTATTGATACCGTCGTTTAAGGAAACAACATAATTCGCTTTCGCAAAATAGCTCGTTGTTACACCCGAAACAGGAAACGATACGCGTATATAAGGTAAAGCTTCGCTCACTCTATCAAATTCAAAAGGATTGCAATGCGGTTCTTCATCGCCTTGCGTTGCCGTCCAGCGAACGCCTTCGTACAAAACTTTGTATTGAGTGAATCCGTACAAATAAAAATTCTTCGCCTGTTTATAAGGCTTTTCGTAGGTTATATCTTCGTCGGCAAGCTGTTTCGGGTAAATCGAAACCCCCGAAAAATCAATGCCTTCGTCATATTCAATTTCATAGGCGCAAAAATAAACGTGCGTCCTTATCTTTCCCCAAATATTTTCACGAATTGAAAAAATGAGAATATCGTACTTTGCGCTTGAAGACGTCTTTTCGCCGTCATATCTATAAAGTGTAAATCTAAGCGCAGAATATTCCCCCGTCCAATTTAGACGGTTGTCATAGTAAGAGTTTTTTTGTTGAAGTATAAAACTAAGCTTCAACGGCTCAACCATAATCGAAGCGCCGTCCGCAAAGCCAAAATATTCGTTGTCGTTATCGTTCGGAACAACGACTTCTTCCGCTACCGTTTCCACTTCTTCTGCGGAAACGGTTTTTGCCGGGGTCGGAAACCCAACCACGGCGAAAACAAAGGACAATGCCAAGACGAACGCCCCAAGCAGCGCAACTATTTTCTTGTGTATGAGAGTTGTTTTTTTCATCGGCTTGTCCCCCGTCATTTCTTATCTTTGGTAAATAATATCTACCATTCCGCAGTACTCGATTTTTTCCGTAAAGGAAATCTCGGTATCTTTTTCGTGAACGAGCTCAAAGCGCATATATTCCGCGCCTTCGGGAGCAGTAATCTTGCCGCTTGACGTCGTTCCAGTCGTGCTTGAAAGGAACGCTTCGTCCTTGTCGTAGTAGTGAACGATAACGGTAACTTCCGCGTCCTTGTCGAAGTCAAGCTCCACTTCCGTCGTTTCTACGAGCTTAGAAACGATTGCCGTCTCCGCTTCGTAAACGCGCCCCTGTTCGTCAACGTCCGCAACTTTATACGCCCCAGCGTTGAGCTTCAATTCGTCCTTGCTTGCGTAAGATACGCCTGCGATTGTCGAAACGGTCACGATGCCAGCTGCGACGATCCCCACCCAGTGATACCATTTCATTTTGCTTTTTGCCATAAAACCTTTACCTTCCTTTTATTTATTTCCCCCGTAGGGTTTTTAACCTAAAAAATACGCGTCCATTCATCTCCATCGTCTACAACAGTAGAAGCTTCGATTTCCTCAAAAAAAGAATCATCCGCTTCATTCGTCGCATACAATTCAGAACCTGCACTTACCATTTCAACAGATGCAGGTAAACCGACATAAACAAATTTAACCAACTCGGTAAGGTATGAAATAGCGACTCCTGTTACCGATTCGACCACACCAAAATTAACGTCTTGCCCAATGATATAATCGCAAGCATCTTGGGGTAAATACAAACCGACATATTCATAACCGTCGGCCGTAGGCTTGTAATACGTAATACAGCCTCCTTCACTATCACAAACAAATCGCGCGGATCTTTCCATATCGTTATAATTGATTTTTTCGGAAAAACAGATATTAACCATTCCACCCATCGCTAAAAGCTTTGTACTATACTCTTCTTCCGAAACTATTAAACGAAGAGAATATCCCGTCAGATCCATACCTTCGGCAACTTCACTCAATAAAAGCTCCTGTTTATGTTCACCGCATTCGCAAACAAGCGCCGTTCCAAAATCGTGAACGTGTTCGTCTTCCTTTTCGTCGCGGCCGTGCAACAATGCCGAAACGCTTCCCAGCGTGATCACTACACCCACGCCGATCAATACAATTTTTCCAATGCTCAATTTTTTTGCCATTTTTATTCTCCTTCCGCTTTCGCGTTTTTTAATCATACCAAAGTTGAAGCTCTTCCAGCTCTTCCTGCGCCGCCGTGATGAACGCGCAAACGCGCGTCAGCTTCGCTTGGCGACTGCCAAGGATTTGCCCCTTCACGCCGATCACCTGTCCGGGCGAAAGTTGCGAAAGCTTTTTCTCATAATCCTTCACTCCGAAGAGTCCCGTCGCGTACGCGCTAAGAAGTTGGCCGTGCAGCATTTCCAAAAGCTTTTCTTCCGTGCTTTTATTTTTTTCCTTCGCCATAGCCCCGCTCCTTTTTCGCTTGCCTGTAATTCAACCAAACGCCCAAGGCGTTCACGCCTACCAAGTAAATGAACATTCCAATCCCTAAACTCAACAGCATTGACCTTTCTCCTTCAACTCTTTGAGTTTGTACGCGCGCATTGCCACAAGTCGCTTGATCGCGTTCTCGAAGAAACGTTCCACGCCTTCCTTCGTTTCCGCTTTTTCAATAATGCCAACGTAATCAAGTACGCTGTTTTTGTGGATTCGCATTTGAAGATCACTGGGAACGACGGCGTTGGGAATGATTGCATCCGACTCCGCGCGCATATCCTTCACTAAAACATCCGCATAAATGCCGACTTCCTTCGGCAAGCCTTCAAACGGATCTTCTTCCAAAATTCCAGACGTCTGGAATTTTTCGGGCTTTTCGGAAGGCGCTTCAACGATCCCTTCCACGAAAAGTGACGTTTGCCCGGGAAGCTGTCCTTTGAGTTCGGGCGCGGAATTTTCCAGACGTCTGGAATTTT
>JAZLDG010000038.1:0-2296 GCA_045614565.1 Candidatus Scatosoma sp. | reverse complement strand
ATTTATGACCGCTTACCCGCCGACGTTCAAAATATCCCCGAAATGTTGCAACGGTGCGAAAAAAGACAACGCGAAAGAGTTTTTGAAAAAGCACGAAGCGGATTTGAATATGGTCGGTATTCGCAAGGCGGAGGGCGGCATAAGAGCGACGGCGTATAAAACGTGCTTTGACAACGGGAAAGACGGGGAAACGTGGGATAACTACCGTCCGATATTTTGGTACAGCGACAAAGACAAAGAGTATTTTGATCAGGCTTTCGGGGTTAAACATTCCGCTTGTTATAGTAAATACGGTTTGAAGCGTACAGGTTGCGCGGGCTGTCCGTTCGGTAAAGATTTTGAAAACGAGTTGAAAGTTATCGAAGAATACGAGCCGAAACTGTATAAAGCCGTCAATAATATTTTCGGCGAAAGTTACGAATACACGCGGCGGTTTTTGGATTTTAGAAAAAACCTGTATGAAGTGGACGGCGTAAAGTATCAGCAAACGACGATTTTTGACGAGGTGGACGAATGAGAACGGCAAGGAAATACGGAAATAAAAAGGTACGCTATCAAGGCGCGGTATATGATAGCAAGCGGGAAGCCCGACGCGCTGCGGAATTGTCTTTGCTTGAAAAAGCGGGCAAAATAACGGACTTGCAAACGCAGGTAAAATTCGTTTTGATACCGACGCAGCGCGAACCCGATACCGTCGGAAAACGGGGCGGAATAAAGCGCGGAAAGGTTATTGAGCAATCCGTTTGCTATGTCGCTGATTTTGTTTATACCGACGAGCAGGGGCGGCGGATCGTGGAAGATACGAAAGGGTTTCGGACGAAAGATTACGTGATTAAAAGAAAATTAATGCTGTATATTCACGGCATAAAAATAAAAGAAATTTAAGAGGTAAAAGGAAATGGAAATTGTAAAATTAAAGATTGCGGATTTAACGCCGTATAGCGGAAATGCAAAGGAACACCCGAAAAAGCAGGTGGAAGAAATCAAGAACTCAATCAAGCAATTCGGCTTTTGCGATCCCGTCGGCATTTGGGGCGAGAAGAATATAATCGTCGGGGGCACGGGCGCGTCCTTGCGTTGCAGGAATTAGGCGAAACGGAAGTCGAGTGCATACGGCTTGACCACTTGACCGACGACGAACGGAAAGCGTACACGCTCGCGCATAATAAGACCACGCTTTCAAGTGATTTCGATTTTAATAAACTTGAAAAAGAACTTGCCGAATTATCCGAAATAGATATGTCGCAATTTGGTTTTGATATCGAAAAAATAAGCCCTGACGGTTTCGGGGAGGACTTTTCTTTACCCGACGGCGACAAGGGCGAAATTTGTCAAATGACTTTTACTTTGCATAACGAGCAAGCGGAATTGATAAAGTATGCAATGGAGCAAGTAAAGGACGATATCACGGAAACTTTCGGAAATTCAAACAGCAACGGAAACGCATTATACGAGGTGGTAAGACAATGGGCAGAGCAAAGGAAATAATTATAAAGGTTATCCCGTCAAAAATTGCAAATGAGTTTATTAAAAAGCACCATTACAGCGGGAAAGTTGTACAAAACAGCAATTTGCATTTCGGGGCGTTTTTAGACGGGAACTTACACGGCGTTTTATCGTATGGATCGTCGCTTGATAAGGCGAAAATGGTAACGCTCGTTCGCGGTACGGGTTGGAATGAATTTCTCGAACTTAACCGAATGGCATTTGACGATTATTTGCCCCGCAACAGCGAAAGTTTTTGCATTGCAAAAACGCTTAAACTTATAAAGAAAAATGCCCCTCAAATAAAGTGGGTTGTATCTTTCGCCGACGGTTGCAGTTGCGGCGACGGAACTATATATCGAGCAAGTAATTTTGTATTAACCGCGATAAAAGAAAACTTTAACCTTTGCGAATTACCAAACGGGGAAAAGGTTCACAAAATGACGCTTGAAAGTAATCCTACAAATCCCCGAAAAGAATTAAACGGGAAGTCTTATTATGAAATCACGGGCGGACGGTTTAACTTCAAAAAATATGTGGAATACGTCGGCGGGAAAATCTTAAAGGGTTATCAGTTGAGATATGTATATTTTATAGACAAATCATACCGCGATCGTTTAACCGTACCTGTTATCCCGTTTTCAAAAATTGATGAATTGAACGCGGGAATGTACAAGGGCGAGCGCGTAACGCAAGCTGAACGACATAATAAAAAGCAACCCGAATAATCGAGTTGCTTAATTGGAGCGATTGGGTCGGAGTTAAACCGCCGTTGCCTTGCAGGACGCGAGGTATTCTATCGTTGAATTAC
>JAZLDG010000037.1:0-54642 GCA_045614565.1 Candidatus Scatosoma sp. | reverse complement strand
TTTCTGCCCGTCAAGCCGCTGTCCCCTTCCGGGCCGCCGATTTCAAATCTACCCGTCGGGTTGATATAAATCTTTGTCTTATCGTCCATAAGATTTGCAGGAATAATCTCGTCGATGACGTATTTTTTAACATCCTGCTTAATTTGCTCCTGCGTAACCACCGCATCGTGTTGCGTCGAAACGACCACCGTATCCACGCGTTTTGCAACGCCGTCGCGGTATTCCACCGTCACCTGCGTTTTGCCGTCGGGACGAAGATAGGTAAGCGTTCCGTTCTTTCTCACGTCCGTCAGACGCTTGGCAAGACGATGAGAAAGGGAAAGGGTTAAGGGCATCAACTCCTTGGTTTCGCGACACGCGTACCCGAACATCATACCCTGATCCCCCGCGCCGATTTGGTCGGCTTCGTCGCCGCCCGCTTTGCGTTCCATAGAAGCGTTTACGCCCATAGCGATATCGGGCGATTGCGCGTGAATTGCCGTAATGATTTTGCATTTATCGTACGCAAACGAGCCGAAATCGTAACCGATATCTTTGATAATCTCGCGTGCTTTTTTCTCGTAATCGATTTCCGCACTCGTCGTGACTTCGCCCATAATCAAAAGCGTATCGAACGCCGCCGAACATTCAATCGCCGCGCGCGCTTTGGGGTCGACCGCTAAAATCGCGTCCAAAATCCCGTCGGAAATATTGTCGCAAACCTTGTCGGGATGTCCTTCCGTCACGCTTTCGCTTGTAAAAAATTTCTTCACTTCGTTATCCTCTTTCGCTTTATTCGTTCACTATTATAAACCTTTTTTTTAACCTTGTCAAGTTATTCTTACAAGCAAAATAATCGCTTGCAATTTTTTTTCGTTCGTGTTATACTATAAATATGCAAAATCTTTTGGAAAACTGTAAACTTTGTCCCGTCGAATGCGGTGCAAACCGCTTGACGAGCGTCGGTGCGTGCGGCGTTTCGGGCTTAAAAATCGCCAAATACTATTTACACCCCTTTGAAGAGCCTTGCATTTCCCACGAAAAGGGAAGCGGTACGATCTTCTTTTCGGGCTGTAATTTGCGTTGCCCGTTTTGTCAAAACTACGAAGTTTCAAGAGCTTTACGCGGAAAATCGGTGACGTCGCAAGAGCTTGCGGATATTTTTCGCGAACTAGAAGATATGGGTGCGGAAAACATCTCGCTCGTCACTCCGTCTCATCTCGTCGCGTACCTGCTCCCCGCGTTTAACATTTACAGACCCAAAATCCCCGTCGTTTACAATTCAAGCGGATATGAAAAAATCGATACGCTACGGCGCATCGACGAATATATCGATATTTATTTACCCGATATAAAATTTTACGCACCCGCCCTTTCCAAACGGTATTTGGGCAAGGAAGATTATTTCGATATCGCAAGCCAAGCCATTTCCTTTATGGCAAAAAAGCCCTTAAAAATGACCGAAAACGGGAAAATGCTTTCGGGTACGGTCGTGCGGCATCTCGTAATGCCCCTTGGCGTTTCTGATTCCAAAGCCTTGCTCAAATGGTTCAAAAACGAGCTTCCGCAAGAAACCTATTTAAGCCTTATGAGCCAGTACACGCCGTTTGGGAAATTAGAATCATTCCCCGAGCTTGCCCGCCCCGTCACCAAACGGGAATACGAAACGGTGGTAAACTACGCGCTCGATTTGGGGCTTGAACGTATCTTTTTCCAAGAACGCAATTCCAGCGGCAAAGCGTATATCCCGACTTGGGATTATTGAGCGTCGAACACGATCGCTTTCCAACGCACGATTGCGCTCGTGAGCTTCGCGGCGCGCTTGGGCGTTGCAAACGCAATTTCCGCTTCCGCTTTTCGGATTTTTTTCATTAACCTTATTTTCTTCATCGCAAATATTTTGTTCCCACGATTAAAAAGTTATACTCGGTAGGTTTTTTATGCTTATTTCCACGGACAACGTATCTTTCGGCTTTGGCGGCGAAACGCTGTTGAAGCAAATTACCTTTTCCCTAAACGAAGGGGATAGGGTTGGGTTGATCGGTGGAAACGGCGAAGGTAAAACGACCTTAATCCGTATTCTTTTGGGCGAATTAGAACCCGAAAGCGGTAATTTGTTCGTAAAAAACGGGATACGCCTTGGATATCTTGCCCAAAACGGCGGGTACGATTCCGCGCGGACGGTTTGGGAAGAAATGCGAACGGTTTTTGAAGAAGATATCCGCGCCATCGAAGCCTTGCGCGACGTGGAAAAAGCCATTTCCAACACCGACGCTTTCAGCAATGACTACCGCGCTTTGAGTGCGAAATACGAAGCCTTGAACAAGCGGATTGCGGCGCGGAATAGTTATAATTTTGAAGTCAAAATCCGTACGGTATTAAACGGTATGGACTTTGAAAACGCCTACGAGCAACGGGTAGATACGATGTCCGGCGGCGAAAAAACGCGTTTGAAGCTTTGTCGGCTTTTGTTGGAAGAACCCGAGCTTTTAATTCTCGATGAGCCGACCAACCACTTGGATATGAAAACGCTCTTTTGGCTCGAAGAATACCTTGCTTCGTTCAAGGGCGCGATTTTGACCGTTTCGCACGATCGGTATTTTCTCGACAAGCTCGTTTCGCAAATTTACGAGCTGGAAAATAAAAAACTCTCCGTCTTTAAGGGGAATTATAGCAAATATAAAATTTTGAAAGCGGAAAAAACCGCATATTTGTTAAAGGAATACACAAAACAGCAAGAAGAACGGGCGCATATGCAGGATTACGTCGATCGCAATCTCGTCCGCGCTTCCACGACGAAAATGGCGCAGTCGCGTAGAAAAGCGCTGGAAAAAATGGAGCTTATCGAAAAGCCCACGCTTCCCGCTCCCCCGCCCCGCTTCGTCTTTACCTATACGGACAAGCCGTATGAAAAGGTGCTGGAAATCAACGCATTGAAGCTGACCGCAGGCGAAAAGGTGTTACTTAAAAACGCTTCCTTTACCGTTATGCGCGGAGAAAAATGCGCCGTGGTCGGCGACAACGGCACGGGAAAATCCACGCTCGTGAAAACGATTATGAAAGGAAAAGATCCCGCCGTTAAATTTGGACGGTTTGTGAAAACGGCGTATTACGATCAGGAAAACGCCAACTTAACCCCCGAAAACACCGTTTTAGCTGAGCTTTGGGAGCGGCACGTGTCTTGGGATCAAACGCGGGTACGGAGCGTACTCGCCCAAGCAGGGCTTCCCTCCGAAGATATCGAAAAAAAGGTGCGTATGCTTTCGGGCGGCGAACGGGCAAAGCTCGCCCTTGCCGTTTTTGAATGTGAAAACGGGAATTTCTTGATTTTGGACGAGCCGACTAACCATTTGGATTTACCCGCGCGGGAAAGCTTGGAAAACGCCTTGAAAAGCTTTGACGGAACGATCCTATTCGTGTCGCACGATCGGTATTTCATTCGGGAAATTGCGGGTAAAATTTTGGAGCTTGACAATCAAAACGCCGTTTGCTTTACGGGTAGCTACGACGAGTATACCGCGCAAAAGAACGCGGAAAAAACGAAAGAAAAAAGCGCTCAATGCACACCTGCCCCCATCAAAAGCGAACAAAACCACTATAAAAGCAAAGAAGACCGCGCCGCGGAAGCCAAGCGCCGTACGCGCGTGAAAAAAATAGAAGAAGAAATTTCCGCGCTCGAAACGGAAGAAACGGCACTTAATACCGATTTAGCCGACCCTGCCGTTACGGCGAATTTCTCGCTCTTAACGGAAAAGTGCAACCGCTTGGAAGAAATCCGCCTTGCCTTGGAAAATTTATACGCCGAATACGAAACTCTTATTTGATTTTTTCATAAAAACGCTTGACAAACGCCTTTGGGTGTGATATCATTTTAATATCAAAACCATACTCGGAGGTTAAGTATTATGGAAGAAATTTTATTACAAAATAAAAAGCATGGTATGCGTACGCTTATCGTATGGAGTATCGTCGAGCTTTTTGCAATCGCGCTCACGATTATCGGCGGGATTATGATGGAGGAGCTCCCGCAATATAACTGGTTGGGCATTACGCTGTTCATCGTATTTCTGCTCGTAACTTGCGTGGCATGGATTCCCTTTTTAGGACTTCGGGTTTTGAAACCGCAAGAAGCTTTGGCTTTAACCTTGTTCGGAAAATACATCGGCACGCTCAAAGGCGAAGGCTTTTACGCGATCAATCCGTTTTGCGTAGCGGTAAACCCTGCGGCGCAAACGAAGCTCAATCAAAGCGGCGACGTTTCGCATAAACCGCAAGTAGGTAAATCGGATTCCGACTTAACGCTTTCTTTCAATATTCCGAATAAAAAAATCTCGCTCAAAATTATGACGCTGAATAATAACCGCCAAAAGATCAACGACTGTTTGGGTAATCCCGTAGAAATCGGTATCGCGGTTATGTGGCGTATCGTTGACACGGCGAAAGCGGTGTTTAACGTGGATAACTACAAAGAATACCTTTCCTTGCAATGCGACAGCGCGCTTCGGAACATCGTGCGCATTTACCCCTACGACGTAGCGCCTGGGATCGACACGACGGGCGACGGAATCGAAGACGACGGAAGCCTTCGCGGGTCGAGCGAAATCGTTGCTTCCCGTATCCGTGACGAAATTCAAAAACGCGTAGACGAAGCAGGTATTGAAATTATCGAAGCGAGAATTACCTACCTTGCTTACGCGCCCGAAATTGCGGCGGTAATGCTGCAACGCCAACAAGCTTCCGCGATTATCGACGCAAGAAAAATGATCGTTGACGGCGCGGTGGGTATGGTCGAAATGGCGTTGGAGCGTTTGAACGAAAACCAACTCGTACAGCTTGACGAAGAAAGAAAAGCGGCTATGGTTTCCAACCTTTTGGTGGTGCTTTGCGGCAACCACGACGCACAACCCGTCGTCAATACGAGTAGCTTATACTAAAAACCTTCTTAAAAATCCATAGGGCAGGTATGCGTATGAATGATAATCAAAAAAAACAAGTCCCCTTGCGGTTGTCGCCGAAACTCTACAACGCCATTGCGGCTTGGGCAGAAGACGATTTCCGTTCGGTGAACGGTCAAATCGAATATTTGCTCTCGGAATGCGTTCGGCAAAGAAAGAAAAACGGTAAATACGTCTCGGACGAAATCGACGTCCCGCCCGAGCTGGACATTGAATAAGGTAGATAACTTTATGAAAGTTCTCGTTATCGGTGCAATGGCGCATAATGGATATTTATTACGAATACTTATCCGAAAAATATTAACGCAAAACTCTCCCCTTTTCGGGAGAGTTTTTCAATTTCGGTGAAAAATCCATTGACATTTTTTTTCTCTTGGTTTATAATAGAGAAAGTAGCGAAAATCATTTTTACAATTTGATTATTTACGGAGCGTTATCGAAGCGGTCACAACGAGGCGGTCTTGAAAACCGTTTGGGTGAAAGCCCACGGGGGTTCGAATCCCTCACGCTCCGCCAAAGAGAACAGGACGATTCGTCCTGTTTTATTTCTAAAAATAAGGAGAACAGATATGCGGTATACCACGGCGAAAGGTTTGGACGACGACGTCAACGTAGATTTGGGTCGGGACGTATCCTTAATTTGCGAAATCATGAACATCGGCGTTGCGCTTGACGCGATCACCTATCAAGCCACGCTCACGGGCGAAGAATTGCTTGCACTCGTTACAAAATATTGTCCCGCAAAAGCAAGCGAAGCAAATATTCAGCCGAAAAACAGATACAAAGTTACGGCGTACGACTGGTAACGTCGTATTGATAATACGCTGTAATTAACTTGACACGGCATAAAAAAAATGATACAATAATAACGCTATCAAAAATAGAAAATAAACGGTTTTGGAGATATTTATGCAAAAAGCAGGAAAAATCGCCTTAAAAGTAGGCATTATCGTGCTGGCAGTCATTGCCGCGTTACTGTTACTCGTAAAAGCGGTGGACGGGATTGCGTTCGCTTCCTTTTATACGAATTCGGAAATCGCGTACGCTACCCCTGGGGTAACGGAAAATTACGTACCGCAGGGCTACGATTACGACGAAAAAGAAAAGCTTTTTTTAACGACGGGATATATGTCCGATAACACGGCTTCCCGCGTATACGTAATCGACGAAAACGGAAACGCTTATTTCACGGCTTTGAAAAAAGCGGACGGAAGCGCGTATACGGGACATACGGGCGGTATCGTGCATTACGGTCAATACGCGTACATAACGGGCTCAAAAGGGTTAGACGTGTTCTCGTACGCGGATCTTTTGAACAAGGAAACGACAGAAACGAAGCTTCTCGGTACGATACGCACCTATAACGATCCCGCGCATTGTTATATTCAAAACGGTTACGTTTTCGCAGGCTCGTTCTTCATTGAAAACGACTACGAAACGCCCGATCACGAACGCGTAACCACGCCTGCCGGCGACGAAAACACGTCCATTATCACCGTTTTCAAATTAGACGATACCAAAGATTTTTGCGTTGACCCTACCCCCCGCGCCGTCATTTCCACGAGAAGATGCGTACAGGGTATGTGCTTTACCGACGAAGGCAAAATCGTGATTTCGACTTCTTACGGGCTTTCCGCATCCCAGCTTTTCGTGTACGACCCGACGGGACTTGTCGGCGAAGCGTACGATTTCGTAGGCAAGGATTTTGAATTTAAGGGTATTCAACGCTTCTATTTAGACAGCGCGTGTTTGGTTGACACTATCACCGCTCCCCCTATGTCCGAAGAACTCGTTTTCTTGGATAATAAAATTTACGTTATGAGCGAATCGGCTTGTAATAAATATATTTTCGGTAAGTTCACGTCAGGCTTTAACGTATACGCTTACAAATACGACAAATAATCAAAAGGCGAGCCGACGATATTTCGTCGGCTCGGATTATGTTAACTATGCAAAATATACAAAACGAATTAAAAACCTTTGCCCGTGAGCTTGGCGCGGACGTCGTAGGCTTTTGCGCGTTCGCATCGCCACCTACGCCCCTTGCGCCCAACCTTACCCACGCCGTCACGATCGGCGTGAAATTGTCTGACGCTATTTTAAGCACCATTGAAAACGCACCGACGTTTGCTTACTTTCAGCATTACCGCGCCGCCAACGCGTTGCTGGACTCTATCGCGCTCCGTTTGGCGCGAAAAATCGAAACGCTCGGCTTTGCCGCATTCCCGATTGCTGCAAGCCAAAGCCAAGGCAAAAACAACCCCTACCGCGGCGTTATTCCGCATAAAACGGCGGCGGTTTTGGCAGGACTCGGCTTCGTAGGAAAAAGCGGTTTGTTTTTATCCACCGAATACGGGAGCCGTATCCGTCTTGCGACCGTTTTAACGGACTTACCCGTGCAAAGCGAGCTTCCCGTGATAGCAAACGGTTGCGGGGACTGTACGCGGTGCAAAGACGCTTGTCCCGCAGGTGCGATTTTCGGGGAAATCCCCAACGAAAAACACGAGCGGAATATCGACCCCGAAAAATGCTCTACGTATATGAAAACGCATTTTCAAGATATCGGCAGGGGGAGCGTTTGCGGCGTTTGCATTAAGGTTTGCCCGAAAAATCAAATATCAAGATAATAAAATTATGAACCAAACAGTTAAAAAACACGGGTTTCACCGTCATCATATTCCTATGAAAAAAATCTTCGGCGTCTTGAAAAAGAACGCCGTTTTGTGCATTGCAAGCGTAGCCGCTTTGATTACCTGCTTTATCGTTCCGCCCGACGCGCAGTATTTGGAATATTTCGATTTTAAGACCTTGACCTGTCTTTTTTGCGTGCTTGCGGTCGTTTGTGCACTTCGTAATATCCGCTTCTTTACCGCACTTGCAAAAAAGATCGTACAGCTTTTCAAAAATACCCGTGCAAGCATACTCGCGCTCGTGTACATAACCTTTATCGGATCAATGCTCATTGCCAACGATATGGCGCTTTTGACCTTTTTGCCGCTTGGGTATTTCGTGCTTTCTTCTTGCGGAAAGCAAAAATATATGGCGTTCACCTTTATTATGCAAAATATCGCCGCAAATCTCGGCGGTATGCTCACGCCGTTCGGGAATCCGCAAAACCTGTATCTTTACACCAAATTTTCCATTCCCACGGGCGAGTTCGTTTTGACGATGCTGCCCCCGTTTTGCATTTCGGTTGCGCTCATTACGCTGTGTTGTCTATTCGTAAAAAAAGAAGAACTGACGATCCCCGACGAGCGGATTGAACTTCCCAAATGGCGAACGGTCGTCTATTTATTGCTGTTCGCGCTCTCTATCGTCATCGTATTCCGCGTAATCCCCTATCTTATCGGACTACTCGTTATCGTGATTGCGCTCGCATTTTTAGACCGTGACGCGCTCAAAAAAGTCGATTACGGACTGCTTTTCACTTTCGTAGCGTTTTTTATTTTCGCGGGGAATATGGCGAGAATACCGCTCGTGCAAGAAATATTCGGCTCTTTAATGCAAAGCCAACCGCTGCTCGTTTCGGTACTGTCCTGCCAAATCATCAGTAACGTTCCGTCGGCAATTTTGCTTTCGCAATTTACAGGCGACTGGACGCAAATTCTCGTGGGCGTAAATATCGGGGGCGTGGGTACGCTTATTTCTTCTTTGGCGAGCCTAATCACCTTCCGCGAATACACGTCTAAAACGGAAGGACAAACGGGAAAATATATCTTGCAATTTTCGCTGTTCAATTTTGGGTTTTTAATTATTTTAACGCTTGCAGAATTTTTAATTTTTTTATAATTTGATAAAAACTAAACCCCGCGGTTACAATTTTGCAACCGCGGGTTTTTTTGCATTTTTACATACAAGATTCGTTCCTTAAAATATCGTCGAGCGCGGCTTCCGTGCCGATCATAACCCAACGCCCTTTCTTTTTTATTTTCAAATCTGAAAATAAAAAGTCGTAATCGTACATACTCTCTTTCATATCGTCGTAATACGTTCTCGCGTCCTTTATTTCGTAAAAATAAATGGCGTAAACGGTATCACTCGTAGACGTTCTATGCGCGATCAAGCCCTGATAATCGTCGAGAAGCTTGTCTTCCACGGACGAGCCGATCAGCATATTACCGTAATCGTTAAAATCATAATCCACTTGGTATCCGCATACTTCCAGCTTGGTTACCACTTCGTCTACATATCCTAGCGACGAATCGCACGCCACGCTCATCAAGATCATACAAATCAAAGACAATACTGCTAAAAACTTTTTCATTTTCTTTACCACCTTATAAACAACCTAAACTACCTAAATCACAGGACGATTCCGACGAGAAAAATTCTTCTACTGCGTCACTCGTACCCACGACGACCCATTTTCCCTTTTTCTTGACGTCAAAGCCCCAAAACCTTCCGTTAAATCCAAATTTACCGCTTTCCGTTTCCATATCTTCTTTTAAGTCTTGATAAAAAATGCGGGCGTCTGCCGATTCCGTGAAAAGATAGGCGTAAAATTCGTCGTGCGTATAATATCTATTCCCCGACAACTGCTCGTAATCGCCGATAAATTGATTAGACACGTCACTATCAATAGAAAAGTTAAGAACATCAAATTCATAACCGTACGAATCAAGATATTGCTTGGCTTCGTAGATATCGTCGGGTGCAGAAGCGCAAGCCACCGCCAAGCCTACCGTACAAAGCGCGAAAATAAAACTCAAAACTGCTTTCGTTGCCTTTTTCATTGCATATCTCCTTATTTCTCGTTCCAACATCGTATACTATAAAGGTATATAGATAAATCTCGGTACGGTTTTTCCGTCCCGTTCCACAGTTTCCAAAAACATAGCTTTCGGCCGTACCCACACCGCGCCGTCACCGTATAAAGCCTTATATACGACGAGCTCTTGCAACGTTTCCGAATCCTTGGCAATCGCAAGTACTTCGTATTCCCCGCCCTTAAAATGGCGGTATTTTCCAAGCTTGACTTCCATTATAAATAGGTGATCGTACGCACGAGCTTTTTCGTGTCTTTCGGTTCAACTTTAATAACGCCCGCTTTTTGAGAAAACTCCACGTCGGGTTTATCCGCAATATCAGGTAAATTCGTCCAAGGCTCGATACAAATATATTTCGCGCGCATAGCCCGCCACAAAAGCAGGTTTTCAAAGCCTTCAAAGGTCAATTCGCAAAGGGGTTTGCCGTTCTTTTCCTGCAAGCGTACCTTACGCGAAGCCACGTTTTTGAAAATGACCGTCGCGCTTTTCGTTAAACGCTCCAAGGGCAAGGGATACACCGTATGCGTGCCGAAATCGCAATATTCGTCAATCAAATACCCTGCTTCGTTATGCTCGCAATGTACAAGCTTTTCTTCCTTTTCAAACACCAGCTCATATGCGTCCAAATCGTAATCGAGCGCGTACGATTCGTGACCGCCACACGCAAAATACAGGGGCGTAGAAGCAGGGTTTTCCACGTCGTAAATAACGGAAAGCGTATTCTCTTTCAACGCGTACGTAACGCGGAACACGAAATCGAACGGGTATTGTTTTTTCGTTTCTTCATTCGCTTTCAGCGTAAAAGTTACGAAATCCGTACCGCTGTTTTCAAGCGTAAAATCGATTTTACGGGAAAAGCCGTGAGCGGAAATGGGATAGGAAACGCCGTTGACCGTCACCCCGCAATGTCCGCAAACGGGAAAAAGCATCGGTCCGTGCCCTGCCCATTCGCCCGTTTCGTTTTGCCAAACCCGTTCCTTGCCGTCCATAACTACGCTGATAATTTCGGCGCCTACGCTTTCCAGCGTAACGCTTACTTTTTCGTTTTTAATCGTATATCTCATTTATTTTCTCCCATACATTTTACAAGGACCGCTTTTTGGGCGTGCAATCTGTTTTCCGCTTCGTCAAAAATCTCGTTTGCGTGCGCTTCAAAAACTTCCGCGGTAATTTCTTCTTCACGGTGCGCGGGCAAGCAATGTAAAACCATCGCTTTTTCGTTGGCTACGCCCATAACTTCGGCGTTAATTTGATAGCCCTTAAAGATCTTTTTACGCGCTTCCGCTTCCCCTTCTTGGCCCATAGAAGCCCAAACATCGGTATATAAAACGTCCGCGCCTTTCGCCGCTTCCAAAACGTCGTCGGTGCAAGTAAATTTACCGTTTTTGCTCGCCCAGTCCATAAGCTCTTTATCCGGCTCGTAACCCTTTGGACAAGCTACGGATACTTCCATTCCCATCTTGATCCCACCGACGATTAACGAGTTCGTCATATTGTTCCCGTCGCCGATATAGCAAAGCTTATTCCCTGCAAAACCGCCCTTATACTCGCGAATAGTCATAAGATCGGCAAGGACTTGGCAGGGGTGGCAATAATCGGTTAAGCCGTTGATAACGGGAATAGCCCCGTATTTTGCCAAATCTTCCACTTCGCTTTGATCAAAGGTTCTAATCATAATCCCGTCCAAAAAGCGGGAAAGTACGCGCGCCGTATCCTGCACGGGTTCGCCGCGCCCGATTTGTAAATCGCGGGAGCTTAAAAACAACGCGCTACCGCCCAAATCGTACATACCCACTTCAAAGGAAACGCGGGTACGCGTGGAAGCCTTGGAGAAAATCATACCCAAGGTTTTGCCTTTGAGCAGGTGGTGCTCGATACCGTTCTTTTTCTCAAATTTCAACTGATCGGCAAGATTTAAGATCTCGTTGATCTCCTTTTTGGACAAGTCCATCAGCTTTAATAAATGTTTCATTTTTCTATCTCCTCTTTCAAAATCGTAATCGCTTTTTTGAGTAACGCAAACGGGATATTGAGCGCAGGCAACAGCCGTACTTTATTTTTTGCTTTGATAACGAGCACACCCCGACGCATACAGTTTGCAATCACTTCGCTCGCGTCCTTTTCACATTCCACGCCGATCATAAGCCCAAGCCCCGTAACGCTTTTTACTCCCTTTGCGTTTTGCAGGCTTTCAAAAATATACACGCTCTTTTCGCGAACGGATTGCAAAAGATCGCCGTCTATGCGGTCGAGCACGCTCACCGCGCCCGCGGCGCATACGGGATTTCCTCCGAACGTCGAGCCGTTTAACCCCGGCGTGAACAATTCCGCCGCACGCTCGCCAAGCATCGTCGCGCCGATCGGCAAACCGCCGCCAAGGCCCTTTGCCGTCGTTACGATATCGGGCGTAATTTCGTACTGTTCAAACGCGTACAGCGTACCCGTACGCCCGTTACCCGTTTGCACTTCGTCTACGATCAAAAGCAAATCCTGCTCCTTGGCAAGCTTTGCAACCTGTTTTACATACGCCTTGTCAAGCGCAGTAACCCCACCTTCGCCTTGTACGAGCTCCAACATCACGGCGCAGCATTTATGCGTTTTGACAAGCGTTTGTATCTCGTCAAAATCGTTCACCGCGGCGTGTACGAACCCGTCCGTCATCGGCGTAAAATGCGCGTGAAATACGTCCTGTCCCGTCGCCGAAAGCGTAGTAATCGTTCTGCCGTGGAAACTGTTTTTCAAGGTAACGATCGTGTAATAGTCCTTACCTTTTTTTATCTCCCCGTGCTTTCTCGCGGCTTTGATCGCACATTCGTTGGCTTCCGCGCCCGAGTTGGAAAAGAACACCTTTTTCATACCCGTACGCGTGCAAAGCTTTTGCGCAAGTACCGCGCACGGCTCGCTGTAATAAAGGTTGGAACTGTGCTGTAAATTCCCGAGCTGTTTGATTACGGCTTGTATCCATTCTTCGTCCGCAACTCCGAACGAATTGACGGCGATACCCGTGCCAAGGTCGATATATTCCTTGCCTTGCTCGTCGTATACGAGCGAGCCTTTGCCGTTTACAAGCTGTAAATCAAAGCGCGCGTACGTGTTGGCAACGTACGTTTTGTCTATTTCTTTAACCGTCATAATATGCCTTCTTTTTAGATATGATTGCCCGATACGAACATCGTACCGATGCCTTCGTCGGTAAGCGTTTCAATGAGTATGGAATGGGGAATACGACCGTCGATAATAAACACTTTATGCACACCGCGGCGGATTGCTTCAATACAGCAGTTTACCTTGGGGATCATACCGCCGCTGATAATACCGTCCCGCATAAGCTTGGGCGCGTCGGACACGTAAACCTTGGGGATCAGCGTCGTGGGATCGTCTTTATCCCGCAAAAGTCCGACGATGTCCGTCATCGAAATCAAGCTTTCGGCTTTGAGCTCGCCTGCAAGCCGCGCCGCAACGGTGTCCGCATTGATGTTGTAAACGTTGTTTTCGTCGTCGCAGCCAACCGTGGAAACGACGGGAATATAGCCTTTATCTAAAACGTCCAAAATGGGATTTACGTTGACTTCGGTAATTTCACCGACGAATCCCAAACGCTCGTCCGCTTTTTTGGCTTTGATCATTCCCCCGTCAATCCCGCAAAGCCCGATCGCTTTACCGCCCTTGCTTTGTAAAAGATTGACGAGATTTTTATTGACCTTACCAGCCAAAACCATTTGTACCATATCCACCGTTTCTTGATCGGTCACGCGAAGTCCGCCGACAAATTCCGATTTTTTGCCGACTTTATTGAGCATTTCTGTAATTTCAGGACCGCCCCCGTGCACAAGCACGACTTTAATCCCGATCAAGGAAAGCAAAACGATATCGCCCATTACCGCTTCTTTCAAATCGTCGCTCGTCATCGCGTTTCCGCCGTATTTCACGACGATAATTTTATCGGTGTATTTTTGAATGTACGGAAGGGCTTGAATTAAAATTTCCGCTCTTTGGTCTTTGGTTAATTGCATAATATATATTCCTTTTTTATTGTAGAATTTTACTGTCAAACTTCGCTCCAAGCGAAGTAAAAGTACGTAGATACAAGCAAGACGAGAAGAACGCGGCTTTTTCGACGGGAGCGTACATAGACGTACGTGACCGAGAAAAAACGCAAGTTCGACGAAGTATTGCGCCCACGGGTTTCCGTCTTGTCTGCGCCAAGCGAAGTAAAAGTACGTAGATACGAGCAAGACGAGAAGAACGCGGCTTTTTCGACGGGAGCGTACATAGACGTACGTGACCGAGAAAAAACGCAAGTTCGACAAAGTATTGCGACGTATATACGTGCTTTTACGTGCGGTAGTCGCCGTTTATTTTCACATAATCATAAGTCAAATCACACCCCCACGCGGTTGCACTGGCTACGCCGTCACCGAGCGTGATTAAAACTTGAATTTCGCTTTCTAATAAAATTTGTTTGGCTTTTTCTTCGGAAAATTCCACACCCGCGCCATTTTGGCAAACGGTGATTTCACCTTTTACCGAACGGAAGCTTACGCCGACCTTATTCACGTCCACGTCCGCACCCGAATACCCGATCGCGCAAAGCACGCGTCCCCAGTTCGCGTCCGCGCCGAACATCGCCGCTTTGAACAAGGAAGAACAAATCACCGATTTCGCGATAATTTTCGCGTTCTTTTCGTCTTTCGCGCCCGTGACCTTACATTCCAACAGCTTGGTTGCGCCTTCGCCGTCGCCCGCGATCTTTCTGCATAAATCGCTCGTAACCGCCGCCAAAGCCGCGCAAAAATCGTCGTAATCCTTGCCTTCGCAAACGATTTCTTCGTTTTCCGCCATTCCGTTTGCTAAAACGCTAACCATATCGTTGGTCGAAGTGTCGCCGTCTACGCTGACCATATTAAAGCTGTCCAAAATATCCGCGGACAACGCTTTTTGAAGCATTTGCGGGGAAATTTTGCAATCGGTCGTCACGAATACGAGCATCGTCGCCATATTCGGATGAATCATACCGCTGCCCTTGGCAATCCCGCCGATACGGCAAATTTTACCCCCGATTTCAAACTCGAACGCGATTTCCTTGACCTTGGTATCCGTCGTCATAATCCCTTCGCACGCGTACAGGCTATTGTTTCCAAGCCCCGCCACGAGCGCGGGAATACCAGCTTGAATAGGGGTAATATCCAACGGCTGACCGATTACGCCCGTCGAAGCCACGACGACGTCAGTTGCCGAAATCCCCAACGCTTCGCCCAAAAGCGAGCAGGTCTTTTCCGCGATTTCTATACCGTTTGCGTTGCAGGTATTCGCGTTGCCGCTATTGCACACGATTGCGCGCGCGTAACCGTTCGCAATATTGTTTTTCGTCACGATAAGCGGCGCGCCTTTTACGAGATTTTGCGTATACGTAGCCGCCGCACTCGCTTGCGTTTCACTGACGATCAGCGCAAGATCACGCTTGGTTTTATTTTTACGGATACCGCAATGTACTCCGTTTGCCGTAAAGCCTTTTGCGGCACATACGCCGCCCTGAATTTCTTTTAACATATCTTTTCCTTTATAAAACTAATCCTGTTCCTTTGTCTACGCCGAGTGCAATATTCATACACTCGATTGCCGCGCCGCTTGCGCCTTTGCCAAGGTTATCGTACGCCGCCATCAATAAAATGCGTTCGTCGTTTCCCGTAACCGTTACGCGCATACCGTCCGTTCCCGCAAGCGTGAGCGCGGAAACGAAGCCCTTTTCGTCGATACTTTCTTGATAGCTAACGATTTTGCTTTGGTATTTTTCGGCGTACACCCTTTTCACTTCGTCAATACCGCCGTGGATTTGCTTTGCAAACAAAGGCACGGTGACGAGCATACCGCTGTAAAAATCGCCGACGATCGGACAAAACGCGGGCGCTTCGTCAAGACCTACGATGGCTTTCATCTCTTTCAAATGCTTATGCTGTTGGGTAATCCCGTACTGACGGGGCGCACCAAGAAGCGCGTTTTTATTTTCGCTTTGATAATCGGCGATCATACTCTTTCCGCCGCCCGAATATCCCGTCAACGAATGACAGCAAAGCAACGCGTTTTTATCCAACATCCCCGCTTCTATCAAGGGATAGGTAAGCGCAATAAATCCGCTTGCGTGACACCCCGGTACGGCGATCCGTTTAGAAGAACTAATCTTGTTCTCAAACGCTACGCCAAGCTCGGGAAACCCATACGCCCATTCGGGAAGCGTTCTATGCGCCGTCGAAGCGTCGATAACGACGGTCGTATCGTTTTCCACGAGCGAAACGGATTCTCGCGCCGCGTCGTCGGGCAAGCACAAAAACGCCACGTCCGCGCTATTTAACATTTCCTTTCTTGCTAACGCGTCCTTTCTCTTTTCTTCGGGTAACGTCAAAAGCGTAATATCTTCCCGCGCCTGCAAGCGTTCGTAAATCCGAAGCCCCGTCGTACCCGCGCTACCGTCTATAAATACTTTTTTCATATCCGCTCTAATTCCTTTTTCACAAACGCGATTTGTTCGCGGACGGAGCTAGGAGAAGCTCCGCCAAGCGAATTCCGCTTTTCTACGCAAGTTTTCAAAGAAATTTCCGTATACAAATCTTCTTCAAAAATTTCGCTGTGTTTTTTATATTCCGTCAAGGGATAATCGTCCAAAACGCAATCCTTTGCAATACAGTCCGCTACGATTTGTCCCACGATTTTATACGCCGCACGGAAAGGCATACCTTTTTTTGCAAGATAATCGGCAAGGTCGGTTGCGTTGATAAAGCCCTTTTGCGCCGCACGGTAGGTGTTGGCTTCGAGCACGCGCATCGTTTCAATCATCGGCGCGAATACTTCCAAGCACATCTTGACCGTGTCGATACAATCGAAAACCGCTTCCTTGTCTTCCTGCATATCTTTATTATACGCAAGCGGCAAGCCTTTCAGCATCGTCAAAATCGCCATTAAATCGCCGTAAACGCGTCCCGTCTTACCGCGAACGAGCTCCGCCATATCGGGGTTTTTCTTTTGGGGCATAATAGACGAACCCGTGGTATAGCTATCGTCCAGCTCGATAAACTTAAATTCCCAGCTCGACCATAACACGATTTCTTCCGAAAAACGGGAAAGGTGCATCATTACGATCGCGAGCGCGCTGATAAGTTCCACGCAAAAATCACGGTCGGAAACGCCGTCGATACTGTTTCGGGAAACGCCCGTAAAACCGAGCTTTTGCGCGGTGAACGCGCGATCGGTGGGATAGGTCGTTCCCGCCAAAGCACAGCTTCCAAGCGGACATTCGGCGTTCATACGCTTGACAGCGTCTTGTATTCTGCCTACGTCCCGAAGCAACATCATCGCGTACGCCATCAGCTGATGCCCAAACGAAATAGGTTGTGCGCGTTGCAAATGCGTGTAGGCGGGCGCGATAATATCCGCACTCTTTTCCGCTTGCGCAATAACGGCTTGCACTAAATTTTTGATAAGCGCAAGGATACTTTCCGCTTCGTCGCGCAAATACAAACGAATATCTACAGCGACTTGGTCGTTACGGCTTCTCGCCGTATGCAAACGCTTGCCCGCGTCCCCGATCCGTTTGGTAAGTTCCGCTTCGATAAACATATGGATATCTTCGGCGTCGGCGGTAAAATCCAGCTTGCCCGCGCGAATATCCTTCAAAATCCCTTCCAAACCGTCTATAATCGTATCCACTTCTGTTTGCGGTAAAATACCTTGCTTTGCAAGCATCGTCGCGTGCGCCATAGAGCCTTTTATGTCCTGCTCGTACATTCTGCAATCGAAACGGAGCGACGAATTGAAATCGTCCGCCTTTTTATCCAACGCCTTTTCAAAGCGTCCCGCCCACATTTTTTCCATACTTTTCACTCTCCTGCGGTCAAAATACAACCGCTTTTAATAACCACTTTGCCCACCACGGTTCTCGTGGCAGGCAAAAAGTAGAAGTTAATAATTATTACAAGCTCAAAATGAATTGCTTTAACAGGTTTGCGATTTTTTCCGCGCCCGCGTTGGACGGGTGCAACCCGTAATCGCTTGAAATACGTCGGTGTAGCGATGTGCTTTATCGCTCGCGCCTACACCTTCCGTGATACTATCGCCCAAAAACGCGACTTTCTTTCCCTGTAAAACCATGCTCCACCTTATTTATTCTTTTTTTCGTTTGCTTGATTGACCTGCGCTTGTACCTTGATGGGCAAACCGAACAGGTTGATAAAGCCCGTTGCATCCGTTTGATCGTATACGTGATCTTCGCCAAAGGTCGCGATTTCTTCCGAATATAACGAGTAATCCGACCAAGCCCCAGCCTTGATGATATTGCCTTTATACAGCTTCAAGCGTACCTTACCCGTTACGTTTTCCTGCGTTTTATTCACGAACGCCGTCAACGCTTCGCGAAGGGGGGTAAACCATTGTCCGTTGTATACGAGTTCGGCAAAGCAAACGGAAAGCTCTTGCTTTTTGTGCGCGGTGTATTTGTCCAAGCAAAGCGTTTCCAAATAGCTGTGCGCCTTGTACAAAATTTCCCCGCCGGGGGTTTCGTATACGCCGCGGCATTTCATACCGACCAAACGGTTTTCGACGATATCCAAAAGCCCGATCCCGTTTTCACCGCCCACCTTGTTGAGCGCGAGAATGATCTCTTTTGCGCTCATTTTTTGATCGTTGAACGCGACGGGTTTGCCTTGCTCGAAATCCAAGGTGATATAGGTAGGCTTATCGGGAGCCTGCAAAGGCGAAACGCCCATTTCTAAGAAGCCGTCCTTTTCGTACAAAGGCTCGTTGCCCGCGTCTTCCAAATCCAAGCCTTCGTGGCTCAAATGCCAAAGGTTTTTATCCTTGGAATAGTTGGTTTCACGGTTAATCTTCAAAGGCACGTTGTGCGCTTCCGCGTAGTCGATCTCTTCTTCACGGGATTTGATTGACCATTCGCGCCAAGGCGCGATAATGTGCATATCGGGCGCAAACGCCTTGATCGTAAGCTCGAAACGAACTTGATCGTTCCCCTTACCCGTACAGCCGTGACAAATCGCGTCCGCACCTTCTTTTTTGGCGATTTCCACGATCCGTTTTGCAATTACGGGACGGGCAAACGACGTGCCGAGCAAATATTCTTCGTATTTTGCTCCCGCTTGCATCGTAGGGATTACGTATTCGTCCACGAATTCATCCGTTAAATCTTCAACGTAAAGCTTAGACGCACCCGTTTTCAAAGCCTTTTCTTCCAAGCCGTCCAGCTCGTCCGCTTGCCCTACGTTACCGCTTACCGCGATAACTTCGCAGTTGTTGTAATTTTCCTTCAACCAAGGAATGATGATCGAAGTATCCAACCCGCCCGAATAGGCAAGCACTACTTTTTTGATGTCTTTCTTATCCATTTTTTAATTCTCCTTTGCTGCTGCTTTGTATTTATATTCATTTTATGCAACTATTATACAACGCATTTTTATCCTTGTCAAATGCTTTTATGCCTTTATTTTCAAGTATTTTTGAATATTTTTTGCATATCCCGCATAAATGAATAAAAATTGCATAAATACTCAATTTTTGCATAATTTTATAATGCCTTGGATTACGCTTTTTACGTTCCACCTACAATATTATAATACAATTACGCAATTTAAGCAACTTTTTTACACCGTTTTTATATATTTTGGTCGTTCACTTGACAAAAAAACGCCTACGGCGTATAATAAAACTATGCAAGAAATTATTTCCGTTATACCCGTTGCATATATCCGCAACGATTTCAAAGAAAAGTTCGGTATTCCCCGCCAAAGCGGGCGCGCCCCGTCCGTTGTATCCCGTATCGTTTTTACGGAAGCTTACCGCGACGAGAACACGCTTCGCGGGATCGAAAGCTTTTCGCATTTATGGCTTCTTTTCCATTTTTCGCAAACGGAAGAAAAACCCTTTTCCCCCACCGTACGCCCGCCAAGACTTGGCGGGAATACCCGCGTGGGCGTGTTTGCGAGCCGTTCCCCCTTCCGTCCCAACCGTATCGGGCTTTCCTGTGTAAAGCTGCTCGGCGTGGAACGGACAAAGGACGACGGCGACGTGTTGCTCGTTTCAGGCGCGGATCTTTTGGACGGTACGCCGATTATCGATATTAAACCCTATATCCCCTTTACCGATTGTAAAACGGACGCCGTCGGCGGGTATGCGGACGAACACGAAAACGACCGCTTACAAGTAATTTTCCCCGACGAGCTTTTACAAGCTCTGCCAAAAGAAAAACGCAAGGGCTTGATAGAATGTCTTGCCGACGATCCGCGCCCGTCCTATCAAGACGATCCCGCAAGGATATACGGTATGCGCTTCGGCGATTTTGAAATCAAATTCCGTGTAAACGAACGAACACTGACCGTCGTCAGCGTAGAAAAAGGACGGTAAACATCTATGAAACGCAAAAATAAATTTCTCGTATTTCTCACCACAATTTGCTTGGCTTTGTTCAGCTTGGCGTTTGCCGCCTGTGACGATGATTTTCAAATCGACGACGATATCGGCAGTCACAGCGTAGATTTTTATTACACGCTTTTGAGTGATAATACCTACGAAATTTCAGGCGGTAAAGCAAAACGCTGGGGCGCGCTCAAAATCCCCGAACGCCACGACGACGGGCGTTTGATTACGGGTATAGGCGATTTTTCCTACGGCAAAATGAAAACGGTAGAGCTTCCCGACAGTATTAAGTACGTAGAACCAGAAGCTTTTTATTATTGCGAAGAGCTGCAAGAAATCAATATTCCCGACGGCGTAACCACCTTAAAAAATAAAAGCTTTTTTGAGTGCGACAAACTAAAAACAATTTCCTTACCCGAAACGTTAACGACCATAGAAGATTTGGTGTTTAACGGTTGTAAATCTTTGCAAACGCTAACACTTCCCGATTCGATGGAATATATCGGCGAAGACGCTTTCCCTATCTTAACCGAAACGTTTATCTACACGACGGACGATTATTTCAAATACGTCGGCACAAAAAGCAATCCTTATTTTTATTTACATTTTCCTAAAAACTACGACAATTTTACCAATCCAACCATTCACGAAAATTGTAAAATTATAAATGATCTTTGCAATGGTATACAAACGCTCACTATTCCTGAAAGCGTTACGCATATTGTAGGTGGATTTATTCGTTGTCAAGATACCATACAAAGCGTGGACATTCGCGGTTCTCTCACAACCATTGCGCCAAGATTATTTAGTTGGTGCAAAAATTTATCGAGCGTTTCCTTGCCGTCTACGCTTACCAGTATCGGCGAAGGCGCGTTTTTAGGCACGAATTTATCCACCGTCGTTATTCCCGAAGGCGTAACGAAAATAGAGCAAAATGCTTTCTACCTTTGCAAAAACTTACGTAGCCTTACCCTGCCACAAACGCTCGTTTATATTGAAAGCCGAGCTTTCGATTCCTGTGAAGCTCTTTCAAGCCCGCTGACTTTCCCCAAAAGCCTTACAAAAATCGGGGCAGGTGCATTCTCCCGTTGTCAAAGCCTTCCCCACATTTCCTTTGAAAACCTTGACGTACAGCTTGGCGAAAACGCGTTCACTTCTTGCACGTCGTTACAAAATTTCACATTACCGAATTCTTTGAATAAAAACGTATTCTTTGGGTGCGAAAGCTTAACGAGCGTGGTTATCCCCGAAGGCATAACCGTTATCCCCGAAAGTGCTTTCGAGGCTTGTTATAATTTAACGAGCGTAACGTTCCCGCAATCGCTCGTTACGATTGAATCGGAAGCGTTTACAAGCTGTATCCGTTTACCCGAAATCACAATCCCCGACAACGTTATGGGTATTCAAGAAGAAGCGTTTAGGTACTGTGAAAATTTAAGAAAGGTCACGATGCCCAAATCCGTTCATACGATCGAAGAAGGGGTTTTTGAAAACTGTACTCGTTTAAAGGAAATTACGTTCCCGAAAAATATCGTAGAATTTAACGATCCGTTTATAAATTGCCCGTCCTTACAGTTCGTGTACTATATCGGCACGGAAGAAGATTTTTCCTTATCGAACGATTATCCGTGGTTAGACCGCGTATATTATTACAGCGAAAACGAGCCGTCAATAAGCAACGGACGGTACTGGCATTACGTCGACGGCAAGCCAACGCCTTGGGCAATCTAAATAGAAAAATCACTCGCGGCAGCGAGTGATTTTTTATCTTTGGCGACGGCACAAATTAGCCCTTATATTATCTACGCTTTGCTTTGCAAAAGATTGCGAGCGTTCCGCAGCCCGAATGCGTACCGATGACCGCGCCGACGTAGTTTACGAAAATTTGGAGCTTTGGCAAGCGTTCTAAAAGCAAGCCCTTGACGTATTCCACGTCGTCCATACAATCCCCGTGCGAGATAAACACGGGATCATTTTCGTTCATATCAGCGTTTTCCAGCATAGTGTCCACGATCGTTTTTAAGGACTTTTTCCTGCCCATCGCTTTGCCGATCGCCACAAGTTTGCCGTCGTTATCCACGTGCATAACGGGTTTGATTTTCAAAATCGAGCCAACGATCGCCGTCGCCGTAGACACTCGCCCGCCCCGTTTTAAGTGGAACAAATTATCCACGGTAAAATAATGGCAAATACGCAATTTCAAGCCTTCGATATACGCAAAAACTTCGTCAATTTCCGCGCCCGTATCCGCTTTTTCTACGGCGTAATGCAAAAGCAAGCCTTCCCCCATAGAAGCGCAAAGAGAATCCACTACCAAAATTTTACGGTCCTTATATTCTTTTGCCAAATCGCGAGCGGCAACCGCAAAGCTTCCCGCCGTACCCGAAAGCCCCGACGAAAAAGCGATTACGAGCACGTCCCGACCCTTTTCCAAGCTTTTACGGATATACGTTTTCGCGACTTCCCCCGTTACTTGATAGGTCGTGGGCATCGCACCGTCACGGAGCTTTTGATAAAAGGTCTTTTCGTCGATTTTCTCGCCTCCTTCCCCTTCGTAATTGATATTGTTCATCGTAAACCCAAGTTTTACGAGCGCAACGTCCTTTTCCTGTAAATAGCTTTCGGGCATATCGCACCCCGAATCGGTGATAATATCGAATTTTCTATTCATATTTTTTTTCTCCTTTTTTTTCTTTTGATTTATTTCAAAACGTTAAATTTTTTAATTCGTTCCGCTTCAAAGCACACCTGTACGGCGTACGTGCCGTTTTTGCAAGAAAGCTCCATACGGGGCAAGCCGACAAGCTCGAAATATTCGTTGAATTTCTCCGCAAAATCCTGCAATACGAGCGATTTGCAAGCGTCGCTCATAATCGATTTATCCGCTTGTATCACGTCGTTTACGCGTTTGAAATCGTCCGTTACCGTTCTTCTCATACTCTCACTCCTACAAATTTTTTTTGAGCAAACGGCGTATACCGCCAAGCACGCCCGCATACTTACGCGTAACGTCGTAAAGCTTGCGTTTCCCCCCCTGTAAATTGCCTGCAAGCATCTTAAACGCGGGGTGCAAATCAGAAAACTGCCCGCCGTAAATGGCGTATTCTTCGGGAACAAGCCCAAGAATCGGCGTTTTCAAAAGCTCGGAAATCTCACGCGGGGATATGCACTCGCCCGCAAGCAAAAGATCGCCACGGATTTTGTTTACCACCAAGGAAACGGAAGCAAATTCATAACTTTTCAAAAGCGTAATCACCTTATCCGCGTCACGGAGCGCGGAAATATGCGGTGTCGTTACGACGATCGCTTCTTCCGCGGTAGCCACCGCGCGGTGAAATCCGTCGTCAATCCCCGCGGGACAGTCTATAAATATATAATCGAATTTCGGCGCAAGCGCGTCCAAAACGACCTTTAAGGCTTGGGGGGAAACGTAGCGTTCGGGCGCGGAATGACTGCTCGTTAAAATATATAAATTCGCAAACTCGGGATGACGGACGAGTGCTTGCGCCGCACGGCATCTGCCTTCAATCACGTCTACGAGATCGTAGGTAACGAGATTTTCCACGCCCGTAACCACGTCCACGTTATTCAAACCAAGATCCGCGTCGCACAAAATCACCCGCTGTCCGCGTCGCGCTAAATACGCGGAAAGACACGCGGCAACGGTGGTTTTTCCCACGCCGCCCTTGCCCGACGTAACGACGATTTTTCTTGCCATTTGCGCGCACTCCTTAAGCATCCGATTTTTGCCGAAAAAATCAGCATAAAAAATCATAACACAGCTTCGACCGCGCTTTTTGTCGTTGTTCGTCGTTTTTCAGCGAGTTTTGAAAAATATATTTTGTAACGCCAACCAATTCGAGCGTCTACCCTTTCGTTTTACCTTATTTTGCCGTAAAAAGCAAGCCTTTTACCCGCAAAACCGCTCTACTTACGCAAAACTACACTCTACTCGACAAATAAAAACACTCTACCGAGAGTAGAATTACTATTTCTACTCACAGTAGAGTGAAAAAATCCTTCATTCCGCTTACGCTCCATTCAGGATGACGGGGTGGGGCTATCGCCCCGCTCGGTACGACGAGGGCGGGGTGTCATACCGAGCGAAGTGCGTGAAACGAACGCTGTCGAGCGAATCTCGTTCCTTCTTGTCATTATGAACGAAAAAAAGCGCGGGCAAGGTTGCCCGCGCTTATATCTTCGTTTTTTAGTTTATTATCTATTTCTCTTGCACATTTCGGCACAAACTTCGGAAATGTTTACGCCTTTCGCACTCAAAAGCACCATTACGTGGTACAAAAGATCCGCCGCTTCGTGCACCACGACGTCCTTATCCGTATTTTTCGCCGCGATAACGAATTCCACCGCTTCTTCGCCTACCTTTTTACCGATACGGTCGATACCTTTTGCGAACAAGAAACTGGTATATCCGCCGTCTTCGGGTTCGGCTTTGTATTTCTCTAAAATACGTTGCAAACGCCCGATCATTTCGCTCCCGATCGCGTTATACGCGCCTTTAATTTGGTTATAGAAGCAAGAAAATTCCTTACCACTGGGATCAGCTTTACCGCTTTGCTTTACTTTGAGAAGCAACGTCTTGCCGCTGTCCGCCGTAAACGCCGTCATTACCTTTTGCGTGTTCCCTTCCGACGCGCCAAACGTATCCACTACGCCCGTTTCTTTGTCGAAATAATGCGCGTAGCCCGTTTCTATCGTTTCTTTCGCCGCTTGTTCGTTCATACATGCAAGCATAAGCACTTCGCCGCTTTCGTAATCCTGCACAACGACGGGAAGCAATCCGTTTTCACCAAATTGCAAGGCTTCCAAATTCCAATTTTCTTTGTGTAACGACATATTCAACCTCCACGGAAAAATATTCCGCTGTCTTTATTATACAACAAATTTTTTCATTCGTCAATAGTGTGAACAAAATTTTTTGTATTTTTTTGCTATTTTTTTCGTTCAGCGCACACCTGCCCCTATCAATTCAACACTACGTCCTTTAATTCTTCATACTTTTTCAAGGCGCGCTCGCGCAAACGCTCGTCGTCAAGCCTGCGCTCGAACGTGTCGTCCGACAGCTTTTTCGCCGCAAACACGACTTGGGTGGGATATTTCAAATTCTTTATATCCCCAAGCATTTTCCCCGACTGTCTTGTCCCGAAGAAATCCCCGCCGCCGCGCATCTCCAAATCCCGCTCGGCAATTTTGAAACCGTCCGTATTGTTTTTGAGCGTGAGCAAGCGTTCCCGCGCCGTTTCCCCGTCCGAACCCATCAACAAAAAGCAATAGCTTTTTTCCGCACCGCGACCTACGCGGCCGCGAAGCTGATGCAGCTGCGAAAGCCCAAACCGCTCGGCGTTGCTGATAATCATAATCGTCGCGTTGGGTACGTCGATACCGACTTCGATAACCGTCGTAGAAACCAAACAATCGTATTCCTTATTTTTGAAAGCGGTCATAATCTCCGCTTTTTCTTTATCCTTCATTCGTCCGTGCAACAGCGCAAAACGGACGGTGGGCAAGCGGTCTTTTAATTCGTCGTACAGCTCCGAAACGCTGACGATCGAACTTTCTTCGTCGTCGTCAATTTTCGCGCAAACGAAATACGCCTGTTTCCCCGCTTCCGTTTCCTTGCGGACGTATTCGAGCATATCGTCGTATTTGGATTCGGGGATAATGCTCGTGGAAATTTCTTGCCGTGCTTTGGGTTTATCCGTAATCGTCGTGACGTCCAAATCCCCGTAAAAAATGAGCGAAAGCGTCCGCGGAATGGGTGTCGCACTCATAACCAGCATATCCACGTCTTCCCCTTTTTCGGCGAGCGCGTTCCGTTGCGCCACGCCAAAACGGTGCTGTTCATCGCAGACGATAAACGCAAGCTTTGGAATTTCCACGTCGCCTTGCAAAATGGCGTGCGTACCGCAAAGGATATCGATTTCCCCGTTTTTCAGCCTTGCTTTCATTTCCCGCTTTTCCTTGGCGGTCATACCCCCTGCAAGGTAACCGATTTCATAATCGGGAAAATATTTTTTCAAAACGTCGTAATTTTGCGAAGCCAGCACTTCGGTAGGCGAAAGATACGCCGCCGTGTACCCGCTTTTCAGCGCCATATAAATCCCGCAAAGCGCGACCGCGGTTTTCCCGCTGCCTACGTCGCCTTGCAAAAGCCGATTCATTTTCGTCGGCGCGCGTAAGTTTTCAAAAATCTCGTTGACGGCGTTTTTTTGCCCGTCCGTAAAGGTAAACCCAAACCGCGAAGCAAACGCTTTCACGTCGTCCGCTTTCACGCCGTAGCGGCGAAGCCGCACGTCTTCTTTTCCGCCCTTGATAATCTTAAACGCGGAAATTAACACGAAATATTCTTCCAAAGCAATCCGCTCGCTCGCCAAGTCCTTTTCTTCGTGGCTCGTCGGATTATGCACTTCAAAAAAGGATTTTACAAGGGACGGTAAATTGTATTTTTGTATAATTTGCGTGGGGATAACACTACAAATATCCACCTTTTGCAGGGCTTCTTTTATCGCCGAGCGGACGAGCTTTTGATTTAATCTGCCCCCCAATGGATAGATGGGCACGATCCCTTTTAGGCGGTAATTTTGATCGAGCGGCTCGAAAGTGGGATTAACGATAGAGATTTGCCCAAACTTATTTTGCACTCGTCCGTAAAATAGATATTCCCCCGCTTTCAGCTTTTGCGCGACGTAGGGCTGATTAAACCAAATCGCGGTAAACGGAAACCCGTCCTGCGAGCAAAAAGCCCGTACGATCTTGCGTTTAATGCCGTAATTCGTGGGAGCAAGCCGCGTCACTTCGCAGGCGATTAAAACGAAATCGTTGTGATACACGCTTTTGAGCGAAACGCGCTCCCGCATATCCAAATACGCGCGCGGATAAAAGCGTACGAGATCTTCCACTTCGTATATACCAAGCTTATTAAAATCTTTTTCCCGTTTCTCTCCGATAGAACGGAGCAAAGAAAGCTTCATAAATCACTCCTGTCAAAAATGGCGACACGGGAGCAGCTCTTTCGCTTCTCCCGTGTATATTTATACTTTTATGCAATATTTTTGTATTACTCCAAAGAAAGGATATAATAGTACACGGATTGACCGCCGTTGTGGAAATCGACGTCGCAATCGGGATATTTTTCCGCGATCGCCGCGCAAAGTTCTTGTGCTTCTTCTTCCTTGACGTCTTCGCCGTAATAAAGGGTAATCATTTGATGGAAATCTTCCTTCATACGCACGATCAGCTTCAACGCCGTTTCTTCTACGGAATGGGATTTGGCAAGAATTTTCTTGTCGTCCAAGCCGATAATATCGCCTTCTTTAATCGAGAAACCGTTAAGGGAAGTGTTACGCACCGCGTAAGTAACCTGTCCTGCCTTTACGTTATCCAAGGCGTGGATCATATTCGCTTTATTTTCTTCTACGCTAACTTCGGGATTAAATTCCAACGCCGCCGCAAAGCCTTGCGGTACGTTTTTGGTAGGAATAACGTGAATGGTTTTATTATCCACGAGATTTTTCGCTTGTTCCGCCGCCAAAATGATGTTTTTATTGTTGGGGAATACGAAAACGTGTTCCGCGTTGATTTTTTGTACCGCGCTTGCAATGTCGTTTGCCGAAGGATTCATCGTTTGTCCGCCTTCAATGATACGATCCACCGACAAATCCTTGAAGATATCCGAAAGCCCCGAACCCGTACAAATGGCAAGCATACCCATTTCTTTCTTTTCCGCTTCCATTTGCGCACGGAGCTGACGGTTTTGCTCTAACATATTTTCAATTTTCGGGTGATCCAACTCGCCCAGCTCCAAAGCGTACGACAACGCTTTCCCAGGCTGGTTGGTATGCACGTGCACCTTGACAAGATCGAGATCGCCGATACAAATAACGCTATCCCCCAAGGTCATAAGCCGTTCACGCAAACGGTCGATTGCCGAAAGCGTCGTACTTTTCTTCAAATTGATAATGAAAAATTCCGTACAGTACGCGTATTGAATTTCGCTTAATTCCATCATCAAAACGGCGGAATTATCGCCAAATTCAGATTCGCTCGACTGCGTAGGTTCGGCTTCGGTAATACTTTCCGCAACTTCTTCGCCCGTAAGCTCGGAAGCAAAGCCCTTGATAATAACCATAAGCCCTACGCCGCCCGAGTCCACGACGCCCGCTTTTTTCAAAACGGGAAGAAGCGTAGGTGTAAGCGCAAGCGCTTTTTCGCCTTCTTCAATTACGTCCTTGAAAAATTCTTCAAAGTTCTTTTTCTTGCTTGCAATCTTGACGGCGTATTCGCTCATCATACGGATAACGGTCAAAATCGTACCTTCTTTGGGAACGGACACCGCACCATAGGCAACCTTCGTACCCTGCTCCAAAGCCTTTGCAAAGGTCTTAATATCCGCTTCCTTTTCGCACTTGCCAAGGACGGAACAAATCCCTTTCAGGATTTGCGAGAGAATAACCCCTGAATTACCCCTTGCACCGCGAAGCGCGCCTTTGGAAACGCTGCTGCAAACTTCCGCGAACGCGTTGGATTGGCAAGCCGTAAGTTCTTTCACCGCCGACTGCATCGTCAGCGACATATTCGTACCCGTATCGCCGTCGGGTACGGGGAACACGTTGAGCGCGTCCACTTTTGCGCGATTGATTTCGAGCTGTTTCGCGCCGACTAATATCATTTTGCGAAATTCGGTACTATTTATCGTTTTATGCATTAGAAATGCTCCTTAATTCTTGTTGTAAATACCCCTAAACAGGAAAAGCGTAATACGCAAGAAAGCGACAGCGAAGACTTTTCTTCGTTGCGCTTTGAGTGGTTAAAGTTTTACGCCGATAACGTTGACGTTGACGGTGGCAACGATCATTCCCGTGAACGCTTCCACTTTATACTTAATCGCTTCTTTGAGCGATTCTGCCACGGCGTTGATTGAAACGCCGTATTTGATCACGACGTAAACGTCGATATAGATACGGTTTCCGGAAGTGGTTACTTTAATACCCCGTCCACCCTGCTCTTTTTTCATTAGTATAGCAAGACTGTCCGTAAAACGGCGCGAAACCATTTCCACGATCCCGTAAGACTCCATCGCGGTATGAGAAGCCACTTTGGCGATAGCCAAATCGGATATGGAAATTTGTCCGTAAGCGTTGTTGGTATTAACTGCCATAATATTTCTCCCAGTTCCTAATTATTGTACACTATTTACCGTCTTTTTGCAAGTACTTTTTCAAAATTTTCTTAATATTTTTTATTTTTTATCTTTTTTGCCTTATTTTTGATTGATTTTTCTCATTAAAAATGATATATTATTTATGCTTGTTTATTCACCCGTGCTTTTTGAACGGATTTTCGACGAGCAATCACTTACTAAATAAGGCAAAATTATCCCAAAATCGGAGGTGTCAATATGTCGAGAGTATGCAATATTTGCGGTAAAGGTCAGGCTTCGGGCAACAACGTCAGCCACTCCAATCGTAAAACGAGAAGAACGTTCAAAGTAAACGTACAAAAAATTTCCTACGTGGAAGACGGAAAGGAAACCAACGGTTACGTTTGCGCGAGATGCATCAGAACGCTTAAAAAAGCAGACTGAAATTAGCCCTTAATTCACGAACGTAAAAACCGACCTGTACAAGGTCGGTTTTTTGCCGTTTTCTAATCGCGGTTTAATTTTTCAAAGCCGCAATACAAGCCGCTCTGTCTTGCGCTTTGAACACCGTGCTTCCCGCAACGATCACGTTTGCGCCCGCCGCTTTAATTTCTTCCACGTTTTCCAAGGTAACGCCGCCGTCGATTTCAATATCAATTTCTTTTCCGCAAGCGTTCACGATCGCTTTTACTTCCCGAAGCTTATCCAAGGCTTCGGGAATAAATTTTTGCCCGCCAAAGCCGGGGAACACACTCATAATCAAGACCATATCGCACATCGGAATAACGTCCGCAATTTTTTCTACGGGGGTGTCGGGGTTGATAACCGCGCCGCATTTTACGCCGGTCGATTTGATAAGTTCCAGCACTTCTTTTAAGTTGTCTTGACAAGCTTCGTAATGCACGGTGATAATATCCGCACCCGCTTTTGCGAAGCGTTCTACGTATTTTTCAGGGTGCACGATCATTAAGTGCGCGTCGATAGGAAGCTTTGTTAAAGGACGAATATCTTGAAGCATTTTCAAGCCGAACGTGATATTGTTAACGAATACCCCGTCCATTACGTCGTAATGCACGATATCCGCCCCGTTTTGTTCGAGCGACTTGACTTCTTCTCCCATTTTTGCGAAATTTGCCGACAGAATGGACGGCGCGATTTTAACGTTTTTCATAACCTTTCTCCTTGGTAAAAATATCGTATTTGAGTATAGCCACAAGATTAGCCGCGGCTTCAAAAGCATAGGAAATCACGACGAACGGCGAGCTCTTAATAAGCGCGTTATATAATACCGCAAGTCCCGTCGGTGCAAGCACCGCAAGCCGCATTTTTTTCATATCCCGTATACGGAACACGAACGCATACAAAATCAGCGAACAAAGATACAAAATATCCAACGGCTTCGCCGTTTTGCGCACGCCGATATTCACGAGAAAATAACAAGCGACGGTCAAGAGTGCGCATAAAAACGACCAAAACACAGGCGCGAGTTTATCCCGCTTTTCATAGACGTAAAACGTGAGCGCGCGAAAAAGCCCCACGCCAAGCCCGATCATTGCAAAATATTCTTTATCAAATAAATACGACGCCATTAAAAACGTCATACCGACGGCTTGAAAGAGTAAATACAAGCTTTTCTTACGGTAAAAATAACTGCTCACAATCAAGAGCATTGCGATAAAGCTCGCATATAACGCTATTTTTTCGTTATACATTTTCCGTCCTTTCTTGAAGATAATTTACGCGTAACTGTCCGCACGCTCCGCCGATATCCACGCCGATTTGTCTACGGAGCGTAGCCGACAAACCGCCCTTTTCCAGCCTGCCCAAAAAACGGTAGGCTTCCTTATCCCCCAACGCTTTCAAATCCCGTTCCTTGACTTCGTTCAAGCGGATTAAATTAACGTGGCAAGGCTTGCCTTTCAAAAGCTTTATAAGCGCTTCCGCGTGCGCTTCGTCACAGTTTTCACCCGCGATTAACGTGTATTCAAAATAATATCTTCTGCCCGTTTTTTGGAAATAATAATCGCAAGCTTTCAATATCTCGCTAATCTTATACGCCTTGGCGACGGGCATCGTTCTCGCGCGCGTTTGATCGTCCGTTGCGTGCAAAGAAACGGTCAAATTTAAGGGTATATTCTCATCCGCGAGCTTATACATTTTCGGCACGATTCCGCACGTGGAAAGGGAAATATTTCTCGCGCTGATCCCCATTCCCTTTTCGCTCGTAACCAAGCGCAAAAAACGCAGGGTTTCGTCGTAATTATCGAGTGGTTCGCCGCTGCCCATAAGCACGACGTTCGTGACGGCACGGCTCTCTTTACCCTGTCCCACGGCGTCGTTTTTATGCAAGGCGTTCACGACGAGAATTTGCGAAAGAATTTCCCCCGCCGTTAAATTCCGTATCAAGCCTTGCAAGGTCGAAGCGCAAAATTTACAGCCCATACGGCAGCCCACTTGCGTGGAAACGCATTGCGTGTAACCGTATTTATACTTCATCAAAACGCCTTCGATTACGTTCCCGTCCGCAAGCTCGAACAGATATTTTTCCGTTCCGTCCGAAGAATAAAAAACTTCCTTAATTTTGATCGGCTCGTTTTCATAATCTTGTAAAAGTCTTTCCTTAAAAGCCTTGGAAAGGGAAGTGATCGCGTCGAGTCTTTTCCCTTGCGTAAGCCCTTCAAAAAGCTGGCTTGCGCGGAATTTCTTTTCGCCGAGCGAAAGAACGAGTTTTTCTATTTCTTCGTATGATAAATCCTGTATGATCTTTTTCATTCTATTCTCTTCATTTTCGCGATATAAAACCCTACGCCAAACGCTTCGTCGGGTAAAAATTGCAAGCCGTATTTTTTCTTATTATGGATAAGCGGACTGTCGATTGTTTCCACTGCAAAATTAGGGTTATTCTTCAAAAAATCCCCCACGATCTCGTCGTTTTCGCTTGCAAAGATTGAACAGGTGGAATAGTATAAATCCCCGCTCTTTTTCACGTAACGGCTACACGTTTGCAAAATCGATCTTTGCGCGATTTTGAGCGCGGCAAAATCTTCCTTTTTTCTAAACAGTTTAATATCGGGATTTTCGCTGACCGTACCAAACCCCGAACAGGGCACGTCGCACAAAACGCCGTCGAATTTTTCCGCAAAATCCGCGTCGTAAACTGCGCTATCCTTTTGCATTTCCGTGACGTTCAAAACACCCATACGCCGTTTATACTGACGGATCAGCTCTACTCTATGCTCGTGCAATTCAAAGGAAGTAACCGCCTTACATTTTCTCGCAAGAAGCACCGATTTCCCGCCCGGAGCGGCGCAAGCGTCCAACAAATTTTCACAAGGCGCAACGCAATCGCAAATGGCGATACTGCCCACCGACTGAAAGGTATATTCGCCGTCGTCAAACCCGTCGTCACGGGCAAAATTCTCAAAAATATAATGGTTATAACCGTCCGAAAAGGGGGTTTGTATATGCGTACGCGAAAGATACTTTTCCGCGTTTTTTTCAAAGCGTACGGACACACCCGAAGAAGCCGCCGAAGCGATTTTTTCCGCTCTGTCCCCGTATTCTTTTTTCAGCCACGCGTACGCGTAATCGGGATAGGATAAACGGATACAATCCGACTCAATCGCGCCATCCACGACCGTTTGATCAAACCGCCTTAAAAAAGCGTTGACAAACCCGCTCACCCCGCTTTTGCCGAGTTTTTTGCACAAGGTTACGGCAAGATCGGTAACCATATACCGTTTTTTGTCCATAAAAAGGAGCATATACAAGGCGATTTTCAATAATACGCGTACGGCAAGCTTGGGGGCTTTGGGCGCGTAATAACGGATACAAAAATCTAAATACCCGTCCTTTTCCAACACGCCGTACACGATTTTCACTGTACGGGAACGGTACTGTTCTTCGATATACGTATCGGCAATCGCTTGCTTACAATGCGCACCGCCTTGGTATATTTTCATTAAGATTTGATAGGGATCGTAAACGGGATTGCTTACCATTCAAACACCCGACCTTTCGTAATTTTTCTGCCATTGAGAAAATCGCCGCCGCTCATACGCTTCCCGCCCGCCGCTTGGACCTGCGTAAGCTTTACCGCGCCGTCGGCGCATTTGACAAGCAAGCCGCGCTTGGGCTGATCGCTCAAAACCTGCCCGCAAACGGCATTTGCCGCTTCCGTGCTTTCCGTTTCACTTAAAACCGCCCTTTCGGCAAGGTACACGTTGAGTTTCATCTCCCCCGACTGCGTATACGCAACGGGCGCAGGATTCATCGCGCGAACGAGATCGACGATTTCCTTTGCCGAACGGCTAAAATCGATTTTCGCTTGGTCTTTGGTGATTTTTTTGTAAATGCCAACCCCGTCTTGACCTTGTTTTTGGAGCGTATACGTCCCCGTTTGCAAAAGTGCCAACGCTTGCACGATCAAGCTTGCCCCGATCGCCGAAAGCCGAGTTTCAAGCTCTCCGTACGTTTCGCTGGGCGCAATTTCCGTCTTTTCCACACAAAGCACGTCGCCACAATCCAAGCCAAGCTCCGTTTTCATTACCGAAACGCCCGTTTGCGTTTCGCCGTGTAAAATACAGCTTTGAATGGGCGAAGCACCGCGATAGGCGGGCAATAACCCCGCGTGGATATTCCACACTCCCTTTTCAAAACAATCCAAAGCATCTTGGGTGAGTAATTGCCCGTATGCGCACGTAATCATAATATTCCCGCCGAGCGCGCGTACCGCGTCCAGCTCGTCGCGAAGTTTTAGGGGCTGTAAAACGGGAATCCCCTTTTCCGCCGCCAAAACCTTGACGGGCGGCGGGGTTAAAACTGCCTTTCTGCCCTGCGGTTTGTCGGGCTGGGTAATAACGCCCACCACGTCGTAACCCGCTTCGAGAATCTTTTGTAAAGGCAACGTCGCAAAATCAGGCGTACCCGCGTAAACGATTTTCATAAATTTATTTCACCCTTTCAATATATTCGGCTTTGTCGATATATAATACTCCGTCGAGATGATCAAGCTCGTGACAAATGGCGCGGGCAAAAAATCCCTTGGCTTTTAATACGTGCTTTTCCCCCATTCTGTCTTGATAGGCAAGGGTGACTTTCATCGGGCGGGAAACGATACCGCTTTTCCCTCGAACGGAAAGACAACCTTCCCAGTCCGACTGCTCGCCCTTTTGCGCCGTGATTTGGGGATTGATAAACTCGAAATATCCTTCCTTCACGTCCACAACGACGGCGCGGCGAAGCACGCCCACTTGCGGCGCGGCAAGCCCTGCGCCTTCTTCCTTTTTCACCGTTTCTTTCATATCGTCGAGAAGCTTCCAAAGTCCTTCGTCAAAGCTTTCCACGGGGAAACATTTTTGTCTTAATACGTCGTCGCCGACCTGTACAACGTTACGAATTGCCATAATTTTTCTCTCCTTCGTTCAACTCAAATTCGTAGGATTTTCTTCTACGCTCACGAGCGTATCTCGCGTTCGCGCCACGGCGCAAACGTCGTAAATTTGGGGCAAAATGGACGGCTCGCAAAGCCGCATCAGCACTTGATACCGAAATTTATTTTGTATGCGCTTGATAGGCGCGCGCATCTTATTGAAAAATAAAAATTTATCGGGATTTTCGGCATACAGTTTTTCCAAAACAGTATACACTTCACGGAGCGTTCCTATCGTCTTTTTATCGTCTTCCCCCGTCACGAGCACGCGGACGATCTTGGAAAAGGGCGGAAACGCCATTGCCGCACGCAACGAGATTTCGTTTTCGTAAAAACCTTGGTAATCATACGAAGTCGCAAACCGCAAGACTTCGTTTTCGGGGTCGAAGGTTTGCAATACGACTTTGCCTTTTTCCTTAGCTCTGCCGCTTCTGCCCGCAACCTGCGTCAACAGCTGAAAGGTGCGCTCCCCGCTTCTATAATCGGAAAAATGCAAGCTCATATCCGCGTCGAGTATGCCTACGAGCGTAACACTCGGAAAATCGTGACCTTTGGCAATCATTTGCGTACCGACGAGAATATCCGCTTGCTTTTCAGCAAACGCTTTCAAAATTTTATAATGCCCTTCTTTCCCGCTCGTGGTATCGTTGTCCATACGCAAAATACGAGCCGTGGGATACAGCTTTTGCAGCTCTGCGGTAATGCGTTGCGTACCCGTACCCGCGTATGAGAGTTTTTTTCCGCCGCAATCGGGGCAAGCCGAAAGCATATTGTATTTCATACCGCAATAATGGCATTTTAAGCAATCTTCGTCGCGGTGATAGGTAAGCGAAACGTCGCAAGCATCACACTTTGCCACGTACCCGCATTCCTTACAAATTACCGTTTGGGAATACCCGCGCCGATTTAGGAACAAAATCGCTTGCTTATCTTCGGCAAGGCATTTTTCCATTTCTTCTTTGAGTGCGAACGAAAAGGGAGAATTATTCCCGCGCCTTACTTCCCGACGCATATCGGCAACGACAATTTCGGGCATAGGACGTTGATTGATCCGCTTATCGAGCCGTATCAAGGAAAATTCTTGATCCTTTGCCCGTTTATACGTTTCCACCGACGGCGTCGCGCTTCCAAGCACGAGCTTACAGCCGTTCCGTTTTGCACGAAGCAAAGCGATATCAAAGGTATTGTAACGGGGCGCGGATTCGCTGGAATAGCTCGAATCGTGCTCTTCGTCGATAATGATAACCCCCAAATTTTCCAAGGGTGAAAAAATTGCGCTTCTTGCGCCGATTGCAATCTTCGCTTCCCCCGTACGCAACCGCCACCACTCGTCGAAACGCTCGCCCGCCGAAAGTCCGCTATGCAAAATCGCCGCTTGCGAGCCGAATCGCGCGCGAAGCTGCGCGAGCATTTGGGGGGTAAGTGAAATTTCAGGTACTAAAAATATCGAGCTTTTGCCTTCCCGTAAGCATTTGGCGATTAAAGTCAAATAAATTTCCGTCTTTCCGCTTCCCGTAACGCCGTGCAGAAGCTGCACCGTCCTTTCGTCCCGTTCAATCGTTTCCACCGCCCGTTTTTGGTCGGGCGTTAAAATATGCAGTTCGTTCTCTCTTTCCAGCGTTTTGTAGGGATCGCGGCGGAGCTGTTCTTGCGTAATCCGCACGTACCCTTTCTTTTCCAAACCCGCCACGCCGCCTTGATAGGCGTTGTTGAGATACGCGCAATCGCTCTTGCCGTTTTGGGCTAAATACTGCGCTACGGCAAGCTGATTTTTCGCCGTTTTGGAAAGCTTCATTTCGTCCAAATCCACGATAAGCTCTACGTAGCGGCGGGTGAGCTCCCGCACCTTTCCCGTACGCATTTCCGTCGGCAAAAACAGCCGAAGCGTCAAGGCTTTGGGTACGCGGTATCTTGCCGCGAGCTTTTCCGCAAGCGCAAGACATTCGCTATTGAGCGCGGGTAATTCGTCGGGGCAAGGCAAAACCCTTTTGAGCTTTTCCACGGGAACGTCCGATTTATCTTTTAACCGCATTACAAACCCTGGCAGGGTTTTCCCGCCGAAGGGCGCGCGAACGCGACTGCCGACGATCGTGTTTTCGTCGCAGAGATAATCGAATATTCTATCCGTTTCACTCGCCGCGATATCGACGATAACTTCCGCAATCATACTCTACCCTTTTTAAGCGTAATTTGTGAAAAATGCCTCGACTTTGCGAGGCAATTTTACGTTAGTCCTTTGCAATGACGACTTTGCCGTCGGCAATATCCTTGCACGCGGAAAGCAATTCCTTGTCCTTACCCATCGAATCGGTAATACCTGCATTCTTCTCCGTTTCAATGATTTGACGCGCACGCTTGGCTGCAATCGTGCAAAGCGCGTAGCGGCTAATCGGTTCTTCTTCCGTACCGAGTTTTCTAATCATTACGTCTACCGAAGGTTCGTTTATCATATTTTTTCACACTCCTTGTTGTTTTTTATCTATAATTTGTTCAAGCTCGGCAATCGCCGTTTGCAAATCGTCGTTGATGATCACGTAATCGTATTCGTCCTTTTTTGATAACTCGTATTCCAACCGCGACAGCCTGTTTTTGATTTCTTCTTCCGTTTCCGAGCTTCTGCCCTTTAACCGTCTTTCAAGTTCTTCCACGCTCGGCGGAGCGATCATAACGAGCACGCTTTTGGGAAAAGCTTTTTTCGCGTTAAGCGCGCCCACGACGTCGATTTCCAAAATCACCGATTTTTCTTTTAAGGCTTCCCGTACGAACGATTTGGGCGTTCCGTAATAGTTTCCGAAATGCTCGTCGTACTCCAAAAAATCGTTTTCGCGTATACGCCGCTTAAATTCTTCTTCGCTCAAAAAGTAATATTCCCTGCCGTGCACTTCCCCCGCGCGCGGCGAACGCGTCGTGCAAGACACCGACTCTACGATATCGCTTCTCTTTTTCACGAGCGTCTTTACAATCGTTCCTTTGCCAACCCCCGACGGGCCGGACACTACCACCAAAACACCTTTCATAACTTTCTCATTCAAGATTTTGCACCTGCTCGCGTACCTTTTCAATCTCGTTTTTCAACGCAAGCCCTAAACGCGTAACCGTCACGTCGTTGCTCTTGGAGCAGGTCGTATTCGCTTCACGGTTAAATTCCTGCACGAGAAAGTCGAGCTTTCTACCCACTACGCCTTCTTCGCAAATACTACGGAATTGTCCGACGTGCGAACGCAAACGCGTCAGCTCTTCGTCGATATTGCTCTTATCGGTAAACACCGCCACTTCGGTAAGCAAACGAGTTTCGTCGATTTGCGCGCCGTCTAAATATTCTTTCACGCGCGCCGTGAGCTTTTCACGGTACTCTTTGGCAATTTCAGGTGCGCGGAGCGAAATTTCCGCAACCAAGCTTTCGATGGTATCCATACGCGACAGCATATCCGCTTTCAGCTTTTCGCCTTCGATCAAACGCATTGCGTTGAGATTGTCAAGCGCACCATCCAAAGCGGCCGTCAACGCAGTCACGAGCGTTTCGTCCAACGCCAAAACGTCTTCTTGTTTCAAAACTTCGGGATAACGAAGCACGGAAGAAAGGGTAATATCGTCGGGAAGTTCGGGAAACGCGGCTTTGAGCGTTTTCGCCGATTGCACGTACGACGTTGCCAACGCCAAATCCACGGTCAAAGCAGTAGGCTTTTCGCGCTTGTCCTTAAAGGACACGAATACGTCGATATGCCCTCTCGTCATTTTTTCACGGATACGCGCTCGTATTTTTTCTTCGTACGCTGCAAACACGCGCGGTGCTTTCACAGAAGCGTCCAAATAACGGTTGTTCACCGTTTTCAATTCCACGGTCAATTCTATTCCGTTTTCTTCGTACGAACCCTTGCCGTACCCCGTCATACTTAACATATTTTCTCGTCCTTGGTGCTGTCTATAATAACGCTATACCATTATAGCAAAAAAAAACGAAAAATACAAGTACTATCGCTTGTTTTTCCGTTTTTTTTACGATTTTTTCTTGTTCTTTACGCATTTTCTTCCAAAAGTCTACGAAACTCCGTTTCGTCAATGACTTTCACGCCGAGTTTTTTAGCTTTTTCGAGCTTGCCGCCCGCGTCCTCGCCCGCAATCACGAGCGTCGTTTTCGCCGTTACCGACGATTGACAAACCCCGCCACGCGCTTCGATGAGCTTTTGCGCTTCGCTACGTTTATACCCCGAAAGCGTACCCGTCAACACCACGGACTGTCCCGAAAAAACGCCTTCCGTCTTTTCTTCCGACCAAACGGGACGAACGCCTGCTTCCCGCAAAGCCGCCAGCTCGTTTGCATTTTCTTCGTCGGCAAAATATTCCACGATCGCACGCGCCGTAATCGCGCCGATGTTTTCGAGCGAAACAAGCTCTTCTTCCGTCGCATTTTGGAGATTTTCAACGCTCTTAAACCGCGCCGCAAGGTCTTTCGCCGCAACCCTGCCTACCCCGTCAATCCCGATCGCGTAGATAAACGCGTCCAAGGTTGGGGTTTTGCTCTTTGCAATTTCCCCTAAAAGATTGCCGATTTTTTTATCCTTAAAGCCTTCCAAATCCACAAAATCGTCCGCCGTCAACGCGTATAAATCGGAAAAATTCCGTACGTTTTTCTTTTCAATCAACACCTGCGCCGTACTTTCGGAAAAGCCGTCGATATTCATTGCGTTTTTGTCCGAATAATGATCGAGCTTGGCAACGATACGGGGCAAGCACTCGCGATTAGGACAGAACAAATGCGCGCCCACTTCCCGCACCTTTGCTCCGCAAGCGGGACAATGCGTAGGCTTTTCGATATCCTTGCTATGCGGGTAATGTTCCGTAGCTCCCAAAATTTCGGGGATAACTTCGTTGGAACGTCTAACCAGCACGCGCGAGCCGATTTTTACGTTCTTACGCGTAATATCGCCGTAGTTATTCAGGGTTGCGCGGGAAACCGTAGCCCCGCCAAGCTCTACGGGATCAAGCACGGCAAGGGGGGTGAGTTTCCCCGTTCTGCCCACCTGCCAAACGACGTTTTGAACGGTCGTCGTCACTTCTTCCGCTTCAAATTTATACGCCATTGCCCAGCGCGGGAATTTATCGGTGAAACCGAGTTCTTCGCGAAGCTTGGCGTCGTTAACCTTGATAACCGCACCGTCCGTCAACACGTCGATGCTCCGTCTTTGGCAATCGATTTCCGCAATCGCCGACAGCACTTCTTCGCCTTTGCAAACGGCAAAATACGGGTATACCTTAAACCCTTCCTGCACGAGAAAATCGTGCGCTTGCGTTTGCGAAAGTTCTTCTCCGTCCGAAAGGTAATTGACGTCGTAAAAATAGATATCAGGACGGCGTTTTTCGGTGATTTTGGGATCTAAATTCCGAATCGCGCCCGCCGCGGCGTTCCGCGCGTTTTTGAGCGGTTCTGCCGCCGTTTCGTTGTATTCCTTTAACACGGAAAGCCGTATAACCGCTTCCCCGCGCACTTCCAAAGTACCTTGGTAGGAAATCTTCAAGGGAAAGGACTTAATCGTCATCACCTGCGCCGTCACGTCTTCGCCCACCGTGCCGTTGCCCCGCGTCGTAGCGCGCACGAACGCACCTTTTTCGTAGGTCAAACACACGGTCAGTCCGTCGAATTTATACTCGACGGTGTAAACAAGTTCCTGCCCCGCCGCCTTCTGCGTACGGGTGATAAAGGCTTTGAGCTGTTCTTCCGTCACCGATTTATCCAAGCTGAACAACCGCGCAATATGCGTATGCTTTTGAAAGGCTTTAATCGGCTCGCCGCCCACGCGGCGGGTAGGGCTGTCGGCGTACACTTCCCCGCTTGCTTCTTCCAAAGCGCGAAGTTCGTCGTAAAGCGCGTCGTATTCCTTATCCGACACCGTGGGCGCGTCCAAAACGTAATATTCGTACGCCCAGCGATTGAGTACGTCTACAAGTTCTCTTTTTCTATCGTGCATAATTTTTCCCCAAAATTTTTTTAGAAAACGGTGAGCGGCGCAAGGTTTGCGGATAACTGCTTAATCCCTAAGCCTTCAAACGCCACGTCTAAAATGGTGTTACTGCCTGCCCCCCGAACGTTGACGACCGTACCCACGCCAAATTTCGGATGCTTGACCTTTACACCGATTTTATACACGGAAATATCCTTCGCGCCCATTCCCGTTCTCGTCGGCGTCTTGCTCACCCCACCGAACGTGAAGCCGCTACTCGCTTTTTGCGGTGCGGGTTTCGTATACGACGAGCCGTAGCTCGTTCCCCCGTTCCACGCCGAACGGGTTACGCCGGAATTTTCCGCGCCGCGATAGCTCCCGCCAAAGGTGGTCTTTTTTCCGTAATAATTATCGTTGGAAGCGTACCTGCCCCCACCGTATGCGGCGTTGGAGTAAGAATCGGGGTCGTCCCAGTCGCCGTAGCCTTGGGAAAGACGCGGGGTTTCCCGCGGCAAAGCAAGCTCGGAAGAAAGCTCTTTCAAAAACCGCGAACGCGCGGACGGCTCGCGCTTGCCGTACAAATAACGGCTTTTCGAGCGCGTAAACCAAAGCCGTTCCTTGGCGCGGGTAATCGCAACGTACATCAAACGGCGTTCTTCTTCCATATCATCGTCACTCCCCACTGCACGGGAAACGGGCATAATATTTTCTTCCATACCGCATAAAAACACGCAAGGAAACTCCAAACCCTTCACCGAATGAATGGTAGCGAGCGTTACGTAATTGCTATCGTCCATTTCGTCCGTGTCCGAAGAAAGGGTGACTTGATTGAGATAATCGGTCAAGCTCGCCCCTTCGTTCAAGCGGCAATACTCGTCTACCGAATTGATAAACTCTTCTATATTCGCGCGTTTATTAATACTCTCGTCCGACTCGTCGGCGTATGCTTCGCGCATACGCGTATCCGCGACGATTTTCTTCACCAGCTCGTTCACGGGCATCGCTTGACTGTCGATAATCCAAGTCTTGACAAGCTCTCTAAAATCCAAAAGCTTTTGCTTGGTCGCGCCCGAAAAGCCCATTTCGTCTAAATTTAATAAAGCGTCGTATACGGAAAGTTCCGTTTCAAACGCGTAATTTTGCAAGGTTTCCACCGTTTTCGCGCCGATACCGCGTTTGGGGAAGTTGATAATCCGCACCGCCGCTTCGCTGTCGAACGGGTTGTTTACCAAACGCAAATACGCCAAAAGGTCCTTGATTTCTTTACGCTCGAAGAACTTAAACCCGCCAAAGACCTTAAAAGGTATACCGTCGGCAAGAAATTCTTGTTCAAAGGAACGAGTCAAGGCGTTCAAACGCATTAAAATAGCAAAATCGGAATAACGGTAACCTTGGCGAAGCAATCCCGCAATCGTATGCGCGATATACCGCGCCTCGCCGCTTTCTTCTTCCGATTCGTAAACCTTGGCTTCCTGCCCGTCTTCGTTCTCCGTCCAAAGCGTTTTATCCTTGCGGTTGCCGTTGTTTTTAATGACGGTGTTGGCAAGTTTCAAAATACGCTTGGTCGAGCGGTAATTGCGTTCCAGCTTAAAGGTTTTCGCGTTTTTGAAATCCTTTTCAAAATGCAAAATATTCTCAATTTTCGCCCCGCGCCAACCGTAAATGGATTGATCGTCGTCGCCAACGGCGAATAAATTGCCGTGCACCGAAGCAAGCAATTTTACGATTTCGTACTGTACGGCGTTGGTGTCTTGGAACTCGTCCACGAGAATATAGCGAAAACGCCCGCCGAGATATTCCCGCGCTTCTTCGTTTTTACGAAGCAAAAGCCGCGTTTCGTTCAACAAATCGTCAAAGTCCAACGCGTTATTTTCGCGCAAATGCTTTTGATAACGGGTATACACCTTTACCACTTCGTCGATGTCGTGTTCCCCCGCGTATTCTTCTGCGTAGCGTTCGGGCTCGTAGCCGAGCATTTTCGCATTCGCGATATGGAATTTCACCGATTTCAATAATTTATCGTCGTCGTAATCACATTCCTGAAAAGATTTTTTGATAATATTATTACGCTCCGTTTCACTGTAAATGGAAAAGTTAGGGCTTATCCCCACTTCCGCCGCGTACATTCGCAAAATCCGCACGCACATACTATGAATGGTGCATACCCAAGCACGGGAAACGTCGGTGATTGCCGAAAGCCGTTCTTGCATTTCCTTTGCCGCTTTGTTGGTAAAGGTAATGGCAAGGATTGCCGAAGCAGGCACGCCCAGCTCTTCGATAATATACGCAATCCGCGAAGTAAGCACGCGCGTTTTGCCGCTCCCCGCGCCCGCAAGCACGAGCACCGCGCCTTCCGTTTGTAAAACGGGTTTGATTTGTTCCGCATTCAGTTTCTCAAAAATTTCGTCCATTTGTGTCATAGCTATATTATAACACAAAGCTTATCCGTTTGGCAAGCGACTTCACGCATTTTCGCGCTCGGTCAGGCTTTCAAATTCGTATTCTTTTCTAAACCGCTCCAACGCGCGGAGATATTTTTCACTTAACGCCAGCGTATAACGCTGTTTTTCATCGTAAGTGAGCGTATCGTAATAGGGCTTGTCCGTAAGTCTACCGATCGCGTCGCTCACTTCGCCGTCGGAAAGCAACATTTGTTTGACTTTGAGATAGAATTCATCTTCTTTCCCGCCCGCAATTTTCGCGGAAACTTGCGCGGTAAAATACCGTCCCGCCTTGCTTTCGTTTACGCCTTGTTCTCGCGCAAGCTCTAATTTTTTATCCATATCTTCCTTACATTCCGTCCAAAACCCGCTCTTGATCCGAGATTTTGCCCGTCTTGCTTCGTCCTTTAACGTACGGTTTTCGTTTGCCATAATACCACCTGCCTTTATTTTTCGCCGACCTTTTTCGACGGTTATTCCCTGTTTTCGACAAAGAAAAAAGCTCACGCATTCGTGAGCTTCTCTTTCGTTAGTTTCTGCTTCTCTTACGAGCGGCTTCCGATTTCTTCTTTCTTCTTACGGAAGGCTTTTCATAGAATTCTTTCTTTCTCAAATCGCCGATAATACCGTCGCGGGAGCACTTTCTCTTAAAACGACGCAACGCGCTTTCTACGTTCTCGTTTTCACCTACTCTTACCGTAGACATACCTTTTTCACCGCCTTTGCACAACGCATTTTTTATTTACCACCAAATTATAGCAAGAAAAGTCGTTGATGTCAAGTCTTTTTTCGCCGTTTTTTGGCTTTTTTGGGAATTTTTTTACGCTTGCAAGGGCTTAAAATCTTCTTTGGGGTGCTTACACCAAGGACACAAAAATCCTTCGGGGAAGTCTTCGCCTTCGTGTACGTAACCGCACACGGTGCAAACCCATTTCTTCACGCCGCCCGCTTCTTGCTTTTGCGCGGCGGGCTTGGGTTTGATATTGCTTTGATAGTATTCGTAGGTCACCGATTTTTCACTCGACAGCGTTTTCGCTTCGGTCACTTCGGCAACGAACAGCGTATGCGTACCGTAATCGAGCGCGTCTACCACCTTTGCCGACAATACGGCGTTGGCGTATTTAGGCAAATAGTACAACCCGTTTTCCGTCTTGGGGTACGTTTCGCCCGCGAATTTGTCCGTATCCCGCCCCGAACAAAAACCGAACTGCTTGAAAATATCAAAAGGCGTGCTTTCCGTCAAAATGGAAACGTTGAGAACGCCCGTTTTGCGGAGCAATGTTTCGGAATAGTTGGTCTTATTCACGAATACGACGATACGTTTGGGATCATCCGTCAGCATAGAAACCGTATTGACGATACACCCGTTTTGTTTTTCTCCGTCCGTCGTCGTCAGCATAAACAACCCGTACGTGATTTTGTACATTGCTTCTCTTTCTATCATTTTATTACTCCTTTTGATATTTTACCTTTGACGCCCGCGCCAAGTAAAACGCAAGCGAGAAAAACGCAGCGCAACGCAGTATTGCGAAGCGTGTTCGTTTTTAGTCTTCCTGTTACGCCTGCGCCAAGCGATAAAAACGGAGCAAGACGCAAGTAAGACAAGGCGCGCGAGTATTTTCGACGGGAGACGTACGAAAGGTACGCGAGCGAGAAAAACGCAGCGCAACGCAGTATTGCGAAGAGTATTCTCCGTTTTTAGTTTTTCCAAAGACCGTGGAGATTACAGTAGGCATACACCGCCACCAACGAATCTCCGTCCGCAAGCGAGAACGTGCATACGGGCGCGTCCCCTGCTTTGAGATATTTCACTTGATAGCCTTGTGCGGTTTCAATCGCTACCCATTCGATAAGATGTTCTTCCGTCATCGGGTGCGAAACGCTGCCAACGTCTACCTTTACTTGCTTACATTTCTTGCTCACTACGGGTACGTGCTTTTCTTGCGCCGCGTCCGTAGAGCCTGCCACCAACTCTTTCCACCCTTCCAACTTCAATTCGTTACGGCTAATCACCGTCGTTTTGCATTGTTCACATTGATATACTTTCATTTTAATTCTCCTTTATTTTATTATTAAGATTAAATCTTAATAAGAGTATACCATATAAAAATATACTTGTCAACAGTTTTTGCAAAAAAATTAAAAAAATTATCCGTTAAATTTATATAAAATTTCATCTATATAATCGCAAGCGGTTTTCAGTTCTTTTTCGTCACCGTAATCTTGGGTGTAGACTTCAATGATAAGTGAGCCGTCAAAGCCCGCGTCCTGCAAGCGTTTCACGAGCGTTTCAAAATCGAACGTTCCTTTTCCCGGCAGGCACATACGACCGTTCTCGTCCACGTCGGAAATATGCACGTAGGCAAGCCGTTCGCCCATTTCCTGCAAATATTGCTCGTAAGGATACTCTGAAATACGGGCCTGCTTAATATCCAATACCCCGCGCAAATCGGGCAATTCCTTTTTCAAGCGTTCAAACACGCCCACGCGGTTATAGGTCGACCATTCCACGTTTTCCAAACACAGAGTAACGTTCCTTGTTTTGCAAGCGGAAATAATTTCGTCGAAGCCTTTGATCATCGTATCGAAATTATCCCGTTCCCCCGAGCGGGAAGCGCGTTTTACGCGCGCGATACCGTGAAAGGTATAATAGGGCGCGCCTAAAATTTGCGCGCAATCCAAGACTTTATGCAGCCACGCGTACGCGTCGGCGTGCACGCGCGGATGCGCGTTAAAAAGCTGCGGCTCGAACTGCGTATTGAGAATATGCACGGAATTGACCGCAATCCCGCCTTTACAAGATGCGAGCAAACTTGCAAAAGACGGCTCGTATTCAGAAAAAGAAGTCAGAAAAACCTCGGCGTTTTTCACGCCAAGCCGACTTAAAAGCGGCAACGCTTCTTCATTATTCTTTCGCAAAAACAGCGAAGCCGTCGAAATCCCCGTTTTCATATTATTCTACGTAATATACCCAACGTTCCTTTCTGGGCTTTTTTGCGGGAACGACGTCGGGGTAACCGACGATACAATTCCCGATCCCTTCATACTCGCCTTCAATGCCCAAATCCTTCAAAAGCCGTTTACCTTCTTCCATTTCAAAGGTTTCTTTGGCTCTATGAATCCAACACGCGCCCAAGCCCAAAGAATGTGCCGCAAGGAGCATATTTTCCATCACCAAAGACCCGTCGTAAACGTGCGTAGGCACGTTTTTGTCCGCCAAAACGACGAGCACGACGGGCGCGTTATAAAAAGGATCGGCGCGCTTAAAGGGATCTTTCCCCGCGTTGAGATAGGAAAGTCTATCGCGAACTTCCTTATTCGTAACTGCCAAAATAATGGGCGATTGCTTATTCAAGCCCGTCGGCGCGTGCGTACCCGCTTCGACGATTTTTTCAATCAATTCTTTTGCCACGGGCGTAGACTGATAGCTTTTTACGCTCACGCGGCTATTGATAACTTCTAAAAAATCTCGCATTTTCTCACTCCTTATATTGTAAATCTTTTTCCTGCAAACTTTCTAAAACCTTGCACATATCCGCGGCAAGCGTTTTCGCACCCGCAAGATCGTGATCAAGATAGTTTCCACATTCCTTGGACGTATTCCCGGGGATTTCGCCCGTAAAATCACGGATAAAGCGCATACTTTCTTGCACCAAAGCAATGGCTTGACTATGCGAGATCCGATCGCGGACGAGCAAATAAAATCCTGTTCTGCAACCCATAGGTCCGACATAAATTACGTCCTGCCCCATCGCGCTATCGCGAGCGAATGTCGCGAACAAATGCTCCATCGTATGCGCCGCGCTCATCGACAAATAATCGCCGCCGTTGGGGCGTTTCATACGAATATCGTACGTCACTACGTCGCCGTCTATGCGGGAAATATACATTCCCTTTTGTAAAATATCGTGATTGACCGTAAAACTCGCTATTTTTTTCATTGCTAATTCCCCATTTCCAAAAGAATACGTTTTGCGTACGCCGCCGCCACGTTTACACCTGTCACCCGCTCCACGCCGCCGAAAAAAGCGTTGGAATTGACTTCGCAAACGATAGGCGCGCCGTTTTCTCCAAATAAAATATCAATACCGCAATAATCCAAGCCCAAAATCTTTGCTACAAGCTCGCAAACCTCGCGCGTCTGCTCGTTAATTTCGTAGGGCGTACCCACCCCGCCAAGCTCGATATTGCTCCGAAAATCCTTATCCGATTGCCGTAACATCGCCGTAAGCACCTTTCCGCCTACAACGATTACGCGTAAATCCTTGCCTACGCTCGTTTGCACCGTTTGTTGGAAAAGGTGCGGACGGCATTTAAGCTTTTCGGCAATCGACGACAGTTGCTCGCGGTTTTTCGCCATATATACGCCCTTACCAAGCGACCCGAAGCTTTCTTTCACGATAACGGGATAACCAAGTTCCCTTTCGATACGGTCGAGCGTTTGGGATTTTACCTGCTCGGTCGGCTCGTAGCAAAGCAATCCCGACAGCGTTTTTGCCATCGGCACGCCTTGTCCCGCAAGGGAAATGTACGTTTGCATTTTATCGTCGCAAACGCGGATTGCTTCGTGGCGGTTGAACAAGCGCAAACCCGATTTTTCAAGCATTTCGGAAAGGTATTTGTCCTTGTCCAAGTACACGCAAAACGCGTAGCTTTGAGAAAGATTTTCGACGATATCGCAACCCGAAATTTGCGCGAAAAACCCGTCGTTGCGACGAATTTCCGTTTCAACGCCGAGTCTTTCAAGTTCTTCCTTTATACGCTCCGCTTGCGAGAATTGCGACTGTAATTTCAAATACGCGTTTATGAGTATTAACCCTTTTTTCATAGCCACTCCGCAAAACCGAGTTTTTTATAAAATTTTCGCGCCCGCTTGCTCCAACAGCGCAACCGCTTTTTCGGGCGTACTCGTCTTAAAACCGATCTGCGCGTGACCGTCTTTGCCTGCAAACGAATACATATATTCGATATTCACGCCGCCTTCGTATAATTGAATGAGTAAATCGGCAAGCGCGCCCGATTTATCGGGAACTTCAATTCCGACAAGCTCTACAAGCGACGACAAAAAGCCCGCGCTTTTAAGCGAAGCTAACGCTTTGTCGTTGTCGTCGGTAATGATACGCAAAATACCAAATTCTTTGGTGTCCGCAATGGACATCGAACAAAGGTTTACCCCCGCTTCTTTCAAAGCTTTACAACATTCGCTTACTCTGCCTTGTCTATTTTCCAAAAAAACCGCTATTTGTTTAATCATCTTCTTTTCTCTCCTTATAATTTGCGTTTATCGGTTATACGCTTAGCTTTGCCTTCGCTTCTTGCAATCGTCCCCGGTGATACGAGCGTAATTTTCGCGCCAACCGACAGCGCGGACGCCATATCCGCCGTAAGCTTTTTACGGATTTCTTCCACGTGCGCGACTTCGTCAAGCGCAACGCTGGGAGAAAGCTCGACCACAATTTCCATCGTATCCAAATTGTTCACGCGATCCACGTTGATATGGTAATGGGGCTCAATTTCCGAGTGCTTCAACAGCACGCTCTCGATTTGTGACGGGAATACGTTTACGCCGCGAATAATGAGCATATCGTCGCTTCTGCCCGTAATTTTATTGAGCTTCACGCTCGTTCTGCCGCAAGGGCAGGGATCGTCGTTCAAGCTCGCGATATCCCGCGTACGGTAACGGATCAGCGGCATACCTTCTTTGGTGAGCGTGGTAATCACAAGCTCGCCCGATTCCCCGTAAGGTAAGGGATTGAGCGTATCCACGTCCACGATTTCAGGATAGAAATGGTCGTCTTGGAAGTGCATACCCGTCTTAAACTCACAATCGCAAGCCACGCCCGGTCCTGCAATTTCGGACAAGCCGTAAATATCGCAAGCCCGAAGCTGTAACCGCTTTTCAATGTCTTCGCGCATCCCTTCCGACCACGCTTCCGCGCCGAACACGCCCCCTTTGAGCTTGATATCTTCGCCGATTTTTAAGCCCATTTTCTCAATTTCTTCGGCAAGATAAATGATATACGACGGCGTACAGCAAATAATATCCGCGCCGAAGTCCACGAGCAACTGAATTTGTTTTTGCGTATTGCCTGCCGAAGCGGGTACGACGCACGCGCCGAGCTTTTCCCCGCCGTAGTGCATACCCAAACCGCCCGTAAACAAGCCGTAGCCGTACGCGATATGTACGGTACTGTCCGCGCTCCCGCCCGCCATTACGAGCGACCGCGCCGCACATTCGCCCCAAACGTCGAGATCCCCTTTGGTATACCCCGCAACGGTCAGTTTGCCCGTCGTCGCGCTTGAAGCGTGTAAACGGACGAGATCCTTTTTGGGTCTTGCCATCATACCGAACGGATACGCGTCGCGAAGATCTTGCTTAACCGTAAACGGCAATTTATAAATATCGTCGATAGACTTAATATCTTCGGGTTTGAGCTTAATCGCGTCCATTTTCGCGCGGTACGGGGCTTGGTTTTCGTAAGCGTACTTAACGATTTTTACAAGCCTCTCCGATTGCAACGCCCGCTTGTCCGCTTTGCTCATCGTTTCGATTTCTTTTTGAAAATATTGCATAATTTTTCTTCCTTTATACCCGTTCAAAGCCCATACGGAACGCCCGTACGTTTACTTCCTTGAACTTTTCGGGCACGCAAGCGACGACCGCTTCTTCCATAATATCCTTGTCAAACCCGTAAAGCTTACAAATACAGCCGAGCATTACGATATTCGTCGCCTTTTCGCTTCCCGCTTCCTTGGCAATTTCTTGCGCTGCAACGAATTTCGCACCGCTTGCAAGCTTACCGATTTGCGTTTTTATATCCGCAGGATATACCGCCGCACCCGTAATACACGGCATCGGCAAAATGCGTTCTTCGTTGACGAGCAAAATCCCGTCCTTTTTCAAATAATGCGCCATACGCGCCGCTTCTAATTCTTCAAAGGCAATGATCATATCCGCACCCCCTTCCCAAACGACGGGAGAATGAATTTTCTCGCCCATACGAAGGTGGGTGGTTACGCTCCCGCCCCGTTGACTCATACCGTGAATTTCGCTGATTTTACAATCTTTTCCGCACAGTAACGCATATTTACCGAGTACGCGGCTGGCAAGCAAAGTACCTTGACCGCCCACACCCGAAATGAGTATATTCATTCTTTACGCCTCCATACCTTTAATACAGCCAAACGGGCAAATTTGCTCGCAAACGCCGCAGCCTACACATTGTGACTTGTCGATCACAATCCCATTTTCTCCCTTACTAATCGCAGGACAGCCGATTTTCATACACTTTCCGCAATTTTTACAATCGCTTACGCAAACGGCGGGCTTTTTGCTCTTTTTATCGAGCAATACGCACGGTTTTTGCACGATAATAACGCTCACTTCCTTGTTCGCCGTCGCCGCTTTCACCGCTTTTTCGACGGCGTTCAAATCATACGCGTCTACGATTTGCAAATCTTTCACACCGCAAGCGCGGCAAAGTTCGTCCAAAAGCACCGCGGGCGCGGGCGAACCGTCCAGCGTTTTCCCCGTAGCGGGATGCTGTTGATGTCCCGTCATTCCCGTCGTGGAATTATCCAAAATCAAAAGGGTAATCCCGCTTTGATTGTATACGGCGTTGATAAGCCCCGTCACACCGCTATGTAAAAAGGTAGAATCGCCGATTACCGCGACGTTTTTGCTTTCGCCCCCCGTCGCTTTTTTAAAGCCGTGCGCCACACCAACCGACGCGCCCATACAAACGCAGGTGTGCATAGCCGACACCGGCGCAACCGCCCCAAGCGTATCACAGCCGATATCGCCGTTCACCGTCAAACCGAGCTTTCGCAGGGTGTAGAATACGCCGCGATGCGGACAGCCCGCGCACATTACGGGCGGACGAACGGGTACTTGGACGGGCGCGGGAATTTCCTTGTTTTCAAAGACTTGTAAAATCTTTGCAACCGAAAGCTCCCCTTGCAACGGGAACAACGCTTTCCCTACGCAGTCCACGCCCGCAGCTTTGAGCGTATCTTCCATATACGGCTCTAATTCTTCAATTACGTACAATTTACTTACCTTCCCCGCAAACGCGCGTATCGCTTCCACGGGCAAGGGGTAAGGCGTACCCACCTTAAATACGTTCGCATTCGGCAACGCTTCTTTTACGTACTCGTACGTAACGCCCGCGCAAACCACGCCGATTTCATTTTCGTTCGTGTATTCCGCACGGTTAATATGTAAAGTATTAAAATAACTCGCAAGCGCGTTATCCCGCTCTTCCACGACGATATGGCGCGCGATCGCGTTCGCGGGCATCATAACGTATTTTTTCGGGTCGTCCGCATACGGGCGCAACGGCTTTTCTTCCCGCTCGCAAAGCTCGACGATCCCGTGCGAATGTGCCACCCGCGTCGTTTCGCGAAGCAAAACGGGCGTATCGAATTTTTCGCTGATTTCAAACGCCAAACGCGTAAATTCTTTGGCTTCCTGCGCCGACGACGGCTCTAACATCGCCACGTGCGCGCTACGCGCGTAATAGCGCGAATCCTGTTCGTTTTGGGACGAGTGCATTCCCGGATCGTCCGCAACGACGAGTACGAACCCCCCGTTTACGCCCGTATACGAAAAGGTAAACAACGGATCGGCGGCAACGTTCAAGCCCACGTGCTTCATACACGCCATCGTGCGCGCACCCGCAATGGACGCCCCGATCGCAACTTCCACCGCAACCTTTTCGTTGGGTGCCCATTCGGCGTAAACGCCGTCGTATTTCACGAAATTTTCCGCGATTTCCGTGCTGGGCGTTCCGGGATAAGCGGAAAGTACCTTTACCCCTGCTTCCCACGCGCCCCGCGCAATCGCCGCATTCGTAAGCATTAATTCTTTCATATCTTTCACCTTATTAGTATTTTCTCAAATCAATCACGCGTTTTGCTTTTCCTTCGTAACGCTTCAAGGACATATGCTCGACGATTGACAATTTGACGTCGATTTGCAAAACGGTCTTTAATGCATGACGGATATCCAAACTCAATTTTTCAAGCCGTCCGTAGTCGCCGACAATGGAATCGTCCACAAGCTCAACCTTGACTTCTAACTTATCCTTATAATCTTCTCTCGTAACGATAATTTCGTATGTACCGCCCACTTCCTTGAACGAAAGCAATACGCCTTCGATTTGCGACGGGAATACGTTTACGCCCTTGACGACGAGCATATCGTCCGTTCTGCCTTTGAGCTTCGCCATACGCGCCGTCGTTCTTCCGCAGGCGCAAGGCGCATAGTCAAGCTTGGTAATATCCTTCGTCCGATAACGGATCATCGGCATCGATTTTTTGGTCAACGAAGTAAGCACGAGCTCCCCGTATTCCCCTTCGCCCAAAGCGTGGAAATCTTGCGGATCGAGAATTTCGGCGTAGAAATGGTCTTCGTTGATATGCATACCCTGCTTTTCTTCACATTCGCCCGCGACCCCGGGGCCGATCAGCTCGGACAAGCCGTAATTGTCGGTGGGGAACAAATGTAGCTTTCTCGCGATTTCCGCGTGCATTTCGTCGGAGCTTGCTTCGCTCCCAAACATACCCACGCGTAAATGGAAATCGTCTTGGGTATACCCCAAGCGTTGCATTTCTTCGGCAAGATGTAACGCGTACGACGGCGTGGAAACGATTGCCGTCGTTTTCAAATCCTTCATCAGCATAAGCTGGCGTTCGGTGTTTCCCGTAGACGCGGGAATAACCGCCGCGCCTATACGCTCCCAGCCCTGATGCAAACCCAAAGCACCCGTAAACAAGCCGTAACCGAAACAAATTTGCACGACGTCGTCCTTTCGTCCGCCGCCTGCCGCTACAAGCCGCGCCACGCATTCCGTCCATATTTCCATATCTTCGTCGGTATACGCAACGACGGTGGGTTTCCCGCTCGTACCGCTCGAAGCGTGAATACGCGAAATCTTGGAAAGGGGTACGGACAGCATACCGTACGGATAATTTTCTCGCAAATCCGCTTTGGTCACGAACGGTAATTTCTCGATGTCCTTTAACGTTTTAATATCGGACGGCTTCACGCCCGCTTCGTCGTACTTTTTCTTGTAAAAAGGTACGTTTTCATAAGCGTACTTGACGATTTTTTGCAAGCGTTTGAGCTGTAACTTTTGCATTTTACTGCGCGCAAGCGTTTCGATTTTCTTGTCGTAAATCATAATCGTACTTCCTTATTCCGTGGTTAAAAATTCGTATTTATGATATTATACCACATTTCTATTCGTAATGTCAATAACACGAATAAAAAAATACCGCCCAAAAGCGGTATTTTTTACTTGTTTACTGTCCAAACAACGCCCGAAAACAAGCGGGTACGCCCGCCCCGACGGAAATTTCCGTTTTCGTAACGGGGTGTATAAAAGTCAGTCTTGACGCGTGCAAGCCCAGCCTTTTCAAGGGATCTTTCGACGGTCCGTACTTATCGTCGCCGACGATCGGATGACTAAGCTCTTTCATATGCACTCGGATTTGATTTTTTCTGCCCGTATCGATTTTGACACGGAGCAGGGAATATTTCTCGTTCTCGGCTAAAACGGTATAATGCGTAATCGCCTTTTGCCCCGTGGGGTCTTGCGTGGAATACATTATATTGTTTTTGTTCTCTTTGAGATAGGAAATAACCGTCCCTTCCTTTTCTTCAAAAAAGCCTTCCGCTACGGCGTAATATTCCCGCGCCGTCACGCACTCGCTCCAACGCATTTTGAGCATCGAATGAATTTTAGGATTTTTCGCGAACAATAACACGCCCGAAGTTTCTTTATCGATACGGTGCAAAATATACGGCCGAGCGTTTTTCGCGTTTTGGCGAAGATACTCGAACGCGTACGCAAACGCACATTCCGTTTCCTTGTCGCTCTCTACCGACAATAAGCCTTCGGGCTTGTCGATGGCAAGAAAGTCGTCGTCTTCGTAAATAATTTTAATCGTAGCCCGTTCCCGCTTTTCCCGTTTTTGCACGGGCTTTTTCGCCACGGGAATATTCCCACTGACCGATTTTTTCGCGAGCTTAATCTCGTCGTCTTTTGCAAGCGGAAAATCGTATTGCGTTACCACGCTTCCGTTGACGAGTACCTGTCTTTTGGTTAAAAGCGATTTCACGTTATTGCGCGAAGTATTGCATTTGCGGAGCAAAAACTCCATCAGCGTATCGCTTCTGTTCACCTTAAAAACCGCGGTATACGTATTCTCGGCGCGCGCCTGCCCCCGCCCTTTTTCGTCCTTTCTTCGTTGCATCTTCAATCCTTATAAAAAATATAGTCCGTACTCAAACTGATCCCGTCTCTATCCACGTACCGCGCAAAACACGCCGTTATCGTCCGCTTCGCCCTTGAAATCAAAGGAGCGCAATCGCAAGCTCCGTCTTGACGTTTTTTCACGTCCAATGCTTGATCTGTTTCCATTAACTGTTGCATACTGGTAAATCCCTAAATAATGCTAATTTAATTATATCTCTTATTTAGTTTATTGTCAACCGATTTTCGGAATATTCTTTTCGGTAACGCAACGGCGTAACGACGCATAAAGCAATAAAAAGC
>JAZLDG010000036.1:0-64338 GCA_045614565.1 Candidatus Scatosoma sp. | reverse complement strand
GTATTGCGCTGCATAATAAATATCCCCTGCGCCCAAAAACAATACGATATCTTTCTCTCGTACTGTCTTTTTTAACCATAATTTCAACATATAAATATTTTCCGCGTACAAGCATCCCCCAACAGCATGCGCCAACGCTTCGCCACTGCCCAACGGGTCGTAAAATTCACGCGCGGGATAGGTTTTATAAATCATAAGATTTTTTACTTTTCCCAAAGCGGCGACGAAATCTCGCATAAGCAATTTCGTCCGCGAATAGGTATGCGGCTGAAAGACCACGAACAGCCGACCTTTGCATACGCCGTCCGCCGTTGCAACGGTGGCAGTGATTTCCCGCGGATGATGCGCGTAGTCGCATATAAAGCTTGTGCCGTGATAGCTCCCGATCTTTTCAAATCTACGCTTTACCGCCGTAAAACTTTCCAAGCCGCGTTTAATTTCCTTTTCGTCAAAACCAAACGAACGCATCACCGCAAACGCCGCCAACGCGTTATACACGTTACAACGCCCCACTGCGTTCAATTTGATACGGCAAAGCGGTTTTCCGTATTCTTCCAAGGTAAAGGAATATTTTTCTTCGTTCGCTCGTAAATCCACAGCTCTATAATCGGAAAGCGGGTTGTCGATACCAAAAGTCGCAAATTCCCCCAAATCCTTACAGCGCGGATCATCGGCGCATACGAACGCCGCTTTCGCCGCCTTACAATAGCTGCGGAAACAATCGGTTAAATCGTTCTCGTCACGGTAACATTCCATATGATCGCAATCAATATTTAATAAAACCGCTCTATCCGCTTGAATTTTTAATAAATTGCGTTTATATTCGCAAGCTTCCGTAACCAAATATTCCAAGCCCGTTGAATAATAATTCCCAAAAGTGCAATCTTCCCCGCCTATATGCGCCGTAAAAGGCACGGCGATACTTTTAAGAATATGTGCGCACATAGAAGTGCAAGTCGTCTTGCCGTGACTTCCTGCAATCGCAACGACATTGGAAAACGCGCTACACACGACCGCCAACAGCTCCGCGCGGGAAAAACAACGTTTTTTTAAGCGTTTTGCTTGCATTAGCTCGCCGTTCGTTGCTTGTATAGCGTCGGTATACACGATCGCGTCCGCTTTACGAAGCTCCGCCCTATTTTCGTCTACGCCGATATACACCTTTACGCCGTAAGCCGTTAAATTTTCCGTTTCTTCTCCACGAGCCGCGTCGCTTCCGCTTACGCTATAACCATGCGTAACGAAAAATTTAGCGAGCGCGCTCATACTAATCCCACCGATACCGATAAAATAGATTGTTTTTACACCTTCAAAGCCTTTCAAAATCATATAATATGATATGCGCTTTTTCCGCGTATTATGTCCGTAAAAATTTAGAAACGGCTCGTGTGAGCCGTTTCTATTCGGTTTTATTTATTATCAGAATTTTTCTTCATAAAATAATCCACAAATCTCGGACGGTGTTTACGGTCAACCGCAGCATCTTCCGTTTGCGGCGTAGCGTCGGGAATGGGATCGTCGGGTTCAAAAGCGTTTACAGGCGCGGCTTGCACGGGTTGCGCGGGAACAGGCTGTGCATATACGGGCTGGCTGTAAACGGGTGCGGCGGGTTGCGCGTAGGGAGTAGTCCCACCAACCGTCGCGTAATCGATTTTTTGCGATAGCATAGACGCTTGACGAAGCGCAGATTCTTGCGCTTCCGAGCTAATACCGTTTTGTTGGTTGTTAAAGCCCGTTGCGATAATAACGACTTCCACTTCGTCGGACATATTTTCGTCGATGCACGCGCCAAAAATTACGTTCGCGGAATAATCGATAACGCCCCTTACGAGATCAGCAGCCATAACGACTTCGTCCAAAGACAAGTCCTTACCGCCGATAATATTCAAAATAACGGAGCTTGCGCCTTCGATCGTCGTATTGAGCAAAGGACTGCAAACCGCACAACGTACCGCGTCGGAAATACGCTTTTCGCCCTTGGCAACGCCGATACCCATATGTGCAAGTCCGCGACCTTTCAAGGTCGTTTTAACGTCAGCAAAGTCAAGGTTGATAAGAGACGGCTTCACAATCAATTCCGCAATACCGCGAATACCTTGACGGAGTACTTCGTCCGCCACTTTCAAGGAATCGGAAAAGGACGTGCCTTTGGGTACGACTTGACGAATTTTATCGTTGGGAATGGTGATAATAGAATCTACCGATTTACGGAGCTCTTCCACGCCCGCAACGGCGTTATCCATTCTGCGTTTCGCTTCAAAATTAAAGGGCAAAGTAACTACCGCAACGGTGAGAATTTTCATCTCTTTTGCAATTTTTGCAATCACGGGAGCCGCACCCGTACCCGTTCCACCGCCCATACCTGCGGTAATAAACAAAAGATCGGTATCTTTTAAGGCTTCTTGGATCGCTTCTTTATTTTCTTCCGCTGCGGCTCTGCCTACGGACGGATCTGCGCCCGCGCCAAGACCCTTGGTTAATTTTACGCCGATTTGAATACGGTTTGCCGATTTAGAACGAGCCAACGCTTGATTGTCCGTATTGACGACGATATATTCCGCGCTTTGTAAGCCCGATTCGATTAAGCGGTCGACCGCGTTATTCCCCGCACCGCCAACGCCGATCACTTTGATTTTTGCTACGCCCGAAAGATTGTTCACAGCCGTTTCCGTCGCAGTTTCCGCTTGCGTCGCGGAATATCCGTAATTCGTATTTTCTTCGTAAAAATCGTTCATTTCTTTTTTCCTCCGAAACTGTTAAAAATTTTTTGTAGCCAACCGCCCTGTTTGCGATCGGACAACGCCATATCGAGAAGTGCCATTCTCGACGAAAAAGCAGGTTTATCATAATAGGGTAAATCGGGTGCAATCAGCTCCGTTAATCTCCCCAAACGCTTGGCTATGTGCTCCGTCGCGCCTGCAATACCGCCTATCCCTTCACCCGTTAAGCTAATGGGATTTACAGCAAAAACAGTCGGCGTTTTTTCTTGATAATATTTCCCGAAAAACTCTTCTATTTTTTCGCAAAGCCCGTCCAAGCTACACTTGACGATATCGTTAATTTTTTGAACGGAAAACGCCAAATCCCCGCGTTCGTTCGTCCACACGAGTTCCTTTGGCACGCCGCCACCCGAAATATTTGCCGCGAGTAAAATTTCTTGCGCCGTCGTATAGTCGACGTTCAAATATTCCATTAAAGCGACCAAAACGCTACCCAAGCCGAAATCAAAACTTTCTTCCCGCACGATACCGTTGCCGTAGACGACGGATATAGACGAATTCAAGAAGCCCACGTCCAACAAAAACGCGTACCCTTCGCGACGTTTGGGCGGTAATAAGTACACGGACTGCGCCAAGGTTGAAGGCAAAAATTTAATTTGTTGGAAATCCAAATCGTTCAAAACGGAAGTCGTAATCTCATAGAAAGTATCCGCCACGAAATAATAACTTAACGCACCTTTCAAAAGCGTCGTCGGCACGCCGTACATATCTTCCGCTTCAAAATATTTACGGTTATCCCCCAGCGTAAAATACATATTCGAGCGACGGATACAACGCTCTTTTGCCAACAATCCGTTAAGTCCGCTCTCATACAAAGCGTCTATATCCTGCGAAGAAATTTTACGCTTTTTAGGGAAAGAAATGGTATGGCCTTTGGTCATTACGGATACGAACGGCGTAGGCACGCCAACGTAAATTTTCCCGATAATTCCTTCGTAATTTTGCCGAACGCTCGTTATCGCCGTTACGACTGCACGGCGAAAAGACTCTTTATCGAAGAAGCCTTCCGTCGAAAAACCGTCGTATTTTTCCGTATGACTGCCGTAAAAAACGAACGTATCGTTTACGCCCTTCGAGCCGAGAAAAAACGTTATTTCATACGATCGTACGTCTAAAACCGCTACGCTTTCGTTTCTCATATATTTTCTTCTGCTCCGTATGATAGAGTTTATTTCATAACAAACCTTTCGTTTATTATACACTATTTCTATTCGCTTGTCAATGAATTGAGAAAAAAAACCTTGAAAAAACACGCCTTGAAGCGTGTTTCCGTCATTTTTATTCGTTTTGCGTCGCATCGGCGATTATATCTTTATCGTGATAGGTCGTTTGCACGTCTCCCGTAGCGTCCGAAACCGTTACGAGCAGCATCCCGCAAGTTCTTTGTAAATCAGTCAAACCCACGTTTCCCGTACCCAGATATTCGTTGACGGCAATTTCCGCTTTGCGCTCCGTTTGCACCGAAGGATTATTTATATAAATAGTAACGCCTTCAAAAGTAGACAATTTTAATAAAATCGTTTCTTGCGAACTACCGCCTTTTTTGAGTTCAATCGCGGTTATATTTCTACGAATACCGTTTAATAACCCGTCTACCTTTTGACAAAAGCTTAACAGCGAAGTTACGTTCTCGTCACCCCTGATAATTTCGCCCTTTTGCCCCGTTACTGAAACGCCCGTTACGAGCAAATTATTACTTTTTCCCGTTTCGTCCGAACGGTTGAAATATTCGTCGCGAATACCAAGCACCGTTCCGTCGCCGCCGAGAATATAATATTGCCCTGCCCCGTTCTCAATCGCGTAAACTTCGACGTCTTCCGTAACGTGTACGACGATACGGTTGGGGTATGCTTTTTCAAATTGCGACATTCTAAAATAAGGAAAATCGGCTATAATTTCTTCCGCTAGCGTAGCTTCCGCCGAAAAAATGCTTTGCTTTTCGTACGCCGCTATAAGCCGTGCTTGCAGATCTTGCGCTTCGGCTTCCGCTTCGTCCGAAATCGTCGAAGCGTCCACGCAAATCTCGTCTACGCGGTATACCGTAGCAACACCAAGCACCGCCCCCGCTAAAAAGACGAGCGACGTCAGCAGTATGACTAAAAATTTTTTAGCTTTCATTCCTTTTTCCTCATTCGTAGTTTGTTACAAGCAAATACTTATATCCGTATCCTACGGATTTTCCCGCCGAGTTTTTTAAGTTTATATTCAAAATCGGCGTAGCCCCTATCGATATGCGACAAATCGATAATCTCGCTTTTGCCTTCCGCCTTTAACGCTGCGACCACCAGCGCAGCTCCGCCGCGAAGATCGCTTGCCGTTATTCGCGCGCCGTGCAGTTTTTCAACGCCGCGTATAACCGCCGTCCGTCCACGTACGGTGATATCCGCGCCCATACGCATAAGCTCCGCCGCGTATTTATAGCGGGTTTCAAATAAATTTTCCACGACGAGCGTCGTACCGTGCGCCGTCGCGCACAAAGCCGAGTATTGCGCTTGTAAATCGGTGGGAAACCCCGGAAATGGCGTAGTTTCCACCAAATTGACACTTTTAAGCCTTCCGTCGCTTCTAATTATTATTCTATCATTTTTTGCATGTATTTTGCAACCGTTTTCACGCAATTTATGTAAAAGTGCCGCAATATTTTCCGTTGGAACGCCCATCGTTTCAATTTCGCCGCCGCAAGAAGCCGCTGCAATCAAATACGTACCCGCTTCAATTCTATCGCCGATCGGCGAATATTCCACGCCGTAAAGCTTTTTAACGCCTTCGATTACGACCGTGCCGCCGCCCGCGCCGCGTACCTTTGCGCCCATTGCATTGAGAAAATTTTGCAAGTCTACGATTTCGGGCTCTTTCGCCGCGTTACGAATTACCGTAACCCCTTGCGCTTTCACCGCGGCAAGAATAATATTTTCCGACGCGCCTACGCTTGGAAAATCGAGCAAAATATCCGCACCAACAAGCTTCTCCGCTTTACATTCTATGTATCCGCCTTCTTCCGTGATTTCCACGCCCAAGCGTTTCAAGCCCGACAAATGTAAATCAATGGGACGAAGTCCGATGTCGCAACCGCCGGGGTAAGAAATTTTAGCTCTACGAAATCTCGTTAAGATAGAACCGAGCATAAAAACGGAAGAACGCAGTTCCCTTGTCAACCTAGAAGGAATCTCGTGGGAAACTGCGTTGGAGCTGTCGATTACGACAACGTCTTTTTGGCGTTGTATCTTGCATCCGACTTCGCTTAATATTCGTAGCATATTTTCCACGTCTACGATTGTCGGCACTCCTTTGAGTTTCACTTGTTCGTCGGTTAAAACAGATGCGGCGAGAAGGGGCAGCACGGTGTTTTTCGCGCTTTGGACTTCTACCTTTCCATACAGTTTTTCACCGCCGTCTACGATATATTTATCCATACGATAAAGCTCCTTATGCTTTATTGTATGAAGGTCAACCGTTTTTTGTTCGTTTTAAGCTACTTTGCCGTGAAATTGCGTATAAAACGCCCATTGATGCCATCGTGATAATCAACGACGTATTTCCCGAACTTATCAGCGGCAACGGCAAGCCCGTAGGCGGTATACTTCCGCTCACAACGAGCGCGTTTATCACCGTTTGTATGCCGTATACGAGCGTAATCCCCGAAGCAAGTAGCATCGAAAAGAAATCGTCGGCTTGTGCCGCCACTTTTATGCCCTTGAATACGAGAAACGCGCTCAACGCAAACAATATAATGATACCGACTATGCCCAGCTCTTCCCCGATAATCGATAGAATAAAGTCGCTTTCAGCAAAGGGAAGAAAACGGTATTTTTGACGGGAATTGAACAAGCCCGTACCAAACCAACCGCCGTTTCCAAGCGCGTATAACGATTGAATGAGCTGATACCCTTCCCCGCGCGGGGATTCCCAAGGATCTAAAAACGCGCTTAACCGCGAAAGGCGGTACGGCTCGGCGATAATCAATAACGGTACGGCAAGCAACGCAGGAATGAAGATAATTAAAAAATGCCTTATTTTCATTCCGCCCAAAAACAGCATTGCCAAAATAAGCAGTCCTACACACATCGTAACGGACATATTCGGCTCTATGATAATAAGCAAACAAATCACCCCGCCTGCGATCAGTACGGGTAATACGCCCTTAAACGTTCGCAATCTTCCCATATCTTTGGACATATACGAAGCCGTAAAAATGACGAAACCGTATTTTGCAAGCTCGGACGGTTGAATGGTAAAGCTCCCGATCCCGATCCATCTTGTCGCGCCGTAATTGGTTTTCCCTACCCCCGGAACGAACACGAGCAACAACAACACGATAGGAATAATCAAAGCTGCCCAGCCGATTTTTTTATCGTTTAATTTATGGGGATTCATTCTTCCGCATAAAAGCATTGCCACAATCCCGCCGACGAAGCCGATTAGCTGTTTTTTCACGAAAAACCATTCGTCGCCGTATTGCGTTTTGGCAACGTAACCGCTTGCGGAGTACACCGCAACCACCCCGAATGCCGCGAGAATAACGGTTACGATTAAAATGGAAATGTCCCCGTGTATTCTTTTACTCGACGTCTTCCGCGTCGTTTGCATTGAAACACTCGGAAACGCCGTCGTCGTTTCCCGTGTCGTTTGCAACGTTTTCATCTGTTTCGTTTGTTGTTTCGGCTTCTTGTTCTTCATGGATTGAACGTACGATTTCAACAAATTTATCACCCCTTTCTTCGTAGCCCGTAAACTCGTCGAAGCTTGCGCTGGCGGGGCTTAAAAGCACCGTTTGCCCGCTTTGCGCCTGCATAATTGCAATTTGCACTGCCGTTTCAAAATGCAAGCATACTGTTACGTTTTCAAACGCCGCTTCCCTTGCACATTTGAGCAATTCATACCGATTTTCTCCGTATAATACGGCGTGAACCACCGAACTGTTTTTTATTTTCTCGAATAAAGGCGAATAATCGTACCCTTTATTTTTTCCGCCGAGCAATAAAACCGTTTCACCTTTTACCGTTTCAATCGCTTTTACGCTCGCGTCCACGTTTGTACCTTTGGAGTCGTTGACAAAGCGAACGCCGTTTCTCTCCCCCACAAATTCTATACGGTGCTTTATTCCCTTAAAGGAAGTCAAGGCGTTTGCAATCGTTTCCGTTTTCACGCCCATAAGCTTCGCCGCGGCGATTGCCGCCAAAGCGTTTTGGATATTATGTAACCCTACCGCAAAAAGCTCGTTTGCACGAACGATTTTTTCGCCCTTGTAGTACAAAACGCCGTCTTCAAAATACGCGCCGTTTACGCGTTCCCGAACGGAAAACCAAACGGGTTGCGCTTTCGTTTTTTCTACGAACCCGCGGACGATTCTATCGTCGTAGTTCAAAACGGCGTACTCTGCTTCGGAAAGATTTTTCAAAAGCTTGGCTTTGAGAAAAATATAATTTTCCATATTGTAATGCCGATTTAAGTGATCTTCCGTCACGTTCAAAACGATAGCGATATGCGGATACAAGGAATTGAGCGTTTCCATTTGAAAGCTTGAAATTTCCGCGACCACAACGCCGTTTTCGGATAAATGATAAAAATCGATCATCGGCGTACCCACGTTCCCGCAAGCGTGCGCGTCAAAGCCGCCCGCCCGTAAAATTTCGGACAAAACGGAAACAGTCGTAGTCTTACCGTTCGTACCCGTGACCGCTACGATGGAACAGCGCAAGTACCTTGCCGCAAGCTCGGTTTCGCCGATTACAGCTTTTTTATTGCGCTTAAAAGCGATTGCAAGCGGGTGATCGATGGGAATCCCAGGACTTAAAACGAGCGCATCACATACTTCCGCCGTTTTAGACAGGTTTTCTTTCGGTACGATTTTCGCGCCTTTTTCCGTCAATACGCGTATCGTTTGTTCCACGCGCTCGCTCGTTACGTCGTCGTAGATATAGACGGTTGCGCCGTTATTGAGTAAAAACTCCGTTGCCGAACGCCCTGATTTTGAAAGTCCAAGTACGAAAAAAATCTGTTGTTTGGGATACATAGCACTCTCCTTATTTACATAGAAAAAATACATATTGCGCCAAGCAACGCCGTAACCGTTGCGTAAGCGTAGGCTATTTTACTTTCTGAAAAGCCTTTTTGTTGAAAATGATGATGGATAGGAGCCATAAGAAATACCCGTTTCCCACCCGTTGCCTTATAATATATTACTTGCACGAGTACGGATATGACCGAAATTACGAACATAACGCCCACGATTGCCACGTATAACGCGTTTCCCGTAAAACACGTTACGCAAGCGGCAAACCCGCCGAGCGCCAAAGAACCCGTATCGCCCATAAACACCGACGCAGGCGACGTATTAAAAAATAAATACGCAATCAACGCGCCTACGAGCGCGAAACAAAGGATTTCCTGCCCTGAACTTGTGCTTTGTAAAACGATTAAAATACCGATCGTAGCGAAAAATGGTACGCTTACGCCTGCTGCTAATCCGTCCAAACCGTCCGTTAAATTGACGGCGTTGACCGTCGCGATAAACACGAAGATAACGAGCGGAATTATCCAAAACCCGATCTCCGCTTTCCAGTCTGTAAAGGGTATATATAGCTCGGTCAAACCCGTTCTATAACAAAAAACGCCCGCAAAAACGGCAATCAGGGCTTGAAAAAGTAATTTTTGCCAAGCTCGTAAGCCTAAATTTTCTTTATGCTTACATTTTAACGCATCGTCAAGCAAGCCGACGATGGTATACGCAAGCCCGACCGCCAAGGACACGAATACGCTTATATCCGCTTCTCGTATAAAAATGACGGCGACAATGATCGCCGCCAAAACGAACGCCAGTCCGCCCATCGTGGGTGTACCACTTTTTTTCTTATGTTCCTTTACGTAAACGAGTATGTTTTGCCCCGCATTCCATTTCCGTAACGCGGGAATAAGCGCGAAACAAAAAAACAATGAGAGAGCGAACGCCACGATTGCCGCCGAAATATACGTTTGCATAGCTATCATTATAGACTTAAAAGTCTATCTTTTCTCCTTTATGGCTTCTTATTTTTTCGATTATATCATTGTCGTTGAACGGATATTTTATACCCATAATCTCTTGATAATTCTCCCCGCCTTTGCCTGCCACGAGCAATACGTCGCCTTTACGAAGAAAATTCATTCCGTATTCAATCGCTTTTTCCCGATCGGACACCACAACGTATTTAACCGAAAATCGCCGATAACCTTTTTCGATTTCCGAAAGAATATCTAACGGGTCTTCATACCGCGGGTTATCCGAAGTCAAAACGGCAAAATCGCACTTTTTCGCTACCGTTTCACCCATAATCGAGCGTTTGCTTTTATCACGGTTTCCCCCGCAACCGAAAATACACAAGAGCCGTCCTTTACAATGCCGTCTTAAAACGGTAAGCGATTGCTCCAACCCGTCGGGAGTATGCGCGAAATCCACGAAAATATCCGCGCCGTCCACCGAACAAATCCGTTCTAATCGCCCCTTTACGCCCTGCAACGCAAACAAGCCTTTTCCCACCGTCCGCAAATCCACGCCCAGCGCGACGGCACAGCTTGCCGCCGCAAGCGCGTTATACACGTTATGCTTCCCCGCGAACGAAAGCGAAACGCGTTGAATTTCGTCGTTGATATTCATTACACATTCCGTTTTATCGAGCGTTTCATCCGTAACGATTGCAAACGCGTCGGACGGCGTATGCAAGCCGTAATACAAAGTATTCGCATCACCCCTTAAACCACCTAAATATCGCCCCGTTTCGTCGTCCCCGTTCAATATTGCAATCGGACAAATATCGTTTGAAAATAACGCTGTTTTTGCCTTTTTATACGCCGTCATATCCCCAAAAAAATCAAGATGGTCTTGCGTAAGATTGGTAAAGATACAAGCCGTAAACCGAACCCCCGCCGTCTTTTTATAATATAACGCGTGTGCGGAAACTTCCATTACGACGTATTCTACGCCACGTAAAAACATTTCCGCTAACGTTTTTTGTAAAGGTATAGGATCGGGCGTAGTCAAATCACATTCCGAAACGCTTTCTCCAAAGCGTACGCCCAACGTACCGATTACCCCCACATTTTTACCCGCTTCTTTTAAGACTTCGGCAAGCATATACGACGTCGTAGTTTTACCGTTCGTTCCCGTGATTCCTATAATTTTCAAGTTTTCCGACGGATTACCGTAAAATGTAGCGCTCATCAGTGCGAGTGCTTCACGACTATCGCCGACTAAAATTTGCGGAACGTCTACATTTAACACGCGTTCCACAACGATTGCCGTCGCTCCACGGCGGATTGCTTCCGCGGCAAACGCGTGAGCGTCCGTTTTTCCACCCGTTAAACAAAAAAACAAACCGTCTTGATTTTCCCCGCGGCTATCCGTCGTCAAGCGGATAATTTCACGTTCCCAGTCCTTTTCCCCGTATACGATTTTTACCTTTTCTATGCCTTGCACTAACTTACTTAAACGCATAATGCCACCCCGATCCTTTCGTCTATCTTTATTCTATTCTCTTGTCCACGGCTGTATGTTATCAATTTTCATTTCAATAAATAAAAATTTTCGTTAAAATAAGACGAGCCGTACTCCCTGTTGGAAGTACGGCTCGGTTGTTTTTTTAGAATAAATTACCCGTTACTAATAAAATTAAGAAATATAACGCCCCTATAATGATTAAAGCGATACAAAGCGGAATAACCATAGTCTTTACGGTAGACCAATACGTTGCCCACTTTTCGGAAAACGAAGATCGGTATCGCGGCGGGGGCGGATTTCTCTTCTCACCCTTACGGTTGACCTGCGACATATCGCTGATCGTCGATCCGTCGTCGTAATATATAATTTTTTCTTTTTTCTTTTTGGACATAATTACTCCTGCCCGCAATAATGACAAGCCACGAAATGTCCTTCTTCGTATTCCTTATATTCGGGAGCAATATGTTTACAAATTTCTTGCGCCTTGGGACAACGGGTATGGAATTTACAACCGTTGGGGGGATTTGCGGGAGAAGGAATATCGCCTTTTAACAAAACACGTTCGCTTTTTTCGTCGGGATTGGGATTGGGCACGGCGGAGAACAACGCGTTCGTGTAAGGGTGCAAAGGATTGTCGAAAATCCTATCCTTCGTACCAAATTCCACCATAGATCCTAAATACATAACGCCGATTTTATCGGAAATATATTTAACGACCGACAAGTCGTGAGAAATAAACAAATACGTAAGCTTTCTTTCTTCTTGAATCTTTTTGAGCAAATTGATGATTTGCGCTTGAATGGAAACGTCGAGCGCGGATACAGGCTCGTCGCAAACGACGAACTTGGGCGCAACGGCAAGCGCTCTTGCAATACAAATACGTTGACGCTGACCGCCCGAAAATTCGTGGGGATAACGTTCGTAATAATAATCGCGAAGCCCGCATTGCTCCATAATTCCCAACACATAATCTTTGACTTGATCAGGCGGAACGATTTTATGAACTTTTACAGGCTCCGACAAAATATCGCCTACCGTGCTTCTCGGGGGCAAAGACGAATACGGGTCTTGAAAGACGATTTGCATTTTCGTTCTCAACGCACGCATTTGCTTGGGCGTGAATCCAGCAATGTCCTGACCTTCAAAAAATACTTGTCCGCTCGTGGGCTGATGCAACTTCAATACAGCTCTGCCCATCGTCGTTTTACCGCAACCCGATTCCCCTACGATACCCAAGGTTTCCCCTGGTTTAATCTTAAAGGAAATATCGTCCACCGCTTTTAAGGTAGAAAGCGGTTTCCCCATTAAAGTCTTTTTTAACGTGAAATATTTTTTTAAGTGTCTAACTTCTAAAATCGCTTCGGGATCGGGCGGCAAGGCTTTGTCTTTTTCGATTTGTTCTTGTTTCGCCTTTTCTTCTTTTTCCTTTTGCGCTACGTCGTCGTACCCAACGAAGGGATCTTCGCCCACCGTTTCAGAAAGGGTCGTTTCTACGTTATTTTCTTGCATCTCAGTTCTCCTTTTCGCCATACAAATGGCAAGCGACAAAATGCGTAGGGCTTACTTGTACCATACAAGGATAATCCCCCGAACATTTTGCGATACATTGCGAACAGCGTTCTTTGAAATAGCAATAATCGGGCATATCAATGGGATTCGGTACGTTACCGGGGATATTAAACAGCTTCTTTTCGTTAGATTTCATCGTAGGCTTAGATTTTTGCAAGCCTTGCGTATAAGGATGGCGGGGATCGTGGAAAATCTCCGACGCCGTTCCCTGTTCGATAATTCTACCCGCGTACATAACGACAACGTAATCCGCCATTTCGGCAATTACACCCAAATCGTGCGTAATAAGCAAAATCGAACTGTTGATTTTGTTCTTTAAATCGTTGAATAAATCCAAAATTTGCGCTTGTATGGTAACGTCAAGCGCGGTCGTCGGCTCGTCCGCAATAATCAAACGCGGCTCGCCCGCAAGCGCCATTGCAATCATAATACGTTGACGCATGCCGCCCGAAAGCTCGTGCGGGAAGGAAGCGTAAACGCGTTCGGGCATTGCAATACCAACGAGATTGAGCATTTCAATCGAACGGTCGTGCGCAAACTGCTTGGTTGCCCCAGGAACGTGCAACAGCGTGACTTCGTCGAGCTGTTCGCCGATCGTAAATACGGGATTGAGCGACGTCATCGGTTCTTGGAATACCATTGCCATTTGTCTGCCGCGAAGATTGTACATCTCTTTAATGGGCATTTTTGCAATGTCGTACACCTTTTCTTCTTGTTCAAAAACCCCGATTCCGTGTTCGTTAACGAGTTGTTTAGCGGCTAAAACGAATTCCCCGTTTTTATCTACTTTGGGTTTACCGTTTTTGTCAAGCACCTTTTCGTAAACGATTTCGCCGTTTTCGTCTTTTTCGTAAACGGGAATAAAATTCCCGCGTGCATCACGCTTAAAATCACTTACCTTAAAGCGAATCGAGCCGTTTACAATTTGTCCCGAAGGTCCTTGTAATAAACGCATAATCGACATTGACGTAACCGATTTACCGCACCCCGATTCCCCTACGACGCCTACCGTCGAGTTGGAAGGAATGTTAAAGGTTACGCCGTTAATCGCTTTTACGACGCCTTGATCGGTAAAGAAATAGGAATGTAAATTTTCCACTTCCAAAATATTCTTCTCGTCTTTCATCGACGTCGTATATTCCGAAGGGTCGGCTTTACGGTTTTTAGCCTTTTCTAAGCGACGCATTTCTTCCTTGTTTTTCTTTGCGATCGCTCGTATTTCTTTACCCGTAAGATAATGCTTTTTCGCGCTATCTTGTTCTTCTTTATTGTTGTTTTTCTTGAAATGGAACATACCTATGCTTATCTCCTTTGCTTCGGATCGAGCGCGTCGCGAAGTCCGTCGCCGATAAAGTTAAACGCAAGTACGGCGATAATAATACAAATTCCAGGCGGTACCCAAACGTTGAAATTGTTTTGAAGAATATCGCTACGCTTGGATATAACTTCAATCATCGTACCCCAAGACGCAAAAGGAATTTTTACGCCTAAACCGAGATAAGAAAGCGTGGATTCGTACAAAATCATACTACCCAAAGACATCGTCATCGAAACGAGAATTTGCGGTAAAATGTTGGGAATAAGATGCTTGAATATTCTTCTTGGCGTTGAATATCCCATCGCTTCCGCGGCTACCATATATTCTTGCTCGCGCAAAAACAAAATTTGTCCACGCACAAGTCGAGCCATCCCCGGCCACGAGAAGAGCGACAATACGCCCATCAATAAATAAATATAATATTCGGACGGTACCTGATTTGCTTCCAAAACCGTACCTATAATTAACATCAACGGCAACGTTGGCAAACACATTAGTATATCGCAGATACGCATAATGATATTATCGACGATACCGCCGTAATACCCTGCAATGCCACCTAAAATGATACCAAGCGCGGACGTTATAAATACGGCAAGAAAACTAATCGTCAAGGACAGTCTGCCACCGTACATCAAACGAATGAAAATATCCATACCTTGTTCGTCCGTACCCAAAATATGATCCGCTGACGGCAATGCAAGCGCGTTGATACCGTTATTCGTAACGATTATCTGCTTAAACGGTGCACCGTCTTCGCTCGTCATTTCAAATTCCGTATATATAATTGCACCCGTGCGATCCGTTTCCGTTTCACCCCATTGCGTATAAAATACGGGACCTAACCAACAAAAGACGAACAACGCCACCAACATTACGATACCCGTAATGGAGAGTTTGGAACGGAAAAACCGTCTTAACAACATTCTCGTCGGGGACATCAATCTGACGTTTTTATCCAACGGCGTTTCCGTATCTATTGCCGTATCCGTTTGGGATTGTGCTACTTCTTCCTGTTCAACAGGCTGCGTTTCTAATTCATTCTTCGCTTCCATAGACACAATCTCCTTTAAGCAAGTTTAACACGTGGATCTACGATCCCGTACATCAAATCGGCTAGCAAAACGCCTGTTACCGATAAAAACGCCAAGAACATATTATACGTCATTATGACGGGTATATCCCCTTGCTGCATAGCGTTGAGCGCGTAACTACCGATCCCCGTCAAGTCAAAGACAGATTCGGTGATCATAGCACCCGAGAAAAGGGAAGGAATTAAGCCCGCAAGTCCCGTTACGATGGGAATTAACGTATTGCGGAACGCGTGCTTATAAATGACTTTACCTTCTTTCAAGCCTTTTGCGCGCGCCGTACGGATATAATCGGAATTTAATACTTCAAGCATATTCGTTCTCGTCATTCTCATTCGTCCGCCGATACTTAAAACGACGACGGTTAAAATGGGCAAGATCATATGTCGTAAATAATCCACGAACGCGTCCCAGCCGACGTACGTCATACCCGCGTCCTTCATACCTGAAACGGGCAACCAACCAAGCTTATTCGCAAAGATGTCCTTTAACATTTGTCCGAAGAAGAAGGAAGGCAAGGAAATACCGATAAGTACGAATACCGTAACGATATAATCACGCAAGGAATATTGATGCGTTGCCGCAGTAACCCCAAGCGGGATAGCGATTAAAAACTCGAACACCGTAGCGATTGCCGCAACGAGAAAGGACGTACCTAATCTATCCGCGTTAAAAACTTCCGATAAAACGGAACGCTGACTGATAAAGCTATTGCCAAATTCGAGCTGACACACGTTCCCCAACCAGTTAAAATATCCTTCAATGATCGTGCCGTCAAGACCGTACGTTTTATATAATTGTTGCTTAAACTCCTCCGTGATACCTTCGGGCGTAGATTGTTGAAACGCTAAAATTCTCGAATCAACAAAGTCCGTCGGCATACAACGCAGTAGCGTGTAAAGAAGAAAGGAAACCCCGAGTAGAATCAATAAAGAGATCCCTATTCTTTTGAGTATATACTTAAACATTTTTACTCCATTTTTTTAATGATAGATTAAAATTAGCCAACTAATTCAATTTCCCAAATTCTTTCAAGGGGCGACGTGTAATGATTGATATCTTTCGAAGGCAAAAGTCCTTTGATGGTCTTGCTGTTATATGCGTAAAGCGTCTTTCTTTGATATACGGGCATTTCAACCGCAAGATCAAGAACAAGCTGCATCGCCTTTTCGTATTCAACTTCTCTTAAATCTTGATCCATAATCGAACGAGCGTAATCGATGATATCGCTCAATTCGTTGATAATACCTTGTTCATATTCGTATAACGTATCGTTGCTCTTAATTTCGCGATAGCCCCAAGCATATACGGACGATGCGGAAGAATTCTTGTGATATACTTGATACATATCAGGGTCAATCGTCGAACCCCAAGCAGCTGCCCAAACTTCCAACGAACCCGTGGCAAGCTTCGTAAGTGCTTGCGAATCCGCTTTTACTTCTACTTCCCAACCCATATCGTTGAGAATTTTCGCGGCTTGCTTGAATACCGCATACGTCGGGTGTTCGGTGATGGATGCGCCTGCGATTGTGAATGTAATCTTTAAGCGATCATCGCCTTGGAAGCCTTGTACGCCAGCATCAACCATATATTGCGCAATTCTTTCTTTCGCCTTTGCTTCGCCCATCCATTGCGTATACGTGCTCTTATTAGGTTTCGACGTAATGCCGTCGTCTTCAAACGGGTACGCCCAGCTTACACGCGACATCGGCCAGTCAATCGTCGTACAAGTGTCTTCTGCGTAAAATTCAAGTGCGAGCTCCGTTTGCATTGCGCTCATAATTGCTCTACGGATATTTACGTCGGGAACTTTGCCTGCGTTAATACCGATATAACCGTAACCGAGCTGCCAAGTTGCAATTTGAGTAATACCAGAAGCTTCCAAATCATTCAATCTTTCCGAGTTTGCTTTCGTGAATTGCGGCGTTACGTAGTCCACTTCGCCTTGTGCAAGCTTATCGATTGCGTTGGAAGGGCTTACGACTTGGAAACGAAGTTTATCTGCTTTTACGGCAAATTTAGCGTTCTTGCCCATAAAGTTTTCGTTTTTCTTAAAGTAAACGATATTGCTGTTCCAGAAATTCTGTCCGGTCGGCGTATCGGAGTTATTTGCGTCCGTTGCCATAAATGCGCCTGCGCCAACGGGAACTTCAACGTGTTGTTGCGATTGAATAACCTTGCTTTGGAAATCGCTGCTTGCGTATTCTACGCCGAACTTATTGTTTTTAATATCAATCTCAACGTCCGTACCCGTACCGTTTTTCGAGCCGTAATAATGTGCGGGCGCAACGGTGAAGCCAAAGTTATAAATTGCTTTCGGGTCGGTGCCCTTTACCGTGATTTGAAGCACGTCGTATTCCGTCTTATTCTTCGGCGTACCGTCTGCTAAATGCTCTCTTGCAACGTTATATTCCTTTTCGTTTACGGTAACCTTGGTCGTTTCCGTGGTATGACCAAGAGATACGATACCGCTGATGTTAGGATATTCGAGCGAGCCGTCGTCCTTTTTATAGCCTTGCAAAATAACGTCGGTTGCTGCCGCCGTATAATTGGTACGAAGCGTACCTGCCGTGCCCCAATACGTCAAAATTTCGTGCAAGGCGTATTTTGTTTTATCGTTAAATACTCTTTCAATCGCGCTTTCTTCCGTATATTTGGAAACGTCGGTCATACCCGTGAAACGAAGAATTTTCGTTCTATCCGTTTTTCCTTCGATTTTATTGTATTCAGGCGTGATTACACCTTCATAAAGGAAGAATTTGAATATATCGTTTTCCAAAAGGGTTTTATGTTCGGAATAAGGCATCGTCGTCAAATCGAAAGATTCTTTTGCTGCCTTGAAATCCGCTTGTAATTCTTCCTTAAACGTTTTAAGCGTTAACTGATAGTCTTCAAAAAGCTTTTCGTTGTATTTGGAAGAATCCCATTCTTGTTGTTGTTTTTCCGTGGAAACCGCCACTTTATAACCGTCAGTAACGTCCCATTCGTCAATCGCCGTCTTCATTTCCGCTTGGCTCATTTCATAAGAATTGTCGCCTTTTTTACCGATCGTTTGGTATACGTCGACCAATTCCATAATACGAATCCAAGCATTCGTGGAAGCGTTATTTGCGATCGTTTCGTTTAAGTCGCCGTCATCGGAAAGATTTTGTTGCGTTCTGTATTGCGTAAGACCTTCAATGTCAATCGCATACATCGTCGAAGAACCCGTGTATACGGGATCGAGATATTCGTACATATTGAAGAATACGTCGTTCATCGTCAAAGGCTTACCGTCGGAAAAAAGTAAATCGTTTTTAATAACAAACGTATACACCGTCTTTTTATCGTCGCCGTCGCCTTGAATTTCGTACTCAAAATCTTTAACGACCGTTGTATAGTCGTCGCCTGCAACGGGTGCGCCTTCGTTATTCGTCGTAAGCATACCGATCTGCGTCATTCCTACGACGTCAATATCCGTTCCCGACGTAGCATAGTAAGGATTGAACAAACCGCTCAAATCCTCCGTCATAATTACGACGCTGTCCTTTTTCTTATCGGTCGATTCAGGAGTACAACCGAAAAGCGTAAGGGGCAAAATCGTAACGAGCATTACCCAAAAAAGCGCAATGCTACCGATACGAAGCCAAGATTTTTTGTTTATTTTTTTACTATTCATTATCATAAAACCTCCGTTGGTTATATTTCATAAGTTCCTATAAATATGCAATCTTGTTCCACTCTGTTTTCTTTATTCGTTTTGGAATAATCGAGCGTAACCGTTCCGCTGCTTTCGTCCACGACGACGTTGTTCGGTGCAAACGAATATTGATAGAGCGTACCATATTTTTTACCGTAAACTTCCACGCTACATTTTTTTGAAACGATGCCGTCTAACGCGCCGTTTGCAATTAAATGTAATTTATAATCGGAAGCCAGCTCCAAAGTAACTTCACCCAAACGGAGCTTACCGTTCACCGAAACGTTGGAAACGTTTGCGTTTTCGTCAATATATCCTGCAAACGTGCCGAACGTTGCGTCGCTCGTACGCGTCGAAAGATAAGTGAAATCCATCGTTACGTTATCAAATTTTACGTTTTTAACGGTTGCTGACGCGGATATTTTTCCAAACAAACCGCCGTAAGACGCAGACGTTGCGCTTAATTTTGCCGACACGTTTTGGAACGTATACGTTGCGTCGCCGACGCTGTATATTTGTCCCTTAAACTCACCGCCGACAAAGGATTTCGGCCAGTCGACTTCACCGTTCTTAAAATCTAAATCCGCCGTGATTTCGTAAATACCGTTAAGCTTCGCGTATTGACTGAATTTTTCCGCCGTATCGATTATGAAGCGTTCGCCGTTTTCTACTTCAATATAGATATTTTGCACGCGATCAACCGCAATACCTTGTTCTTGATCCACCGTGCCTTTATGCTCGAACGAGCCTTCTATTTTTTCAGTGCAATCCGCGTCCGTGTAAGCGGCTTTGAAAGTTGTGCCGTCCACTTTGGGGAATTCAAAGGCGGAATTGTCGGCGTATCGATAGGAATAATTCATCGCGCCGTCTTTCCAGTCGGGCAACCAAATCGTGTCCTTGTCGTGCGTAGTCGAGCCTTCCGCTTTCGTCGTCTTATAATCGAAAGTCGTCGAGCTTAAATACGTCCACTCCGTTTCCCCTTCCGTTCGATAATAATAATCAAACTGATAATAAGGTACCCAAGCGGCGTATAACGTCATCTCAAACAGACCGTCCGTTTGCGAATATTCAATTACGTCCGATTGAAAATCCCAATAGCCCGAGTAATTATAAGCAGGCGTTGCTTCCGTCGTCGTTCCCGTATAAACGAATTTGCCGTCTATTTCTTCGAGTATATCCCCGGCTTCCGAAAGAACTTGTCCGTCGTCGTTTTTACGCAATTCACGATTTTGATACCACCCAACGAAAAAGTGCTTTTGCTTGGTAACGGTAACGTTACCCGTACCGCTCGTGGGGCGTGCTAAATCGGTCGGTTCTCTCAATTTAATACGCGCCACGCCGTCTTCGTCCAAGTAATCGGAAGGCTTGAATAAATCCATTATGGTAATGCCTTGACGATTCAAAAATGCGCCGCCGTTGGCATCGTAAGTAACCATTACGGTATAACCTTCTCTTTGATACCTTTCCATTTCCGTTTCATTAGCGCACCCCGCCGCAAAACAGGTAATTCCTATGCAAGCCAACGCTAAAATGATTCCGAATTTCTTTTTCATAAAATTCTATTTTCCTTTTTTGTGCTATACCTTATTCTTCCGTTTGTTCGGTTTCGACCGTCGTTTCTTCCACGGTATTTTCTTCTTGCGCGGAAACGTCTTCCACTTCTTTTTCGCTTGCAACGGCTACTTTTTTTTGAAAACGAACTTATCCAAAAGTACGTACGCAACCATTGCCAAAACGGCTACGCCTAAAACGACGATGGCTACGATATATCCCGTGTTATCCGCTTGCGGAGCAACCGTATCGGAATTATCGGGGTCAACAGGCGTATCGGAATCGGTACTAGGCAATCTCGATTCTAAATACTCTATCATTGAAATTGCGTTGTTGAGTTTTGCGTAATTTACTTCCTTTACAAGTGCCTGTTGATCGGTAGGAAGACTGTTATAAGCAGACAATGCTTTATTTACAGCGTCCTTATGAGATAACGTGATATTTTCAGGCAACGCGTCGATCAATCCGATGACGGTAAGCGTCGCGTCCGTAGCCGCGTTACTTCCCGCTACGACCGTACCGAAATATTTGGAAGATACGAACGTTTCGTAATTCTTACCGTTTGCAGGTTTAACCATAACGAGATTGCCGTTCGTGTGCCCGATTCTATCCACGAAGTTTGCGCCGAAATAGAAATTATTCCAACCTGCCGTAGCATTCCACATATAGAACGGGATAATACCCAAACCTTTTATAGGATCTTCGCCTTCGTAAACACGCAATTCACCTGTAAAGGGCAATTCGTACGCGGTTACGTAGTCGGGCGAATATTCTTCTTCAAAAAGCGGTGCTTCATAACTCTTAAATACGACTACCGAAAGGTTTTCACAGCCGTAGAACGATCTATCGCCGATGGTTTTGAGCGTGGATGGAAGAACTACGCTTTCAAGTTTAGATTCGTAGAACGTTCTAGCCGTCACGCGAACTGTTCCTTCCATAACGTTATAATTCGTTCCAGCTCTATTTATCGGATACGTAATAATTTCATATCCACCGTTTTCAACGACTTGATAAATTACGTCGTCGATTACCTTGATGGAATCGCTGATATCGTAAGTCGTAACGACTTCCGTACCGATTACCTTTCCATTGGGAAGTTTCTTTTCTTGTTCTATCGCAAACGTCTCAATTTCGCAACCATAGAAAGGATTATCTCCAAGCTCGTTCAAGGTATTTTTGCCAAATACAACTTCTTGCACTTTCGATCCGCCGAACGCGAAATCGCCAACGTAAGTAGCCGAAGTAATATCCGCTACGGTCAAAGCCGTTTTCTCAAATGCTTTTGCACCGATATAAACCGCTGTTTCGAGATTTTTAACGGTAGAAAGTTCTTCACATTCAAAGAACGCGCCTTTTTCAACGGTAGCACCTTTTGCAAGCGTAACTTCCGTTACTTTCGTTTTTGCAAACGCATATTCGCCGATAGTTTTTACTGCCGACAAATTCAAAGTCGTACCAACGGGAACGTCGATTGCGTAGAATGCGTATTTTTCAATCTTTTCTACGTTTGCAGACAAAGTAAGTTGACTAATAGACGTATTCGCAAATGCGGCTTCGCCGATTTTCAAACTCTTATCGTTATTACCGATCGTTGCTTCTACCAAAGCGGCGTTATCCGCAAAGGCATACGCGCCAACCGTTTCTACGTTTGAAAGATCTACTTTTGCAATTTTAGGAATAAATTTAGAATAAATGTAATCCGCGTATACCCGTTTTCCGTCTTCAAATTTTTGTTCGTAAGCCGCACGCGGAGCTTTGCTTTCATATTGCCATTGAGATTCCCACCAAATATCGATCAGTTGAGAACCCGAGAAAGCATAATCGCCTACCGCCGTCACGCCGCTTAAATCTACAACGGACAACGACATTGCATTATAGAACGCATAATTTCCGAGGCTCGTACCGTCGCCGATCGTCAACGTATGTAACTTGATATTGCCGTCAAACGCGTTATCTCCTACAATAACGTTATCTCCAATCGTAACGATTGCAAGAACGGATTTAGGTCCGTCGTTACGTACCTTGTTTTCGTTTGTAAAGTTATATTTATAATACGTCTTCCATTCTTTCGTAACGCCAAACTCGTCCTTAACGGCATATTGATAATCAATATAATATGTGTCTAAATAGTTTTGAATTTGACTATACGTAACGGGATCTTTTGTTTGTCTAATCTCTTCAATAAAGGAGTCGTAGTCATAAATAACAACTTCCGAAGAGAATGCACCCTTTCCGAGTTTTACGTTATCCCCAACCGTGACCGTTTGAAGCGCGTTACAATTTGCAAAAGCATAATCACCAACGATTAAATCATCAACGCGCGCAACGGAAGGAAGCACAACGCTCTCCAACCGAGAATTTGCAAACGCGTAGTCACCGATTTTAGAAATATTTTCCAAATTCGGGGTTTTGCTGATCTTCGTACCGTAGAAGGCGTATTTCCCGATTTCTTCTAATCTTTCAAACTTAACCGTATTCAACGCCGCACAGTCAACGAATGCGTAATCACCTATCTTTGTAACCTTATTTGCCGTAATCGACTGAATATTCGTCTGTCCAGCAAAAGCACCCGTTCCGATGGAAGTTGCATCTTCAAGATCAATCGAGATTTTATTATATTTGGGCGCAACCAAAACGACTTCGTCGTTATTGCACAATATAGCTCCGTCAGCTTTCACGTTAAACGTATCGTTTTGAACGGAAACTTTGAACGACGCAACGTTGGTATTTGCAAACGCGTATTCGCCGATAATTTCCACGTCTTTTCCAAGGGTTACTTTGGTAAGCGCAGTACAGTTATAAAAAGCTTTTCTTGCAATTACGGCTGCGTTGACGTCGATAATGGAAATACCCAAGCAATCTTCAAACGCACTTTCGCCGACTTTAATTTTTTCAGCGTCAAATACTACCGTCTTCAATTGCTTATTGCCTTTGAATGCACCGATACCCAACGATTGCGAAGTCGTCGGAAGAATTACCGATTTAAGCAAAGTATTTTCAAACGCGTAATTACCGATTGCAACGACAGAATCAAGCTTAATTTCTTGATCTTCCCCTAATTTTGTACCCGAGAAGGCGTCTTTATTGATGAATTTGACGTTTTCAAGGTTCACGTTTTTAAGATTTTTACACCCGTAAAACGCACCCATACCGATCTTGACCAAAGATTTGGGAAGCACCACTTCTTCCAGTTCAATCATTCCTGCAAACGCATACGATTCAATAGCCGTTACGCCATCGGGAATAATAACTTTGGTAATTCTTTGACCGTCGAATTCCTTACCTTTATCGCCTATATAATGTTGTTTGATTAAATAAGGATCTTCTTCGTCAATAATGTCGTCTTTGGTTTTATCTACGTATTCGTAATTAGAAAATGCGTAAGACTGAATAATTTCTATACCACGGTCATTCGGTAATTCGACTACACCGCCTAAACCTTTATAACTTGTTAAGTACATTCCCTGCGTAATAACGGGATCTTTAACCGTAACGGTTATGCGCGTGGAATAAAACGTCGGTTTACCATTAAACAAAACGTTCACGGACACGCTGGCGATACCTTCTGCTTGCGCTACGAGTATAGCCTTATTCGTTTCCACTTTTACGCCGTCTTTTTCTTCATAAACTTTTTCGATTTTTACTTTGTTATTACCTGCTTTATAGGTAACTTTTACCATATCGTCGCCAAAGTTAGAATCAAGGTCGGGCAAAAGCGTAACGCTTTCCGACGGATACATCGACAAAGAGTAATCGTTTCCAAAATTGTATACGCCGTCGGTTACACCGATTTCCCTATCTGTGCCATTAACAGAGTAATATGCTTTATTAACCTTATACCCCGTCACGTTAAACTTATTTACGGCAGGAGCGTCGTATTTTTTGAATCCGTCTTCCCCTTCCGCTAAAACTTTGACGCTTAATTGCGTTTTCACTTCTTCGCCGTTTGCATTGTACCCGCTTGCGGTAATAACAGCAGTACCGCTCTTCTTGGCAATCAACGTTTGATTGACTACGTCTACTACGTCTTTATCCGAAGATTCGTAATCAAGTACTTCAATCCAAGTATCTAACGGATAAACTTCCAAAAGCGTATTCAACGCTTTCGTTTCGTTAGGACTTAATTTAATTTCCGCTTGGTTGAAATACATATCGATAACTTCATCAGGTAATTGTATTTCAAACGTGGAATTGTTTAAGGCATAGTCGTAACAAATCGCGATAAACGTATTGGAATTGTTTAAGGGCTTACCGTCAGGATCCATCGTAACGGAAGTTTTTAATTTCTTGACGTGGTCGGTAAGTTCAATGGAAACCGTAGACGTCGAATTGAAAGACGAGTATACGGGCGTTACGTATTTACCAAACGTATCCATAGCAAAATCGTAACCCGAATCTTCTTCAGCTCTCGTAATTTGCCCTACTTGTACCCCCATTGCATAATGGTTATCATAAATTTGAAGATCAGCGAAAAGTTTTGTCTTTTTCGTGGTCTTATCGTATTCCGTACGATAATTTACCCCAGTAACGGCAGGGGCTTGGAAATCGATAAACAACGGGAATTCAAAAACGTTTCTAACGTTACGTTGATCGGAATGTTCACCGTAATCAATATACGCCGTAACGGTTACCGTATATTTCGTGTTATTTTTCAATTCTTGTTCAAGCGCGCTAAACTCAACGTCGATGGAAGAAGAGGAAATCGTACCGACGCCGCTGGATTTTCTTTGGTTGTATTCAACTCTTTGGAATACGACTTCTCCCGTTGCGTCTTCTACAATTTTAATATGCGATTCTTTTACGTTACGAAGTAATCCTGCCCAAATCGAGTCAATACTATTTATCGCTGATTGCTTATCGTTTTCCTGATTTGAAATGGCAATATGCTCTTTATCTGCCGCAATCGGCGTTGCGGAAGGATCTTGTCCAAAATAATATTGACCGAGAATCCCAACGTATTCGCTGTACAACTTACCAGTTACTCTCGTTGCGTACGCGTCTGCCATCAATTTATCTTCAAAATCGATACCGGCATTCAATTCATCTTTATTCGTATCATAATATTCTTCGTCGAAAATGGGAGCTTCCGTCCAATCGCCAAAGAACGCAAGAAGAGGAACGTTCAAATCCACCATCGCACCGTTTACCGCATCTAATAAGACAAACCCTTCCACGTACATACCGTATTCGAAAGACTTGGCGATAAATTGCTTATCTTCATCGGAAAGCACGATTTCAACTTCCACGACAACGTTACCGCCTGCGTTTACCGTTACTTGATTGCCGTTTGCCGCGTGACCGTCAACAGTTTTCACCGTAAGCTTTGCCCCGTCAAGCATTCTACCTTCCATTGAAACGGTAGTATCACTATGACTCGTATACGTTTCGCTTACACCTTCGGTAAGTACCGTACAAGAAAGGTCGTAGGTCGCCGCCGAAGCCGCAATATTATGAATAGAAAACTTCATAGAATAAACGCCGTCACGATCTTTATCGTCACCGAGTTCAAACTTCGTTCTATCCATCAAGTCGCCTGCTTGGTTATACGTTTTAATGAACGATTCCGCCGTAATTGCTTTTGTTATATTAACAAGACCTGCGCCTTGTTTTCTAACCGCATAAGGTAAACCGTTCTTATTATATACGATATCCGCCGTCGACATCATTAATTGATTGACGAGCGCCGTAACTTCTCTTGCTTTTTCAGGAGAAAGTTCCTGATTATAATCGCCGAATTTTCCAGACTGTCTTACGTATTGACGAATTAATGCTGCTGCACCAGCTTGGTTAGGACAAGCCATGGACGTACCGGAGAATCTATCGTAGCCTTGCCCAGGGATAGCTGAAAGAATTTCACCGCCGTGCGCCGTAATTTCAGGCTTAATTTGCAAGTCGGAAGTAGGTCCCCACGAAGAGAAATCAGACATAAACGGACCTGCTACTAAATCCTTACTGATAGTAAGTGTACCCGTTCCCGCTAAAGCCAACTTTTCTCCATCGTCTTGTGACAAAGAACATACTGCGCCAACGTCCTTACCTACGGACATCGTAATTTGACCAGAAATATTATTATAAATGATGACACCGATTGCACCTTTTTCTTTAAGTGCAATACGTACCTTTTCTTCAAAAGTCGTCGTTCCACGTTTAACGAGAACGATTTTACCTTCGTAAAAACTGTTGGGTTCTGAATAGTCGGAAGCACGACCAAGCCCTGGAATAGTTACGTACTCGAAAGTATGCTCCGTAACCGTTCTTCCAACAAGTTCGCTATAATCATCTAAAATATCCGTCACGAAATCTTTTGTTTTTGCCGAAGAAGTATGTGCTTCATTAAAGTACATAATGTCTCCGTTATACAAGAAATAAGGCGTTTTTACACCGTCTACCGAAGCAACCGACAAAGGAGCGGAATACGTAGAAGGCGAACCGACCGTACCTGCGTCAGGATTACTCGTCAAATTCAAACTACCGTTTTTCTCCGACCCTTGCGTGGAAATATAATCGTTCCCTGCCGCGGTAATTAAAGAAATACCGACTTCTCCGATTTTATCGTAGATTTCGTTCATTTCTTCCTTATCCACTTCTCTGGCAAAACCGCAACCAGAACCGAGCGACATATTGATAACGTCTACGTTCAACGTAGCGCAATCATCCAGAGCGTCTAAAATCCAAGCTTGTTTTGCACCAGCTTTTTCATCGGAAAAAACTTTCATAATCGCAAGCTGTGCATTAGGCGCAACGCCTGTGATTTCATCATCTTTACCTGCAATAATACCCGCTACGTGCGTACCGTGTTCGGAACTAATCGGTAATACGTCGGGATCTCTATCGGCGTAGTCGTAAGCAAAAGGAACTTTCTTGTTCAAATATACGTCTTGCCCCGTAAGTCCAGGCGTTAAACGCGCCGCGGCTGTTAAATCAATTTTTTCCGAAACATTTTGCAACGTAAATCTTTCGTTCGTGGTCGTAAAATTATTAACGGAAAACGCGGTATGCGTATAATCAAGCCCCGTATCCAAAACGGCCACGACAACGCCGTCGCCTTGATAAGGCGAATTAGAGCTATCAAATATACCCGTTTCGTAAACTTCAACGTCGTTTGTTACGACTTCGGTTACGGAAGGCATATATGTTTCACCGATAATAAGCGTAGCGTCCGTTGAGAAAAATTCCCCTAACGCACGGAAATCTTTTCCTTTAATAATGACTTCAAAACCGTTTAAGATCGTATCGTATTGCGCGCCCAAAGTATATTTTATTCCTGCTTTATCCAAGCGAGAAATCCATTTCTTTTGCTCGGTCGCCGCTTTTTTCGCCGCAATTTTACCGTCGTATGATTGTAAATATTCCGACAAAGAATCTTTGGTTCCATTCGCTTTATACGTATCCATAAGCGAATCCGAATTCAAAGAAACGATAACGGAAACGTCGTCGTTTTTGGAAACGGTATCAGGAAGCTTAAAAACCACGTTTGGATCGTAATAATTTTCAATCTGATTATCAAGCGAGTAGCCCGTTTGTTTAACAAGCCCGTCCGTTCCAGTTTCCGTTTGTTTTTGTTCAGACAATAAATCTTGCGTACACGCGCTGAACGTCATACATACTGCACCTAAAACGGCAGCGGATCTGATTGCTATTTTTCTCAATTTCGTCATTGCATTAACCTTTTTCCTATTTTCTATATAGTAAAGACCGTGTTTCCGTGCAAATTCCATACTTTCTAAATGAAGTTATGGAATTTTGCACGTATATTGTTTATTATTGATTATCTTGAATACCCGCTCTTCTCTTCAAATCTTCAAGATCGGTATCCATAACGATATTTTCGCCGATAACCACTACGTAATAAGTCGTACCTTTGTTCGTCGTTTCTATCGTATAAATTTCGCTCTCCGCATCCTTCGTACAGCTCTTTGCATAATATTTTCTCGACATTGCATAGATTGCGGTAACTTCATCGTTTACCATTTCTACGTAACGTTGACGACCCTTAAATTTACCGTAATCTTCACTACCTTCAATCGGGTCTTTTTCACAAAGAACACGCGCGTCTTCTTTCACGATTACCGCCGCTTTATAGCCAGGAACCATATCGTCTTTAGAAGAGTCCGTATCTTCTTCAAGTTCAATCGTATAATATGTGGCGCTCGTTACGTATTTGTATTCTTTTCCGTTAACGTCTTGTCCCGTTTCTCTTTCACGAGAAATATAAATAAGTTTTCCGTCTTCTTTCAAGAATTCGTCGCAAGCAATCGTATCGTTACCATTTTTAAGCGCCAACATATACACGTTACCAATTGGTTCGTCTTCTTCCAACTGTTCGGTTGCAATCGTTCTACCAACCGTAAGCGTATAATCGTTACACGTAACATCTTGCAATCTTACGAGCGAATGAATATAATACCCATACGTCGTAGTATTCGGATGACGATATATACCGAAATACAATTGATAAGGGTTACCGTTCTCTGCCGTAAATTCAACAACGTTATTACCGTCATCGGTAAAGCTGAAATCGCCGTTAGCTTGCGTAATCCGCATTTCGCCGTCATAGAATTCCGTTCTATCGCCAAACGATACGTTTGCAATGGAAGTCAAAATCGAACCATCCGAAGCGTATTCCATTTTTACCGTAATCGTACCGAACTTGTTTTCTAGATTTTCGGCAGCCGATGCCCCCTCCGTTCTATATGTATAAACGTATTCGTTAATATAGAAATAGGAATTCATCTTTTGCTCTTGACGCAATCCGTTTACCACGTACGTACCGACGTTACTACCCGAATAGGTTGCCGTAATTTCAAAATGGTAATATCCGAGCGTTACGTACATTACGGGAACACCGTCTACGACTTCACGGGTAAAGTAAGCGGTTTCCGTAGTTTCTTCAACGTCGCCGTTTTCGTCTTTGATCAATTTGACGCTACCTTTTTCATCTTCAAATTCAGCACTACCGGGAGGCGTGAACTTAAGATCGGACAACATATATTTAATATCCGTACTAAGTAAGGGATACAAACTCGTTTCATCCAAACGCGTAAAGGTAATATCACCGTCACCGCTATAATACGTTTTATCTTCGTATTCTTTTTCTGCACCCAATCTACCGAAGTTACGACTTGCAAATCCGTATTCGTTTTTATCTTCGCCTAATTTTGCGGGATAATAAAGAATTACGTAATCGTCGTCACGGTCGTTTTCATCATCGTCGTCGTAATCGGGATCTGTTTCAAAATCAGGATCGGAATTATCTTCATCAATCTCCACTTCTTGATAAATATAGAAGCAAAGCTCGTCTTCGTTTCCGTTAAAGATTGCAAATCCGTCTGCCGAGAAATACAACGACTCAAAATTTTCCGTATAATAGCTTCTATCCATCAATTCAACGGGAGAAGCTTCTTGGCTTTGTAAATTGTAATTATAAATACAGCCAGATCCGTCTTTACCGACAAAATACAATAACCCGTCTTCATTGAAAACGCCGTTGTCGTTATCGTCTGCCCCTTCTTTCTCGTATGCAGTTACGAAAGTATATTTACCTTCTTGTTTTTTGCCATTCTTATCTGCTCTAATGGCACGACCGAATTCATCAAGAATCAATACCGACCAATCCTTCGTAGAAACAAGGATTTTCGTTTGATTTTCTTCAAAGTCTTCGTTGTTTTCGCTACGTTTGCTAAACGTGACATAATTTTTACCGTCTGCCGCCGCATAATCAGAGCCGCCTAAAATACAAACAATTGCTTCGGCTTGCGAACCCGTACCGTAAACAAGCGTATAAACTTCATCGCTGATTTCATAGAATCCGTCATTGGAAATATAATTACGTTTATATTCACCAGCATCTTCTTTTAACGTAAACACGGAAAGTTTGCCGTAGCCGTTCAATTCTACAAACAAACCGTTAGAGTATTGATTAACAAGAATAGCGTATTCACCGTATTCTTCGCCGCGAAGCGTGAAGGTGATTTCATTATCAACGATTTTTCTATCGAAATAGTACGTTCTACCGCTAACGTTCAAAACGACGACGTTGCCATCTTCAATTTCGTAGTAGAAGCCTTCGTTACCCTTGAATTCCGCTTTACAATAACCGTCAATCGTAAACGCACCTGCTTCTGTTTCATAGATATATTTCGGGGTATTTTCCCCTTCTTCGTCGGGAGTTCCTATCCAAGGAGCAAAATAAGATCTCGCACCGTCTTTTCCTTCAATATATTCAAACTGTTTTTCCGTTGACGTAAATTGATAAACTTGGTCTTGGAAATAGTGCGTTAATTTATCAAGATTGTTAACTTGTGCCTTTCCAACCGAGCCCGCAATCTCCCTTCCGTCTTTCACGTAGGCAACGTTGCCAAGTCCGTCGTAAGAAAGATATTCGCTCGTGCTATACTTACCGTCTTTATCTTTCAAATACGCTTTATAAGGAGCATATTGTAAAGCGTAGAACTTACGGTCGTCAGGATTTTTCTCGTCCAAAGTGAAGTAGTAAGTCTTTTCATTTGCAACAAGCTCCATAAGTGTTCCGTTCATACTATAAGAGCCGATAATGGATGGTACATCAGCTCCCGCTTGATAGAACGCAAAACCGCCTACGGTTTTTAACGTTGCGTCGGACGTAATATCCGCATTGCGATAATTTACAAAATAGCCTTCGTCATCGGCATTAGACGCATACCAATAGTTAATACTGTAGCCTTCCGTTTCCGTATCAAGCGCAAAGATAAACCATTCGATATTCAAAAGATTTATCGGTTCAAGATATACGTCGGGAGCGTCTAACACGTCGCCAACTCTACGATATTCATATAAGCCTTTGTATTCGCCCGTTTCTAAAAGCGTATAAGTGCCTTCCGAAACTTTTTGGAAAGTTTTATCCGCCGTATAGCCATAAAGGCTCGCTTTACCCGCTACGGTTTCGTCAATAACGAGCATCGGCGCATAATAAAGGCCGTCTGCATCTTTATAATAATATTCCGCATACGTACTTAAAATAGTCTTCGCCGTATAAGCTTTTTCTGCTTCTTCGTCTTCTACTTCATTTAATAAGAATTTATATTCTTTATATTCTTCGGGATCGATAATCGAAATGATTTTGCCGCCCATCGGACTCGTTCCCTGTCTATAATAGGACTTGATCGTTCTATTGCCTTTCTTATATTCAGCATAGCACAATCCATCAAGCGTCAATGTGTCGCCCGAGCCCAAATCGAACGTATCGTTCATTTCTTCTTCATAAACCATATACCCTTGTTCTTCAAACCCGGGAAGATCCATCAAATAAATTGTTTCAATCAATTTATCGTTAATATCTTTCAAGTAAAGAATTTTGGGATTGTTTTCATCCGTCGAATATTTATAAGTGGTCGTTTTTCCATCGGAAACGAACTTCGCCGTACCAAACCCGTCGAGTTCAAAATACATATACGTAATACCGCCGATTACGTATACGGCGTCGGGACTGCTCGGTTTATCTCTTCTGATACCGCCAAGAATGATTCGACCGATTTGATATTCCGCTTCATTCCGAACTTGGAAAACGGGCGTTTCAATGTTTTGTTCGTTGGGGATCATAGAAAGAATGAAATTCATCGTCTGCCCAGCCAAACTACCCGAAGTAAACGTTGCTACGTAATCGCCGTTTGCCGCAACTTCATAAATACCTACGGACTTATCTTTTATAGGTCCAGTTTCATTTACGGAATCGGTACTTTCTTCAAAAACTAAATAGTCAATTTGGTTATAGTTATTAAAGCTAATTTTTTCCGTAACTTTGATACCTTTATCCGTTTCATAAAGCGTATAGTTCTTAGCACGATTTTCGTCCGAATAAACGAATTTACCGTTATCGTACAACTTACCCGAAATTAAATCATTACCGTCAAAGTAAAACAAATTGCTTTCAGCATTGTAAACGCCCTTGAAATATACGTTTGCACGACAAAGATAAACGACGTCGTCCCCGTCTTCACTTTCAAGAAGATAGATATAGTCGTCCCCACCAAACATATCGGTATATGCTTGTTGCCATACGCCGTACAAATAATTTCTATCCGACACTACGTATTTCTTCGTAATATCTGAATTATCGTCGTTGTTACGAACGGAAAAGTCAACGGGATATTCTACTTTTGTGGAATTTGGATTAGTCGTCCAACCAAGCAAGCAGTATCCGTCAATTTGATATTCCGTAGGATCGGTAGGCACGTCAATTTCTTCTTCAAATTTCGCATCTACAAAAATCGTATCAAGATGTTGATCCCCAGGGCAATTCGGTGAAAACATTACCGTATAGGTATTTCTATCAAAAGTATGAACGAATACGTTTTCAGCTGCCGTTTCCGATAAAACTTTCGTTAAAGAACTTTTATCTTCCGTCGTTTCCGTGAAACCCGTTACTTTTTGCGTAGACGTGAAAGTTTTTCCAACGTAATCACTACCCGTTTGGGTTGTCGTGTCGTATCCAGTCCCAGCCAAATTTTCCAAACGAAGTTCGACGGTATAAGCAACTTTATATTGCGCTTTCAAGTTCAATTCGCTCGACTTCATCGTCGCAGTCGACGAAAGTTCGTAGTTTCCGTTAAACCACGCACCAAAAGTCAAGCCCGCCTTTTTGGGTTGTAAATTTTTGACCGCTTCATAAACGTTTTCGCCTTGCGCAAGAAACAACTTCGTCGTGCTTAACTCACCGCCGTTCAAATCTAAATTAACGGCGAATACCTGCATCCATTTTGCATAATACGTAACGTCGCTCGACGCAATAACCGAAGTTACCGCTTCGCCCGAAAAATCGCCGTTTGCGTACCAACCGTCAAAACGGTATCCGTCTCTCGTCGGTACGGGTAAAACGTATTCCTGTCCGTTTTCTACGTTTACGTCTTCAATTTCCGCACCGCCGTTTTCTTCAAAAGTTACGGCAATTTGTTTAGAATCGTTATCGCACGAAACCACAAATGCGGACGCAATGCTCAATCCTGCGATTAAGCCCAGCGTCAACAAAACTTTCTTATACTTTTTCATCTTTTATATCCTTTTTATGAAGTCTTCCAAATATATATTATATAACTTTTGACACACTCTTGTCAAACGAATTTCCCCTTTATAAAATTCTTTTATAAAATTTGTTCAAGGTATTGTTATTTATTCGAGTGAATCGCTCCATACCGCGTATATGGTCGTCCCTTTTGGCACGTCCAACATTTGTTTCATCGTGTATGCTACTTCGCTGTTTGCGCTCAGTGCCCAACCTTCAAAAACAAATCCGTCGCGTTGCGGCACGTAAAATGTTGCCGTTTGCGCGTTTTGTAAAGTCTTATCATCAATGGTTACGGACACCACGTACGTTTTATCGTCCGACAAGGTACATCCCAAAACGACGCCTTGATATGAAGAATTCCAATAGCGATCCCAACCTTCACCAAGCATAGAATCTTCAATATAGAAAGTTGCGGCTTTACAATCAAAGAATGCGTGCATTCCCACTTCTTCTAAACCACTCGGTAAAATAACCGATATGATTTGCTCGCAATCCTTAAAGGCGTATTTTTCTATGGTTTTAAGTCCGTTAGGTAATTCTAAAAACCGAATTTTTACGTTGCCGTAAAAAGCATATTCGCCAATCGTTTCCAAATTTTCGTTAAAGGTTATATAGCTTAATTCTTCGCAAGCGAAAAACGCTTGTTTCTTAATCATTTTTAAGGCAGTCGGGAATTTGATACGTTTCAAAGCAACACAACCTGTAAAGGCATATTCGCCAATCGTTTCAATACTATCCCCAAGCGTTACGGACGATAACGCTTTACATTTATAAAACGCACGGTCGCTAATGCTCGTCAGGGTATCGGGAAGAATAACCGATTCCAAAGACTCACATTTGAAAAACGCGTATTTTCCAAGTTCCGTCAATTTATTCCCGAGCCTTGCCTGTTGAAGGCTTATACAGTTGTAAAAAGCATAATCACCTATGGACGTTACTTTTGCCAACGAAAGGTTAATTTCGCCTAATTGTCTGCAACCATAAAAAGCCGAACGCCCGATCTTGGTTACGTTTTGACGAATATCAATAGAATATAAGTTAGCACAACCATAAAAGGCATAATCTTCTATAACTTCGACACCGCTTCCAAGATATACTTGCGAAAGGTTAGAACATTTGTAAAAAGCACCTTTACCGATATATTTAACCGTAGATAATCCTGTAATAGACGTTAAAGAACCACATTCCTTAAACGCATAATCAGCAATCCCCACCGTATTTTTCTTTAATTCGACTATTGACGGTTTACCGATAAATCCCACAACCCACAATCCGTTGGTTGCATTCCCTGAATACAACACTTCCGTCTTGAGCAAATTACCAGGAGTTTCCTTATCAGGATTTGGAACGTGCAACGTTCCCAAAAATGCACTTTCAGCAATCGACGTAACGTTTTTAAGCTTTAAGCCATCAGCGTTCACACCTAGACAATCAAAAAAAGCACCTTTTCTAATCACATCCAAGTTATTCCCCAACGTAACGTCATCGAGATTGTCGCATCCTTGAAAGGCGTAAGCACCTATATCTACAACCCCAGGAAGTTTGATTGTTTCCAATTTTACTGCAAGTGAAAACGCATAATCTCCTAAATATTTTACGGAAGCAGGTAGATCAATTTCTTGTAACAATTTAGCCCCCGCAAAAACCATTTCAGCAATACCAACAAGATCAGCAGGCAAAACGGAATCATCTAAAACGGTTAAATTATCGCGAACTTCTTTTGAACACCCAACCAACCAATCGTTAATATAAACATAATTAGATTGCAAAAGGCTATCTTGATAAAATTTCGTACCCGTAAACGCGTCCGTCCCCACCGTTTTTACTGTAGACGGAATGATAATAGTTTCAAGAACCGACGGATATATTGTTTCTTCATTTCCCGATTCATCGTTTACCGTAGTAGGCAACATATAAAACGCTCCGTCGCCAATCGTTTCCACGCCTTCGGGGATAGATATACTTTTTAACGCTTTACAGTCTCTAAACGCATTCTTACCGATGGAAACCAACGTGCTTTCATTTGAAAAATTAACCTTTTCCAAACTACTACAAAAATAAAACGTTTCTTTTTCGATTGCTTTTAAGTTTTTGCTGATAGTTACTTCTTTCAAAGCCGAATTACCCGTAAAAGTCGAAATGCCCATCGATTCTACGGAATCGGGGATCACGAACGAAGTAAAGGACGAGCAATCGGAAAATGCAAATTCACCCAATTTAGTAATTTCTTCGTGTAAAATAATTTCTTTCAACTGCCGACAATAAGCAAACGTATAATTTTTGATTTCAGTTACGCCTTTTGGGATATTGACTTGTTCTAAAAGCGCACAGGATTGAAAGGCAGCTTCCCCGATAGACGTCAGAGTATCGGGAAGGGTAACCGTTTTCAAATTTTTACAGCTTTGGAAAGCGGCGTCACCTATTCTTTTTACGTTTTTCCCAACGTATACGTGTTCGATCTTTGAATATCCCTTAAACGCTTTATCCGCAATTTCCGTAACGGGCTTACCGCGATATTCGTCTTGAATATAAATCGTTCCCGATGATTTTCCATATTTGGTAATCGCATATTCCGTATTATTGTTAATTAAGGTATACACGCATCCCGTTTCATAATTCTTATGGAAATTGAAGCTTTCCGTCCAATCGGAATCAGCAATTCCCATATCGCCCCCGACGGCTTTTACTTTAATTTCGTAATCACCTTCCGCCAAATCAAAAAGCGAAGCCTTTGGCTTTTTAGGCGCTAATTCTTTTCCTTCTCCGTTTTCGTCTACTATCAATACCAAATAATTACGGGCGTTTTCGACTTCCGACCATGTTAATTGATCTTCAACGTCTACCTTAACGTTCGTCGGAGTGGCGAGTTTTTCTTTATTACACCCGCACAACGCAAATAAAACGCCGATTATTAAGCTTAATATAACGAAAAGTTTGAGCTTTTTCATAACATTCTCCTTAAATTGGGAATCCCTTACGCATTTTTCTAAAAAGTCATAAAAAATGCGTTTGTCTTATTTCAACGGCGGTCGTTTTTTTCTATCACGAATAATCTCGTGCAACCACTTAAATTTGAATTTACGTATAGCAACGTCCGCAAGGAATAATATAATCGCAAGAATCATAAACAACGTTCTGGGATCATACATTTGCTCGATTACTTTTTCAAATTCAATGAAAATTGAATACGGGTCTTCCAAATCTTCTAACAACTTACCCTTTCCCTGGTCCGCAAGATTAACAAGTCTTGCTCGTACGTCTTCTTGCGTTTCTTCGGTAATCGAATCGTACTCTTCCGAATAGGAAAACGATTTATAAAACGTTTCTTCGCACAATACTTTACCGCTATCGTCAATCTTTCTTAAAACGATTCTATAAACACCGCTTTCTTTTACAATAAACCCACATCTGGTATAGTTATTTTCCGTAGAAAACGGCATCGTTACATAACACGCGGACAAAGCAGGGGCCGCATTTACGTCGGTTACTTTATCAAGCGGAACAACTACGTCTCCCGCTTCCGTCGTTCTTACGATTTCACCAACGATCTTTTCGCCTTGCTTTAAGTCTGTCAAAACACTCAACGTGTTCGTATAATTATCTTCTTTTAAGGTGATATTGATAGATTTTGGACGGATATTCTCCGTGGGCATCAAATAATCAACTATATTTTGAATAAGTTTTTTACCGTTTTCGTTTTCAACGAAGGATTTGGACCATTCGGATTTTTGCAGGTCGCACATAAAGCTACCAACCGTACCTTTTCCGTACTTCCATTGCGCGTAAAGCGGAACGTTATAATTACCCGTCAAAATCAAATTGGCTTCCGGCTTAATTTTTGACCCGAAAAAACCACCGAGTTCTACTGTCAAACGATCGCTATTTACCCCCGTGCCTTTTTCCAAATCGCTTACAAGCGAAGACGTCATATCATAAATCTTAGGATTAAAGACTTCGTCGTTTACGTCTTTAATACTCGGCATACCCAAATCCGTTTTCATCGCACCAATAAGCTCTTTTACGCTACTCGTAGGATAGTATTTACCGTTACCCATTACCGCAGCGGCTTGCATATCACCATCATCGTGTTTTAATGTTATCGCAATAACGGATAACGTTATACCCGTATCTGCAAGCTTCTTAATTTCAGTTTGATATTGTTCCGCTTTTTCACTTGGATTACCGTCGGTAACGAAAATAATATGACGCTTGGCAACTTTATCTTGATAAACGTTCAATTCAGCCGCTGCGATTTTCAAAGCAGACGATAAAATTAACCCTTTACCCAAGTTCCCTTTTTCCACGCTTGAAATAGAGTCTTTAATTTTTCTTTCTTGGGTTCTTGACGTTAATTGAAGGATTACTTCAACTTCTTCATCCGCCATCATTACTCCGATATAATCTCTTTCAGTCAGCTCGTCTAAACAAGCGATTGCACCGGCTTTTGCACCTTCAAAATAAGAATTACCTTTATCGTCGTGATCTTCTTCCATTGAACCCGAACGGTCAATGATAATCATAACGCCAACGGGTGGCGTATAATTGATTGCTTGTACAGGCAACATTTCCTGATAAACAGTTCCATACATATCGCTCGGTGTATAAGCGTTTGCGGCATTATCGTCGCTTTTACCGCCGACGGTAAATAAACCGCCCCCGAAATCATTTACGTACTCGGAAAGAATTTCATCGAATCCGTCAGGCATTACCGCGTTGGAAATATTATTCAAAATAACTTGATCGTATCCCCGAAGCACGTTTACGTCTTTGGGTAAATTTTCGTCTGAAATACAAATAGGAGTGATATCGTAAGATTTTTCCGTATCAGCATTCAACATTTCCACCAAGGTTGCTGAATCGCCTTCCGTTCTTTCCACAATCAATACTTTATCAAATGTTTCAAGATAGTGATAGGTGCAATATTCGTTATTTTGTAAAAGCCCGTCCTTATTTACAGGCTCCATTCTAAATCTAATTTCGTGTAAGCCGTCTCCTTGGAATTCGTGGCGAAAACTTACCGTTTGCACCCCAGTTTTCGTGGCGACTTGCTGAACTTTTTTCGGATCCATTTCTCCGTTGTCATACAATGCAACGTAAAATTCTTGTTCGCCTTTACTTTCTATCGTTACGGAAATCTCACATTCATCCCCTACTTTAACGTAATATTCGGGCAACGTAATTCCCACGATCTGCGCATCGTCTTCCGTGTAATTAGAAGGCACGAACGCTACGTCTACGGAAAGTCCTTGCGAAGAAACGCCAAGTATTACTTGTTTGGCTTCTTCGTCCGTTTCTTTTCCGTCCGTTACGAGCAAAATTTTACCCGAGTCGAGATTGTTAAACAAAGCTTGCGTATACGTAAGAGCCGCCGCAATATTCGTTGCGCTTACGTCAGGCAGTTCCGCCGCAAGATAGGCGTCGAAAGCCCCGTCTAAATTATCGGTCAACGGCAAAACGTACTTTTGGTCAAAACCAAACGTAACGATACCCATATTAAAGCCTTGATATTTCCCTTCTTTCAATACAGAATTGACGTACGAATCTATCGCTTCTTGTTCTTCGTCTTCCGAATTTGATTTATCAACGAGTATAATAAGCTCGTTTTTTTCATTCGGAATATCGTAACGAATAACAAAACCTGCAAGCGTGAATATAGAGAAAAACATTACGCATATATGTAAAACGATAGATATGATACGATTTCTCGTGCATCTATAACGCTTATTTAATCTAAAATAAGAAAATAAGGTGAAAAATACAGCGGGAATTAGCAGTAATAACAGCCAAGGATGGGAAAAATGAAGTTGTATATTTTGCATAATCTTCTTCCTCCTTCCTTACATCGAATCGCGGCCTTTCAGCCACCATTCGATAAACAGCAACGCAACCAAACCTGCCGCTATATAAAGCAACAAGTCTTCCAAGAAATCGCTTTGATCTTCCAGTTTATAAGGTTCGGCGATAGCTTCGCCCTTTCTCTTTATATTACATTCTTCTTTGGGAATTTTTACGAATATTCGTTCTACTACGTCTTTACCCGCAAACGTGGTTTGCGACATTATATACGTTCCGGGAGTATCAACGGTAATATATGCAGGAAAGGTATCAAATACCAGATCGGTATTATAGCCTTCTACCTTTAATTCCGTACCCCTTGCATTCAATTCAACGACTTCATTGACTTCAAATGAATTTGCTTTGACCGTTTGCGGGAAGAAATAGTCGAAAACGTTATACACCAATAACGGGAAAATTTCCGTAACCGCTATATCTGAAAAATGCAAACTAAACGGCATAATCGCTATTTTGCAATCTTCTTCGTTTCTTACCGCCATCAAAGAGTATTGATTTTCCCCGAAAACCGACGTATACGAAGAATCCAAAACGAGTTGCGTATAACGACTGATATTAATTCTTTCCAAGGAAATATTTTTAATAATAGGATGATCTTCCGTTGCTTCAATGGAATCGACTTTGGTTTCAATACCGCCTACTCTTGCCCCGTATTTCACGGATATTTTATCAGGATTCACCAAAAAGCAAACACCGTCGGTAGGTAACTCTTCGGGGATCGAATGTTCAAAAATATAAAAATCAAAGCCTTGCAACGCAGGTTCTTCGTCTTTTTTAACCTGCGTTACGCTGATATCCCATTTCCCGTCGTTACTTTTTCTTAACTGTGACAAAGCCGCAGGCCAAAAAATGTTGGGGTTTCTACTTGCATACTGTATCTTGATCACTTCTCGTAATCCGTCGTACATTTCAAACGTGTTGTCTTGTTTCAAGGAATCGTTTTCTTGAATGGAAACGTTGACCGCACGATAAGAAGATATTCGCTTTTCTTCAAGCCAAACCACGACGCTATAACTTGCTTCCATTCGGTCGTTATATTCCGTATATTCGTCCGTTCCCTTGTCGTAAGGGTTAGAAACGAAAGCCACTCTCACCGTTTGATCGCCTATGCAATCTACGGGCGTGGAAAAACTCAACGCTTCCCCTTCGTCTTCACGATCCAAAGCGTTTGCGCCGTCAATCGAAATTTGCACATCCAAAGTAGTATCTACGCCATAACAAGCAACGTCCACCAAAAACGCATAGTAGGGATCTTCAAACACAGATTTTGCGTCCAAAATCGCCGCATTCCATTCGGTAGCTTGGCTTACGTTTACAAGAGTTATTTGTTCGGGCACGTACGAATAATTCGTATCCGTATAAAGATAAATTTTCGCTTTGGGATTTTCAAGCAATACTTCTTCGCAAAGCGAAATTGCCCCGTCAATATCCGCCGTCGCATACGAGCAATCTATCTTGTCTTTTACTAAACCAGTCAACTGTGCGTTAAACGTATTAACGTCTAACGCATTAACGCGTTGTTGTAAATAGGACGGCTCTTCGTTTGCAATAATAACGGAAACGATGCCTTCGTCTTCAAAAATGCCCTTTGCCAATTCTTGCACTTTATAAACCGCACGTTCAAAACGAGTTTCGTCGTTCGTTACCGCACGCATACTCGCGGAAGAATCGATAATGGCGATAACTTCCGGTTCTTTTATATCTTCTCTAAGAATTTTATTCGGTTGCGCCAAAATAAAAGCACACGACGTCAAAATTAAAACCTGACAAAGTATGAGAAGAAGATTCCGCAACTTACTGATGGGAATTTTCTTTTTTCTATATTTAAGGCTCAACTTCCAAACAAAAGTTGAGGTTATGAATTTTTGCTGATAGTTGGGCTTTATTATGTATATAATAATCAATGCGACGATGCCCAATAAGCCTAACAGCCCCCAAGGAGTCAATAACGTCATTCCATAATACCTACTTTTAACAATTCACTAAATAATACTTTTTCAATCGGCATGTCGGTGCGTATAGAAATAAAATCAACACCGCGTTTTGAACAAAAAGTCTTTATCTCTTGTTTATAATCCCGAAGTGCTTCCGCATACGCGGCTAACATACCCTGCGTAATCTTTATTTTCATATTTTTGGAATCGGAAACGTCCACCGCTTCAGAATCCATCAAGCTTACGTGTCCCATATAGGAAGGATCGTCTTCTTCGGGCAATAAAATTTGCACGAGCAAAACCTGTCTTTTTTTGTAGCATAAATAATCTACGGCTTTTTTCCAATTACTTTCCGTTAAGAAATCGGAAATAATAACCGTTAAGCCGTTATTCGAGCTCGTATCAGGACAGCTCAAAACGCAAGCTTCCAAATCCGCGTCCATATCAAAACTTTCGTTTTCTAATTGATTGATCACTCTAAAAAACGAGTTCTTACCAACCACCGTACCAAAAGGATTGATCGCTTTCTTTTCACGCATAATATGCAAGGAAAGTTTATCCATATTATGCACGGCTAAAAAGCCCATTGCCGCCGCAGTCGCGATAGCATAAGCAGATTTTTGTTCGTTATCCTTACCCATCGAAGCGGAACAGTCCAAAAAGATTTGCACTTGCATTTGGCGTTCGTCGGTGAACAATTTAAGGAAATATTTTTCAAAGCGGCTAAACAAATTCCAGTCGATACGCCGAATGTCGTCACCGAGCTGATATTCTCTGTAATCGGCAAATTCCACCGTTTGTCCGTAAGTGCTGACAAGGTGTTTACCGCCGAAATAACCCGCAAGATCGGATTTTAAGTTTAACGCCAACGTTTCCAAGCGACTGAAAAACTGGTCGTTTAAGTAAGAAACCTTCATTCTTATGCTCCACGCCGTTCGTTAGTTCTTTGCTTTATGCTTTTTGCTCACTTCTTCTACGATCATCTTCACGATTTCGTCCGCAGATACGCGTTCTGCAATCGCTTCAAAGTTCAACTTCATACGGTGACGAAGAATAGGACAAGCCAATTCGTTGATATCCGAATACGAAACGTTAAATCTGCCTTTAATGAGCGCTTTAACTTTCGCAGCCGAAATCATAGCCTGACCCGCACGGGGGCTGGCACCGACACGAACGTATTTTTTCGCTGCTTCGGAAGCACATTCGCTGTCGGGATGCGTCGCCGAAGTCAACGTCATAGCGTAGCGCAAAACGTCTTCCGCAACGGGAATTTGATTTGCCGTTCTACGCATTTCAAGCAGTTGTTTGCCCGTACATACGGAATCGGCAACTTCCGCCATCGTTTTTTGTGTCATCGAAACGATATCCATAAGCTCGTCCAAAGAAGGATTCGGAACGATAAGTTTGAACATAAAACGGTCCATTTGCGCTTCGGGCAAAGGATACGTACCGTCTTGTTCGATCGGGTTTTGCGTAGCAAGTACGAAGAACGGTTCTTCTAATTTTCTCGAAACACCCATAACCGTTACGGTATGCTCTTGCATTGCTTCCAGCAAAGCGGATTGCGTTTTCGGCGTAGCACGGTTAATTTCGTCGGCAAGAATGATATTGCTGAAAATCGGACCGGGTTGGAAATCAAAGGACGAATTTCCGTTTTCGTCTTTCACGATAATATTCGTACCCGTAACGTCGGCGGGCATCAAGTCGGGCGTGAACTGAATACGGGAGAACGGAAGATCGAAAACTCGACCAAGCGTTCTTACCAAACGGGTTTTACCAACCCCCGGCACACCTTCCAACAAAACGTTACCGCCAGCGATCATTGCAATAATCGTGCCTTCAACAACTTCCTTTTGACCGATAACGTCACGAGATACCTGCGCGAAAATTTCTTCGCATTGTTTACCAAATTGTTCAATGTCTTTTTCGTTCACCATAATAAATATCCTTCCACTTAAAATTTTTAATTATTTTTTTTCTTCTTCAACAGTAACTTCAATACCGTTCAAATAACCGCCGACCATATCTTTTTGATCGTCCGAATATTCGCCGTCTATAAGCTCGTTTCTTGCTTCTTCCGCCGCTTCCAAGTAAACGTCGCCGTAATACGTAAAACCGTCGATAACTTGATTGATTTCTTCATATTTGAGCGGGGGCGGATCTTTCTCGACTTCTATTTCTATTCTTTCCGCATCTTGAATAAAATCTTGTGAAATTTCGTCTTTTTCCACGTCGTCTTCGCCGTCTAAAACTTCATCCATCGGCAAAAATACGGCGTAAATCGTCATATTAGATTGCACGTTCACGTCTTTTCTGTACGGATTTTGCAATTCGTCCGACCAACCGATAAACACCCATTCGTCGGCGGGTACGGCAATAACCGCCGTTGCGTCAGCACCCTTTTCCACCTTTTGTTTAAGCACGCCTTGAAGCGTTCCTTCCCCTTCTTGAATGGCATACGTAATTTCATAGCTTGGAATAAGCTCGACCCCTTGCGCGTCTTCAATGAGTTCCAACCCCGAACGCACCACACCCGAAGCCGTAAGCGCGCTTACGGTCGTCATACCAACGCCCGCAAAAGCGGAGATAGAAACGCCGATGATTACGGGCAAAGAAATCGCAAGCTTAATCAAGGTTGCCTGCACGGATTTGAGCGCGTTTAACGCGTCTTCCCGTTGGCGCATCGCAATATACGACGTGTCGCCTTCGAGTTCCATCATCGTTATCATTCTTTCTTCCAAACCAAGCTCGTCCACGCGCCGTGCGATTGCTTTCGTCGTCGGTTGAAATTTGAATTTATAGAAAGCGAAGGTCGCGAAAGCGGAAACGCCCGCCCATATAAGCAAGGAAACCCAAAACTCTTTCCAACCCATAAACCAAAACAGCGTCGCGGACACAGCCAACGCCGAAAAGCCGATCGTCAAACCACACAGCAAGGCTTTGATAATGCCTTCGGTTTTTAATCGGTTATAATACTTTTTGAACAACTTACTTGACACGATTTATTATTCCTTTTTTTGATTTTACACGTCTACTTGATTAAAATCCATAATACGCACTTGGATATTATACCATATAATTCGACAAATGTAAAGCTATAAATATATACAAAAATAAGAAATTTTTTTATTTCATAAAAACAACTCTCTTACCGTTTCCGATAAGAGAGTGTTTTTTAGTTTTTACAATGATGTAACCTTTTAATTTGTTTTATAAGTTACAGTTGCACTTGCTTTCCATCCAGACTTGAAACCAGTCGGCGCAGAAGTACGACCAATCAAACAAATCGTTTGTTTGCTCGCCCAACCATTAAACGCATCTTTAACAATAGAAGTTACACTATAAGGTATTTCAAGATACGTCAACGCCGAGCATTTTCTAAACGCGTATTTTGCAATCGAAGTAGCCGACGAAGAAAGCTTAACAGAGCTCAAAGCACTACAATTATCAAACATACCATAAGCGATAGTAGGAACTCTATTACCCATCGTAACCGTTGTTAAGGATTTACAGTAAGCAAACGCGGATTGACCAACTGTCAAATCGCTTACACGGTTATCCGCGATCGTAAGCGTTTGAATGGATGAATAAGCAAATGCGTATGTACCGATACTCGTTACGTTCGTGGAAATGGTAACGTCCGTCAAACCCTTTGCGTAATTGAACGCATACTCACCAATTTCCGTTACCGAAGCAGGTAAAGCAAACGATTGCAACGCGGTACAATAATAGAACGCATAACCACCAATCTTCTTAATTCCGCTCGGCAAGGTAATCGTCTTTAAGCGTTGACAAGCTGCGAATGCTTCTTCGCCGATTTCCGTTACGTTTTCAGGAACGGTCATCGTTTCGATGTAACTGTTCGCAAACGCGCCGTAAGGGATTGCCGTCATATTGTCGGGAAGAATAATCTCACGAATGTTTTCACAGCCTGCAAACGCATAACTGCCAATCGTATCGTTTTCTCCAACCGTAAACGTGCCGCCCGTACCTTCCGTCGAAGTAAGTACGCAAACGATCTTACCCGTCGCGTCGCGCAATTCGCCGTAGTTGCCTACAAGGTATCTCGTATTCGAGCTTGAAACGTTAAATCTCGTCAAATTCGAGCAGGACGCGAATGCACCGTCGCCGATCGCGTCAAGCGACGCGGGAATGGTTACTTCGGTCAAAGCAGAATTTTCAAACGCAAATGCACCAACCGTTTCCACGTTCGGACCAAGTTCCAAAGACGTTAATCCCGTACCGTAGAAGGCACTTGCGCCGATGGATTTCAAGGTTTCAGGAAAATCAAAGTTTGCCAAGGACGAACAACCGCTAAATGCTCTATCCCCGATGGAAACAAGCTCGGGCGAAAGCTCTACTTTCGTAAGCTTCGTCTTACTACCCAAACCAAAATTCATCGAAACGATACCCGGAGCAATAAACGTTTCAAGGTTGGAAGTAGAATCCAAACATTGTTTCGGCAACGTCGTAATGGTTTCAGGGAAAATAATCGTTTTAAGCGTCGTCAAAGAAGCAAACGTCATTTCACTGCCCGCATAAGCACCTATAATCGTCGTTAATTGCGTATTAGAGAAGTCCAACGTTTCTATTTGGGTTCCAGAGAAAGGTGAACCAAAGGCAACTTCCATTATCGTCGTCAACGTTTCAGGGAACACAATCGTTTTCAAACCCTTGCCCTTTGTATTAACAAAGGATCCTGCAATCGTCGTAATACCTTTGGGAAGAACAATGGACTCCAAAGCACTACAATCTTTGAAAGCATAGTACGGCAATACGTTCAAATTCGTCGAATTGATGGTGACCGAAGCCAACGCCGTACAACCGCTAAACCATTGACCAGCCGCCGTCGTCGCATCCGAATTCGTAAGCTTTTCAGGCAACGTAATACTCGTCAACGAAGTACAACCGCTAAACGCTTTAACGCCTAACGTTTCCAAGTATGCAGGAAGCACGATACCGTTAAGTTTGGTACAGCCTTCAAACGTAGAAGCGTTGATAACCTTGAACGCTTCGTTATTGTTCAACGTTACCGTTTCCAACGCGGTACATCTGTAGAACGCGTTATTGCCAAGCGACGTAAGCGCGGGCAACGAAATTGCCGTAATCCCCGATTGCGCAAACGCATACGCTTCTACGTTCGTTAAGCCTTCACCGCCAACGACCGTAGTCAACGTTGCAACGTTGTTAAACGCATACGATTCAACAACCTTAACGGACGCAGGAATGGTGACTTTCGTAACCGACGTTCCAGCGAACGCGCTTTCACCGATCATTTCTACGTTATCGGGAATGGTCACTTCCGTTTGCGTACCCGTATACCCAACCAATCTAAACTTATTATTCGCCAAGGGCGCTAATACGAAGCCTTGCCCGTTGTCCGTACCGTTCAATTTGCTATACGTAATCTGTACGTTCGTGCAACCAACAAAAGCGTTATTGAGCGAAGTTACGGTGTCGGGAATGTTCGCGCTCGTTAAAGTGGTTACGTTATTAAAGATATTCACTCCAAACGTTAAAGCTTCCACGCCGTTTGCCGTATTATCGGGCAAATTAACCGAAGTCAATTTACAGCTTGCAAACGCGTAATTTCCGATTGCGGACAATTTTTTATTTGCCGAGAAGTCTACGGAAGTAAGACCGCTGCATCCGCTAAAGGCATACGCGCCGATCGTTTCCACCTTTTCAGACAAAGCAATGCTCGTTAAGGTCGTAACGTTATAGAACGCGTTGTTGCCGATCGTCGTCAAATTGCCATTCAGCGTAATACCGTTATTAAGTTTTGCCGTCGCAAACGCAGATTCGCCGATCGTCGTAAGCGAGCTGGGAAGAACTACGTTTGCAATCGTCGTCGCACCGCTGCCGTAGAACATACCCGAGCCAAGCGTGGTAAGTCCGTCTTCAAACGACAAATTATTCAATTTGGTCAAGCCTCTGAACGCACCGTGGATATACACACCGCCCGTTCCTACCGTAACAGCAGTACCGTGCGTTCCTTCATACTTCGTGATGGAAGAAGGAACTTTCAAGCTTTCAAGAGCCGTACATCCACTAAACGCAGACCAACCAAGCGTCAAGCTCGCTCTCGTAGCGGAAGCTTCCGCAAATTTGAGCTCCGTCAACGCCGTACAATTCGCGAAAGCCGCGATACCGATTCGAGCCACGGATTCGGGAATATGCACTTTGGTAAAGACGGATTTCTCAAAATAGAAATCAGGAATCATCTTGACACGGTTGGGAAGTTTCAAACCGCTCGTCGTCAAAGGTGCGTCCGTCAAAATACCTTCAGCAGCCGCCTTGTTAAACGATTTCCAACCACCGTCTTCTAATACGAGCGTGTTGCTGTTATTTCCATCTTCAAACGTCAAATCCACCAAGCCCGTTGCCTTATGGAACGCCTTTAATTGAATGAGATTTACCGTATTCGGCACGTAAATTTTGGTTACGCTACTTTCTTCAAACGCGCTCGTGGGAATTACCGTAAGACCGCTCGGAAGACGAACTTCGGTCAACAGCGTATGCGCAAACGCCGCGTCGCCTATTCTCAATTCGCTGGTCGCTTGGTTATTTTCCCAAGTAATGGTCGTAATGCCTTGCATACCGTAGAACGCATTTTCGGGAATGGTATGTACCGTCGAAGGAATTTCGATTGCCCCCGTATAGCTTGCGGGAACAAATTCCAACGTCGTCGGATTGCCTTCGGTCTTGCCGTAAATAATACCGTTTCTCGATTCAAAGTAATCGTTACCAGCCGCCGCTACCCCGATGGATGCAAGTCTGGTACAGCCGTCGAATACGCCCGTTTCCGTTTCGTTACCTAATTTTACCAACGTGGAAGGCAAGGTGAGCGAAGTGAGTTGTACGCAGTCTTTGAATGCGTACGCGCCGAGCGAAGTGAGCGTTTCAGGAAGCGCAATCGTCGTCAAAACGGCACAGTTTTCAAACGCGTTGTCGCCGATCGTCAAAGGCGCAGTTCTACCCGGCTCGAAATTGACGGTCGTTAATCTCGACATATTTTTGAACGCGTTGCTACCGATCGTCGTTACGTTTTTGCCGATGGTAATCGTTTCAAAATAGGTAATACCTTCAAATACGCCCGATGCAATCGTGGTTACCGTTTCGGGAATCGTATAGTTTTGGATATCCTTCTTGGGATAATACAAAAGTTCGGTTTTCGCCGCGTTATACAATACGCCGTTTTCGTCCGCAAAATAGTTTTGGTTGCCGTTTTCTACCGTTACGCTTTCAATCGGACAGCCGTTGAATACGCCTTTGATTTGGAACGAGCCCATATTTGCGCCGATGGTGATGTGTTGGATTTTACCAACGCCGTCGTCGTTTACAAACACGTCGTTGGAATATTCGATATTTGCACCGCCGTTTAAGATAACGCTGTTATTCATTACCGTGTTACCGAACGCTTTTGCTGCGATCTTGATCAGGTTTGCAGGAAGCACCAAACCACGCAACGAAGTACAGCCGTAGAAAGCTTTTTCAGCGATTTCTAAATTGCCGGATTCGGACGAACCTTCAAAATTGATGGTCGTAATACCCGTACAGTTCATAAACGCTTCTTCGCCTATTTCGGCTACGTTCGCGCGAATAGATACTTTGGTGATCTTCTTACAGCCCATAAACGCACGATCAGCAATACCAGTAATCGTAACGGGCGTTCTTACTTCACCCGTTCTACCTACGGGGCAGTAAATAAGCTGACGACCCGTAGAATCGCAAATCATACCATCTCTCGACGAATAAACGCCGTCGTTGCCTACGACGTTAATTTCACGTAACGCCGTACAATTATCGAAGATCGTCAATCCGCCAAAGTCGGTTTCCGTTAATCTTGCAGGGAAGTCTACCGTCGTTAACGAATAGCAATATGCAAATACGCTTGCATCTAAAACAAGGTCGTTTGCATATTCGCCGTCTTCCGTCGCCGTGAATACAACCGAGCTTACACTACTCTTTTCAAACGCTTGCTTACCAATCATAGAAACACTCGTAGGAACGACTACATCCGTGATTTTCGCGTTTTGGAATACTCTTTGCGGGATAAATTCAACACCTTCGGGGATTTCGTACGCGCCCGTTCTACCAGCAGGGAAGTAATAAAGTTCCGTGCCGTTTTCCATTTCCATATTCGGCTGCGCAACACGCAACAATACGCCGTCAACGGATTTGAAATATACGGGATGCGTGCCTTCGGTTTCATATACGTTGATATTTTTCAAGTTATTACAACCGAAGAAGGACGAACCTGCCGCATTCACCCCGCCTTCACCGATGAAAATATTTTCGATCGTGTCGGGGAGATTGATCGTTTCTAAGTTCTTGCAGTTATAGAACGCTTCCCCTGCGATTTCAACGACGGGATATTCTACGTCGCCGACTTTCCAAGTAGCAGGAATGGTGACTTCCGTTAAGTTTTTCAAACCGGGAGCCATCGAAATCGAATAAGCGTCTCTATTTTCTAATTTCGTAGCCGTTAAAGCTTCCGCCCACGTTGCATACAACGTTCTGCCTTCTGCATCCAACCATACGCCTTTGCTCTTACCGTCTGCATCGGTAAACGGAGTACCGCTACCGTCTGCTTCACCGTTCCAGCCGTTGAATGCGCTACCGCCGACCATTTCAGGCGTGGGCAAGGTGTAGTTTTGTTCGTATTTTACGTTTACTCTTGCAAATTCTTGTTCGCCTACCATCAAGATTACTTCGTATTCTTCCGGCATCCAATATGCGTAGAGTGCGTATACGGTCGTATCCTTATAAACCGAGCCGTCAAATTTCGAGCCGTTTGCATCCGCGCCGCCCGGTACGTTATACCAGCCCGCGAACTTATAACCATCAAGGCTCAATTGGGGGAAGTCGATCGTGTCGCCTACCGCCACGAATTTCGTCTGATCGCCAACGCCTTTCTTTCTACCGTAAAGGGTTAATTCGTAGGCTTTAACGACAACTCGTTTTTCACCCAAAGAGTTACCGTAAGCGTCTTTTGCTTTGAAAAGAATTACGTTATCGCCTTCTTGGGTGAACGTTACTTTTGCGCTCGTTTCGCCTTCTTCAAGCGTACGAAGCCCAAGGCCGTTTACGGTGTATTCGTACGTAGCCGCACCGCCGACGGGCGTCCAGTTCAACAAACCGTTCAAATAGAATACTTCGTTTACTTGACCGTATTTTACCGTTACGGGAGCGGAATAGAAAGAGTTTGCCGTTTCGCTTACCGCTTGTACGGAAACCGTATATTCCATACCCGTAGCCTTATAATTATCGGGAATAGCAAAAGCGTTCGTTTCAGTTTCGCCTGCTTTTTCGCCGTTAATCATTACGATATATTTATCAGCATCTGCAACCGCGGTCCATTTGATTTGATCGCCCAAAACGACAATTCCCGAAGGCGTGGGCAATTTGGTCAACGTATAAGAAGCCGTCGCAACCGAGCTATTATAACCCGTTGCCATTGCCGTTACTTTTACGCTAACTGCGCCCGTATAATTTGATAAGGAGAATTTGTTCTCGTTTACCGTGTATTTATCCGTTTTCTCGTTCGCCGTTACTTCAACAAGGTAAGACGTTGCTTTTTCTACGGTATTCCATACCAAAGCAGCGGTTTCCGTATTGAGCGTAAGACCCGTTACGTCGGCTAAATCACGCGTAAACGTATACGTTTCCGATACCGAAGAAACGTAGCCGCGCGCAACTGCTTTTACGGTAAACGTGATACCGCCTTCTTGCATTGCACAATTTGCAAAATTGAAGTTGGTAGAGTTACCGTTATCAAATTCTTGATGTAAGTGAAAATCGTTACCGCAATCAACGGTAATTAAGTATTTTTCCGCGTTTTCAACGGGATTGAATACAAGCACGGAAAGATCGTTTACTACGAAATTGGAAACTCTATCAAGAGCTTTATTCGTATAGTAAGCCGTTGTTTTTACGTCGTCAACGGAAACTTCTACTTTGAATTCCCCTGCCGCTCTTGAAGCAAAGTCGAACGCGTATTCGGTTGCCGTCGTCTTTTGCGTCTTGATTTCTACGTCGTTGGAATAGATAGAAACCGTGTAATTTACACCTGCGCCAAGGGCTTCCCATTTTACACCCGTGGACGTTACCGATACCAACGGTGCGTTGCTTGTCCAAACAGCGTAAAGGTTGGTGTTTTCTTTCAAAACTTGATCGGTGTATTTCGCCGTCAATTTCGTTGCGTCTTGGGAATCACTCGTCCACCAGCCTGCAAACGTTGCGTCCGCTTTCGTGGGCGTGGGCAATTCGTACAATACGCCGTTGCGCGTGGGTTGGGTTTTGAGTACCGTTCCGTCAACGATGAGCGTTGCCGTAAATTCGTCTTGTCCTACCGTCTTTTCCATGAAATACGCGTACAAAGTCGTATTCGCCGTAACCGGCGTTGCACCGAATGCAAACGGCGTGGTAAATTCTGCGTCAGCGTACCAACCGATAAACACGTAACCCGCTTTTACAGGATCTGCGGGTTTTTCTACCGTCTTGCCGTTTAAGACTTTTGCCGTACCCGTTACCGTACCGTCAACGCTATAAGAAACGGTATAATTGGCTTTTTGAATGAACTTATACGTCGTTTCTTGGTAAACCAACGTTACCGTTCCATTCTCTACCGTCGCCATTCCAAGCGTGTTGTCGTCAAAGACAAGTTGCAAATCCGTACCGTCGAAATTGTAAGCACCCATCTTCGTGTCCGCACCGATCGTAAGCGCAACTTTACCGCCAGCCAACAACAAGGTGTATTCCCCGTCTACGGCAGCATAATAATAATTGCCGTCGTTTTCAAACACAGGTGCAGGCGATTCGCTAGACGTTTCTTCGTCACAAGCGGTAAACATCGTACCGACTGAAACGGCTGTGCACATTATGAAACCAAGCGTCAACATCCAAAGCTTTTTACGTTTGGAATGCTTCTTCGTTTCAAAAGAAGTTTTTTTGATAGCCATAAACTACCTCCCTATAATTTTTTTCGCTTCAATATATTATATAACGCAATATAAATTTCAGACGGGAAACCAACGACTGTTTTCCCTTTTGTGAGCCTTTCTCTGCATAAAACCCAAAATTTCCCGCGAAATTTTTGTCGAAAGTCTCTCTTTTTTTGAATTTATAAACGCGTTTCTACAATTTTATCACAAAAATATCGATTAAGTCAACCGTTTTATTGCAAAAAATTGATTGAATTTTTTAATAATATCAATTCGTAAAACGAATTATACAATAGCCTATTATAATTTTTTCTAATTACAGTTACAAATGCTTATATATTTTTTAAGCTGATAATCCCTTGGAAAATTTCACCCGCGCAAGGTGCGGCAACGACGCTACCGTAATACGCGCCTTGCGGTTCGTTGACGATCACGAGCGCAAGATACTTCGGTGCGTTCGCAGGGAAAAAGCCGACGAACGAAGAAACGTACTTCCCTGCTGCGATATGTCCGTCCACAAACTTCTGCGCCGTTCCCGTTTTGCCGCCGACTCGATAGCCTTCAATATACGCTTTTTTACCGCTACCGTCCCGAACGACGCCTTCCAGCATTTCCGCAAGCATTGACGAAGTTTGCTCACTGACCGTTCGATTTTTTACGACGTTCTCCGTTTCTTGTAAAACGTAACCGTCGTTTGCGTAGATTCGCTTTACGAGATGCGGCGTATAGTAATATCCGCCGTTCACCGCCGCTGCGGTCGCACAAGCAAGCTGAATACCTGAAACGGCAATCGTTTGCCCAAAACCGATACGGGCAAGGTCGCAAGCACGAACTGCCGTTTGCGGCAATAAAAGCCCGTACGCTTCGCCGCCGTAATCAATTCCCGTCTTTTTTCCAAACCCAAACGCGGACAAATACTCATAAAAGGTATTTGTTCCCAAGGAAAGCGCCATATCCGTAAAACAAGGGTTACAGCTGTTATTCAACGCTTCGGCAAGCGTTTGATTGCAATGCTTACCGTTGGCGTGATTGCTCCAACACTTAACCGTCGTTCCGTCTACGGCTCGCGTTCGGGAGCTTGGAAATACGTATTTAGGCGAAAACGCCTTGGAATTGCCCTTAAAATACTCTTCAAGGTTTACCGCGGAAGTAATTACCTTAAAGGTCGAGCCCGGCTCGTAAATATCGCAAACCAAGCCGTTTCTCGATAATTTATTCAACGTTTCCATATCGTTTCTCGGTACTTCGTTAAGATCGTACGACGGATAATTCGCCAAAGCCAAAACCTCAAAATTATTGACGTCTATAACGATACATTCCGCCGAAACGGGATTATACGCCGCCGACACTTTCTCCAAAGCACTTTCGACGATTTCTTGAATCCCGTAGTCAATAGTAAGTTCTACGTTATAGCCGTCTTCTGCGGGCAAATACGTGGCGACGCTATTTTCAATTTCGATACCGACCAAATCCGTTTCGTACAACAACTCCCCCTTTTTACCTGCAAGATATTTCTCGTAATATTTTTCTACGCCCGTCGTACCGACGTTATCCACCGAAGTAAATCCTAATACCTGACAAAGCGCGTCGCCTTTGGGGTATATCCGCACGTTATCGCGGGAATAATATACGCCGTCTACCGATTGCGTAGCCAAGCTCTCGACCGCTTGCTTATCCACCCGCTTTGCAATCGTGATTTCGGAAGCCTTTTTCTTCGTTAATTTTTCATAAACCGCGCTTTCTTCCAACGCAAGCGTTTGCGCTAATATTTTTGCTGTCGTTTCCTTATCCTTTACGGCGTTCGAGCGTGCAAAAACGGTGTATGCCGAAGTATTATCGGCAAGCACCACTCCGTTTCTATCCGTAATTTTACCCCGCCACGCAACAATCGGCAATTCGCGCGTCCATTGATCAAGCGCACGGTAATTCAATTCTTCCTGCCAAATCACTTGCACGTAAAAAAATCGACCTATTAAAAAGCAAAAAAGAAAGATTACTGCCAAACTCACGGCAAGTAATCTCCTTCGTAAAATCGATATTGAATATTCGTTTCCTAATCTTTTAATAATACAAATTCTCCTTACAAGTCCTTTGTATTATTGTATTAGCCTTACGGCTCAATCATACCTTGCGACAACGCATATTCGCGAACGGTTTGTTCGGATTTTGCGTTTTCAAGACGGCGTTGCACAAATTCGTGCTCTTCCACGAGCTCCGCGCGTCTTTCTTCCAAATTTTGAATACGCGTATATTGCGCATTCAACGCGTGCGTATTCACGCAGATAAGCGTAAGCATTAACACGACCACCGCCGCGCAAGCTGCCATCACCATTTTCGCCATACGGGAGAGAGAATATTGCTCTTCTACCGCTACGCTTGCGGTGGGCATAACGATTTCTACGGGCATCGCCGAAACGGGCGCAGGCGCGACTACGGTTGCCGCCATTTCCGAAATACCGTTGAACTTTTCCGTCGTGAAAACGGGCGATTCGATGCGCTCGCGCACGTATTCCGTCACTTGCGGCGTTTGTTCAAACACGGACGTTTCCGTATAAACGGGAGCTTCGGGTGCGAGAACGGACGCACGAACGGTCGTCGGTGCATAATCGGTCGTAGGCGTACCGCTTGCAAACTGATCCGCTTCCGCGTCTTGCAATCTACGGTAGCGTTCGTTTATGAGCGCGTTATGTCTTTGTTTTTGCGCCTCTTCTTCGGCGGTTGTCATTCGTACTCTTTCTAATTCTGCCGTCATAGCAATACTCCTTCTTTCCGTTCTTCACGTTTTTCCTTTATATTTCCCTTATCTTTCGTGTTCGACTTTTCAAATTCTTTCTGCAATTCGCAGTTTCGCGCATTTACTACGCGAGTTATCTTTCAATTCGGCTTCCCCTGCCGTAATCGGTTTTTTCGTTATGATTTTCAGCTCCGGCTTCTTTCCGCATACGCACACGGGAAAGCTTGACGGACATCTACAAGGATTTTCCAAATAGCGGAACGCTTCTTTCACAATCCTGTCTTCCAGCGATTGAAAGGTCAAAATTACGATCCGTCCGCCTTTTTTTAACCGTCTTGACAGCGACAGCGTAAGCTCGTACAAACCGTCTAACTCGCCGTTTACTTCAATCCGAAGTGCTTGAAAACTCTTTCTTTCACACGGTGCGCCGAAACGGAATTTTGCGGGAATACTGTTTTGAATAATCTCCGCAAACTCGCCCGAAGTTTTCAAGGGCTTGTCCTGACGGTATTTTACGACGTTTCGCGCAATTTGTTTTGCAAACGTTTCTTCGCCGTAGGTTTTGAGTATTCTCGTCAGCTTTTCTTCCGAATAGGTATTGAGAACAATCTCCGCCGTCAACGGCGCGTTTCTATCCATTCGCATATCGAGCGGCGCGTCTGCCATTCGATAAGAAAAACCGCGTTCTTCGTCATCAATTTGGTGAGAAGATATCCCGAAATCAAGGATCGCTCCATCTATTTTATCTACGCCCGCCTTTTCAAACACGCGTTCGTAATCCTTATAATTCGATTTATATATCAAATATCTACCCGTAAACTCCGCTAAACGCTTATTTGCCGCGTCAATCGCTTCGTCGTCAAGGTCGGTAGCAATCAATCTTCCGTTGGGAGAAGTACGCTTTAAGATCTCGTAGGAATGTCCGCCACCGCCCACAGTCCCGTCGAACCAAACGCCGCCTTCCTTCAAAGCCAGCCCTTGCATACATTCTTCTAACATAACGGGTTTGTGCGAAAATTCCAACATTGCTTAAATCCCCAACTTTTTCAGTTCCGCGTCGTAATCGACGCCTTCAATATATTCGTAATATCTTTCAGCTGCCCAAATTTCCAAACGCTTCCCCCGACCAAGGGTAACCACGTTTTTGGTAATGCCCGCCATCTTTTTGAGCGGTGTAGGTAACGTTACTCTGCCCTGACCGTCTTCTTCGGCGGAAAATATGTTCCCGAAAAAGAGCGTCGACGCTTCGCTTGCTTCCGAAATTCCTTCTTCTGACAAACTGCTAATCGTATCGTCGAGTAAATCGTCCGCCATTACGCAAATACAACGATTCATACCACGGAAGAAGCTATACGTTTTTTCGCCGTGTTCCCCCGTCAACTCTTTCTTGAAACGCGAAGGAATACGCAAGCGGTTTTTATCGTCCAACTGATGCTCGAATACGCCTTTGAACATTGCTTATCCCTCCTTGCCTTTTTTATCCTATGACGCATTAAAATAAATGCTTGATATTATTATACAACCACTTTTAACCATTGTCAAGACTTTTAAGGTAATTTCTAGAAAAAAATTTGAAAATTTTGGGTTTTTTGACCACTCACACCTTATTTTTGGCGAACATTTGTTCATAAATGTGTTGATTATACGTTTTGCTTGCCCCCAGAAAGAAAATCGGCGCGGTTTCCTTGACCAAACTCGCCCCTTTTTCGTTTTGCGCTTGTTGGGGCAAGAGTGGTTGCCCGTCCCTATTTTTTTCAAGAAGTAAGCACAAACGCCGCGCAACCCCTTCGTTTCCGTCGTATAACTCGCAACCGTAAAAATCGCGTATTACTTCTTTAATATATATATAATGCGTACAACCAAGCACCACGGCGCAAGGTGAAGCCGTGGGCAAATATTGCGTGTAATCGATACCGCTTTGCACGATCCCCTTTTCAATTACACCCGCCAAAGACGGACAAGCTACGCTTTGTATTTTCACTTCGGGGAAACGACGCTTTACGCGCAAACAAAGATCGTGAAATCGCGCGCTGTTGTGCGTTGCCGACGTGGATAATACGAGTACGTCGTTACGTTTACGAGCCGCCGCAAACACAGCAGGCTCGACTCCAACGATCGGGAAGCTATATTTTTGACGAAGCTCATCTACGCATACCGCCGTTGCGGTGTTGCACGCCACGACCGCCGCTTTCACGTTTAGCCTTACAAATACGTCAAAAGCTTGAAACAGATATCCTTTTATTTGCTCGGACGTTAGATTGCCGTAGGGAGCGTTTTCGTTATCGCCGTAATAATAAAAGGGTTCGTTTGGTAAATACTTTCGGCAAGCTGCCATAACGGTCAAACCGCCGATCCCGCTATCAAAAAACGCAACCCCGCGCTCTCGTATTTGCATTTTTACCCCCAAACTAAGAAATTTTTTCAAATTTTGCCTTTTTTCGTATTTTTGTACCCCAAAAACAGTTTACAATTCAAGGAAATTATGCTAAAATATTTTACGCAATTGATTTGATGCAAGAAAAAATCGGAAACACAAGGAGAACATTATGCCTAATATTAAATCCGCAAAGAAAAGAGTTTTGGTTATCGAGAAAAAGACGATGCAAAACAAAGCGATTAAATCCGCTTTGAAAACGCAAGTTAAAAAATTTCTCGCAGCCGTAGAAGCAGGTAACAAGGAAGAAGCAACGAAGCTTTATCCCGAAACGGTATCCGTTATCGATGGCGCTGTAACGAAAGGCGTTATTCATAAGAACAACGCGAACAATAGAAAGGCAAAGCTCGCGAAGAAGCTCGCTGCTTTGAATTAATTCGTAACCATATCATATTATAAATATGAAGGTCTGCCAAACGGTAGACCTCTTTTTTCGTATCCGTAATATTTCCTTTTTGCACCGTTTTTATTGAAAATAAATATTTTGTTAAAAGTATAAAATATTTTTTCAAAAAATACTTTCAAACGGTTGACATATTACGCGCGCGCGTATATAATATTTATCGTAAAAAGTTTATTTTCACTAAACTTTTGGTTTATTTTTAACAAACCAAACGGCGCACAAGGAGCAAACGATGGATTTAGGCGCAAAAATCAAACAAATGCGTAATCAATTAGGGTTGACGCAAGAAGAGCTTGCCGATCGGTGCGAGTTGACGAAAGGATATATTTCACAGCTTGAAAACAATCTCAACAGCCCTTCAATCGCGACCTTAACGGATATTCTCGCGGCTTTGGGAAGCAATCTTTCCGATTTTTTCCGCGAAGAACGGGAAGAAAAGGTCGTGTTTTCCAAAGACGAATTTATTGAAAAGGATTCAGAAGGCGTTATTTGGAACTGGCTTATTCCCAACGCGCAAAAAAATATGATGGAGCCCGTTTTAGTAGAGCTTGCCGAAAACGCCGCCACGACGGGCGACGTACCCCACGAAGGTGAAGAATTCGGGTACGTTTTGGAAGGTAAAATTTTGATTACACTCGGCAAAAAGCGGTATACCTGCAAAAAAGGCGAAGCATTTTATTACCCCGCCGAAAAGCCGCATTCTATTATAAACAAACATAAAGGAAAATCAAAATTCCTTTGGGTTTCTACACCACCCAACTTTTAATATCTGGGAGAATACATATGACACAAGAAACGAATATCATTGAACTTATCGACGTATGCAAGGAATTCGACGGCGTATCCGTCGTAGAGAATATGAATCTCTACATACGCAAAGGCGAATTCGTGACCTTTCTCGGTCCGTCCGGTTGTGGTAAAACCACGACTTTACGTATGATTGCGGGGTTTGATATGCCCACAAGCGGGAAAATTTTGCTCAACGGCGAAGACATTAGTGCTTTACCCCCCAACCGCCGACCCGTCAATACCGTATTCCAAAAATATGCGCTTTTCCCCCATCTCGACGTTTTTGAAAACGTTGCGTTCGGTTTGAAGCAAAAACGCATCGAAACGACGTACGTGGACAAAAAAGGCAATCAAAAAATTAAGATGGAAAAGCTCCCCAAATGTATTATTTCCGAAAAAGTAAAAAAAGCACTCGAAATCGTGGATTTGAGCGGCTTTGAAAAACGTGCCATCTCTACCCTTTCCGGCGGTCAACAGCAACGTATCGCCATCGCACGCGCAATCGTGAACGAGCCTGAAATTTTGCTTTTGGACGAGCCGCTCGGCGCGCTCGATCTCAAAATGCGCAAGGAAATGCAGCTTGAACTCAAAGCGATGCACAAACGCTTGGGCATCACCTTTATTTACGTTACGCACGATCAGGAAGAAGCATTGACGATGTCGGACACAATCGTGGTTATGGCGGACGGCGCAATCCAGCAAATCGGTACGCCTGAAATGATTTATAACGAGCCCAAAAACACATTCGTCGCCGATTTCATCGGCGAAAGCAATATTTTCACGGGCGTTATGCCCAAGGACGGACAAGTGCGGTTTTGTGGCAAAAGCTTTACCTGTCTTGACGGCGGTTTTGAAAAAGACGAGCCCGTAGACGTCGTCGTTCGTCCCGAAGACGTACAAATCACTACGACGGAAAACGGCATGCTTTGCGGTAAGGTTACTTCCGTTATTTTCAAGGGTATTCATTATCAAATACTCGTACAATGCGGAAGATACGAAATTGAAATTCAAAGCACGACCACCCCTGCTGTCGGCGATCGCGTTGGGCTCGTTATTCAGCCCGACGGTATTCACGTAATGAAAAAGGTATTCCGCGTCAATAAATTTTCGGGCGTTATTACCAAACGCAATACCGTAGAATTTGGCGACGGCGAATTTGAATGTGACGTTACGCAGCTTTACCCCAACAGTCATTTGGACGAAGACGGGTATTTGATTACGGTAAAAGGCGAAAAAATCGATTTAACGGACGTGGAAGTAAACGTAGAAGTCGGGCTTCACGATATTACGATGAGCGACAATCTCGACGAAGGCGGCGCGCAAGGGCATATCATTTCCTTGATTTACAAGAGTGAATATTACCGTTATATCGTCCGTACGGAAAACGAAGAAGATTACGTGCTTGCCTGCGAAGATCTTTGGAATGAAAACGATCTCGTAAGCTTGGTAATTCCCAAAGAAAAAATTAAGCTTACCTTAAAAGTTGCGGAGGGCAAAAAATAATGACGGCTTCCAAATTTCGTCCGCGTTTTTCACGGAAAATGCTCGCAATCCCCTACGCGTTGTTTTTAGGGTTTTTCGTAGTCGTTCCGTTGTTTATTATTTTATATTACGCATTCACGGACGCAAACGGTGTGTTCACGTTTGATAACTTCAAAATCTTTTTCAGCGGGAGCGGCGGCGACAGCTTTTTTGAAACGGCGCGTTTCAAAACGATCGTGCAAAGTATTTTTATCTCGTTATCCAGCACGGTCGTATGTCTTTTAATTGCTTATCCTGTGGCATATATTATTGCAAATTGCAAATTAAAAAACAAATTGGGCTTACTTTTATTGTTTATCGTGCCGATGTGGGTTAATTTCGTCCTTCGTATCAACGCGTTAAAGGAGCTTCTCGACTGGATCGGTATTTACAATAAACCCGAATGGAATATTTTTAATACGATTTTAGGTATGGTATACGATTTCCTACCGTTTATGATTATGCCGATTTACACCACGATTATCAAAATCGACAAAAGCTATTTAGAAGCGGCAAAAGATCTCGGTGCAACGCCTGCAAAAGCCTTTTTAAGCGTTACACTCCCCCTTTCCAAAGCAGGGATCGCAAGTGGCGTATCAATGGTGTTTTTGCCGTCTATGACAAACTACGTCGTTTCTAATTATATGACCTTTAACCACACCAAAATTATCGGCTCGTTTATCGATGAATGTTTCAAAAACGATTTGTGGAATATGGGCTCGGTAACGGCGTTATTACTCCTAACGCTTATGTTCATAATGACTTGGGCGACGGGCGGTTTTGACGCAAATTCCGAAGCGAACGCAAGGGGGACTTCTTTATGGTAAAAATCAAAACTTGCTTAAAATGGTTGTTTATCGGCTTGGTTTTACTGTTCATTTACGCCCCTATTTTGTTATTGACGGTATACAGCTTTAATCAATCCGAAACAATTAGCACGTGGGAAGGATTTAGCCTTACCCACTACGAATATTTCTTCAATATGGACAATCAGCCCCTGCCCATCGTACTCCAAACGCTTTTGCTTGCCGTCGTCGTGGCGACACTTTCGACGATCCTTGGTACGATCGGTTCGATCGGGATTTTCTATTCCAAAAAACGCACGGCTTCTTTATTAAACGGCGTCAATCAAATCCCCGTTATTAACGCTGAAGTCGTTACGGCAATTTCGTTTGCGTTTTTAATCGTTGCCATCAACGTTCCGAAATCCACGTATATTCCTTTGATCGTGGGACAAATGGTGCTTTGTACCCCGTTCGTGGTGCTTTCCATTATTCCCAAGCTCAAACAAATGGATAATAATTTATACGAAGCTGCGCTCGACCTTGGCGCAACACCTACGAAAGCTTTGTTTTCGGTCGTTTTACCGCAAATTTTACCGGGCATTGTGGCTGGATTCTTACTTTCCATTACGCTGTCCTTGGACGATTATATCATTGCGGCGTACACCAAGCCCAACACCTTCCAAACGATTAGTACGCATATTTACAGCCTTTCCAAGGGCGGGACGGTAAACACGATTAAATCGTCCTACTGGGCGTTCACAGCGATTATTTTCCTTTTAATCGTCATAGTCGTCGTAACGATGAATATTATCGCACTCAAAAAGGCAGGTAAAAAACAATGAAAAAATACCTTGCAATTGGACTTGCCGCCATTCTCGCCGCTTCGGGCATAACGGCAATCACGCTCGCGCACGATCCCCGTCCCGTGCTTAAAGTTGCAAACTGGGCGGAATACATCGACGGCGGCGACGAAGACAGCGAACTTATACGCGAATTTGAAGTTTGGTACAAAGAACAAACGGGAAAGGATATCCGCGTGGAATATTGTATCGCCGACGACAACGAAACGCTGTATAATATGATCCGTATGGGCGATCATTTCGATCTTATTTGCCCTTCCGAATATATGATTATGAAATTGATTACGGAAGGTTACGTACAAAAGCTTCCCGCAAGCTTCTTCGACGCAAGTATAGAAACGAATTATTACGCAAAACACGTTTCCCCCTATATCCAAAAAACATTTGAAGAAAATGATATTAACGGCGAGAAATGGAAAGATTATGCCGCAGGGTATATGTGGGGTACGACGGGCTTCGTGTACAATCCCGAACTTGTGAACGAAGACGACACGAAAAGTTGGAGTATTTTCACAAATCCCGCTTACGCACATAAAATTACTGCAAAAAATAATATTCGCGATACCTATTTCGTGGGGCTTGCGATGTATTACGAAAACGATTTGTTAAAACTGAAATCCGATTATGAAGCGGGTACGATTACGTTAAGCGAGTATCAAACCCAGCTTGCAACGCTTATGAACGACACCGATGAAGCGACGATGAACGCCGTAAAGGATATTTTACAGTCGATTACGGGTAATTTGTACGGTTTTGAAACGGATGAAGGTAAAAACGATACGATAGCGGGAAAAATTACCGTAAATTATCAATGGAGCGGCGACGGTGTGTACGTTATGGACTACGCGCAAGGCGACGACGAAGAAAATCCCGTTGCAAATCCCTTGTACTTGAATTACGCTATTCCTGAATCGGTATCAAATCTTTGGTTTGACGGTTGGACGCTTACAAAAAATGCCAAAGACGTAAAAGCCGCGACGATGTTTATCAATTTCCTTTCCCGTCCCGATAACGTCGTGAGAAATATGGAATATATCGGCTACACGAGCTGTATTGCAGGAAGCGCGGATGAAAACGATCCGTATTACGGGTATATTTTTGAAGAATACGTACAAGCGTATTACGAAGCCGAAGAAGACGAAACCGCCGTTCCTTACGATTTAAGTTATTTCTTTGGAGAAGGATATACCATTAACGCGCCTGCCGAACAATTAAATCGGCAACTATTTGCGCAATACCCCACGCAAGAAACGCTTGCGCATTGCGTTGCTATGCGACCCTTTGACCGCGAAGCAAATACGCGCGCAAATATGATGTGGAGCGATATTACTTTCATCTAAAAATAGAGTGGATAGTTTGTCTATCCACTCTATTTTTTATTCCCAAACGTTTATATAGCTCTATTCGCTCATTTTCAGGATACGTAAACACCGAATATAAGGCGAACAACCCTACGACCGTACCGATGATCGCCATCGTAATTCCCGTACCCAAATCAAGCACTACGCCGCTTCCCAAACCAAGATTTGCAGGCATTTCCATCAACGTGCCGCAAAAATTGTATAACGCGTGTATAAAAGCGCAACACAGCACGTTTTTTGTTTTTAGTAATACAAACGCAAACAAACCGCCCGTTAAAATACTGTACCCGATTTGTAAAAGCGTGCCGCCTATATTTGCGCCCATTAATAGATTTAATAAATGTGAAAACCCGAATATAAGCGAAGAAAGGAAAAAGGTATACAGTAACCCCTTTTTATTATCAGGAAAGACGTCTGCCAACAAAGCCAATACCCCGCCGCGAAAGATAAATTCTTCAAATACGCCTACACCAAGACAATACAGGAAAAATAATATCACGTCCCACGCTTCGGTACGAACAAGCTGCATTTTACCGCTAAAATAAGCAAAAAATTGAAAATTATCTACGGCAACCAAAATCGCGGGAATTAAATACAGGAGTTTTTGCGGTTTTTCAAATAAATGCGTATTCATCGCAATCAGTAAACATAACGCAGCCAAAATCCCAAAAAGTTGGCATACGATCCGCGAAACCCACTCATTTCGTAAAGGGTCGGCATTGTATTCGATCGGCACGAACTCAAATACGATTATAGCGACACTAAATAGGACGATACAAACGCCTAAAAATATGGATTTTCTTTTTTTATTCGTTATTTTCGACACGGTTTTAGCCCCTTACGTAATCTTTCTATTATTATATCATAATCGTATTCGTTTTGCAAGAAAAAAACAGCCTATCAAAGATAGACTGTTTTTATTATCGATTAGATCAATTATTTAAGGATCTTGGAGATAACACCGGAACCAACCGTTCTGCCGCCTTCACGGATAGCGAAACGAAGACCTTCTTCGAGTGCTACGGGCTTAATAAGTTCAACTTTCATTTCGATGTTGTCGCCAGGCATAACCATTTCTACGCCTTCGGGAAGGTTAATCTTACCCGTTACGTCCGTCGTACGTACGAAGAATTGAGGACGATAGTTGTTGAAGAATGCCGTATGACGGCCACCTTCTTCTTTCTTCAATACGTATACCTGAGCCATGAATTCCGTACC
>JAZLDG010000035.1:0-1612 GCA_045614565.1 Candidatus Scatosoma sp. | reverse complement strand
GTGTATTTATGGCGACAATCGACGGCGATTTTTACGACTACAACGGGGCTTTGTTTTGCCACGGACAAATAAAAAATACGGGTTCTTATGTTTGCAGTTACGTTATTATGACAGTTGACGGAAACTACCAATATAAGGCGTATATAAAAGACGTAAGCAACTTTCCCGGAATATTCAATGTAAATACATACAGCCACGCAATAAGCAATTCGCCGAAGTTTTTGTCTTCGGGTACGCATACCGTTTATTTGGCCTTTTACACTTCTTCGGGCGTGTGTATAGATGAAGGGTATTTGTATAGCGGTTCAACCCGCCTTGATTACCGTATGCACAACACCTTGTATTCCCCGACGCTTTCGTACGACGCGGAAAACAAAACAATCACGGTAACAAATCAAGGTACGGGCCGTTATTTCTTGGAAATAAGGCGGCAAAACAGAAACAAGGTAAAAACCGAATACACAGAAACCGAAAAAGATTATTTTTATACAACACTTATGAGAGGTACAGAAGGCGGCAAATACTACGAAGCAACCCCGCATACTTCCTTTGTTGAACAAGGCTACAAAGACGACGAAGGCAACTTATACGAACCAATACCAATGGCGCGTTATCAATGGCGCAGCAGCCTTCCCACGGTAATTTTATTTGATAGTGCCGCAAGCTTTACAGCCGCGCAAAAGGCCGAATATTATTCGTGGGCTTGCGACGCGCTCGACGCTTTGGCTGATGTTACGGGAAAAGAATTCACCGTAAGAGGTCAAGAAACCCGCGCGGGAAATATTGATTTTTGGACTTGTGTTGACAATGATTATTCCGATTATTATTCGAACAACTCTAATAATTACCGTATAATGATAAGGTTCGGCAAACAAGCAACAATGCACCTTGCAGGAACAAGCGGCGGCAGCCCTATTCCGGGCGGTCAAGGTCGTTGGGGGAATTATCTTTCTTACGACCCATATTGGGGTGTTGCAACAAGCCACGCCGCAATAGCCGTTGACGCTTCGCAAGAAAACGAAACAATAAAACACGTTATCTATGAAGAAATAATGCAAAGTTTGGGTATGGGTAACGATAGCCATTCGCAGGAAACTTCCTTGCATTGGGACCCGCATTGGTCGAACCCCGAAAGCTATACGGGGATTGATAAAAAAATATTAGAACTTGTATGTTCTTCGGACGTGTGCGGGTGGTCGGGATTTGACTTTCTCAACAAGTGGGACACCCCTTGCATACAGTTTAAGGACTACACGGGCGCGGATTTGGTTTTTGATGTTTCGGCATTAAATGAAAACGAAGAATACTACGCGTGGGCTTGGATAGCGCGCGAAGGCAGCGGCGGCGGTATCGTTGGCGGTTCTGTTTCAAGCAATATTCCTTCTGCTTCGGGAGGAACGGCAGCCATTGCTGACGGTTGGGACGACGACCCTTATTCTATGCGAACGCAAATCGCCTTCAACACAAAGCCGAATTATCCATACCCCGGTCAATTTAGTTGGACTTACCCGAAAACAAAGGGCGGCAGCTTCAATCTTACCGCGGCAGAGTGGAACGGCCTTCAAGACCATATCGAAAAAATGTTATTGCATAAGCTGCAGACGGCCGACGG
>JAZLDG010000034.1:0-1545 GCA_045614565.1 Candidatus Scatosoma sp. | reverse complement strand
CGTCGCATATTTGCTTGACCTTTACACCAAGAAAGGCAAGGCTCTCTTATCGGTAAGCGTAGCGAAGCCCGAGTTCCTGCGCCGTATCCTTATGGACGTACTCCACCGTATCATCTGCAACAAGAAGTATTCGGTTGAGGGTTTCAAGGAAAACAAAGAAAGCAAATAATCGGCATAATTTCGGCAAAACAGCAAGTATCCGCATCGTAATCGGTGCGGATTACTTGACTTTTTCGCCCTTTCATTATATAATAATACCGTGAGGTGTCATTATGGATAATGAACAGGTGATTACGAAAAAGAAAAATTATGCACCACAAAAGCGGTATGCAAAAAAGCACCCCGAACAGCGCAAAAGTAGGGATAAGCGTTATAAAGCACAATTTTATTCCCCAAAAATCAACGTTCCGAAAGAGTATCGTGACGATATTATGTCGTTGGCTAACGCTACGGGGTTATCCGTGAATATGCTTTTCATTACCGCCGTCGAAGAAAAGTATGGCGTTATCTTGCATAAGGAAAACGCCGAAAATGACGAGAAAAACGATTGACAACAGGTATAAAATCCGCTATAATGTTGTTAATTAGCCATCGTGGTGGGTGGCTAATGCAGGCATTGAGCCTGCGGTTGCGGTGTTTTGTGTTTTTCATAAAGCATCGTGGTGTCCAGTATTGGGCATCAACGGCTGGCGGAGCGCCGAAAGCCCGCCCCTTTTTTATATAAAAAGGTCAATGTTGGTCTGACATTCTTTGGTAGCTTACAGTTGCCGCAAAAATTGAAAATAGATTGCGGTGGCTGTCGATATGCCTCGCATTCACGGAGGTATTATGAAAGAAATCGATAGGCTCATTGAGTTCTACCAAGCGTATATGCCCAAAAATGTGGCACTCGTCAAGGATAAAGAACGTCACGCCGAGGTCGAGCAGGCTATTAGAGATGTAGTTGCATTCGTTTACGAATCGGACGAACGCGCCAAAGTTACCGTTCAGCCTGACGATTTGACAGGCAGTTCCATTATCGTCGAAATAATCGCAGATTTAGTCGTAATCGATATGGTTGACAAGTTCTGCGACGCTTTACGCAAGGCGGATAATTTTGAGATTTATGCGAAAACGAACGGGCAAATCGGTCTTGGTCTGGTGTTTGAAAAAGTATTCAAACCCGCACCACCGAAAGACGAACCTTTCCCCGAATATTACAAAGACGAAGAATAAAAACCGAAGCCGTCCAGCGTGGCGGCTTTTTTGTTGCAAAAAATTAAGGAGTGTTTATATGGCAGATATCAAAACGGCTGAACAAATCAGCAGAAAAGTACGCGCTTTGAAATATTTTCAAGGCGTAATCGAAACCGCAGACAAGAAAGGCTCGGCAATCATCAAGTTGAATTGCACGGGCGCAGAGTTTAAGCGTCAACAGGCGTGCCGAACGCGCTTTCCGCCCTCGTGAGATAGCCAGCTCTGCGAGCCGCAGACGCGAATTTTACTTTCATCTGCCTGTTCATAAGCAAGGCGTTAGGCTTTGCGAGCATAGAAGCGATCATTTCT
>JAZLDG010000033.1:0-2783 GCA_045614565.1 Candidatus Scatosoma sp. | reverse complement strand
CGTGAAACAACGAATTTTTAAAGCAAAATAATATTGAGTATGGCGGCACGGGCTTTTATTACGAAAAAGCACCGAACCTTCCTTGCGAAATAGAACATTGCTTCCCCGATTACACGTTATATGACGAATGGGTACAAAAGGCGATCGCCGAAGGTTCGAAGCAATCGGAATTTGAATATTATACAAAATATTCGATTGGGTACGCGACGCGCGGTTGTTTTCGAAAATGCGTATTTTGTGTAAATAAGAAATACAATCACGCCTTCCGAAATGGTTACATATCCGAATTTTTAGACAATAGCCGCCCTTATATTTGTTTGCTTGACGATAACTTCTTCGCGTGCGCCGAATGGCGGGAAATCATCGAAGAAATCAAAAACACCGGGAAGCGTTTTCAATTCAAGCAAGGACTTGACGAACGCTTATTAACGCCCGACATCGTAAAAGAAATGCACACTTGGAAATATAAGCGCGAATTTATATTTGCTTTTGATGATGTGAACGACAAAGAAATCATCGAAAGTAAATTGAAAATGATTTACGAAACTTGCCCCGACTTCAAACGCGGCCCGAAGTTTTATGTATTTTGCGGCTTCGATAAAAGCGGCAAATACGATAAAGAGTTTTGGCGGCGGGATATTGAAGGAATGTTCGAAAGAATTTATATTTTATGCAAATATGGCGCAAAGCCTTATATAATGCGCTATGAAAAAACGTACACTTCGGAATACAAAGAGTTTTACACAGCCGCCGCCGCTTGGTGTAATCAGCCCGCAATATTCAACACCTTTTCTTTTCGCTTATTTTGTCAATGCCGCGGTATGAATAAAACCGGGTACAAAAAACACAAGCGCAATATTGAAGGCTATTTAAGCGAATATACAACAAAGGGTTCAACGTGGCGCGCTATGGAAGCAGCAGAAAAGGAATTCCCGGCCATGGCCGAAAAATATTTTGACATTAACGCGAAGGAGTTGTTGCAAATATGAGTTATAAACCATACGTTCACGAAAACGTCGAACAAACTTGCCTTTTTAGGTGGGCGGCTTATGAACAAGGCAAATACCCCGAATTGAATTTGCTTTATCATATCCCGAACGGCGGCAGCCGCAACAAATACGAAGCGGCCAACTTGAAGCGGCAGGGCGTAAAAGCGGGCGTACCCGATTTGTGTTTGCCCGTCGCGCGCGGAAAATACCACGGTTTGTATATCGAAATGAAAGCAGGAAAAAACACGCCTTCCGACCTTCAAAAAGATTGGTTGAAGGCACTTAACGAACAAGGCTTCCTTGCTGTTGTCTGCTATGGTTGGGAAAAGGCTTCGGAAGTCTTAATACAATACCTTGAAGGGAGGATTGACGAATGAACTATATTGCATTTTTATTTACGGCCGCTTCAATCGTGGGAACGCTTGCAAACAGCTTTCAAAAAAAGTGGTGCTTTTATATATGGCTTTGCACAAATTCTTTTTGGTGCGTATATAACACCATTAACGCGCAGTATGCGCAAGCTTTGCTTTATGTTTTTAATTTGGCAACGTGCATTATAGGCCTTTACAAATGGCGAAGACCCGTTCGTTTAGAGGTACATCACAAAGAACCTATATCGCCCCAAAATTTAACGCCCGACATTTCTACAATGCAAGTTTTAACGCACGAAGAACACGACAGAATACATACGTTTCAAAAGGCCGACGGCTTCCGCGCTGACGTTGCAACGATAGACGACCCGCAAGAAGCCGAAAAACCTTCGGAGGAAATCGAAGACCCATATACAAGAATATCAAAAGCGTTGGCCGATTTATCAACGGCGCTTATAGATGCGGTACGGCCGACATTCGAAGCACTTACCGACGTATTTTTCAAGTTTGCAAAAACTTATTGCAACGGCGATTATGAATTCTTAAAATGGCAATACGACAACGCAGACCCGCGCTTGCTGCATAGAGCATATAACGCGAAGCGATACAGAACGCGCAAAAAGAACCTTGCGCGCCTACATCGTGAATATAAAAAATATATCAAGAAAGGCGGCGGCAGGAAGTGAAGAAAGATTTTACAAGAGATTATGCAACAGAAGCTTTCCGGCTTTATGCTGCTATGGGTAAGCCGTCGTATGAAGAAGCCGCAAAACAGATATACGAAGCGGCCTTGAATGATTGCGAATTCAAAGACCCCGAAATCGCCAATATATCAGCCGAAGCAGCGGTAAACAATGCAACGCCGCTTTTGCTTGATATTCTCGCGGTAGAAAAAACTATTGATATTTTGGAGCGGGGCAACAAAACACATATTGCCCGCGCTATATCCGACGTTTACTTTGTGCAGCCCGAACAGCCATTGCGCCGCGGCGACATAACCGCGCGCGTGCGCCGTTATTCCCTTACAGCTTTTGCAAGCGAACGCAACGTTTATTTATGGCTTAAAGAAGCCCGCTTATTATTCGCCGCCGTTCGTGGCCTACGCATAGCGGAAGCCGACGCAAATAAATATAAAGTTTGCAGTAGTAGCGTATTGTAATGTGTTATAATAAACACGATGAAAGTATATGAGCCTTGCGCCTTCGGGTGCAGGGCTTCTGTATTTTGTGGGGTAACACGTTGCATATTGCAAGGGGCGGGAGCGGCAACGAATAACAAAGGATTGCACTATGAAAGAATATGCAAAAAGCTTTTACTTGTCGAAGGCTTGGCGCAAGACGCGCGACGCATACGCGGCAAGTCAAAACGGTTTATGCGAACGCTGCAAGCAAGCGGACGACATAGTACATCATAAACAATACAT
>JAZLDG010000032.1:0-7912 GCA_045614565.1 Candidatus Scatosoma sp. | reverse complement strand
ACGCTTGCAATCAAGACGAAAGTGATTGACAAGGATTACGAAAAGGTGCTTCACATCACGAAAGAAGGTCCTGCCGTTTTTACGGGTAAGGATTTGAACGTAGATGCGGAAATCGAAGTAATCAACGGCGATCAGTATATTTGTACGATTGACGAAGGCGCGAAGCTTGACGTGGAAATCACGATCGGCAGAGGCAGAGGTTATAGACCTGCGAAAGAGAATAAGAAGCCTATCGTAGATTATATCGCAGTAGACTCCATTTACACGCCCGTACAAAGAGTAAATTACACGGTTGAGCCTACGCGCGTAGGTCAAGCGGTGGATTACGACAAGCTCACGTTGGAAGTTTGGACGGACGGAACGTTCTCGGGAAAGGAAATCATTTCTTTGGCGGCGAAAATTATGCAGGATCATATCAACCTGTTCGTTAATTTGAGCGAAACGATTAAGGGAATGGACATTCTTGTTAAAACGGAAGACGACAAGCAACAACAAATTCTCAAAATGGCGATTGAAGAAATGGACCTTTCGGTTCGTTCGTACAACTGCTTGAAGAGAGCGAATATTCACACGGTCGAAGACCTTACCAAGAAGACGGAAGACGATATGTTAAAGGTGAGAAACCTTGGCAGAAAATCGCTTGACGAAGTCATTAATAAGTTGGATTCTTACGGCCTTGCATTAAGACAACAGGAGGATTAAAATTATGCCCGCTAAATTGGGAAGAACGTCCAAAGAAAGAAACGCGCTTTTGAGAGGTCTTGCGTCGCAGCTTCTTTGGTACGGTAAAATCGAAACGACCGCTGTAAAGGCAAAAGAGCTTCGTTCCTACGTTGAAAAGCTCATCACCAAAGCGGTAAATACCTATGACGATAACATCGAATTTGAAGTAACGAAGAAAGACGCAAAAGGTAAGGAAATCACCGTAAAGAACGTAAAAGACGGCGCGAAAAAGCTTGCTGCTCGTCGTGCGATTATGGCGAAAACCTACGATTTGCAAGAAGTTAAAGCTTTCACCGAAAAGAAGAGCGACTTCAAGGCAAGAACGGCTGACGTTCAACACCCCTTGATGGATAAGCTTTTCAACGAAATCGCGCCTAAATACGCGGCTCGTAAGGAAGAGCTTGGTCAAGGTGGCGGTTACACGAGAATTTACCTTCTCGGCGAACGTCGCGGCGACGCAGCGCAAAAAGCGATTATCGAATTAGTTTAATCGTAAAAAACAATCAAAAACACCTATGAAAACATAGGTGTTTTTTTGTTGCGTAAATAAAAACCCCGTTGGTGAAAAGTCAACGGGGTAATTTTTATTCGTTTACGACGCGAATAACGCCAAATGCAAGCGCACCAGGACCGGTATGGCAAGCAATACTCAAAGATAACTCGTCGCAAGAAAGGAACGGGATATTCGGGAATGCTTTTTTCATTTCTGCTTCAAAAGCTTTTGCTTCGTCGTGGTTTTCGTTATGCGCTACCACGAGCCGAATTTCGCCCTTTTCCAAAGCGTCTTTATACACTTCGTTCAAATCCTTGACGACGGCGGCCTTCATAATATCTTTGGCTTTTTGAGTAGTTCTGGGAACGGCAAATTTATCTAATTTTCCACAGCTCAAATGCAAAACGGGACGCAGTTTCAAAAGTGAACCGATTGCCGCAGCAGCAGGGGAAATACGTCCGCCGCGTTTGAGATATTCCATTGTTTCAAGAGAAAGATATATAGAATATTCTTTCGCGTTTTCTTCTAAAAAGCTGCGAATTTCTTCTGCGGATTTCCCTTGATCGCGCAATTTTGCTGCGTCGTATGCGCTTGCTTTCAACGCAACGGCAATACGGAGATTGTTGACGACGAATACTTTACCTGCAAATTCTTCTTCGTTTGCAAGATTAAGTGCCGTCGAACAAGCCGCACTCAAAAGAGAAGACGTAGGGATGTGCACGATTTCATCGTATTCTTTCAAAATGTTACGCCAAAACTCCGATACTTCAACGGTACTGGGTTGGGAAGTCGTAATATTTGCTTTGGCTTTAAGTTGCGTATAAAAATCTTCACGAGACAAATCAACACTTTCGAGCAATACTTCGCCTTTGACGACGAAAGGCATCGGTAAAACGAAAATACCAAGTTCTTCGCTTTCGTGGGGCATCATACCGCTGTTTGTGTCGGTCGTGATCGCTATTTTTTTCGTGGTATTCATACTACTCCTATTTTAGGGAAACAATGCGAAAAAGGATATTCCCCGCACTTTCCTATTTTATTCATTTTTTATATTTATATCATAACAAATTTTGTTTAATTTGTCAACGAATCTCACTCAATATGTTCAAAATTTCTTTAACGGATAGTGTTTCTATGGAAAATTTTGCAAGAAAAGCAATTTTATGGCATAGCTTGTTTACAAATGCGTGGATTTATGATATACTATAAGGTAATAAAGCGAACTTGTCTCAAAAGCGTCTTTTCGGCTCTTTTATGCTCGTCGTCATTATAATACGGCAAGTATTATTGCTTCCTTCTCACAAAAAATAGCTCGAAAATACGCGTTTTGAGATGCGAAGCAATTTTCAGTCGCCGAATTTTAGCGATAGACAAGGCGAAAGCCGCAGAGCAACCAAACGGTTTATCAAGGCTTTCAACGCAGTATGGCGCAAAATTCGGCACTCAAAATCAAGTTCGATTTATTCCTTTATAGTATACTATAAGGGAATACGTGAAGGTGAAGAAATTATGAAATCGCTCAAAGAATTGTATCGCATAGGAAAAGGTCCTTCGTCGTCGCATACGATCGGTCCCGAACGGGCTTGCCGTTTATTTTTGAAAGAAAATCCCGAAGCGGACGCGTTTGTCGTTACGCTGTACGGCTCGCTTGCGAAAACGGGGGAAGGGCACGGCACAAACCACGTTATTGAAAGCGTTTTAACGCCCGTAAAGCTCGTATACGATACGCAAACGCAAACTTCGCATCCAAACACGATGGACTTGGTTGCGCTCGTTCAAGGGCAAGAAATTGCGCGTAAACGCGTGTATAGTGTTGGCGGTGGAGCGATTGTTATCGAAGGACAAGCCGATAGCGAAGGTGCGGAAATTTATCCCTTACATTCGTTGACCGAGATTAGGGAATATTGTCAAGAAAACAATTTACGGCTTTACGATTACGTGTATGCTTGCGAAGGTCAAGAAATTCGAGAATATTTGAAAACGATTTGGCAAACGATGAAAGAAGCGATTGCTCGCGGGGTGGAACAATCAGGCATATTACCAGGCGGTTTGGATGTAGAACGCCGCGCCAAGATTTTATACTCGGCACTCGTATCCGACGAAAGCGCGGAAACGCGGGAAAATAGACTTGTTTGCGCGTATGCGTTCGCGGTCGGGGAAGAAAACGCAGCGGGTGGTACGATCGTCACTGCACCGACTTGCGGTGCTTGCGGCGTTGTGCCTGCCGTGTTAAAATACGCGCAAGAACGCTGGAAATACACGGACGAGCAAATCGTCGACGCTTTGGCGACGGCGGGTTTAATCGGCAATTTAATCAAGCATAACGCGTCCATTTCAGGGGCAGAATGCGGCTGTCAAGCGGAAATCGGGAGCGCGTGCTGTATGGCTACGGCGGCTTTAAGCGAGCTCCGTGCGCTGTCGCTTGGGCAAATCGAATACGCCGCGGAAATCGCCATGGAGCATCATTTGGGCTTGACTTGCGATCCGATTTGCGGGTTGGTGCAAATTCCTTGTATCGAACGGAACGCCGTTGCGGCTATGCGCGCTATTAACGCTTCGTCCCTTTCTTACTTTCTGTCGGATAGCCGTAAAATATCTTTTGATCTCGTGGTTAAAACGATGTACGAAACGGGTAAGGACTTGAAAAGGTCGTATAGAGAAACGGCGGAAGGCGGGCTAGCAAAACTCTATCAAAAATAAAACGGATAGGGCAGGGTTGCGTTGAACGCAAAAAAGAAACCCGAAAAGGTGACTTTATTCACCAAAAAATGATAAAGAAAAAAAGTTAAAAAAAATTATAAAAAATACGCAAAAAAACAGAAAAAACGCTTGACAAAAACTTGGAAATAGAGTATTATATACAAGCACTGTTCGAGTGCGTATGGTTTATGGCCCAATAGCTCAGTTGGTTAGAGCGCCAGCCTGTCACGCTGGAGGTCGACGGTTCGAGCCCGTTTTGGGTCGCCATAAATGCCTTGGTAGCTCAGTCGGTAGAGCAGCAGACTGAAAATCTGCCTGTCGGTGGTTCGATTCCGCCCCAAGGCACCACAAAAAGTGGTTATACTTTTTGTAATTGAGTAAACGTAGTAACGATACACCACGCCGGTGTAGCTCAATTGGCAGAGCAGCTGATTTGTAATCAGCAGGTTGTGGGTTCGAGTCCAATCACCGGCTCCACAACAATTTCATATATGGGCAGATTCCAGAGCGGCCAAATGGATCAGACTGTAAATCTGACGTCTTCGACTTCGGTGGTTCGAATCCACCTCTGCCCACCAAAATGAAACACCTATTGAAATTTGAACCGGGCGGGTTTGGAAATCAGTAGGTGCTTTCATTTTTATACCTTATATTTCAAGGCATTCAGTGGATTGTCTTTCTTTTTTGATTTAGACACCTGAAATCAAAAATACTCAAAATAGAAATCAAAAATAAAAAATTTTTCACTTTTGAACACGGCTGTCTAATCGTTTCTATCCGTTAATTCCTTTTGTTTCCTATAAAATTCGATTTCTTTTTGATACGGAGACTTGTACTTATTTTTCCTGTGTGGTCTTCGCTTATTATAAAAATCAATATAGACTTCTATTGCCGTTCTGAACTCGTATTCGGAGCGGTATTTTGTTCTATACAATTCTTCTCTTTTGAAAGAAGAAAAGAACGATTCCATTACCGAGTTATCGAAAGGATTGTGGCTTCTCGAAAACGATTGTGTTACATTCAGCGATTTTAGATAAGAGCAGAAAGTTTTGGAACGGTAGTTAGATCCTCGGTCTGTATGAAAAAGCAAATCGCCTTTCGGTTTACGCATTTCATATGCATCCTTAAATGTGCTTTTCGTTAATTGCGTGCTGTTTCGCATACCAATGCGATAAGCGATAACATATCGTGCGTATAAGTCGATAATGGCACAAATGTAATAAGTTTTTTGATTAAACCGAAATTGTGTTACATCACTTACCCATACCTGATTTGGTCGTTCAATATAGAACTGTTGATTTAATAGATTGGTTGGTGGTTTCTTGTGTTCTCTATCATACAAAGTTTTTGCTGTTAGTCGAACACTTAAAAGCCCCAGTTCTTTCATCAGTTCACGGACGGTAGGGGCAGTAACTGGTTCGCCTTGCTCTTTTAGAATTGCAGTGATTTTTTCCGCGCCAAATATTTGATGATTATCGTCGTATATTTGCTGAATTAAAAGCTTCAATTCTTCTTTGCGCTTTTCATACAACGTTTGGTTGTCGCGAACGACTCGATAATAATATGTACCACGATTGAAATCTAACGCTTCGCATATCATTCGCAAACTATATTTCTTTTGTAGTCGCTCTATGAGTTCGACTTTTTCTTCAATTGGTAGGGCGGAGGTGTTTTGAACGGATTTCAAGATTTCAATAATTCCTTCCAACCGTTTGACTTTTTGCTCTAATAGTCGATAACTTTTTAGAGGCAACTTTTCGCGCTGTTCTTCTTGTTGCTGTTGTTCACGTTTTATCCAAGTGTAAATCGTGCTTCGTGGTATGCTAAGTATTTCAGCGAGCTTAGATACCGATTGTCCGTTGGCGTATGCAATGCAACATCGTCGGACTTGTTCAGTGGTGTAAGTTTGTTTCATTAGTATAACTCCTAAAAATTATTCTGGTAAAAAGCCAGTTCTTTTTATATAAACAAAATTTTAAGGAATTATATATAAAAATTGAAATAAGCAGCAAATAAAGGTTTGACAAAATATAAATATTAAGCTATAATAGTCATCGTGGAAACCAGCCGTCGAAGTCAAACTTACATCTTCATAGACGGTTGATGGTTAAAAAAAGACGGTTGCCTTCTTTGACATCCCGCGACAGCGGAATAAAAAGAGGGGGTGAATAATCATTGCTCTCGCGGGAAAGTAATTTTTACGGAGGACAATGCGAATGAACCACTTTTCGATTATAGTCGGTGTGTTTACTATCGTAGGAGTAATCGTGCGCATAGTCACACTTGTTCGTGATTTAAGGAACAATAAACGAAAGTAAGCCGTCTGTTGCAGAGACGACTTACTTTCTATCTATGAAGTAATTCATAAATATAATGTGTAGTTTGTAGCTGTGGCAACCGTCTTTGGTTTCCACACTTTTATTATATTCATATGGTTTACACTTGTCAAGTATTTTTTAAAAAAAATAATAAAAATATTAAAATTCGTTTGACATTGTTTTTGTGAAATGGTAATATATGCAGGCTGTCACAATGGTGGGGATATAATTATAAACTAAAAATGCAATCTTTAAACTGCCCAAAGCAGTTTTTTATTTTATAACATACAAAAATCTACAATCTCCATTTTGATTTTATTTTGGGGAACGTTTGGGGAACAAACGCTACAACCCTTATAAATAAAGGGGCTTTTAAGGGTGTTTTTTGGTTCGAATCCACCTCTGCCCACCAAAACACGACTTTTATGCAAGAATTAACGCATAAAGTCGTGTTTTTCTTTGCATTTTTGTATAAAAATTCATTGATTTTTATGATAAACTCAACCTTTGGGTTGTAATTTGGGTTGTAAAATTGCCTTTTTACGGCATAGGGAACTGTACCTTTTGCATTTGCTCGCACATAAACTCGTCGGGGAAATGTGTATATACTTTTCCAACGAGCCGTTGGGGCGAATCACCCATCCAAATATCAACGATATCAGGGCGAACGTACTGTTGACAGACCGTTGAAAAGGTATGCCGTAAATAATATCCCGTTTTGCCGCCGAGCAAATCTTTGATAAGTTCGTCTTGCGCGTACTTGCTTTGCGTTTGGAACGTGAGCGGTTTATTCCAGTCAATCAATCCCTGTGCCTGCGTAGGTATGGGGATTTTCTTGTACTCAATTTTCCCGTTCTTGCGTTTGCGGTTGCGAGCAATAAGGAAGTTTCCTTCTTTATGCGCGTCATTATCAACTTCACAGGGGCGAAGTCCAAAGAAGTAAAGCAAATACGAGCAAAGATTTTTACGGACGATGGAAACAGGCTCAAACGCCCTTAAAACGGCAGCAAAGTCCGTTGTCGATAAATATATCCCGAATATTGATACGCCCGTTTCTACCCTGTTGCAATCGTTTGGAGCGCGTTATGGTGGGGAAGAAATCAAACTCACAACCTACGTGCGCATGGTCGATATGTTGACGGGGAGTATAGAGCAGTATCGCCTACGCATAGACGAGCAAATCCGTGACCGTGAACGTCAAGGCAAGGTCACGACGGTTATGGACTTGCAGGACATAATCAATCAAGACCTGCGCGACGACAACGTGACGGTGGTTCGATATGCAAACGGTACGAGCGTTCCTGTGGATAAATATGCGGCTATGTTGGCACGAACAACGAGAGCCGAAACGGAAAACCTGTCAATGATACAACAGGCTTTACGCGAAGGTATAGACCTTGTAGAGTGCGATATCGTTTCGCCTACGTGCGACAGTTGCGCTGTGTATCAAGGGCGTGTGTATAGCATATCGGGGAACGACAGCCGATACCCTGCGCTATATAAAACGGCGTTCAAGTCGGGTTATTCTATTATACACCCGAATTGCCGACACTCGTGGTCGCCTTATCACGTGGAGATTTACAGCGAAGAAGAAAGGCGGCAAGTCCTTGAACGGTCCAACCGAACGTGGAAACCCGACAGCGACGGGCGCGTGTTTCAGCAGACCGAACGGGCGAGA
>JAZLDG010000031.1:0-53054 GCA_045614565.1 Candidatus Scatosoma sp. | reverse complement strand
GCCGCGTACCATAACGCTTACCAAACCGCTACCGATCTTTTCGCTGCCGATAAGTACGACGTTTGCCGCCTTTACCATTGCATCTGCTGCTTCGATCGCCGCTACCAAACCTCTGGTTTCTACCATACCTAATGCTTCCATCATTGTTATAATTCTCCTTAAATTTTATTTTTTTATTTTTTATCTTAATTTGTCTTTGCCGTGCGCGTTCAAACGAGCAAACCACTCGATTTCTTCGCTCTGTCTTGCAATCACCTTATGGGTGATATACAAATCCCGTTTTTCCGCTTCCGCTTTGCCAACCTGTATCGCCGCTTCAACCGCCGCCGCGCTACCTTCTATCTTGATTGCCATAACCAAAGGCACGCGCGCCGAATCCCCTGCCGCAGGCTTATTTTTGTCGATTGCCACAACCTGTACGTCCGCCGCTTTCGCCATAGCGTCCGCAACCACGATCGATGTTGCAAAGCCGAATACTTCTATCATACCAAGTGCCATACGTGTTACCTCGTTTTCTTACGTTCCGTCGCGTACAACCGCTTTATTTCGCAACGTAACAAATCTTAATACCCTTTTGCGCCACGTTCACTTCCATCGCTTCGTTGAGCTGGTCAAGCGGGAATTCGTGCGTGATGAGATCCTTAATCGGAATATTCATTTCACGGGCTTGACGCAAGAACGCCATCGTCGTAGGATAGTCGTCCGCGCTGTAATCCCAAGACCCGACGAGATTGATTTCCTTGTTACACATCGCAAAGTGCGGGTTGACGTTGTATTCGCCGTTGTTGACGAAGAAGCCCATTTCGCAAAGCCCGCCGCCGCGACGGATATATTCGTAAATATCCTTTGCCGCCGCAGGTGCGCCCGTGCACTGGAACGCAAAGTCCGCGCCCACGCCGTTAGCTACGCTCTTAACGAGTTTCACTCTTTCTTCAAGCGTCGTGATTTCCTTGAAATTCACGATTGTTTTCGCACCCAGCTTTTTCGCCATTTCCAAACGCATCGGCGTACCGTCGATGGCGATGATATGGTTGATACCCGCCGCGCGAAGCACGCTGATCATAACGAGCCCTACGGGACCAAGACCTTGAATCAGTACTTTGGAATTGAAATTCAAAAGTCCCGTCGTTTGCGCTCTCTTCAATGCGTGTACGCATACGCAAGCAAGCTCTAATATCATTCTTTCCTTCAAGTCAAGGTCGTTTACGACGAAATACGTCGCGCCCTTGCCGCGGATCAAAAGATGGGTTGCAAACCAGCCCGTAAGCGGTTGCGCGTCGCTGTGGGGAATAAGCCCGAATACGCCTTGCTTATCGCAAAGGTTGGTATTTGCGGGGTGGTTACGGCAAACGTGACATTCGCCGCAGCTGATAACGCTCGTTACGAGCTTATCGCCAACCTTAATGGGCTTACCCGAAGTATCGCATTTGATATTCTTACCAAGGTAAACGATTTCCCCCGTACCTTCGTGACCGAGCGTAACGGGAATAATCCCGAACGGATCGGCTTTCCATTCGTGTACGTCCGTACCGCATACGCCGCAGCCTTCGACCTTTACCAAAATATCGTCGTCGGTGAGCGCGGGAATAGGAAATTCCTTTACTTCTATTTTCTTTTGTGCAGTCAGCATTGCAACTTTCGCAGTTTTGGGGATCGCGCCGGCGCAGGAAGCTTTCCCGCCGTCCAGCTCGCCCAAAATCTTACGAACGATGCTTTCTACTTGTAAAGACGTAATATCCATTGTTTTCTCCTTTTTATATAATTCTGAACGCTTCGCTTAATACGCAACGTCTAAATCTCGTAAAGCTTCTCGCGCTCGTCAAGCCTTCGCCCGTAGGGCCTGCGATCGTGAAGGTCGTATGTCCTTCTCCGCCAAAACCGATTCCTGCGTAAGAAGGCGCGTTCTTGACGAAAATCGTCGTTTCTACCGCGCGTGCAAACCGCGTAAGGTGATCGATGTTCTTGGAGTGCATATGCGCCGTGTGGCGATTGCCGTGCTCCGCTTTGACCGCAAGATCGATCGCTTGATCGATATTATCTACGCGCACGATGGGCAAAATAGGCATCATCAATTCGTGTTGCACGAAAGGATGATCGAAATCCGTTTCGCAAATAATACAACGGACTTCCGCACCGACCTTTACGCCGATTTTCTCCAAAAGCACCGCCGCGTCACGACCGACGCAATCACGGCTGACCGTCTTTTTCACGATACCCGTCTTGGGATTTTTGCTGTCCACAAGCACGATATTCGCAAGCTTGCTCGCTTGTTCCGCCGTGATCTTGTACGCGCCGTTTTTGAGCATTTCAGAAATAAGCTCGTCCGCAATATTTCTAAACGCGAACACTTCCTTTTCCGCAATACAAGGCAGGTTGTTATCAAAGGAGCAACCGTCGATAATATCTTTACCCGCTTTTTTAATATCCGCGGTGTCGTCGACGATGACGGGCGGATTACCCGCGCCTGCGCCGATCGCTTTTTTACCGCTGGAAAGTACGCTTCTAACGACCCCGGGGCCTCCCGTACATACGAGCAAACGGATATTCGGATGTTTGTACATAATTTGCGCCGTATCCAAGGTAGGCTTCACCACCGAAGCGACGAGCACGGCAGGACCGCCTGCCATTGCACTTGCACGGTTTACAAGATCTACCGCGTAGTTGGAAGTTGCGATCGCGTTGGGGTGGGGGTTGAACACCACGCCGTTCCCTGCGGCGATCATACCGATACTGTTACAAATAACCGTCTCCGAAGGATTAGTGCTGGGGGTAATACTGCCCACGACGCCGAAGGGCGCCATTTCGGTAAGCGTCATACCGTAATCGCCCGTTTTGACTTGGGCTATGATATCCGCCGTACCGGGCGTTTTGTCCGCAACGAGCATATGCTTCGCCGTCTTGTGATCCACACGCCCCATCTTCGTTTCGGCAACGCCAAGCGCAGCCATAATCGGAGCTTCCTTTTTACAAAGCGCACGAACGGCGGAAATAACCTTTTCCCGATCTTCGAGCGACATTGCGCGGATTGCTTTATACCCTGCCGTAGCCGCGTCGATCGCATCGTTCATATCCGCATACACACCGATAAGCTTACGCCCTTGATATTGCGTTGAATCCCAATCCTTGGCAACGGTAGAAGCGCAACCGCCGAGATTTTTAATTACGTTTGCAATAATCTCTTCGATTTGGGCTTCCGTCCAATTAATTGCCATAGACGTTCTCCTTTCTCTTATTTACCGAGTGCGGCAAGAACTTTCTTCGTGATTGCGTTTACAAGCTCTTCTTTGCTGCAATCGCAAGCCGCGGGTTGATCGCCGTAGTCGATACCGGGGTGACGTCCGGGTAAGTTCATTTTCTTACGAAGATCCATAAGCTTTTTAAGTTGATCGTTGGAAATTTCGTGTACCGCGCCAAGATCCATTGCGTGCTTGCAAATTACCGCGTTAAATTCTACTTCTTCCATAATGAAGAACGCTTTTTGAAGGTTACAGCCAACCGTCAACGCACCGTGGTTACGAAGCAAGAACGCGTCGTGGTTTTGAATGAACGGATCGAGCGAATCGGGAATTTCCATCGTGGACGGCGTACCGTAGTCACAGGTGGGAACGTCGCCGATGGTAAGTACCGCTTCGGGAAGAATGTACTGGTCAAGGTCGATATCCGCAACCGTGAACGCCGTTGCAACGGGGGGATGCGCATGAACGACCGCCGTAACGTCGGGGCGTTCGCGATATACTCTCATATGCATTTTGATTTCGGACGAAGGGTTAAGCTTACCTTCAAGCTTTTTACCGTCTTTGTCCACCTTGATAATCATATCAGGGGTAAGATCGCCCTTGGAAACGCCCGTAGGGGTGCAATAATATTCGTTATCGCTGATCTTAACGGAGATATTTCCGTCGTTTGCGGCTACAAAACCCTTCATCCAGAGCTTATGACCGACTTCGCAAATTTCCTTCTTAATTTCGAATGGAGATTTCATAATGTTTTTCCTATCCTTTATATTATTTTTTTATTTTGACAAATTTAAGGTGTCGAGCGCAATCATATATTCTTCGTTCGTAGGGATAACGAACGTCTTAACCTTTGCGCCCTTGCTGCTGATATCCACGTCTTCCCCACGGGGGCAGTTCGCGTTCAGTTCTTCGTTGATTTCAACGCCCAGCCAAGCCATATCCGCGCATACGCTCGCACGGATCGCGCCGTCGTTTTCACCGATACCCGCCGTAAATACAATCGCGTCTACGCCGTTCATTTCCGCGATATACGAGCCGATAATCTTCTTGATGTTATGTACCAAAATTTTGAGAGCGAGCCGTGCGCGCGCGTTTCCGTTTGCCGCCGCCGTTCCTACGTCTCTGCAATCGCTGGAAACGCCCGAAACGCCCAAAAGCCCCGATTGATTATTCAAAAGCTTTTCCGTCTCTTCTACCGTCAAGCCCTTTTTCTTCATTATATATAAGGGTACGGTGGGATCGAGCGCGCCGCTGCGCGTACCCATAGGCACGCCGTCCTGCGGCGTAAAGCCCATAGACGTATCGATCGCTTTGCCGTTCACGCTCGCCGTAATGGACGAGCCGTTTCCAAGGTGGCAGGTGATGATTTTGGCGTTTTTATTTCCCAACATTTCCGCAGCTTTGCCCGCAACGTATCTGTGCGACGTGCCGTGGAAGCCGTAACGGCGTACCTTGTATTCTTCGTACAGCTCGTAGGGAATGGGGTAAATATACGCTTCTTCCGTCATATCCGAATAATAGGAAGTGTCGAACACGCCTACGTGATTGATATTCGGCATAACTTCTTTACAAGCCTTAAAACCGCTGATTGCGGGAGGGCCGTGTAAGGGATTTAATTCCGCAATGCTTTCTAAGTACTCGATTTCCTGATCGCCGAGCAAGGAAGATTTACGGATCTCACCGCCGTGGGCAAATCTATGCCCTACCGCGCCGATTTCTTCTACGCTTTGAATAACGCCGAGTTTTTCGTCCGTCAACAGCTTCAAAACACATTCGATCGCCGCACGGTGATTGGGGAAATCCGCGGACGTTTTATAATCCGCTTCGTTCGGACGTTTATGCGTTACAACGCCGTCAATGCCGATTCGTTCACAATTCCCTTTCGCTAATACCGCGCTTTTGTCCATATCGAAAAGTTGATATTTGAGCGAAGAACTACCTGCGTTTACAACCAAAATTTTCATTTTTCTCTCCTTTATTCTCGTAATTGCTTACACACGGCTTACAATTACGTCTTTTTCAAATTTTTCAATTTCTTCGTACCAGTCTTCGGACAGTCCTTGACGGCGCAAATATTCATCCCAAACGTCCGCAACGGGCAAGAATTTCACTCTTTCGTGCATATACAGCACTTTGGTGAGATTGTTTTCATCTTGCAATTTCTTCATTTCCGCATAGGGTTGCAAAATCGCGCAAAGCAAAGATTTTTGCATCGAGCGCACACCCGTTACCCAAGCGCAAAAACGGTTGATGCTCGCGTCGAAATAGTCCAAACCGATTAAAACCTTATCGTCCGCGTCGTTGCGGATAATTTCTTTGGAAAGCTCTTTCAGCTCGTCGTCCACTACGATTACGTGGTCGGAGTCCCAACGAACGGGACGGGATACGTGCAACGCGATTTTGTCGTAAAACGCAAGAAGCGCGGGGATTTTATCCGAAACGACTTCGGTGGGATGATAGTGTCCCGTATCCAACAAGCAGCAAATACCTTTTTGCGCTGCGTAGTTTTGATAGAACTCGTTGCTGCCTACCGTATAGCTTTCGATACCGATACCGAATACCTTGCTTTCCACTGCGGGAATTACCCATTCTTTATCGTAATCTTCCAAGATTTCGTCCAAGGACTTTTTCAGTCTTACGCGCGGACCTAAACGGTCGGCGGGAATATCTTTATAACCGTCGGGTACCCAAATGTTCACCATACAAGGGCTGTTCATCGCCTTACCCATTTCCGCGGCAATCTTCAAGCAAGCCTTGCCGTGGCGTACCCAAAATTTTCTCGTTTCTTCGTCGGGGGACGAAAGCGAAAGCCCGTCTTTCATATTCGGATGCGCAAAGAACGTGGGGTTGAAATCTACGCCGTCAAGCCCGTTTTCTTTGGCAAACTTTACCCAAGGCTCGAAATATTTATAGGTGTATTCGTCGCGGTCGACCTTACCCTTATCTTCGCCGAGCAGCGCGTAACAAGCGTGTATGTTGATACGCTTTTTACCGGGCATCAAGGCAAACGCGCGTTTCGCGTCTTCAAATAATTCTTCGGGCGTTCTCGCTCTGCCAGGATAATTCCCCGTCGTTTGAATACCGCCCGACAACGAATCGCTGCCATCAAAGCCGATTACGTCGTCGCCTTGCCAGCAATGTACGCTGACGGGAATTTTGCTCAATCTCTCCATCGCCGCTTCGGTATCAATCCCAAACGAAGCGTAGATTTTTTTCGCTTCTTCATATCTAGACATAGATTTTTTTCTCCTTTTTATTATCGCAATTCTTTTCATTTTATTTATCTATATTTTCTTTGAATAACTGCAACCATTCGCTTGCAATGAGTTTCGCGCCTGCCATCGCGGGAGGCACACCGTCGCCCAAAAACAAGATTTTCATAATTTTCCCTTTATACTTCCGCGATATCAAACGATCTTTTGATAATCTCTCTACCTGCTTTCACGTCCGCAATCTCGCCGCTGCCGACCATTTGCATCATAAGGTTACCGATTGCCGTACCTTCCGCAGGACCCGTAATGACTTGCTTGCCCGTGTATTTCGCCGTAAGCTCGTTCAAAAGCTTGTTTTGGCTTCCCCCGCCGATAATGTTCAGGGTTTGATAGGTTTCGCCCGTAACGCTTTCCAAGGCTTTGAGCGATTGATCGTAAAATCTTGCAAGGTTGTTATAAATCACGTACGCCATTTCCCCAACCGTGAGCTGACGGCCGACGCTTTCGTTGATCGCGTTGATCATACTTTCAGGCGCAAGGAATTTTTGGTCGTTTACGTTAATTTCGTCTTGAACGGGGTTTGCTTTCGCCATTTCCGCAAGCTGTACGAAGCTGTACTTATCGCCGTGCTCGTGGCGAACCTGCTGAATCATCCAAAGCCCCATAATATTGATTTGCAAACGGAAAGTTTGCTTGACGCTTCCTTCGTTGGAATATCCCGCTTCTCTTGCCGCCGCGGACGTGTGCGCCGCGTTTTGTTCTACGCCGAGAAGCGACCAAGTACCGCTCGAAATGTACGGGGTTTGTCCAGAAAGGGGCGCAGCGAGTACCGCGCTTGCCGTGTCGTGCGTTGCGGGAAGCACTACCTTTGCTTTATAGCCCACGAACGCCGCTACTTCGTCGGTAAATTCTCCCACTTCCGTACCAGGCTGCGAAAGCTGACCGAACAGTTCTTTTTTATAGCCGAGCTTGTCAAGGATTTCTTCGTCCCAAGTATGCGTTTTCGCGTTCACCATACCCGACGTCGTCGCGTTGGTGTATTCCTGTTTTTTCACGCCCGTCAAACGGAAATGGAAATAATCGGGAAGCATCAAAAACGATTTCGCTTTTTCCATGCGCCCCGTGTTCTTATCATGCAAAAGCTGATATACGGTGTTGAACAAAGCGAACTGAATACCCGTTCTTTCGTACAAGTTTTCAAAGGGAATAATATTATGTACCGCGGGGATCGTTTCTTCCGTTCTCGCGTCGCGGTAGCAGTACACCCCGCCGATCGCTTTGTCGTTTTCGTCGAGCAACGCGTAATCTACGCCCCACGTATCAATACCCACCGAATACGGAACTTTGTCAAGCTCCTTCGCTCTTTTTAAGCCGTTGAGTATTTCCGAAAACAACGCTTCGGGATCCCAAGTCAAATGCTTTTTCCCGTCGTACGCCGTACGCGTCTTCGGACCGTTTTGGAAACGGTAAATTTCTTCCGTGATCATCTTCCCGTTTTCCAAATGCGCCACGATATGTCTACCCGACGACGCACCGATATCGATTGCAAGATAATATCTCATAATCCACTCCTTTTCGCCATTTTTATGAAAGCATACGCTCTCCCATTTTCCCGCTTAATTTATTATAACATATTATTTTATTTTTGTCTATATATGTTTGAAAGATTGACAAAAAATTTTTTTTGTGGTATAATTCGAGCATAAATGAACAAAAACGAACACGGAACGCGCATTTTTGCGTAAATTTTTTTACGAAGGACGGATTATGGCACTCAACGAACGGCAAAACGAGATTTTACATATCTTAAAAGAACAAAAAAAAGCAAGCGTAACAGAGCTTGCGAAGCAATTTTACGTAAGCGAAGCGACCATTCGGCGGGACTTTTCGGAGATGAAAAGTATGGGGCTTATCGAGCGCAGTCACGGCGGAGCCATCCTACCTGAAAACTCCGAAGAAATCTCTATCTTTTTCCGTATGGAAAAAAACGCGAACGAAAAGGAGCGCGCGGCGACCAAAGCCCTGCCGCATATCCCCCCCTTCAAATCGGTATTTATCGATAGTTCTTCAACCGCACTCGCGCTTGCCGAGCGAATGGACTTTTCGTTTAAGACCGTCGTCACCAACAATTTACAAGCGGCGATACAGCTTTCCAAAAAGCCCAACGTCACTTTAATTATTTTAGGGGGAACGGTACAGTATAAAACCAACTCTTCGACGGGGAGTTGGACGGCGCGGCAACTCGAAGATTTTTCTTTTGATCTTATGCTCGCTTCCTGCGCGGCGGTTTTGGACGGGCATACCTACGAACGCTCGCTCGACCAAAAAGAATTAAAGCGCGCCGCTTTTGAACGCGCGCAAAAACGCATACTTTTAATCGACCATACCAAATTCGGCGCGCACGGCGCGTACCGCTTGACGGACTTGGAAAATTACGATCTCGTCGTCACCGACGCGCCCCCGCCCGCGGAATTAGAAAGTCGGGACGTAAAATTCATTTATTAACGCGAATTTTTCGGCGTTTTTGATTGCATTATTTTATTTCTTGTACTATAATAGAAAAAAACGGATTAGGAAACGGTTAAATGATACAGGATTTACATTCACATACCTATTATTCCTTTTGTTCGCAGGACAAGCCTGAAACGGTGATCGAAACGGCGATTGCAAACGGAATAACCCAGCTCGGTATTTGCGACCACAATTACGGCGTCGGTTGCGCACGGCGGGAATTATGCTACGGGCAAGGCCCTGCCTTAAACGCCGATTACGGTAAAACGCTCGTACGCTATTACGACCATATCAAGCTTTTGCAAGACAAATACAAAAACAAAATCAAAATTTTATGCGGAATAGAGCTTTCCACGCTGTACGCGGAAAACAGCTACACGCTCCCCGCAAGCGCGGATATATCCTTTTTCGATTACTGTTTAGTGGAAAATTTAGACGCGAAAAATTCCATTATTAAGGGAGATATTTTTTCGTATGCCACGCGTTGCGGCTGTCCTACGGGGATTGCGCACACAGATATGTTCGCGTTTATCCGAAGTATAGGTGAAGAACCCTATCGGTATTTCCGTAAAATGGCGGAAAACGGGATTTTCTGGGAACTCAACGTCAATTTCGACAGTATGCACGAATTCAAAACCCACGCGTACGTGACGGAATTTTTCAAAAACAAGGAACAGCAAGAAATCGTCAGAAAATCAGGCGTACGCCTTTCGGTGGGCTTCGACAGCCACATTGCAAGAGAATACAAAGCTGACCGCGTAAAAGCGGCAAACAAGCTCGTAAAAGACGCTGGTATTCATCTTATCTTTGAAGGAAAATAAAAGGAAGGCAAGGCAAAACCTTGCGCTTCCTTTTATTATACGTTTTTAAGTTCTTCTTCCAACGCGTACGTTTCCAAAATCTTTTCCGTCAACGTTCTGTCGTTATAGAAATAGTGATTAGAAGCTTCAAACCCGATCGCGGGATTTGCGCCCGCCAACACGAGCAGCCGCTCCGTGATTTCACGTTCTTGTACGATCAACTCTGCTATTTCCGTCTTGTATTTTGCCAAATCGCGTTTATAATACGAGAACTTCGTTTGCAAAAGATCGGCTTTGAAATGGATATACGCCGTTGATGCCTTGGCGTTGGTATTGTTTCAAAAGCGTCATAAGCTGTTCGTAGGACAACAAATACCAGTTTGCACGAACGATAGAAATAAAACCCTTTATCTCCCAACGCGGATCGTAAACGACTTCGTGTAAGCCCATTCTCGACGCTTCTTTCACGACCGTCGCTTCGTCGCATTCCAAAACTTTGGCGATCTTGTCCAAGGCCACAATCCCGTAATTGCGGAAAATTACCGTTTGCCAGTTTTGGGGAAATACGCTTTTGGGCAAAGGTACTTTCTTAATTTCAGGTAACATACAAACCCCTTATTTAATCGCTTCTCTTAAATACGCAAGCGATTTTTCCACCATTTCTTGCCCAAGCTCCGCGTTCGCTTCGCGTGCGCTTTCGGTAAACCAGTGCTTAATATGCACGCCCTTTCCTGCCCTAAAAATGAACAAACGACGGTGATTATCATCGGATTTGAATGTTTTTCGGACAAGCTCGCGTATTTCACGAAAAAGCCCGTTTCGCTCAACGAAACGGAGATCAAACAGCTTGCAGCGATCGTCAAAGAAGGACGAAACGTATTCGCCCCGCCCTACAACGTACCCGTGTACGATATGGTCAAGAAAAAGAAACAAATATTCGCAAGTGAACAAATGCTCAAATCCCAACTTGAAATTTTTTTGTTGGAGCTAATCCGCAAATACGAATTTTTTGAAAGCGAAGAAAACGATTTTGTAATCGGCGAAATCGTGGAATATATCGATAATAATTTTTTGGAAAAAATCACGCTCGACGAGCTTGCATTTTTGTTCCGCACCAACCGTTCCACGCTCTGTCGAGAATTTAAGCTGTTTACGGGCAATTCCCCGATCGCGTACATAGCCGAGAAAAAGATCGAAACGGCGAAAGAGAAGCTGAAAAACCGTAAAAAAACGATCACACAAATTGCGGACGAGCTGCAATTTGAAAGCGTACCTTACTTTTGTAAATTTTTCAAAAAATAAACGGGGCTAACCCCCGCCGAATACCGTAGGACGAAGTAACGAAAAACGCGCCCGAAAGCAAAACGCTTTCGAGCGCGGAATATTTTACGCTACTTATATATAGCACGGCAAAAAATAATTATCAACGATTTTTTATTTGTACTTTTATTTCGTAAAATTCTCTTTTTGATAAATCGCGCAAATATCCGACAAGCTCGCCTTTGACAATCCGCAATACTTTTCGCGGGTATTCAAACGCCTCACCCACTCCACCCCCACTTACTTTAAGCTCTCGCTCCGCTTTGAAAACGAATAATTCTTATTTTACCATTTTTATTTATTCTTTTTTTATTTTAACTCTTGCCCATATGCCCCTATGCACGCGTATACATATTAAAAACGAGCGTTCCACGAAAACCGTTTAACGCTCGTTCCCTAAAATCAAAGATAAAATTTCGTCCTTTTCCTTACTCCGCTCTCCGTACGGCGCGGGGTATTGTTTTTTATCAAACCGCCGATCGTAGGCAATTTTTCCATCCTTTAACACGACAATCCGCCGTCCCAACGCCCAAGCTTCTTCCAAATCGTGGGTCACCACCACCGCCGTCGGCTTTTTCTCTTCCCACAAACGGGCAAACACGCCCCAAAGCCGAATTTTAAGTGCGATATCCAGCGACGAAAACGGTTCGTCCAAAAGCAGCAACGATGCGTCCGCCGCGAACGCCCGCGCAAGCGCAAGCCTTTGCTTTTCCCCGCCCGAAAGCTCGCGCGGATATTTCCGTCTATGCGCCGAAAGCTCGGTCGTTTCTAAAACCCGCTCGAAATTCCGCGCGCCCGCGTAGACCAAATTTTGCTCCACCGTCAAATGCGGTAAAAGACGCGGTTCTTGAAAAGCGTACCCCACGCGAGCGGGCAAACCGTCCACTTTCCCTTCGTAATTCGTCAACCCAGCCAAAATACGGAGCAGGGTCGTCTTGCCCACACCCGACGCGCCAAGCACGCAAACGACTTCGCCGTCGGCAAATTCCAAGGCTAAATTTTCAAATATTTTTTTTTCGCCGTAGGTTTTCGATACGCAAATTTTCATTTCCCGCTCCTTTCAAACCACCGTGCCAAGCACTCGCCAAGCATTTGAAAAACAAATCCCGTGAAACACGCGACCAACACGAGCGCGAACAAAAGCGGGGTTTGCGAAAATAACTGCGCTTCCTGCATAGCGTTCCCAAGGCTTCCCGCCGTCCGCGCCAACACTTCCGCCGACACGACGAGCTTTACGCCAAACCCGATCGCCCCACCCGATTCGCGAAACAAATAGGGGGTAAGCGTAGGCAAATACAAATCAAAAACCCGTTTTTTGAGCGGTACTTGAAAAACGCAGCTCATTTCCACCAACTCGTTATCCACGCCCGCAAGTCCTGCGTAAAATCCCGTATACAGCATCGGAAAAAGCGACAAAAACGCCACGACCACGGGCGCAACGCCCGCATTCGACCACATCAAGACCACGAGCAACACCGCCAACACGGGCAACGACCGCAAAAAAGCGACGAACGGCGCGAAAAACCGCGAAAACGCGGGTAGCAGGTATGCGGTCACCGCACAAACGATTGCCAAAAGAAAAGAAAACGCAAACGCAAGCAACACCCGTAACAGGGTATCTAAAAACGCCAGCCAAAACCACCCCGCGCCAAGCGTTTCAAAAAAGGCAAAAAGGGTGTCGGAAAGGGAAGGTACGAGCAAATCGTTCCCCACGCAAGCGTATATAACGAGCCAAACGACGACCATAACCCCGATCGCCGCCGCCGTTTGTATTGCGTTTTTCCACACCGTTCTTTTCATTTTTTAATCCAAACTATAATAAAATCCGTTTTCAGGCGTAACGGTAATAGAAGCGTTCACCCTTTTCGCCACCGTCAAAAAAGTTTCTATTCCCGTTTTTGCAAGGTTTGCGTTTTCAAACCAAACCCCGCACCGCGCCAAGGTTTCCGTTTGCAAAAGCTTGCTATTGAGCGTCGTCGCGTAATGCGGATCTTCCAAATGCGCCGTCACACTCTCGACGATTTGTTTCCCACTCGCGCCAACGAGCCACGCGCCCGCGCTTTGCAAAGAAGCTATGAACGCCCGCAACCGCGTTTCGCTGCTTTCGATAATCTCCGTTTTCGCAACGAGCACCGCTTGCGGATACCCCTGCTCCCCGCCGTACAAAACCTGTAAATCGCCGACAATGGAAAAGCCCTTTCCCTTTTGCGCGGTCACGGCAGGCTCGGCAAGCACGAAGGTATCCACGCCCGTCAATTTTCCTACGTCACCCGCGCCCGTAATCGCGAGAAGATTGACCTTATCCGCTTGCGCCGTTTCCCCTACGGAAAGCTCGGCGTAAGGAATTTGATTTTTAGAAAGTATACTCTTAAAAACCGTTCCTGGAATACTTGCAAGCTGTAAAACTCCCACCGTTTCCCCGATCAAATCGGACAAATTTTCGGCTGAAATCGTCTTTTCTTTTTTAGAAATCATATATAAATTCCCGTGCGTAACCACGCCAAGCAGTTTATATTCCGCACCGCTTCCAAGCTTTTGCGTCGCACTCGTCAACGGCAAAACGCAAACGTCGGCGTTTTTATTTTTATCAGAAAAGCTTACCTTACTTTCAATCAAACGCGGATCGACGATACGGTAGGTAAACCCGTCGTCATCTTTATCGTTATACAGCCTTTCCGCAAGTGCCAAAGCAGGCGCGCCGTCGGGCGCATACACGGTAATTTCCCTTTCGTTTTCCCCGCAAGCAACGCCGCCAAAGCAGCAAAATACGATACCCACGGTTGCAACGAACGCAAAAAATCTCTTTTTCATATTCTTTTTATTACTTCTCGTTTATCGCTTCCACACGATGAATCGGCAAACCGCGCTCAATCCATTTTTGTTCGTATTCCGTCACGACGTTCCATTCGGGATTTCCCTGTTCGTGCAAGTCGTAGGTCACGTTTTCAAACGTAAACCCGCACGCCGCATACTCCTGCAAGGAAAACTCGAAAAAGTCCCGATCGTCCGTTTTTTGCAAAATCCGCCCACCCTTTTTCAAGAGCTTTTTATAGACTTCTAAAAAATTACGGTGGGTCAATCTTTGCGTAGCGTACCCAAGCTTGGGCAGGGGCGTAGAAAAATTGAGATAGATCGCGTCCAAGCTGTTTTCGGGAATATAGCACGGCAAACATTCCGCACGGATATTTAAGAAACGGATATTCTCAATCCCCCGCTTTTTGACTTCTTCCAACGGCGTTAAAATAACGTTGCTCATCTTTTCCAAAGCAAGGAAATTGACTTGACTTTCCTTTTCCGCCATCGCGATCACGAACCCACCTTTGCCGCAACCGATTTCCAAAGCCACGGGATTTTCGTTTCCAAACGCCGCGGAAAAATCAACGAGCGCACGGTAATTTTCCGCCGCTTCTTTCATATTCAAAATCCCGTTCGCGCCTTGCGCCAACAGCAAATCTCCGCACGCTTCCATACGCGCTTCAAAATTGCGTTTTTTTCTCATTCTCATCGACATACTTTCACCTTACTTCGTGCCCGTACTGCCAAAACCGCCCACGCCGCGCACGGTTTCAGAAAGCTCGTCCGTTTCTTCAAACTCCGCTTTCAAAAAGGGCGCAACGACGAGCTGGGCTATGCGTTCCTTGGGTGCAATTCTTTGTTCTTGATCGGAATGGTTATGAAGCCCCACCATAATTTCCCCGCGGTAATCCGCGTCGATAACCCCGACCTTATTAGCAGGCGCAAGCGCGCGTTTGCAAGCCAAACCACTTCTCGCGTAGACTAAACCTGCGTAGCCTTCGGGAATTTCCATCGCAAGCCCCGTATGCACGAACTTGGTTTCGTGAGGTGCAAACACGATATCTTCGTCACAAAGGGCGTACAAATCCGCACCCGCGGCAAATTCCGAGCCGTACGTAGGCAGTACGGCGTTTTCGTTCAATTTTTTAACGGCAATTTTCGGCATAAAAACACCTTCCTTTTTTTCTTTTTACAATATTATACCAAATTCGACCTAAAAAAGCAAACGAAAAACGGGGTGCTTTTACACCCCGCCGTTTTTTTACTCGACCGCCGCCAAGAAATAATCGTAAAGCGGTTTGTACGCTTCCCCCAAATACACGGGCGCGACTTGATCTTCCGCAAACGCGGCAAACCGATCCCGCGCGCTTTGGTACGCGCTTTCGTAATAGGTTTTCACGATCGTCAACCGCTCTTCGATCGTGTACGCGTAATTTACTTCGTACGGATGATGCGAGCCTTCCGTGCTCCCGCCCGACGGACGGGAAGAAAAGCGCAAATAAAACAGCAACGCTTCCCGAAGCGCGTCCACTTCCCGAAGGTACGCTTGTTCGAGCTTTTCACAATATTTCGCCCACACCCCCGACAAAAACACGCCGTTTTTAATCAAGCGGTGTTTTTCTTTTTCTTTATTTTCCTGTAAAGTAACGAACATTTTGTCTTTTTTTTGCTGCGCTGTTTTTACTTCCAAAAGCTGTTCTTCGGAAAGCGCGGCAAACTGCTCGTCCGTATAGGTGATAATATCAATCGTCATTTTTCCACCCCCATTATTTCAAACCGTCCAAGCGTTGCCACTTCGCGCGTACCCCACGCAAAACAGCCCCCTTTTTCAGCGTCACGCGGATCGTAAAAATCTCCCCGCGCAAACCCGTTTTGAATCGCGCCACACCGTCTACGAACGCAAGCTCGTCCGTTTGCATTCCGCGTACGCTTTCCACGCAAATCTGAAACACGCCTTCCCCGAAAAAAGTCAACGCTTTCAATGTTTTCAAGCCTGAAACGGAAAAATCCGTCGTACATTCAAACACGGCTTGTTCGTTTGCAGGCAAATCCCCGCCTACGCACAAATTTTGAAGCAAACCGCCCGCAGAACATACCGCTTCGCCTGCCAAATTACATACCCCTTCGGGCGCAAACGCGTAATACCCGTCGCCGCTTTCTCCGTCCACAATGAGCCCGCGTTTCACGCCGTTACGGTCGTAAAAAGAAGCGAAATATTTCCCGTCAAACTCCGCGTGGTTGCATACCTGTATGCCCAAACTTGGCAAAATATCAATATTTTTACAAGTCCTTTCGGCCGTATTCCCGTCAAAGCAATATACTCCGTCGCTTGCGAGAAAAAACAGTTTTTTTCCGCCAACCGACACAACGCCTGCCGACGCGCCCACAATTTCGCCGCCTTGGTATTCGACTTCTTCAAACGCAAATTCCCGCGCCGTACCCGCAAGGCTTAAAAAGGCAATCCCACGCGCGTACAAAATACAAAGCTTGCCCAAAAACGGCACGAGCGCAACGATTTCCCCCTTTTCCCGCGGCAAACAAACTTCCCCGCCGTCGTGAATACTCTGCGCAAAATCGGTCGGCTTGAACGGAGCGGAATAGGCGATAGAAAAGGGTTTTACCGCGCAAAAAAACCTGCTTTTATAAAAGCAAGCCACGGTAGACGCACGCGCAAGCCCCGTTTTAATCACCCCCGAACCGCTCACTTGATACACGCCCGAAGCCCCCGCAAGGAGCTGCACGAATTCCTTGTTTTCGTCAAACGCCGTCACCGCCGTCATTCGCTCGTTAAAGGAAAAGGATTTCGTCCAAGCGTTGTTCGATTCGTTATATTCGTAAACCGTGCCGTTTTCGCTCAACAAAGCGTACGTTTTCAAATACGTGCCGTCCGCGCCTTTTACGCGGTGGGTGAAAAAAGCTTGCGGGGCAGGCAAGTTTAAGGGCAAGGGAATACTATCCCCAAGCACGCCCGAAACCGCACGCACGCCGACGCCATTTCGCATAACTCCGCCCGTACAGTCGCAATTTTCGCTCGTCGCCCGTCCTTGCAAAAACTCTTTTTTACCCGAACCGATTGAAAACCCGTCAAAGGTTTTTTCGTATTCCCGCACTGCGGTTTTTAACGCTTTCTTTTGCATCATCACGCCCACCGCCTTGCACGCATCTTACGGCTGGGGCGGGAGCGGTACGCCGCCGCGATCGCGTCCTTATATTTTTTATCCCAAACCGCCGCGTCGTCGAACGCGCCGATCGCCAAGGAATATTCCGCCGCGATCCCGTAGGCAAAAAGCCGAACGGAAGCCTGCAAAATATAATCGCTTTCCCCGTCTAAACCCTTTTCAGACGGCGCGTAGGTATACGCTACGATAATTTTCCCGCCTTGCGTTTTCAAAAATTCAGGGAACAGCTTAAACGAAACAGCGTTTCCGCTCTCGCCTATCACCCGCAAAATCCTTACCACGCGTTTGGAAAATTCGGAATAGTATACCGCTCCCGAAATATTTTCTATTTCTTCTTCCGCGTATAAGGGTAGATAATCGAGCGCCAACTCGTTTTCCACGAGATTAAAGCAATGTAAAAGCTTTTCCGTTTCCGCTTTCCCGTTTTCGCTCGCGCCGTCAAGATACGCTTGCACCTTTTCGTTCAATCCAAGCTCCCCCGCCGCCGCCAAAATAATTTCTTTCACCGTCATTTTCTCATCTCCTAAAATCACACCCGTATACGGGTAAACGCGTACACGGATGCATCCTTTTTTATTTACTGCCCGTAAACTTACGCTTCGGTGATCCCCGAAAGCATACCCTGACCGTTAGGACGGTCGCACATTAACTCGGCGTATTTTACGAGCGTCGCCGTATACACGGGCTTACCGGGAATTTGCTTCAAAATCTTGCCGTCTTCGCCTTCCAACCACTTCCAGTCGCAAAGCTGATGAATTTTGAAATCGTCGGTATTGAGCAAATACATCGTGCCCGCAGGGCAGAAACGATCGGCTACGACGGGAATACCGTTAAAGCTAACCGCCTTAAATCCGCCGTCGAAAGCGACGGTCGGCAACGCCACGGAAAATTGTCTGTAATATTCCGCCAACGCACGTTTTACGCCCCAAGAACATACGATAAAGTTGACCTTACCGCCCGAATTTTCTTCAATCGCGTCAATCGCTTTTTGAATAACACTTTCGGAAATCTCGCCGACCGACTCGTTTTTATAGGGCTTTAACGCAGGCGTAAGGTTTCTGTCTACGCCGTAGAGATAGTCCCCGTCGCCGAAAATCGCTTTCAAGCCCGTCAGCTCGTAATCCTTCGACCCGCGCAAATACATCATCGCGCCCATCGGGATATTTTCGTAAATATCGACGGGACCCTTGAAGGTTACGACGTTGGTCGCACGGTCGATGCTCACGATTTTATGCCCTTGACCGTTGGGAAGCTCCATACCGTCCATTCCGTAGAAATCGACGATCATACCTTCGGCGATCGCATTGACTTCGGAAAGCGTCGCTTTGCTGCCTGCTTCCGTTCTCAAAATAATGCCAAGACAGCCCGTACCGTCGCCGTATAACATTCTGCCGAAATTAAAGGTCGCGCTCTTAATCAAGTTTTGCATTTCGTCGTTGAGAAGATTGACGAACGCGCCTTCGCTCGTCGCCGAAGCACGCAACGCCTTATCGGAAATTTCAATCGTACCGTATAAGTTTTTAAGAGTCGCCGTAAACACAACCTTGTCGCTGGGCGCAGCGGTAGGCAAATTCCCCGTTTCGCTTCCCGCGGCAATACCGCCGTTCACGCCGTATTTCACGAGCTTTTTAACGTCCTTACCCACGACGTCCGAAGTCGAACGCTGCACCTGCGCTAAAAACGGGTTAGTTTTATAATCCAACGCTTCCGTTACCGCGTCCAAGTAAAAAGATTTCAATGCGTTATCCGCAGTTTCCATAGTAATCATATTGTTTTCTTTCTCCTATTTTTTTTGTTGGTTATGCTTTCGCGCCGTTTTTCAACCAACGCAAAGCCATCGTTCCCGCTTCTTCCACGGTTTTTGCTTTGAGCGGCGGCGTCGTAACGCCCACTCCGCTCCTTGTCAAAGGCACGACTGATTTCCCCACCGACGAGAGATACTCCCCGATGATTTTCAGCCGTACGCTTTCGTCGCGGCTTGCCCGCGCAAACAGCTCGTCAGAAGAAAGTTCCACGCTTTCACGGTTCTCCGCGACGGGCGAACCTTGCCCCCCTATTTCAAGCGTAATTTCTTCCCCGCCGTCACCCTTTTTCGCCGCGACGTTCTCGCTCGCTACGGGTTGCACTTCCGTTCTTTCCGTCGGTTGGTCAGCGCGTATACTCGCTTCTTCTATTTCCGCAACGAACCCGTCGAAAGCGCGTTGCTTCTCCTTTACCGACTCGGCGCTTTTTCGCAGTTTTTCCACCGCCGTCGCCGAATCGCCACCTTTGGAAAGATCTTTCTTGCAATTTTCCGTCGCGCGCTCTAATTCTTTCAAGCGTTGACTTCGCCGCGTAAATTCCGCCTGCAAACTCTCGTACGCCCGCGCAAGGGCGTCTACGTCCTTAAATTTCCCAAGCACCGCCAAGCCCTTTTCTTTTTGGGAACTACAATCCCCCGTCCCTTGATTTGCCGCTGCAATTTGCTCCGTGTCGGTCTTTTCCACGTAAACGTTCTCCTTTTCTTCCATTTTTTATTCTTTCTCCTTTCCGTTATTTTCCATCGCTATCTTGTGCTTTTGAATATGCGCCGTATACCGCGCTTTCAAAAGCTCGCGTGTTTTTGCTTTCTTAAATTCCGCGGATAATAAATACCGCGTATGCTCGGTAATATGCAGCCCGTGGTCGTCGTACTCGTCTACGCCGACTTCCCCCTGCCGCATTTCCAAATTCTCTTCCCCCGCCTTGGCGATATGCAAAGCGGAAATATCCTGCGTATTCTCAAACGAGCCAAACCCGAACGCGTCCAAAATACGCCGCTTGTTCTCGTTGGAAATCCTTCCGTTTTCGTCCGTCAAAAGCCCCGCTTCGTATAATTTTAATATCACCGACTTTCTCTCTTCGGGCGCGAGCGCGTTTTCCGTTTCAAACTGCACGTCGTTCACGTCCAAATCGGCGGCGTTAAAATAATGCACCTGCGTTTTCTTGTTTTCCCCCGTCAAGGTCATCAACCGCGCCGAACCTGCGAATTGCCGATACAACCGCAAAATTTGTCTGCCGATTTCCTTTAACGCATTTTCCATACTCCCCACCGTCGCGGATAAACGCGATTCGTCCTGCGAAAGCAAGAGCTGTAACCCCGTTGCACTCGTCACCTGCGTCGGCGTAGAATTTTGCGAAAGATCGCTCACCCCGCTGATATAGGCGAACTCCCGTTCAAGCCATTCTTCTTCCGCGGAAAACTCGGCGGGGATTTGCCCGCAATCGAGCATTTCAGGTGCTTTCCCGCCCTGACGGTACACGAGTACTTTCCCCGGCAAAAGCCCTTCTTCCACTAGCTCGTCGGTATCCACCGACCCGTCTTCCACCGTCAAAACGCCCATCGAAAGCCTGTTCAAAAACTCGTGCTTGCGGTTTCTCACGGCGTTGTACGCCCTTTGCACGGGGATCAAGCGGTCAATCACGCTCGAAGCGAAAAACGCCGCGGGCAAGCGGATACAATCCTGCTTAACGAAGGGAAAAACACGCTCGTTTCTCGCCCCGTTTTCGTAGGGTAATTCCCCGCAAAAAAGCAGCTTCCCGCCCGCTACGATTTCCAGCTTCCCCTTGGGATTTTCGGCGTTCGGCTTGGTATACCGTTCTATCAAAAGCACGCCGTCGCCCGCCGTTGTACTCATACCTGCCCCCGCGTCAGGCAATTTCCCCGCCGACGGCTCGCTGTAATAATAGCTCGCTGATTTCGCGCCCTTTTCGCCCTGCACACTCACGCCAAACCGCTCGTACACGTACTGCGTAGACACCGCTTGGGCGTGGATCAGGCTTTCCACTTCTTCCAAGCTTTCGGCGTTCAATCGGTCGGGATAAATCTCAAACGGCGACACGGCAACAACGCTCACTTCCCCTTCGTAAACGGGCAAGCCGTTGTTATCTATCGCCACTTGCCGACCGCCGCGCTCGTCCCAAGTCACCTTGAAAAACGCGCTCCCGCAACATTCCGACCAAGTGATCGCTTTGGAAACGGTTTCCGCAAATCTTATCCGTTCTTGCGCATAGCGCAACACCCCCGTTGCAAGCTTCGCCGCTTTCAAATCCCCTTCTTCGTCCGAAAAGGCGCAAACGGAAAGGGTCGGGCGCAATTTTTCAAGCTTGGCAATTCTCGTATCGATCGTCGGCGCGATATGGTTAAAAACCCGTCGCGATTGCCAGTAAAAGCGTTTGTCTTCGTCCACGACCCCGCCAAAGGGCGAAACGTCACAGTACTGATTTCCGCTCAAAAAATTCATATTGAGCAGCCAACCGCTCTCCACCGCCCGTCTTTCTTCGCGCCGTCTTTCAAAATCTTCCACGACGTCCGCCACGAGCTTTTTCTCCGCCCGCACCCTTGCTTCTTCCTGTTCTTTTTTTGAAAGTTCTTCTTTCAACATATCATTTCTCCTTTTTTACCACTCGTTTTCTGGGTTTTGGTTTTGCCTTCTTTTTGCTTTCAACGCATACCTGCCCGCTTGTTTTTTCTTCTTGTAAGCCCGCAATTAAGCGATCGCGCTCGCGGATAAGCTCTTCGTCGCTCATCGTGGAAAACCCGCCTTCCCCGCTTTCCGACAACAAAATTTGCACGGCTTTCAAATCGGGCGGCACGTCCTTTTTCGTCTTTTTCCGCTTGGTCAAGCGAAGCTGTCCGTCCACTTCGGCGTATTCTTCCGTTACTTCCGCGACCTGAAACCCCAAAGCGACTTTCAACAACGCTTTCTCCAGCTTCTCGTCCTTTTTTTCTTCCATATCAACGCTCCTTACTTCGTTTTAATTGCATCAATAACTTCTCCTTGTCCTTTTGAATGACCGTTTTTTCCGTCCGCGGCGGCGTTTTCTTGGGACGGCTCATCAAGAAATAACGCATTTCGTCAAGCCCGTGATCTCGTGCCTTTCGCGGCGTGTCCCCGCTTCCCCAATAATAACTTTTAAGCTCCCCGATAAGCTCCACGCAGGTCTTGAAAATGTAAATATTCGGTAACCCGTTTTTTTGGTTGAGATAGCTTTTCACCTGCGCGATTCCCGAAAACAAATCCTTTTCAACGTTGGTATTGACGAGAATACCCCGCTCGTAAAAAAGCTCCGCCACACTCTTTACCCCCGAAAGCGTACGCTGATTTGCCGCGCTGTCGATCAATGCGCATATCCTGCCCTGCCCGTCCCGTTTCCAACGCAACGCTTCGCAAATTTCCTTGATCTTTTCCGCGTGGTAATCGATATCCCGCCCCGCTTCGTAATGCTCGAACACCACGTATACGTTATCGTCGAAATCGACCGCGTACCAATGCGCAGATAAGGGATTGTTCAAACCCGGATCGATAGAAATGTTCTCTTGCCATTCCTTGGGTACGGGAAAGGGTTCGATCACGTGAATACGCTCGTCAAATTCGGGATATACCAGCCCTTCGCTCGCTCCGAAACGGCCGAACTTGCGCGATTGCAAGCTTCGCTCGTCCATACACCCTTCTAATAGAGAAATTTCCCCTTCATCGAGATAGGGATTGTCGCTCCATTCCATAAACTCGTACCAAACTTCAGGGTCGTTTAAGCGGTTACAATAAATTTCTTCGTAAACGAAGGTCAATCCTTTGAGCGGCGTCATCGTCGCAAAAATATCCCCCCGCTTGTCCATAACGCGCATACGGCATTCCAAATAAATATCCTTGGGCGGTTCTTCGTCAAACCAAACGAAATCGAGCGACGCGCCTTGGAATTTTTCCCTGCCCTGATCGCAGCTTTTGAACCCGATCACCGAAATCCCGCCAAAGACGTTTTTCACGCGTATAAAATCGATAACGCCGCTTTCGGGCGCGTCCTTTCTACCGCTGTACATCACGATTTCTTCAACCCAGTCCCGCCGCAAATACCGCAAAATCTTCTTTTGCGCAACGTCGCGCTGTACCTGCTGCGAAAGCGAAACCACCCACCCCTGCACGTCCGCCTTGTTCGTTCGATAGGGGTGAATTCCCCGCGCCATATACACGCACTCCGCCGCACCGCATTCCGTTTTCCCCGACCTGTTTCCGCCGAACACCCACCGATTTCGCTTATCGCATTTATGAAAAGCGAGCTGTTTTTGATGCACGCGTTCGCCCGTATTATACCGCGCCAAATGATCTTCTTCTCGGCGCTTGCGCAATTCTTCGTCAATCGCCCGTATCGCCCTAACTTTTTCTACAATATCTCCCATAATCACCGTCCATTTCCCAAAAAAACCGCCGTTTTCGCCCCTATAATAAAATTTATGAAAAAACGCGTATGCGCGGCGATTTTGCCGCTTTTGTGCTTTCTATGTATTCTCGTATGCCCGTGGCAAACGAAACCCACCGCCGCTTCCGCCGAAAGCGGCACTTACGCGTGCGTTTGCGCCGACAACGTATTTTTCTACGCCACCCGCGACGAAAAGCGCGGACTTTTCCTACTTCCCAAGACCTATTTCGTCAAAGTGCTTGCCATCGACGGTGACTATACCAAAATCGAGTACTTATACGACGATGCATACGCCAAAAAGTTAACGGGTTATGCCAAAACGGACGAATTGACCTTCGTGGATTACGTCCCCCAAACGCCCTATTTGTACGAGCTGTTGGAAGTGCATTACACCATCGAAGACGCCTTTGCAAACGGCGACGATTTTCTCAACCAAATCACCGTCACTTGCGCCTATTACGGCGATTACCGCGTAGGCTCTAAAACCTATTGCTACGTACTTCGCGGCGACGCATTCGGATATATCCCCAAACCCGATGATTTTTCTTATCCGGAAAACACCGAATACGCCGACAAACTCGCCCAAGCCGCGCCTAACCCGCCCGCCGACGAAACTCTTACGCAAAGCGAAAGTATGCCGCCCGCGCAAATCGCCATTTTAATCGTGCTTTGCCTGCTCGTTCCCGTGCTTGCCGCGCTCATCTTAAAACCGCCCCGTCGCCCGCCTTACGAAATAGACGATTAGAAATTTTCAAAAATTCCCGTTCCCGCTTGCTAATCTCGCCTTCCTGTTCGCCGCACACAAAACGGGTAATTCCCGCAAAAATATCCAAAGCGGCAAAATCCCGATCGAACACTTCTTCGGTCACTCCCGCCACGCGAAGCATCGCTTCCACCTTTTTATAAAGCTTGCGTTGCGTCCGAAAATATCGGCTTTCGCTCCAAGAACCGCACTCCGCCCTGCTTGGCAGCTCGTTCGTCGCTTTGGAAAGCGGCTTTTTTCGTTTTCCAACCCCGAAATACCGTACGGCGATAAGCGTTCGCTCCGTCAAGCTCAATTTTTCCAAAACCTTTTCTATTTCCAAACGCAACCATTCGAGCTTTCGCTTGTATACGATTTCACTTGCCAAATATTCCACCAACGCCAAAGCAGGCAAATCGCTTCGGTAGGACAAAACCGCCCTGTTTTGGATATGCGTTTGATATTCCGTCCCTATCCTTTTAAGCGTCGGATAAGCGTATAACACCGCCTTTGCATAATTTTTCAAATTTACTTCACCACCTTTTGAAAAACTTTTCTCATACTCTCATCGCCCTTTCGAGCCGCATCGCTCCCGCATTATGGCACGAATTGCCAAATTTGCAAGTCCCCCCTTTCACCTTTTTTGTGAAAATCCGAACATTTGTTCGCTTTTAATGGTAGTATAGCAGGTTAAATATGACAACCGTATGCCATTTTTCAAAAATTTTTTGAGATTTTTTCCATTTTTTGGTATATTTTGAAAATCAAGTAAAGTTCGCGCAAAAAAATCTTGTCTATCTATTGCTTTTTTTTACGAATAATGCTATAATAATAGTGTATGAAAAAAAGCGTCTTGACAATTTTATCCGTTTGTACGCTCGCGGCGGCTTGTTGTTCGTTCGCGTCGGTTTCGCCCGCCACTTTCGCCGCAATAGCGGAAAATGCGGAAACGAGCATAAACGGCTTGCTTTTGCCAAGCGAATACAAAAATTATCTTGACCTAACCGCCCCGTCGGACGTTGCGGTATGCGACGATTTCAAAGCGATTGCGGACGGGAACGTGATTTATATTTACGACGAAACGAACGGGGTTTACCGCGAATACACGCACGCCCCCAACGCCGTCGATCCGTCCAAAAACCGCGTAACGAAACTGCAATTCGACGACGCGGACAACTTGTATTTCTTGGACGCTTCCACAGCCTTGTACCGCCTGCCTAGCGCGGATTTGCTCGCGCCCGAAACGGCGAGCGCGACGGACACGACATTCACTTGCAGTACTTTTATTTTGCAGGGTAACACGCTGTATTTCACCAACGTAACTACGCAAACCCAGCTTTCCAAAGTCCCGCTCGACAACTTGGATAAAACCGCCGTTTACACGCTCGTGGACGAGCTTTCTTCCAAGCCCACGCTCACCTTTTGGGACGGCGAGCTGTACTATACAGACAGCGGGAAATACCTGTATAAAATCAACCCCGAAGCGACCGCCCCCGCGGAAACCTTCGTTGCGGCGTTCCCCGCCGAGCTCGTTTCTATCAGCGTGAATAGCGGCGCGTTCTCGTACACGGACATCGACGGTAATTTTTCCGTCCGCGATTTGTCCGCACTCACGAGCGCGAAGGATGCGAGCGAAGTACCCCAAATCTTCGGTAAAAGCGACCAATTCACTTCCCTTTGCGTTTGCAACGAGTTCGTGTACGCGGTCAACGGTGCGGCGGTGTGGGAATATTCCGTTTCCGACCAAAATTTCACGGAAGCGGAAATTTGCTCCTTTTCTTCGTCTATCCACCGTCTGAATAACGCCAAACAGCTTCTTTTGACGGACGAAAAGCTCTTTATCGCCGACGACGGTAACAACCGCGTATCGGTGTACGACGTACACGCGTCCACTTTCCAAACGCCGATCGCCGTTACGCTTTCCGCTTCGTATTTAGCGGGAAACGAACGCACCTTGCTCCTTGCCAACCAAACGCAAGCCGCGCTCTACGATCTTTCGACCGAAAATTACGGCGCGCAGCTTTGGGCATATAACGGTTTCATCGGCGAGCTTGCAGGCGTTGCAGAAGTATACGGCAGATATTATTTCGCGACCGAAAATAATCGCTATTATATGCTCGAACAAGTCGAAAACGGTTGGACGTTAGCCAGCGACGTTTCCAAGACCTACACCCGTCAAACGGGCTTTTTAACCGCCGACGCGTACGGATATTTGTACACGGTATCCGGCAACGACGTCTACCGCTATACGGAAGCGGATTTTCTCAACCCGTCGTCGCAAACGGGCGAAAAAATTTGCGGAACGCTTCCCGCGGACGCAACGGCTTTTGCCGTAGACTACGAACAAAACCTTTACGCGCTTTCGCAAAACGAAATTTATAAATTCACCTTGCAAGCGGACAGCTCGTACGCGCAAACGAAAGTAGACACGAACAAAAAATTCGTTTACGGCGACACGCCGAAGAAAAACGCGTTCACCTTCGGCATTGAAGAAAATATCGCCTATATCCTTTGCGACAACGGCTATATCGTCCAAACGGACGAATTTGCGCTCCCGACGGTAAAAAATATCCCCGTCAACGCCGTAGATCAAGCCGTTTTCAGTGCGGAAAGCGCAACGGTCACCATCGTAAAAACGCTCCCCAACGCTTTGCTCGTGGAATTCGATCTTGCCACACTCAACGGTGCGACCGTTTTCCCCTATCTTTCCTATAAGCGAAGCGAAGCTCCGCTTACCGCGCTCAAACTCGGCGAAACGGACAAATACAATTTGATTGCGGTTTTCGACAAGGAAAGTAACGCCTATTCCACCTATTTAACGCTGAAAACGGTTTCCCCCGAACACGACGGGGAATACAACGTCGAATACGCGGAAACGGAACGCCAAACGGCTTGGCTCACGAACGCAATCGCGCTCTATAAATTCCCTTATCTCACCCGCCTTTTGACGGTGACCGAGCTTCCCCGCGGCGGCGAAGTCACCTTGCTTGGCGAAATCGGGGAGCTTGACCACGAATATTATTACGTTTCTTTCACGGACGAACAGGGCGAACAAAAAACGGGTTACATCCCGAAATCCTACGTAACGCCTTTCGACGCGTCACCAAAGAAAACCACGCAAACGCAAATCGGTAAAACGGAAAGCAACGATGACGCCGTTTGGCGGCTTGCCTATATGCTTTTAGGCTTGGCGGCAATCGGTATTCTCGTCGATTTCTTACTCTTACGCAAACACAACAACGATTAAAAGGAGAAACGGTCTTATGTCTGATTATCACAGTAGCAGCAGCGTATATCCGCTATGGCAAACGGCAGCGGATCGTTTCGCCGCGCCGTAAACCCAAACGCATATACGCTACTTTCAAAATCTAATTTAATTTTTGGGAGATAGAGTATTATGAATGAAATTTGCGCATTACTGCAAGCGCAAGACTTGGAACAAGCCGCTTTGCTTGCGAATAAACTGAATAAAGAAGAACTTGCGGACGTTCTCACGGAAATGGAAAAAGCGGACGTACCCGCTTTTTGTCGTGCGCTCGATAGCGACCTGCTTGCCGACGCGCTCCCGCTTTTGGATAAGGAATTACAAGAAGACGTCATCAACGGCTTACGCGACGACGAGCTTGAAAAAGTCCTTGACGAAATGACCGTTGACGAAACGGTGGAAATTATCGAAGATATGCCGCAGGAAATTGTGCGCCGTATCGCCGAAACGGAAGAAATCGTACAACTTCTCATCGATCGGAATTTTGCCGTGTTGCGCCCCTTGATCGCTTCAATGAACGCAACCGACCTTGCCGAAGTTTTCAACGAAATCCGCGAAGAAGCCGATTTGCCCATTCTTTTTCGCATTTTGCCCAAGGACCTTGCGGCGGAAACCTTCGTCGAAATGGACAGCAACGTTAAAGAAACGCTCATTCACCGCTTAAACGACCGCGAACTCCGCGCCGTTATGGACGAACTTTTCCTTGACGATACCGTCGATATCATCGAAGAAATGCCCGCAAGCGTGGTAAAGCGTGTGTTGGCGCAAAGCGACAACGAAACACGCGCGTATATCAACGAAATTTTGAAATACCCCAAGGACAGCGCAGGCAGTATTATGACGATCGAGTTCGTCGCACTCCGTCCCACGATGACCGTTGACGAAGCCTTCGAGCGAATCCGCGAAACGGCGATCGACAAAGAAACGATTTACACTTGCTACGTTATCGATCCCACCAACAAGCTCGTGGGCTTGGTTTCAGCAAAGGATTTAATGCTTGCGGGTAAGGGCGCAGCAATTCAAGATATAATGACGGAAAACGTCATTTACGCCCACACTGAAGACGACAAAGAAGACGTCGCGCGTATGATTTCCGATTACGGTTTCTTGGCGTTACCGATCGTGGATAGAGAAACGCGGCTCGTGGGGATCGTTACCGTTGACGACGCAATGACCGTCTTGCAATCGGAAAACACCGAAGATATCGCGAAAATGGCGGCTGTCACCCCTACCGACAAGCCCTACTTGAAAACGAATATATGGCGCATTTGTTTAAGCCGTTTGCCTTGGCTTTTGATATTGCTCGTATCTTCGACCTTTTCAGGGCTCGTCATTTCCGCAAACGAAAACACGCTCAATCACGCCGTATACGGTATCGTATTGACGGCTTGTATGCCGATGCTAATGGGTACGGGCGGTAATGCCGGTTCGCAAGCCAGCGCAATGATCATTCGCGGTATCGCCATCGGCGAAGTCGAGTTCAAGGATCTATGGAAAGTCGTTTGGAAAGAAATCCGTGTTTCCGTCCTGCTCGGTGCGTTTCTCGCCGCCGCCTGCTTTGCCAAGGTTATGCTCGTAGACGGCTTGTACGCCGTAGAGCAAGGCGCGTTGATCGCGTTCGTTATCAGCTTTTCAATGCTCATCACGATCGTGATTGCAAAGCTGATCGGCGCAATGCTCCCCCTTCTTGCCAAGAAATGCAAATTAGACCCCGCCGTGGTCGCAGGGCCTTTCATTACGACGATCGTAGACGTCGTTTCCTTAACCGTCTACTGCGCGTTCGCGATTTGGTTTTTAGGCGCAATCTAACAATAAAAAAATCCGACTTTGGAAAGTCGGATTTTTTTAATCGTATAAGCCTGTGGATAAATACCGATCGCCGCCGTCGGGCAATACCGTCACGATATTTTTCCCCGCGTATTCCTTACGCTTCGCCAAAGCGACTGCCGCGGCGACCGCCGCCCCTGCGGAAATTCCCGCAAATATCTTTTCTTCTTGATACAGCCGTTTTGCCATCGCAAACGCTTCTTCGTCGGTTACGCAAATAATCTCGTCGTAAACGCTTCTATCAAGCACCGTCGGAACGAAATTCGCGCCGATACCCTGTATCTTATGCGCACCCGCAACGCCTTGGGAAAGTAACGGCGAAGCCGCAGGCTCGACCGCAACCACCCGCGTTTGCGGGTTTTTTTCTTTCAAAAATTTACCCACACCCGTCAGCGTACCGCCCGTACCCACGCAAGACACGAACACGTCCACTTTGCCGCATAACGCTTCGTAAATTTCAGGTGCGGTCGTTTGATAATGCGCTTGTGGGTTGGCGGGATTGTCAAACTGCCCCGCGATAATCGCGTTCGCGTTCTCTTTCAACAACGCTTCCGCGCGTTCCACCGCGCCTTGCATACCTTTACTTCCCGAAGTCAGCACCACTTCCGCGCCGTACTTTTTGAGCAATTCTTGCCGTTCTATCGACATCGTTTCAGGCATCACGATCACCGCTTTATATCCCCGCGCCGCCGCCACGATGGCAAGCCCGATCCCCGTGTTTCCCGAAGTCGCTTCAATCACCGTACCGCCCGCTTGGAGCTTCCCACTCTTTTCCGCGTCGTCGATAATCGCTTTCGCTACGCGGTCTTTAATCGATCCGCCGATATTGCAATATTCGGCTTTTGCGAAAATACGCGCTTTCAAATCGTCCTTTTCGGCTATTTTCACGATTTCCACGAGCGGCGTATTGCCGATTTCACCCGTTTTCGTCATTTTATTACACCGTCCTTACCCACGAAACTTAAAATCTCCTGCGGCGTACCCACAAAAATTTCCCCGCCTTGCTCTTGCAAAAACGCTTTATCTCGAAACCCCCAAGTCACGCAAACGCAGTCCACGCCCGCGTTTTTCGCCGTTTGAATATCCACTTCGGAATCCCCGATATACACCGTTTCTTCTCTTTTCACACCCAAGGCTTCCATCACCGTAAACAAGGCGTCGGGCGCGGGTTTTTTGCGCACGCCCGCTTCTTCGTTTTCCCCAACAGCTTCGTCCAACAAACCGTCAAAATAGGTTTTAGCAAGTTGTTTGACGGCAAAATCCGCTTTGTTGGAAAGCACCGCCGTTTTCACGCCCCGCGCGCGCAATTCTTGGAGCAAATCCAAAACCTTGTCATAGGGTTTTGTTTTATCGGCACAATGAACCTTATAATGCTCCTTAAACGCTTGCATTACCCCTGCAAAATCGGGATAATCCGTTCTACCGATCGCGCGTTTCATCAAATTCACAATCCCGTTGCCGATAAACGCGCGCACTTCGTCTATGCTTCGCAAAGGAAACCCGTAAGCGGCAAGCGCGGCGTTTACCGCGTCTTGTAAATCTTCCAAGGTATCCAACAACGTACCGTCTAAATCGAACACGAACGCCTTATACATTAAAGCACCGCCTTAATCGCTTGTACCGCTTCGGCGCGATTTTCGCTTTTGGTCTTGATATAAATAGCGGAAACGTAATTTCTCGTCGTACCTTCGGAAAGTTTGAGCGCGGAAGAAATTTGACGGTTGGTAAAACCTTCGTACATCATCAGCGCGATTTCCACTTCTCTATCGGACATATTAAAAGCGCGGGAAAGCTTAATTTCGCGATCGGCGGAAACGTTTTTCGCTGCGTCCGTGATCCGCCGTGCGATTTTCGCAGGTAAAATAGTGTCGCCTTCGTACGCGTTCTTTACCGCGCTAATGAGCGCACTCGCGCCGATATCTTTGAGTAAATACCCGCTCGCACCGTTGTTGATGGCGTTAAGAATATAATCGCTGTCGTCAAAGGTCGTCAAAATCACGACCTTGACCTGCGGATATTCTTCCTTAATCCGCCGCGTAGCGACCACGCCGTTCATATTCGGCATACGGATATCCAAAAGCACCACGTCGGGCGTATTTTGCGCCATTTTTTCGAGCGCGTCAAACCCGTCGAGCGCAATCCCCGTCACTTCCAAGCCGCTATCCGTTTCCAAAACGCTTTTCAGCTCTTGTGCAAGGTCCGCTTGATCGTCCGTTACAAGTACCTTTATTTTGTCCATATTATACCCCCTTGGCTAATACGAGATTTAATTCAAAACCTTCGCCTTCTTCCGTTTGAATAGTGATTTCCCCGCCGAGCGATTTGGCGCGCTCGTTCATCGAAGAAAGTCCAAAGCCCAGCTTTAACCGTTCTTGGTTACAGCCCTTACCGTTGTCGGAAAGCAGGAAACGGATTTGTTCGCCGTCCGTTTTCAGCTCGAACCAAAACGCCGTCGCGCCGCCGTGGCGCAAACCGTTGGAAATCCCTTCTTTGAGCGTATTGCAAAGAAAACGGAATTTCGCAGGCGAAACTTCCGTTTCGCAAATGGACGAACGAATGGTAATCCCCGTGCCGTCCGTCGATTCGTGAATGATATTTTCAAGCGCAGCTTTCAAATTTTCCGCGCTGGAATTTCCCGAAAGCAAATGCACGCTATCGCGCAATTCTTCCAAGGCGTGCTTGGCTTGTAAATTCGCCGCAACGATTTTATTTTTCGCTTCTTCCACGTTTTTATCCAAAATGAGCTTCGCCGCTTCCGTTTGCATAATCACGGTCGTAATCGAATGTCCCGCCGTGTCGTGGATATCCTTGGCAATCCGTTGCCGTTCTTCCAAAGCCGTCACTTCCGCAACCACGGCGTACGCCTTTTCCAGCTCCTTTTTACTCTCGTCAAGCTCCTTTAACGCTTTGTTGAGCTTCACGAACTGCCGATAAAACGCCAACGCCAAATGCACGATTAAAAAGTGTGCAAACAAGGCAAATACCGAGCTTAACGACGAAGTTAAAATAGGCAAAACCACAATCCCTTCGCCGATTAAATAATACTCACGAAGAAGGTACGTTAAGACGTAAATAATACTGCTCATACAAAGCAACACGAAAGAAAAACGGGTCTTTTCGGCGGCGATATAGAACTCAGTCAAAACGAGCATACAGGTCACGACTGCGTACATGCCCCCCGCCAAGAACATAAACGAACACGCAACCAACACGTCAAAAGCGAAAAAGCCGATACGGATACGCTTGGTTTTGACGATAAACAGCTTCAACGCCTGCGAAAGCGTCAACACCGTTTCCAAGGCAAGCAGGGAAATCAACACGCCCCAGCCCCCTTCGCGCTCAAACTCCGCAACGTGCTCCAAAACCATAAATACTTCCAAAAGTATCAGCACGATAAAAATTAGCCATTTGCCCCAAAACGCAAACTGCTGTTCATTACGAAACCCATACTTATCGAAGAGTTTGAAAAAATACGAACGCAAACCTTTTTTTTCTTCTTGTGGAGAATTATTCATCGTTTGCTCCTTGTATAAAGCCATACAACCAGTCGCGCGTTTTTTGTTGATAGGTATCGTAGATATTCTTCATTTTTCCGTTGAGCGCGTAACTATACACGCCCTTGGGCGAATAAATGAAATGATCGCAAAAGGTCACGCCGTATTCCGCGCAAAGATTGTGAAAATGCAACGTCGCTTTGTCGTCCATTGAAGACGGTCCCGCTTCGCCGACGGGGTGCGTATGCGCGATGATAATACCCGTCGGGTCGTTTTCACAAAAGAATGCGTTAATCCATTTGGGATTGATATTCATCGTTTGATTAGACGGGGAATCGTGCCGCCACCTGCCCGTAATCTCTCCCGCTTCGTTGACGGCGTAAATATCCAACACTTCGCGTTCTATCCCTTCGTAGTCCTTTTTCAAAAAGGATAAAAAAGTAGCGTAACGGAAAGAACTTGGATAACGGCAAATTTTCGCTTCGTAATACTTATCCAAAATAATCCCGATCGTATGCAAAAATCCCGCCACGCTTTCGCCGACGCCGTTCACTTCCTGCAAACGATCCATCGGCGCGGAAAGTACTTTTTCCACGCTTCCAAATTCCGAAAGCAAACGGTGCGCGATATCGCTCGTGTTCCGTCTGGGAAGCGCGGAAAAAAGCAAAATTTCCAAATACTCGTGCGGACGAAGCTCGCCGTTTTGCAAGCGTTCCATCATTCTGCGTCTATGCCCGCCGTGCTCGTTTCCCTTGTTCGTTTCCGTATCTGACATACCTTTACTCCCGTAATCGTTCAAAGCTCGCATATATTGTAGCACATTTGACGGGAAATGTCAAAGTTTTGACGATTTATCTGCCGCGTATAAGAAAAATTTATTTTTTTTGCGGTTTACCCTTTATTTGGTTTACCAAAAGCAAAAAAAAATGTATAATATAAGTGTAATAACTTCATAAAGGAGTGCTCGTTTTATGAAACATGCAACGCATAAATATTTTAACGAAGTCGTACAATCGATCGTAGATATCGTTCGTTTCGATTCTTCCCGCAAACCAGCGGAAGAAAATTACCCGTTCGGGAAAGAAACGGCGGATTGCTTGGAGTTCTTTCTCTCGCTTGCAAGAAAGCTCGGCTTTGAAACGCATAACTACGACAACTATATCGGCGAAGTCGTTTTCGGTAAGGGCGAAGATTTCGCAATTTTAGCGCATTTGGACGTCGTACCCGCAGGGAGCGGTTGGAAATACCCCCCCTTCGGCGGTGTTATCAACGCCGATGTATCGGACGGCGGCGTGACAGGCGAAAAAATTTGGGGTCGCGGTACGATGGACGACAAAGGTCCTGCCGTTGCGTGCTTGTACGCACTCAAAACTTTGAAAGACCAAGGCTTTACGCCGCGTAGAACGATCAAGCTTATCGTGGGCTGTAACGAAGAAACGGGTTGGGAGTGTATCAAGCACTACAACCAAGTCGCGGTTATGCCCAAGGAAGGTTTTTCCCCCGACGCGGATTTTCCCGTCATTTACGCCGAAAAGGGTATTTTGCATATCAAGGCGAATTTCCCTATAAAAGACACACCGTTTACCGCATTGAACGCGGGCGAACGCGTGAATATGGTTTGTGATTTCGCTTCGGCGGTATTGACGAGAAAAGCGGCGGCAAAACTCGTAGGCTACCAAAACCCGATTGCGGGCACGACGCTTTCCTACGATAACACGACGAATATTTTGAAAGTCTACGGCAAGTCCGCGCACGGATCGACCCCGCAAAAGGGCGCGAATGCCTTGCAAGCCTTGCTTTACTTCCTTTCCACAATCAACGAAGATTGTGCAAACGCGTACGACCTGCTCTTTAACGGCGGTTTGGGCTTGGACATGTTCGTGGACGAAACAGGCAAGCTCACCCTTTCCCCCGACCTTGCCGCGTTCAAAAACGGCGTTTTGGAAATCACTTCGGATATCCGCTTCCCCGCAACTTTCGCCAAGGAATCGGTTACCGACCGTTTTGAAGAAGCGGGCGTAGCGTACGAAACGCTCAACTACCAAGCCCCCATTTACAACGACAAGGACGGTCCGCTCATTTCCACGCTCCTTCGCGTCTACAACGACGCAACGGGCAAAAACGAAAGCCCGATTGCCATTGGCGGCGGCACGTACGCAAGAGCTTTGGAATGCGGCTGCGCATTCGGACCTGAAATGCCAGGCGAAGAAGCCACCATTCATCAACCCAACGAATACGTCACCTTGGATCACGTACGCTTCTTGACGGAAATCTATTACGAAGCGATTAAGGAATCGACCAAACCCCATTATACCCGCATCGGTATCATCAAAGTACGCAAAAAATAAGATATACGGCGAGCCGAACGGCTCGCCGTATACCATAGTGAGAGAATATGAAAAAAGTTAGTATAGTCGTTTTTTTTCTTTCTCTATGTTCTTTCTTTTTATTCTATTCCTATTTTGTGTAGATTATGTGAAAATATCGTGATGAAATAATGAAAATGAAAGAGTTTTGCGCTTTTTACGTTAAAAACCGCGCATAAACGGCGTCAGCCACGCGTATACCGTCTGCCGCCGACGAAGTGATACCGCCCGCGTACCCTGCGCCTTCGCCGCAAGGGTACAAACCGTTAATGCTCACCGATTGCAGGCTTTCGTCCCGTTCCATTCTAACGGGCGAGCTCGTGCGCGTTTCTACGCCCGTGAGCAACGCTTCGGGGCAAGCAAAGCCGTGCAAGCGACGGTCCATATCGGTAATCGCGTTTTTCAAGGTTTCCGCAATCGGCGCGGGCAAAACCGCGCGAAGATCGGCAAATTGCGTTCCCGCCCCGTAAGACGGGGAAACCGCGCCGAAACGGTCGCTCGTTTTTCCTTGCAAAAAATCACCGACGAGCTGTACGGGTGCGGCGTACGAGCTTCCGCCCGCCAAAAACGCCGTGCGTTCTAATTTTCTTTGAAATTCCACGCCTGCAAGCGGGTGCTGGCCGTCAAAGTCCGCGCGCGTGACTTGCGCAATCAACGCCGCATTGGCGTTTTTTTCGTTACGGGCGTAATTGCTCATACCGTTGGTGACGACGCAGTTTTCTTCGCTCGTTGCGGGCATAACCACGCCCCCGGGACACATACAAAAAGTAAACGCCGCGCGATCGCTTGCGTGGGATACGAGCTTGTAATCCGCCGCAGGCAACTGCGTATAAAAATCCCCGTATTGCGCTTGCCCGATTTGGGCTTGCAAATGCTCGATACGAACGCCGACGGCAAAATCCTTTTGCCGCATACATACCCCACGGGAAAGCAATTTTTCAAAGGTATCCCGTGCGCTATGCCCGATTGCAAGCACCAAAGCGGACGGCTCGATTTCTTCGCTTATTCCACCGACGAGATCGCGCAAGGTCGCACTTATCAAACGCCCGTCTTGCGTTTTTATATCGTCCAAACGGGTGTGAAAGCGTACCTGCCCCCCACGGGCAATAATATTTTCGCGCATATTGCGTACGACCTTTTTGAGATTGTCGCTCCCGATATGCGGTTTGTTCAAATACAAAATTTCTTCGGGCGCGCCGAAGGAAACGAAGGTTTCCAGCACTTCGCGATTGAGCGGACTATGCGTTTGCGTATTCAATTTTCCGTCCGAAAACGTACCCGCGCCGCCTTCGCCAAACTGTACGTTGCTGTTTAGATCCAAGCTTTTCGTTTGGAAAAATCCGTCGATACGCTTGGCGCGCTCGTCTACAGCTCCGCCCCGTTCAATAACGATAGGGCGTATCCCCCTATCCAACAGCCGCAAGGCGCAAAACAGTCCCGCAGGACCGCTCCCCACGACGAGTACGGGCTTTTCGGGCAAGCGATTTGGGGAAAGTTTCTCTATTTCACGCGACGGAATTTGCGGTTTCGCATCCCCACATTCAATGGTATATACGATGCGCACATCCTTTTTATTCCTTGCGTCGATAGATTTTTTCTTGATACAAAAATACGTGGGCTTTTTGCCAAATTTTTTCGTCGCGATTTGCAAAAGCTCGGTTTCGCTTTTCCCGACGGGTAATTTTATATCCGAAAGCGTAAGTAAACGCATACCTGCCCCCTTATTTTCCGTTTATCGCCGCAGCGACGGCGCGCGCGGAAGCGTACGCCCATTGCAAATTGTACCCGCCGCATTTTCCGTCCAAATCAAGCGTTTCGCCCGCAAGATACAAGTCCTTGCAAAATTTGCTTTCCAAACCTTTATTCACTTCGCAAAGGGGAATACCGCCCTTGGTCACTTGCGCGTAATCAAAGCCAAGGCTACCCGTCAAGGCAAGCGAAAAGCCTTTCACAAGCTCGACCGCGCGGGAAATATCCCCGTCCGCGCGGCGCATAATCGCCCTGCCGATTTGATTATTCACCACCCCAAACAGCAATTCGCTTTCGGGAAGCTTGGGCAACAAAGCCCGCTTTTCCGTCAAGGCAAGAAGCAACTTTTCTTTGCTAAAATCGGGTAAGAAATCAATATACAGGCATATTTTGCCCGTTTGCGCTTTGTCCGTCAAAAACGCGGAAAGTTGAAAAACCGCGTCCCCCGAAACGCCGTAATCGGTGAAAATGATATCTCCTTTCACTCGCGCGATTTCTTTGCCGTCCTTTTCCGCCCAAAGCACGCCGTTTTGCACCCGAATACCCTTCAAGGTCTTGCTATGCGCCGTATCCGTTTTTAACTGCACGAGCGACGGATACAGGGGCGTGAGCGTATGCCCAAAGCCTTGCGCGAGCGCGTACGCACTCCCGTCCGTGCCAAAATTTTTGGCGGCTTTCCCGCCCGTACAAAGCGCGACGGTTTTCGCATAGTACGCCCGTTCGCCGTCCGCGGTTTGCGCGCGCAAACAAAATACGCCGTCCTTTTTCTCCAAAGCCGTGATTTTCACGTTCGTGTGCGTCGTTACGCCTTGCGCGTCGATAAAAAAGCGTAAAGCATCGGTGATGGACGAAGCTTGACGGCCTGCGGGGTACACCCGACCGCGCTCGTCAAAAGCAAGCAATAAACCAAGCGTTTCAAAAAATTCTTGCAAGGACGGAAAACCGTATTCTTCCAAATAAGAAAACGCAAGTTCGTTCCCCTTTGGCGAAAGGGAAAAATAGTGTTCCTTGCCAAAATCCAAATTGCTGATATTGCCCTGCCCGTTACCCGTCGCCGAAAGTTTACGCCCTACACGCTCCCCGCGTTCAAATACGGCGATATTCGACTGCGTTTTGCAAAGCTCGGCGGCAAGCGTAAGCCCCGAAGCTCCACCGCCGATAATCGCTACGTTGTAAATGTTTTTTTCTTTCATAAGTACATTGTAAACCATTTGCGCGAAAAAGTCAATTTTTTTGAAAAAACAAGCGAATTTTTTTCTTTTGCGTATTGACTTTTTTTGCGTTTTATATTAAAATATATATAATAGAAAAGCCAAACGGTTATTTTTGCAAAAAGTACGGCATACGGTATAGTCGTTACGCAAAAAAGCCGAACGCGAATAAGGAGTTTTTATGGACGCTGTGAAAGATTTTTTCGTCAAATGTTTTGAGTATCTCAAAGCAAACCCCACGTTAGCCATTATTTTAGCCGCGGTAACGCTCGCAATCGTCGTGGTTGTTATCGTGCTGATCGTCACGGGTTGCAAACGCTCGAAAGCGAAGAAGAAGCTTGCGGCAGCAAAACGTGCCGAAGAAGAAGCGAAAGCGGCGCAGCTTGCCAAAGAAGAAGCTGAAAAGCAAGCGGAAGCGGAAAGAAAAGCCAAGGAAGAAAAAGCCGCAGCCGAGAAAAAAGCGGTGGAAGAAAAATTAGAAGCGCAACGCAAAGCCGCGGAACAGGAAGAAGCGGAAAAGAAAGCGCAAGAAGAAGCGGCAGCAAAGGCGGAAGAAGAAAAGAAAGCCCAAGAAGAAAAGGCGAAAAAAGACGCGGAGCGCAAAGCAAAAGCCAAAGCAAAAGCCGAAGCGGAACAAAAAGCCAAGGAAGAAGCCGCAAAGCAAGCGGAAGAAGAAAAGGCCGTCGCGAACGCCGAACCGAAAAAGACTTTGTTTGAAGAAATGAAGGATTCGGAAGAAGAAGACGATATTTGGTACGACGAGAACGAAACGGAGAAAGCGGCGCGATACAGCGGAAAATGGCAAATCAACCGCGTGCTTACCGACGATTACAGCTCGGAAGAAATGTATTTCTTCGAGTTGCACGCTTCCAACGGTGAAAAGCTTTTATCGTCCGAAGAATATACGACTTATACAGGCGCAATCCGTGGTATTCAAACGCATAAAACGAATATTTTGAAAAACAATTTCAAAATTTCGCTCTCCAAAAAAGGCGATTATATTTTCAAGCTGTTGAGCGGGAAAAATATGCTTCTTTGTATGGGTGAAAATTATCCCACGCGCGCACGTTGCGAAAGCGCAATCGAAAGCGCGAAACGGTTTGCAAAAACCGCCGTTATCGACGAAAACGTACAAGATTACGTCATCAAAGTACCCTTGGAAGACGACACGGAAGTTCCCCCGCTTCCCGACGGATATAACGGAAAATGGGTAATCAGCAGCCGTGAAGACGAAAACGGAGAAAAGTTGTATTTCTTTGAATTGTTTGCAAACAATGGCGAAAAGCTCCTTTCGTCCGAAGAATACACTACGTACGTGGGTGCGGTGAACGGTATTCAAACGCATAAAACGAACATTGAAAAGGGCAATTTCCGCGTATCGCTCACCAAGCGCGGCGATTACATTTACAAGTTGTTGAACGGCAACGGTCAGCTCCTGTGTCTTGGCGAACATTACAAAACCAAGCGCCGTTGCTTGAACGCCGTCGAATCGGTGAAACGCTTCGCAATGAAATCCCCCTTACTCACCGACTCCGAGCATATTCAATAAAATTCTCGACGAAAACCGCCCCCGCTCGTAACGAGCGGGGGCGGTTATATTAAGGTCAAGTAAATAAACGATAAAAAATGAAATTTACGTGAAAAAAACGGTTTTGTTGATGAAACAAAACCGTTTCTTTTCGTTATCTTGCGCCGCCACCGCCGCCGCCGAAACCGCCGCCGCCAAAGCCGCCGAAGCTTCCGCCACCGCCGCTCCTGCCCGTGCGGCTGCCGCCTTCGGGTTGCGGACGGGTCATTGCAATCACCATAGCACGCCGCATACATCTATCCAAAATCAGATAATCAAACAGCGTAACTTCCGAACCCGTACACCAAGTAGGCGGTTCGATTAGGATATTTTTGAACTTGTTTTCCCATTCGTCCGTAACGCCCAGCACCTGCGCGTACGGCAATACTTTATAATACAGTTCGGGATTTTCTTCAAGCATTACCTTGATTTTATCTTCTTCCGTCACCACGATAAATTCCTTAAAGCCGAGAATTTGTCCCAAACTTTGACAGTACTTCTCATTCCGCGACAACGCGGGCAGCGTAGCGCACACGGGCAACGCCGTAAACAGGCACACGAACAGTTTTTCCCACTCGGTTGCGATATGGTTTGCAAAGAAAAAGATAAAGACGAGCGCACTTATCCCCGCTACGGCGATTTGCCCGACCGTAACCGCCGTTTTGGTTTTTGTTTTCCATTTATAGCGGTAATTTTCCTTGATAAATCCAAGCAAAAGCGCGATTGCCACGGGTACGGCGACGGCAAGCCCGCCGAAATATCCGTACGTTGCGCCAAGTCTTGCGCTCGCTAATATATTTACGCTTAAAAACGCGTACAGCACCGCGATTACTCCGCCGAGAATATAGCCAAACACCGACTTTTTCTCGTACATTTTTACGCTCGGTACTTGCAAACGCGCCTTATCTACCCATTCGCAAAACTTCTCTTTCAAATCGGACACGCGTACGCGATTTCCCGAATGGAACAAGCCCTTAAACAGCGTTTTTTCATACGCTTTCGCGTTTGCGGGAAGCTCGTCTACCCGTTTTATAAACAACGGATCTTCTTCGTCCGACAAATCGATATAAAGATAGCCCTTATACGCGAAATAGTAAATCATCGAAGTCACGTCTTCGTTGTCGATCGCGCCGTCCAAAAGTTTCCCCATTTGCATAGGGTTCATATCGTCGGGCGCTTTCACGTTGACGACGGTCACGAGTTCCCGTTTACGGCGGGTAAGCACGCAAACGACCACCGCAAGTCCAAACGCAACCAAGCCTCCAAGCACGATTTTCCAAACGTCGCCCGTGAAAAACCGCGTCGAAAAATAGCTTTCAAAATTCTCGTCCATTGAAAACTCGATAGAAATACCGTCCGCGACCCATTCTTCGTAAGTATCGTTATAGCGAAGGTCCAAAAGTCCTTTGGAAAAGGTAAGCGTTTTGCCATCTGCGGACAGCTCGTAAACGCCGTTATCGGGCGTGTGCGCGCCAAATTCTACGTACGCCGCGCAATTTTCCTTGGCTACGCGAGACGGGAAGCGAACGACGCCGGAAACGTCGTGTAAAGGTACGGTAAAGCCGAACGGAATGACGTCGATATGCATTCCGTTCTCCCAGTTTGCATCGCTGATACCGCTTTCCATTGTGAACGCGATTTCGTATACCCAAGTCTTATTCTTTTCCACCCCGCCGATACAGTTTATATCGAAAAAGCCGTCTACGTCGGGATTGTCTTCGACTTCAAAGCTAAAAGCGGCGTTCCCCGCGCAGGAAGCGGAAATATCGTAATACCGCACGTTCTCAATGGGTAACGAGCGGTAAAACATCGTTAATTTCTCGCCGTAAGCGTTCGTGTCTTTTAAGAAAGTGACCGTGATCCGTTCCTTGACGCGTACGGAACGGTCGAAAGAAACGGTAACGTCAGTGTGATACGCGTCGATGCGGATTAAATCGCTTGCCGAAGCTTTTGCGCGCGTGGGCGCGGAAAACAACGGGAATACGCAAAGAAAAATCCCAAAGACGAATACCAAAACCGCTTTCCAAAAGGAAAAACGCTTGATTGTCAGGTACTTTTTCATGGATTAAAACTGTACTTTTACGTTTTTACGTTCTTCCGCACTATCAAGCTCGAAATAATCGCGCTTTTCATACCCTTCGCCCATACGCTTCACGACGATAGAATCGGGGAAGATTTCAAGTTTGGTATTAAAGCTCTTAACGACGCCGTTATAGTAGCGGCGCGCGCTTTCAAGCTCGCCTTCGATGCCTTTGAGCTGGTTTTGCAAATCCAAGAAATTCGTGTTTGTTTGGAGCTGGGGATAGCTTTCGGAAACGGCGGAAAAGAAGGTACGCAGGGAATCGGTCAAGCCCTTTTCCGCGTTCATTTTTTCGCTCGGCGTTCTTGCGCCGACCGCGATATTACGCGCCGCAACCACGTTTTGGAGCGTTTCGCTTTCGTGTTTTGCAAAGCCTTTGACCGTTTCGACAAGGTTGGGGATTAAATCGTATCTTTTCTTCAAGTATACGTCGATGGTCGCCCAAGCTTCTTCGACTTTGTTTTTCAGAGTCACGAACGCGTTACGCGTCTTAATCCACCAAGAAAGCACGACGATCCCAAGGATCACTAATAAGCCAACGACTGCACCGACGACGATTGCAATAATCTCGCCGTCCGTCAACAATAAAGAATGTAACATACTTTTTCTCCTTTTCACGGAAATATCCGTATCATTATTATACTATATGCCTTACAAAATGTCAATAGTTGGATAAAAAAAACGAGCCTTGTTTGTTACAAAGCCCGTCTTTTTGTTTTTCGGTGATGATTAAAGACAGTAAGCGTTAGTCTGCGCGTCTGCTTTTCAACCAAAGAATACCGTCGGTAATGATCGGCGAAAGGATAAGCCACAACGCCGAAAGCGCAATCAAGGTATACACGATAACCGAACCCGCCGTTCTCGGGCCGGAGAAAATCGTGGAAACGAGATTGAAATCGAAGAAGCCGAACAAGCCCCAGTTCAACGCGCCGACAATTACCAAAATATAAGCAATAATGTTTGCAATTCGCATAATCTTTCCTCCTGAAAACAGTATGAGCCGTTTTTAAGGGATTATGCAAAAAAGTCAGCCACAAAGAAAGTCTAAAAGATCAGTCAATACTTCTTCTTTACCGATATCGTAAAAAATTTCGTGGCGCAAGCCTTCGTATAATTTGCCCGTTACTCGTTTGTAGCCCACTTCGCGCAAAAATCCGCAAACTTCGTCAAAGTTTTTCTCACTGCCAAGCACCGCGTCGTCGCTTCCCGAAACGAAATGTACGGGGAGCGTGGGATTTTTCACTTCGTAGTGCTTTTTGGAAAAACTGCGTTTCATCAAACGGAATAAGTTTTCAAAGCCGTTGCAACAGAATTTGTAATTGCCCTTGGGGTTGGAATGAAATTCGCGTACGTTCTCTTCGTTTTGGCTCAACCACGAGCCTTTCCCCGCGCGTTTGAACTGTTCGCTTCCCCTGCCCGTGGAAAGATAGGTAAGAAGCTTGCTTCTATGTCTTGCGCCGCAAAACAAGCGAATGGTTTTTTCCAAAGCAATCGCCGCCCCCGCCAAAGGATTTTTACAGGGTGCACCGCAAATAATCGCTTTGTCGATTAAATCGTCGTGGTTTTGTAAATAGCACCGCGCCACCATCGAACCCATACTGTGTCCGAAAAGAGTAATGGGCAAATCGGGGTATTCGTTTTTTAAGAAACGGGTAACCTGCGCAGCATCCAAAACGATGGCTTGACTTGTTAAATCGTAAAAATACCCCCTATCCGCTTCGACCAAAACGCTGTCGCCGTGTCCGCGTTGATCGTGGCAAAATACGACGAAGCCCTTTTCCGCAAAATACCGCATAAACTCGGCGTAGCGTTCTTTATATTCGCACATACCGTGTAAAATTTGCAAAACGCCCTTTTTCTCTCCGTCAGGCTCGTAGACGACGGCTTGCAAGGGTAATTTATCAAATTCAGATATGATCGTTATATTTTTAATTTCCATCGTAATACTTCCTTCATTAAAAACGAATTATCTATAAACGGTTTAGACGCGACGAAGAAATGCGACGGGTATAAATCGTTTATTCCGTACGAAGTGCGATAACGGGGTCTTTCTTCGCCGCTGCGTTCGCGGGAATTAAACCGCTAATGAGCGTTAAGCCGACGCTTACGCACACCATAATGAGCGCGGAAAGAATAGGCAAGGACGCGAGCGTGGCAATACCCGTAAGCTCGGCAAGAATGGAGTTTATAAGCAAGGACAGCAAATAGGTCACGCCGACGCCGAACAAGCCCGACGAAAGTCCGATGATAAACGTTTCGGCGTTGAACAGGTTTTTAATATCCTTTTTCCGCGCGCCAAGCGAACGCAAAACGCCGATTTCTTTGGTCCGTTCCACGACGGAAACGTAGGTGATAATACCGATCATAACGGATGAAACGACGAGCGAGATTGCCGTAAACGCCACCAAAACGTAAGTGATCGCATCGAGCATCGTTTCCACCATACCCATCATCATTCCCACCGCGTCGGTGTAGGTAACTTGGAATTCGTCCGTTTTATCTTCGTTCCACGCGTCCAAATAATTCAAAAGCCCCGCTTTGCTTTCAAAGCTTTCGGTGTAAATGGAAATGGTGGTTACGGTATTTACCGCACCGATCGCGCGTTTCATTGCCGCGTAATCCCCGCCCGTCGCTTGGGCTTGGATTGCGTATTGCGAGAGATTTTGCGACGTCAGCATCAGTTTGCTTTTGTTCGCATCGTCGTTCACCCACTTGGAAATTTCCGACTCTACGTTTTTCGCCACGTATTCGTCCACAAGCTTTTCGGTCAAATTCAAGCCGTTGGAAAGACAGCCATACGTTCTGCCTTCTTTCAAGCGCAAAATACCCGATATTTTGATCTGCACGCCGTTATTATCGCTAACGTCCAGCGTTTCGCGCGTGCCGTTATAGGTAAACGCATACGCAAGCGGCGAAGTTTGTTGATTTTTGGTATATACCGCGTCGTTATAATACAGCGTATACGTCTTATCCATTACCTTGGAAAAATCCACGAACTGATCGACGGATTCCGCCCCGTCTTCTTTATACAGGTTGCTGAAAAATTGCTCTTCACTCAAAAGCCCGAGCTGTACGAGCGTAAGGTCGGTTACGTCGTTGTTCGTACCGATTACGAGCACCGCTTCGTTGCTTGACTGCGGGAAATCCCCCGTCAGCATATCGTACTGATCAAGCACGTATTTACTAAAACGCTCGTTTTCAAAATCCACCGTACCCGGCATTTTATTGACGACCGAGCCAAGATAATTGACGAGCGGCGCGAGCTTGGAATATTGTTTATTTTCCGCGCTATCCAGCTCGTTGAGCTTGGCGACGTAGGTCGATTTAAGCGAAGAAAGGGAAGTGATTTGTGTTTTCGTTTCGCCCGTTTCGGCGTCTTCCATTTCCGCTTCCGTATACAAATTATTGACAAGCTCTTCGCCGTAGCCGTACTGGATCGCGGCGTAATATTCAAGGGGCATATCTTCCAAATACGAAATGTATTCGTCCGATAAATTATTCGTAACCTGCATACCCTGCGCGATATTCGTCAAAAAGGAATTGACGTATACCTTGTCTTTAATTTGGCTCAAATCGGGCATTTCTTCAAATGAAGTCATACCCGAAATAATCGCGTTCACGTCCATCGTCGTTTCAGCGATTTCAATAGGGTTATACGAAAGCATATCTTCTTCCGTTTTCAAAATATACCCGTTAAAACCGTTGGAAAGCGCAAGCACCAAGCATACGCTGATAATACCGATACTGCCCGCAAAGGAAGTAATCATCGTTCTGCCTTTTTTGGTGGCAAGATTTCTCGCCGAAAGCCCTAACGAAGTAAAATAGGACATCGACGAGCGTTCTTTGCCCTTTTTCGTTTGCTTTTTAGTCTTTTCTTCGGCGGGCGTTTGCGTTTGCACTACCCGTCTTTGGAAAACGCGGGAAGTCTTTTTGATACGGTACAAGCGGTGGCAATTTTCGCATACGCATTCGTCGCCGTTTATCGCCCCTTCCGCGTCCGCGCTCGCGCCGCAATAGGGACAATTCACGAGCGTTTTTCTTTCCTTAACGCCAACCACCGCCGTTTCGGGAGCGGATTTTACTTCGACGAGTACCGTTCGTTTCTTGTCTTCGCCCTTATACGGATTGCTGTCGGAAATCACAAGCCCGTCCTTTAAGCGGACGATACGCGTGGAATATTCTTCGGCAATTTCAGGGTTGTGCGTAACCATAATCACCAAGCGTTCCTGCGCAATTTCGCGGATCAGCTCCATAATTTGTATACTCGTGGTGGTATCAAGCGCACCCGTGGGTTCGTCCGCGAGTAAAATTTCAGGATCGTTTACGAGCGCGCGTGCGATCGCAACCCGTTGCATTTGCCCGCCAGAAAGCTGGTTGGGACGCTTGCGAAGCTCGTCTTTTAAGCCTACCTTAATCAAGGCTTCCGCCGCTCTTTTCTTGCGTTCAGCTTTAGAAATGCCCGCTATCGTGAGCGCAAGCTCTACGTTCCCCAAAACCGTTTGGTGGGGAATGAGATTGTAGGATTGAAACACGAACCCGATTCGATGATTTCTATACGTATCCCAGTCTTGGTCCTTGTAGTCCTTGGTGGATTTTCCGCAAATGACGAGATCGCCCGACGTGTAATGGTCCAACCCGCCGATGATATTGAGCAGCGTGGTTTTACCGCAACCCGACGGACCTAAAATGGATACGAACTCGTTTTGACGGAAACGGAGATTAACGCCCTTTAACGCTTGGACGACGTTCCCCGCCGTTTGGTAGTCTTTTTTTACGTTTTTTAACTGTAACATATTTTTTTCTCCAACGAAAGGTTTATTATGCTTTGCCTTTGTACTTTTTTTGCGTAAGCGCGATAAATTCTTCGTAGTCATCGCACATTTTAGTAAAACGTGTTTCACCAAATTCATCCACGACTTCTTTTACGAACGCTTTGCAGTTTTCTAAGTCTTGCCCGTATGCTTCGATCATTTCTTCGGAAATTTCCACGTACGCAATTTTTCTGTCGATTTCGTCAGGTACGCGTCTTACTACGCCTTGCTGTTCTAAATTATTGACGATTTGAGAAACTGCGGAACGGGTTACGCCGATGATTTTTGCAAGCTGCGTGGAAATTAAACGGCGGTTTTCGTATTTCGCCGCGATAATTTCGCTTAAAAGGCGAATTTCCGTGTTGTTAAAACGGGATTTTTTATCGTTGAAAACGAGATTTTCCCGTTTTTTAAGTAAGGAAAATATGCGGATCAAATATTCTTCTTCTTTGTCTAATACGTTTCTTCTTTCGTTAGCCATCTCTTTTTCTCCTTGTTTTTTATCACTTTAATTATAAAGCTTTTTGCAATTTTGTCAAGCATAAAACAAAAGAGTTTTTCCATTTTCATTATATTTTCATTTTTCTTCTTAAAATATACGCATTTACTTGTCAAAAAAAGAAAAAAATGCTACAATATCGTTGATTATTGCACAAAAAGGAGTAACTTATGACGAATACGGTACGATTTTTAACGGAATTTATGGAAAACGCGCTTTCTCCCTATCAGGCGCGGGATATTTTGAAAGCCACGCTTTTGGAAAAGGGTTTTCAGCCGCTATTAGAAGATCAAGACTGGGAAATCGAGCAAGGGGGCAAATACTACGTCGTGCGCGGAGCAAGCGTCATCGCGTTCACCGTGGACGATTTGGATAATTTCTCGTATAAAATCGTTGCTTCGCATTTGGACTCCCCTGCGTTAAAGCTCAAAGAAAATCCCGTGAAAACGGCAGGCGGCGTAGCGACCTTAAACACCGAAACGTACGGCGGCGGGCTGTGGTATTCCTTTTTCGACCGTCCGTTAAAGCTTGCGGGGCAAGTCGTGCAAAACGCGGACGGGAATTTGAAGGTCAAGAGCGTGGTTTCTCCTTTCTTCGTTACCATTCCGTCCCAATCCTTGCATATTAACCGTGAAGCGGGAACGACCTTTACTATAAACGCACAAACCGACCTTGCGCCCGTATTCGCTTATTCGGAAGAAAACGCCGAAGCGAGCTTTTGGCAAGCGTTGGCGGGGGAAGGCCGCGTCGTTTCGCACGATTTGTACGTGGTCAACGCGCAAGAATCCTATCTTTTCGGCGTAAACAACGAATTTATCGCTTCCCCCCGTATTGATAATTTAACGAGCGTTTGCGCTTCCTTGGAAGCAATCCTTTCCCACGCGAACAGCGCGGGTGTATGCGTGGCAGCGTTTTTCCATCACGAAGAAATCGGCAGCTCCACGCCGCAAGGCGCGGGCGGGGACTTTATGGAAAATACCCTGCGTAGAATTGCGTACGCGCTCCGTTTCGACGATGCGGAATATTATAAAGCCTTGCAAAACACCTTCCTTTTGTCGGTGGATAACGCGCACGGCGTACACCCTGCACACCCCGAAAAAGCCGATCCGACCAACAAGACCTTGCTTGGCGGCGGGATCGTGATTAAAAACCACGCAAGCGGCGCGTATATCACCGACGCGATTTCGTCGGCAACGGTCAAGACCGTTTTTGAAAAAGCGGGCGTACCCTATCAAAGCTTTTTCAATCGCTCGGATATGCGAAGCGGAAGCACGCTCGGCGTGACGTCGCTCCGCCGTTTCGGCGTACACGGCGCGGATATCGGGATTGCACAGCTTGCTATGCACTCGGCTTGCGAATGTTTCGCAAAAAAAGATTACGACGAGCTTATCAACGGCTTGACTGCCTTTTTCTCCACGAGCTTTCAATTTGCAAACGACGATTTGATTATTCGCTAATTCCTTATAAAAATCCCCGCTTATCCTGTCTGGATAAGCGGGGATTTTTATTTCATCGCATACCTGCCCTGCTTATTTCATAAACGCTTTGAAGGCAAGATAGGTTTCATAGACGTCCGCTTTGGATACCACTTCGTAAGGTGCGTGCATAGAAACGACGCCTACGCCGATGTCGATTGTGTCGATATTCATTTTCGCAATGAATTTCGCAACCGTACCGCCGCCGCCAACGTCGACCTTGCCCAGCTCGCCGGTTTGCCATACTACGCCGTTATCGTCGAAGAGTTTACGCAAGAACGCTACGTATTCCGCATCCGCGTCCGAAGACCCGCTCTTACCGCGTGCGCCCGTGAATTTTGTCACGCCTGCGCCGCAAGAAAGATAGGTCGCGTTTTGCTTTTCAAGCACTTCGGCAAAGTTGGGATCGTACGCCGCGTTTACGTCCGCGGAAAGGCATTTGGAGCTTGCGCGAATCGCCGCGGAAGTCGTATTGAACGCGCGTGCAATTTCGTCGATTAAGTCGGTGAAAATCGCGCATTGCATACCCGTCGTACCTTCGCTGCCGATTTCTTCCTTATCCGCAAGCACGACCATAACCGTTCTTTCGTCGTTTTCCACGTCGAAAAGCGCGGTGAAGGCAGGATAGGAGCAAACGCGGTCGTCGTGTCCGTACGCACCGATTAAAGCGCGGTCAAGACCGATATCCTTTGCTTTATAAGCAGGTACGAGCGAAAGCTCTGCGGAAAGGAAATCCGCTTCGACCATACCGTATTTGTCGTGCAAAATTTTCAAAACGTTTTCCTTAACCGTTTTATCCTTGTCGTTATCCGCCGCCGTGTACGGCATATTTCCAAACCAAATATTCAAGCCTTCGCCCTCGATCGCTTCACCGAGCGTTTTTGCGTTTTGCTTCGCTGCAAGGTGAGGTAAAAGATCGCTGATGTAGAACACGGGATCGGTTTCGTCTTCGCCGATTTTTACGTTGATAACGCTTCCGTCTTTGAGCGCGACTGCGCCGTGCAACGCAAGGGGTACGGTCGTCCATTGATATTTACGGATACCGCCGTAATAATGCGTTTTCGCAAAAGCGATGTTTTCCGCTTCGTATAAAGGGACTTGTTTCAAGTCGATGCGCGGGCTGTCGATATGCGAAGCCACGATACGGATCCCTTCCTGTGCCGCATCGTTCGTACCCACTTTAATCAAATATAAATTTTTGCCGCGGTTTTCGTAATAAACCTTATCGCCCTTTTGTAATTTTTGCCCGAAACGGAAGGGCTTATAGCCCATTTTAATTGCTTCCGCTTTCGCCCAAGCGCAAGCTTCGCGTTCCGTTTTACCTTCGTCAAGAAAGACCTTATAGCCTTCCACGTAATCGAAAATCGCTTTCAGTAATTTTTCGTCCGCTTTTTCGTATACGTTCGTTCTTTTGTAAGCAAGTTCACTCATAAATATATCTCCTTTTTAATGCAAAAATCCTTTAATGATTTGTTCTTCCGCTTCCTTTTCGGTTAAGCCCAAAGTCATCAATTTAACGAGTTGTTCCCCCGCAATTTTCCCGATTGCGGCTTCGTGGATAAGCTCCGCGTCAATGTCGTTCGCAGCCAAGCAAGGCGCGGCGGTAACCGAAGCTTCGTCCATTATAATCGCGTCACATTCCGTGTGACCGTGGCAGGGCGCGTTGCCGTCCATCGTCGAAACGAAGCGTTGCACCGATTTTTCCGCCGCTACCGAGCGGCTCATAATATCCGCGCGGCAGTCCTGACCGTTCATATCCACAACGAAATCGGTGTCCGCCGATTGCGTGCCGTGCGTGTATAATTTTTCCTTGACGGTGAAGTTTGCCCCCGCTTTCATATCCGCTTTCGTCACGCGTTTGGTGGAATCGATCCCCTTGATTTGCGTCGTTTGCATTTCCATACTCGCATTCTCGTCCAAATGCACGACCGTCACGGGATTCATTACGTTTTTACCCAAACCGTCGCCGCCGCCGTAGTGCTTTTCTACGTATTTGACCTTGGCGTTTTTGCCCACGTAAAAGGTATGCACGCCGTCGTGGCGAGACGTCGTTTCCACGCCGCCGCAGTTGTGAATACCGCAACCCGCTACGATGACTACTTCCGCATTCTCGCCGATATAGAAATCGTTGTAAACGAGCTCCTGCCAGCCTGCTTTGGAAATGATGACGGGAATGTGTACGCTTTCGTTTTTGGTGTTCGGCTTGATAAAAATATCAATTCCCGCTTTTCCGTCCGTCTTGGTGACGATATCAATATTCGCCGTCGTGTTTCTGCCTACGCTTTCGCCGTTGCCGCGGATATTGTACGCGCCTTCGGGTACGCCGTGCAGATCGGCGATTTGTATCAATAAATCCTTTTCTATTGCGTCCATACTCTCTCCTTACAGCTTCTCCACCAACACTTTACACGCGTCTGCGCCCAAAAGGCTGGGTAAAACGTCCGCTTTTTTGCCTTCGCTTTTAATTTTCCCGTCCGCGATCACGACAATCTTGTCCGCGATATTGAGTATGCGTTCTTGGTGCGAAATAATCAAGATGTTCCCCTTGGTTTTTTCGTACATATTTTCAAAAACCTTAATCAAGTTGCCAAAGCTCCAAAGATCGATCCCCGCTTCGGGTTCGTCAAACACCGAAAGCTTGGTGCTGCGGGCTAAAATGGTGGCGATCTCAATGCGTTTAAGCTCCCCGCCCGACAGCGAAGCGTTCACTTCGCGGTCGATATAATCTCGCGCACACATTCCCACTTCGGAAAGATAGGCGCAAGCGTCCGAAACTTTCAAATTTTTCCCCGCGGCGATATTAATCAAATCGCGAACGGTCAAACCCTTAAAACGAACGGGTTGCTGAAAGGCGTACGAAATCCCCTTTTGCGCGCGTTCGGTCACCGAAAGCGCGGTTATATCTTCGCCGTCTAAATAGATTTTACCCGACGTAGGCGTTAAAATCCCTGCAATCACCTTGGCGAGCGTGGATTTTCCCCCGCCGTTAGGACCCGTAAAAGCAACGAAGCGCTCGTTCAGCGTTAAGTTGATATTTTTCAATATTTGTTTTTCGCCAAGCTCGTCCTTGACGGCGTAGCTTACGTTTTCCAGTTGTAACATACTTTTTTCCTTGTCTAAATATAATATAACGCAAACGCCTTACTATTAAACGCAAAAGCTTAAAAAATTTCCATCAAAACGCCGTGCGTTTTTAGCCATTGCCGACGCTTTTTCCAGTCGGGGATACGGCTTTGTACCATCGCCCAAAAAGCTTTGGAATGGTCTTTATGCCGAATATGCGTCAGCTCGTGCACGATCACGTATTCCACGACTTCCTTAGGCGCGTACAACAGCCGAAAGGTATAGCGTATGGCGTTTTTGCCCGTGCAAAGCCCCCAAAAGCTCTTTGCGCCCGTAATCGACACCGATTGACATTCCAAGGACATTTCCCGCGCCTTTTCTTGCGTCAGCCCCGTAAAAATACGAAGCGCGTTTTCTTTGAGCCATTTCACAAGCCTTGTCCGCGCGTTCTTTTTGGGCACGTACAGCGTATTTTTCACTTGGTCTATGCGTATCGTTTCCTGTTCGTACAAGCAAATTCGGAAATTTTTGCCGAGTAGCATAAAGGTATAGCTGTCCAAGTTTTCGGGCGGTAATGCCATACCTGCCCCCGCCGTTTGCGATTTTTTCCGCGTAATCCAAGCTTCTTTTTCCTGCAAAAACGCAAAAATCCGTTTCTCGTCGCAAGTCCTTGGCGCGCGAACGATCACCCGAGAAAGACGGTCGATCGTCACCGAAAGCGTTTTACGATCCGAACGGATTATTTGATCGGGAATTATCATTTTTAATAAGCGTTACGCTTCGTAACCCATAGGATTGCCGCTTTGCCATTTCCATTGCGAAGCGCACATTTCTTCGATACCGTATTTCGCTTCCCAAAGCAGTTCCTTTTTCGCTTTATCGGGTGCGGCGTAGCACGCGGCGATGTCGCCGGGGCGGCGTTCGCAAATTTTATAGGGCAATTTTTTGCCGCAAGCTTTTTCAAAGGCTTTGATCATATCCAAAACGCTGTAACCGTGTCCCGTACCCAAATTGTAAATATGCACGCCGCTGTCGTTGCAACGCTCGATCGCCGCAATATGTCCAAGCGCAAGATCGACCACGTGAATGTAATCGCGTACGCCCGTACCGTCGGGGGTGTCGTAATCGTTGCCAAAGACGTTGATGCAGGAAAGCTTACCGCTGGCAACCTGCGCGACGAACGGCATTAAATTGTTGGGAATACCCTTGGGGTCTTCGCCGATCAAGCCGCTTTCGTGCGCGCCGACGGGGTTAAAATAACGGAGCAAAATGATATTCCAAGCGCTGTCTGCTTTGTGCAGGTCTTGCATAATCATTTCCATCATAAGTTTGGTGCTGCCGTAGGGATTTGTGGTGGAAAGGCGGCAAGTTTCGTCCAAGGGCAAGCGTTCGGGGTTGCCGTAAACGGTTGCGGAAGACGAAAAGATTACCTTTTTGACGTTATGTTTTTCCATCACTTTGAGCAAGGAAACGGTGCCGCTGATGTTATTTTCGTAATATTTCAACGGCAATTTGCAACTTTCGCCAACGGCTTTGAACGCCGCAAAATGGATAACGGCATCAAATTTATGGGCGGAAAATACTTCGTCCATCTTTTGTTCGTCGCGGATGTCCGCTTCGTAAAAGGTGACGGTT
>JAZLDG010000030.1:0-1141 GCA_045614565.1 Candidatus Scatosoma sp. | reverse complement strand
AAACAGCATTGCAACGCCTTGTAACGCCGCGCCAAGCCCCGCCGCGCCGCCCGATATTGCAAGCGCAAACGGTATAGTTGCTATAATCAAGTTTTTATGTAATCTTCTCATTTTATGCCCTTTCCGCGGCTTGCAACCGCCCATACGCGCATTTTAACGCGCGGTTAATATAATTCCATTGTCAGCAGTTCCGACGGCTCACAATCAAATAATGACGCTAATAACGATAATTGATACGCTGTCGGGGCGCATACGTCGTTTTCCATTTTCGACAATAACGGTTTATCAAACGCGCGGTCGTATCTCCGCATATACTCGCAAACTTCCGATTGCTTAAAACCGCGGCTTTCGCGGATCACTCGCAAATTATTTGTCGTGCTTGTTTGTATGCCGTTGGCGTTTAATACTCGGTTTATCTTCTTTACGGGCGCAAATACGCTTTTGCCCTTGTTTAAGCACTCGCGTTTATACGCCTGTATTTCGGTTTCGTCGTCGGTCTTATAAAAGCCCTTGCAACCGCTTGATCGTATCAATATGTAATCGTCGCCGTTGTCATAACGGCTTAATTCGTGCAATATCGCGCGCGCCTTGCGTGGATCGCACGCCCACATACGGCACAAATCTTCGTACGTAAACGCATTTTCGCGCCCGACGGGTATATCGTCCCAATATGTATACAAGTTTTCCACGTTTCCCACGGTTCAAGCCCCCTTAAAACGGTAATTCATCTTCGTCGGTGATATTTTCCCAATTTGCGTTATCGTATTCGGCGTATGTCGGGGCGGGGTTGCCGCTGTTGTCGCCGTTGGTGCTGTTGTTGTTCTTGCCGCCGCAAAACGACGCGTGATCTATAAGAATTTCAAACGCCGTACGGTTGTTACCGTTTTTATCCTTGTATTGGCGCGTCTGTATCTCACCTGTAACGGCGATCATGTCGCCTTTATCAAAGAACCGCGTTATAAATTCGGCGGTATTGCGCCAAGCGACGCAATTTAAAAAATCGGTCAGTTTCGCGCCCTCTTTCGGTTGTATACGTCGGTCAACCGCGATACTAAACGACGTTACGGTTGTGCCGCTTTGCGTTGTTTTCAGTTCGGGGCGTGCGGTCAGCCGCCCCATTAAAGTTACGTTGTTAATCATT
>JAZLDG010000029.1:0-3323 GCA_045614565.1 Candidatus Scatosoma sp. | reverse complement strand
TGTTCCATAGCGAGTTCCGCCGCCGCCTTTTCCGCTTCCGTCTTTGCCTTTCTCTTCGCTTTCCAAGCCGTGAAGAAAGCCACGATTGCGGAAAGAGCACCGATAATAAGGGGGATAAATTTAAGAATATTCATAAAAGTTTCCATAGTCGCTACCTCCTAAAAATAGCAATAAATTGTTTCGTTTTCCGTGCCGTTAAAATAACGGTTTTCAGTTTTTGCCCGTCCGTCCGTCGGGAATACTTCGCTACCCGCTGCGTAGTTCTTACAGCTCAACACCTTGTATTCGCCTTTCGGGAAGTTATCAACGACGATAGTTTTGTTTTTCGGTTTCAATTCAACGCGTAACGCCTTGTCTAAATCCCAATTACAAAACTCGCCGACGATAACAACGGACATAAGATTTGTCTTGATAAATAACTTTGCCATAATACCCTCCGAGCCTTAAAGCACTTGCATACCGATTACGGTTGCCGTTTCTTCGACGGTTTCCACTTCTTCCGCGTCCGCTACTTCTACCGCTTCAACCGTTTCAACAACGGGCGGTACATAGCCCGCACGGTTAAGCAAATCGGTAATTTGCGTGTTACGATCCGCAAAAGCCGCGTCGATTTTTTCGCATTCTACTTTCTTCGCAAACTCGCAATCTTCTTTCAGCGTCGCTTGCTTCTTCAAAAGCAAATTGATTACGTCTTCCATAAAGCCTTTTTCCTCCTTATATTATTTGAATTGTAAGAGCGACAAAAACCACTCGCGCGTAACGGGTATAATCATCAGCGCGGCAATTAACGCGCCACCGATTAAAACCCACTTACACGCCTTGACTATTGCCGTTGATACCGTACCTAAGCCGTCAAAAAATCCCTTTACGCCGTCGAAGAATAAGAGCATTGAAAGGATAAAGATATTCGGTACATAGTCGTATTTCATACGCTTTAATTTGTCGCCGTATAACGCCCATTTCGCCGCCTTGTTTCTTTCCTTGTGTTCAGCCTTTTGGTCTTTGGCAAGCTGTTTTTGCTCCGCTTTTATTCGTTTCGCTTCCGCTTTTAATACAATTAAGCGGTTTTTGATTTCTTGCGCCACGACTTTATTATCCGCGTTGACTTCTTCAACGATAAGCCGTTGTTTTTCCGCTTCTACTTCCAAAGCGCGGTCGCTTATTTTTGCGATATTATCGCTATGCTTTTCGATAATCTTATTATCTTGAATTTTCGCCTTTGCTTTTTCTATTATCTTTTGCGTTGCTTCGTCAATAGCACCGCCCATATTTGACAGCGCAAGCCCCGTTTGATTTTCCCGTTTTTCCACGGCGTTTTCTATCGGCTCAACGGTTTCGGCGAACGTTTCCCCGCTCGCCGCTTCCGCTTGCTTGCGCTCTTGTATTATTTTTTCAATTTCGCGCAAATCTTCGTTCATTTTAGCCACCTATTAAAACATATTCGACTTGCTTAACGTTATCGTTCCGACGATATTCGAAATCCCTGCAACGACGATCAAAGGCAATGCGCTGATTAAATCCGTACAACGTAATTGACCGCCGCCCGCCCATTGCAAAACGGAGTTCGTTTGGAAATACCCGCTTTTTGCTACCGTCGGCGCACTTACGCCGTTAAGAATACTTACAGCGTTTGGGGAGCTTTGCCCGATAACCGCGCTTTGCTTCGCGCTATCGCCTGTATAAGCGAGATATTCGCCGCCGATGATTTTCGTAACGCCGTCGTTTGACGGTAAAAAGCAATAGCTGTTATTGATAACGTTCGTAACAACGCCGTAACAATTTTCAAAATCGCCGTGCGGGGAGATAAAGCTATCGCGATAACCCGTGATATAAAAGCGACAATTCGCAAGTTTTACCGCGCCACTCGTCGCGTTCGTTACCCTTACAATTGTTTCCACCGTAGTATTTTCCGCAATAATACACGCGCCGATTATATTTACTGCGCTTGCGAAAATTACCGAATACGCGCCACCCTCTACCTGCGGAGCAATCGCCGAACAGTCCGAGAAATCCACGGACGCGCGACGGGTTGAGCTATTGCCAAAGTTAAAATATACGTACGGGCTTTCGCTCGTTCCTGCACCCGATAAAGGCGCGGTAATGCCTAAATGCCCGTGAATAACAAATCTTGCACTTCCGTAATCTTCACCAGATAAATAATTTGCTACCATTTCCGAGATTTTGACGTTATCGTTTACGCCGTTGCAATAATAATGTCTTTCCAGCTTATTATTTACCGCCGTCATTTCCGTACGCAATGCCGCGACTTCTTGTACAACGGTTTCCGCACCTGCGGCGTTGACGTTTTTCGCCACTTCAAAATCAATACGCGTACCAACAACGGGCAAGCCGATAGCAAGGTCTATATACGCATTATCGCGCACCGTATAATTTGAGCCAACGGCAAAAACGCGCCCGTTTACGATCACCGTCAATTCGTCACGCCCGCGGTTAAATTGAGGAATCCCGATAGGTATTTCCGTTTGCCCATTGGCTTCGGAAAAATAGGTATTATGAAACGTCCGTACAACCATTGCCCCAACGCCCGACATTATGTTACAAAGCACGCCGTCCTCGCGCGTATCGACAATATTACCCTCTTCAATAATCGTTGCCAAAGCGGTAACGTGAACATACGCCACGCATATTTCGTAAATGTCCCCCTCTCGCGTCAAATCGGATACCGTCGGTTTTGCGTCGAGGCTTTTTACATAAATAGTCGGTTTTTTCGCCTCTTCGCTGTCATCGTTACGGATAATGACGCAATCGTATCTTGGCGTATTGCCGCCCGTGTCAAGCGTAATTATAAACGGTTGATTATTTACAAACCACGCGCCGTTAAGTTGCGCGAAACCCGTTCCAACGGATATATTCATACCGCCAATCAATGACACTTTCAATTCGTCGCCCGCCGTACCATCTTCGGCAGGTCTTATACCGTCCGAGAAAATCGCGTTAAACGGTATACGCATATCCTTAGCACTGTATACGTGCGTATTTTTCCCGTTTACGACGCTATTGTTGTAAAAGCCCCCGCGATAGGTTACTGTACCGTAAGTCGCCATAATTTATTTATCCTCCGTCAATTATAAAATTCAAATTTCGGCTCTACGATATAGCCGTTTTCGTTGTCGTCGGTTTCCCAAACTTCCATTATTTGCGCCCCCGCTTGTATCCCGTATTCGTTGATAACGTTGACAGTATCGCCGAGGTCGTAATCCGTCTTGTATTCGTAAGTATCGACCGTATCAACCGCGCCCGTAAATGCTTGCGTTCGCGTCCGTTCCACGAGCGCGTTATACCCGATAATTTCAAGCATTTTA
>JAZLDG010000028.1:0-22742 GCA_045614565.1 Candidatus Scatosoma sp. | reverse complement strand
CGACTTGTCTATTGTACCCCCTCCCCCGAAATGGAACAAGGGGGGGCTGTTTCCGTACCCGTGTGGCGCTCTATTTTACGTTTTCAGCGTGTTTTGTGCGTTTAACGTATAAATACCCGCCCGTCGTTGTCCACGGTGTATCGCGTTATTTTGGCGCCGTGTTCCTCTGCGTGGCATTTCCTACAAACAAGCCGTAAGTTGTCAAAGTTCAGCGCCACGGCTGGGTCGTTTATGTTTTCGGGTGATAGTTCTATTTTGTGGTGTACTATCTCCCCCGCCTGTATGATCCCGCGCTTTAAACAGTTTTCGCATAAATACCGTTTACTGCGTGCGTATTCCTCGCGGCACTCTTGCCACGTCTTGGAACTGTAAAACGCTTTTGCAAACTCCCGCGCCATTAGGTCAATACTCCCTCGCTGTCTGCCCTGTCATAAAACATTTGGTAAAGTTCTCTTGCGGTGTTCGGTATTGCCACGCGGTACAGTTTCCCGACGCGGTGTATTATTGTCGCGTCTTGATCCACTTCTGCCGCGCGCGCCGTACCAAAATATGTCGTACTGCAACGCGCTGAAATGGTCGGCGTTTTTATAGTCAGCGTTGGCGTGTTGCTGGTTGAATTGCTGAATGTCGGCGCCGTTAACGCCGGATAAATACCGTACGAAATACTGTGCGTGTACGTCAATGTCCCCGAGGCGTTCCAATAGCGCATAAACGGAACGGTTAAAAATGTCGTGCTTGTGTTTGCGTTCCAATTGTCCGCGCGTATGTTTGCCAAACTGTTCGGGTATTTTCTTATGTGCTGGTATTGGTCGGCGCCCTCCCATTTCAGTTGTGCCTTTAGTGTGGTACTGTTTTGTACAACGGGTATGCTTGTTTCCCACTTCAAAACGTACTCATAGTGCGCAAGGTCTAAAACCTCGGTGGTCGCGTTCGCGGTCGCAATAATAACCTTTGCCGTGGTGGACGGTGTCCAGCCGTTAAACAGCGTATCTGCCAGCGCGGTTTCGTCATCGTACACGGTACGCACAAACTCGGCGCATTTGCCGATAGGGTTATCCTCAAAAAAGGCGGCAAGGCCTCCCCCTGTCTTGGGTAGGTTTACCGCGGGCACGCCTTGGTAATTTGCCCCCATTAGGGTTATATCTGCCATTTTGCGCCCCCTTTACTGTATGGTTAATATTTTGGTCGTGCTGTCCTGTGAAACTGTGGGAACGGATAAACTCCCCGCAACACCGAATATGGAAACGCCCGCAAGGATATTTTGCGCCTGTAGGTTGGCGTCGCCCCTTATGGTCTGCGCGCCTGTAAGGTATTGCGCGGCCGCTATTACTTGGTCGCTGGTCGTCGGCGTGTATGTCTGCGCCGCTTTTTCGGTCATCGTGCCCGTTATCTTGGCGCCTGTGCCTCCGTACGCGGTTATGCCGTTTCTTATCTGCGCCCCGCTTGTTAACGTGGCGTCGGCTGTGTCGGTAAACTTTGCAGTTCCCCCGCCCTGTTTAGGTATATCCACCTCGGGCACGTTGTTGTATGATACGCCGTTTATAATTACGTTTTGGGCCATTTTTTAAACTCCTTTATGATACGGTTATTATCCCGCCGTTGTACGTTATCAACCCGTAGTTGCTGGGTATCGGGTTTATGGTTATATCATCGGGCACAAAATACCCGCCTGTTGGTATCGTCTGCGCTGATCCCGTCGGCGTCCATACCGTCGCCCCCGTGTATCGGTCGTATATGGGTGGCGTGGATATTTTCCCCGCAAGCGCACCCGTCCCCGACAATTTGCCGGAAACTCCCCCGACCACTGACAGTTTGCCTTTTATCGTGTCCATTTAATGCACCTCGGGCGCGATAGTAAACGCGGCCTCGCAAATAAAGGTGTCGACAGTTCCGTCGGCCTTTGTTATCTCTATATCGTAAACGTATTGTCCAAACTCCAGCGTTTTCGTGTCGTTCGGGTTTATTGTCAATATCAACGTTTCGTTTGGTATGGTGATATTCAAAATCGGGTTGGCGTCGCTGTATTCCTTTTTCATCGCAAACCGTATTGTGTCCGCGGGGTCGGGTGTGTATGTCGTCCCGTCCGCGTTATACAGCGCAACGGTTAACTTCAGCGTGTCGCCGCGTGTCAGTATGATGTTATTTCCCGTTAGTTTGTGCATTTTTATTCCTCCAACGCAAAAGGCACCCAAGATCACGGGTGCCCTTGCGCTATTAAGTAAGTGGTTTGGGTGTTGATTTAGTTCTATAAAGGAGAATGTCTTTATATATCACCGCTTATTTTATACCACACCTTAAAGGTATTAAAATATCCCAAAACGTTTTTTATTTTTCCATTTCCGCGCCGCAGTTCGGGCAGTAATTAAACCCGTTAACCCAATTGTAAGGGGTGCGGCAATTTGAACACTTATAGTATGCCAATTCTATATACGTGTGCCGTTCCCAACGTGCCCGCCCCCGTTCCACTTTCATTGTGTACGGTATTAAACACGTATCGGGGTTTTGTTTTTCCCACTCGGCCTTTATCCGCTCGAACTCCTCCGGCCTTGTAAAGTGGGATAGTCTTATATATGTTTTAGCCATTACTCGCCCTCCCAAAACTCGGCCGCCTGTTTCACGCGGTCGGCGTCGCTCTTTATCGCGTCGTTCATATTGACGTCGTACATTGTGCATTTTATCGCGATAACAAGCGCTTTGCACTTGTATATATTCGCGCACCTATACGCTCGCCGTATTTTGTCCCCGTCGTAGGTAATGTTTGCCACCTCGGGGCAAAACTCCTTGCAACGATCCCCGCACCCCTCAAGGGCGGTTTTTACGTCTATAATCATTTGTCGGCCTCCTTTATTTCCTTACCCACCAATTAAAAACGTCCTCGCCTGTTTCCCACGTGTCCGTTGGCCTGTTCTTTTCCTCGCGGGCTTTTAACATACGGTCAAACGCCCGTATATATGCCGCCTTTATTTTCGGGTATGCCTCCAATTCCTCGGCTTGGTGTGAACTCATAGGGCACCCGATACACCCAAGGCGCGTGTATCCTTTGTCGTATAAATCGCAATATGGCACGTTGTAGCGGTGTATGAACTCCCACACCTCGGCGTCCGTCCAGTCTATAATCGGGTTTAATACAAAACCCTTGCTTTGCATACAATACCGTACCATTTCGTCGTCCATATTGTCGGGATCGCGTAATTCTCGCGCGGTGTCGCCGTTTTCCACTTCAAGGCCCGCGCGTTTCTTTTTCCGGCGGTTGCTCTCGTCCCACCTTACCCCCGTTATTTTGTCGCGCCCCTCGCCGCCTGTTTCTTTTAAAAATAAGCAACAATAACGGGATAATTGCGTGGGCGGGTAAACTATGTGGGGTATCAAGTTCCACATAGTGCAAACGCGCCCGTCCTTGTACCTTGGAAAGTCCATTTCCACGTCGGGGTATTTGTCTTTAATAAAGCGTACAAGTTCGGGCGGGTCTACGCTTGTTATATGGTAATGCGCGTCGTACTTTACGCCCGCCATATCTGCCAGCGCCTTAATTACAACGCTATCTTTTCCCCCGCTGAAAGCAAGATAGAACGATCCCCCGCGGGGTTGTATTTGTTTTATGCGTTCTATGGATACCTCTAACTTGGTTAGCCCGTAAATGTTTAATTGGTCTATCATATGCGCCGCGCCTCCTTAAATATTGCCATTTCGTCGCCGTCGAACATTAGCGCCGCCGTTATTGGGTGCTTGTGTTCGGGAACGATAACGTATATATACGTTTCCCCTTGGTCGGGTATGTCCTCGGCCTCAACTGCGGGGCGGTTAAAGTCCACGACGCGCACCGCGCCCCTATGGATCGCGCCCCCAAGTATCACCCCCGCGCAAAAGGTAAAAACGCAAGTGCAGATAACAAGTATTGTGTTTACGGTCATTTGATAACCTCCCCAAAGTCCGCAAGCGCCTTGCGGTGTAAATAACCTATAACGTGTTTTAATTCGTATTCTTGGTACGGCCGGAACTTATCCAGCGCCCGCGCCACGTCCTCCCACTTCATCAAAAGAACGTACCGACAAAACAATAATTCGCGGCTTTTCTCGTCGGGCACCCGTTCTATTTGGTCGGCTATGGTCTGCGCCAAAGTCTGCGCCTCTACCTCGGCCGCTTTTAGTTCCTCCTTTAACGTTGCCAACGAAACCGCCGCCCGCATTGTGGGATCGCCTAACCCCCCGCCCCGCGGCTGGCCGTCAAGGTTGACCGATAGCAAGGTACTTTCTATCTGCGCTATGCGTTCCCTGTATCGGTTGGCCTTGTTGGTCGCGTTCCTGTATTGTTGTAAATACTGTTTTGTGTTCATCTTATCGCGTTTATTTGCCTGTCTAACTCCTTGCGTAGCGCTAACAGGCGGGCCAACTCAACGGCCCTTTTGTTGATATACCCGCAACGTGTACGCCCGCCCTCGCTTACTTCGTAATACTCCAACTCGTCCGCGGGCTTATAGAACGGGCACCCGTCGCACTTTAGTTGTGCCAGCGCGTCGCAGTATTCCACGCGCCCGCCGTTTCTAAATGCGAAACAATCTCGCTTGTATGCCATTATCTCACCTCCAAAAACGACGGTATCGCGATTTCCTCGCGCGGGCCGTACTTTACAAGGTCGTTCCTGTATGCCCTTATAAGCGCCAAAACGGCGGTTTTGGTCGTGTGTTCCATTGTTTCTATATCTTTTATCAACGCGTTGGTTTTGGCCTCAAAATCGGCCGTTTTTATCGTGCTTTGTTTTACTGATACCATTTAACAAACCTCCTTTAGTTCACTTTATTACGCCTCCGGCGTTTCCTTTGTGCCTCGATCCTGTCGGCGTATATTGCGCGTATGTCGTGTTCTGCGGCCGCCGCCTCGTTTTTCCACTTGTAATACTTTGCGCGGGCCTGTTCATACTCGGCCCACTTCTCACAAACCGCGTGGCACTCGGCCGAACGGTCGGGGCATTTATAACAAGGCGGGTTTGGTCGTTTCATTGTAAGCCCCTCCGTGCCAAATATTCGTTGATTATTTCCGCGTTGGTTGACGCCTTTTCTTTTCCTTGCTTTTCTTTTAATTCTTTAATTAAATTATCTTCTATTCCCTTATCTTCTCTTATAGTGTCATTTTGGCGCGTTTTGGTGTCATTTTGTCGGCAATTTGTCGCCAAAGTGTAAACGCCGTTGGGTTTCAGTTCGTACGCGTCCAAATACTCGGCAAAACGGGAAACCTTTAAACGGTCGCGCCGGAGGCCTCTATTATTCAAAAAGAAATGTTTTTCAAGATACAGCCACTCGGTAATTTTGTAAAGGTATCCTCTCTCGACTAAAACGGCCAAGTCGGTTTTGCGGAAACCCAAAGTTTTAACAAGGCCGTTCGATTTGTCGCAAAACCCCGCGTCGTCCGTTTCGTTGTTGATATACACGTATAAAAGTTTGGCGTTGGTCGGCAAGGATATAAAGTTATCGTTTTGCAAAATTGCGTTTGAAATGCAACGCACCTTTTCGGCCATTACTCTGCCTCCTGTTCCGCTATGCTGTACCGCTTAAAACGGGTTTGTTCTCCGTAGCGGTTTGCCCCTTTGATCCATACCGACGTTATTGTGTACCCGTGTTTTTTCAACTTGTACACGGCGCCCGCTACGTCGCTACACCCTATATACTTTGTTGCCTCGTTCTGCGTAATGCCTCCGTGTGTTCTCATATAGTCAAGCACGCGCATATATTGTTTTATCCTGTCCATTTCCGCACCTCCTAAAACGGCATATCGTCGGGGATATTAACGGGCGTTTTTTTCTCCAAGAACTCCACGCGGTCGGCTATAATTTCGGTGGTGTAAACGGTCGCCCCGTTCTTGTCGGTATACGATCCCGTGGAAATGCTCCCCAGCACTCCCACGCGGTCGCCCTTGTGGGTGAACATCTGCACGTTTTCGGCTAACTTGCCGAACGCCGCGCATTTGATAAAGTCGGCGGTTTTTTCTCCCTTGGTGATCCTGTCAACGGCAACGGTGAAATTACATACCGCCATTTGCCCGCCTGTGTACCTTGTTTCGGGGTCTTTTGTAAGACGCCCAATTATTACAGCGTTGTTCATAGTCTTTTTACCCTCCTGTAAGGCCGTATTTTGCGTTTTAACGGTGTTTTATCGTTTTGTTGATATATTCCATACCGCGGGCGTATTGCTCGCGTGTAAGGCCCTCCGGCTGTTTGTTGCGGTCAAACCCCACGACGTCCAGCACGTCATCTATGGCAATGCCGCACGCGTTGGCGCTTTCAATAAGGCCTTGTTTTTCGGTGGTGGTCGCTAATAAACCGCCCTCCTGTTTCAACTTGGCGTTGCTTACCTCCTCAAAACTTGCGATCGTGTCGCCGCCTGTAAGCCCTAAAAACCCAAGGGCGCGGCCAACGGCTGACGTTTCGCAGTTCTCAAGCGCGCTTGTGCGGTTTATTGTGCTTGTGCCCTCTTTTTCGTGGGCGTAGCCCGTAGCAAGTGTGCGGCCCTCGGCTGATACAAGGGCGCGCATTATGATTTCCCCGCCCTCATACTTTACAAGTTCCGTTGCGATAATCCCGTCGGGGTACAACTTGCGAAACGCTTTCACCCTCTCGGCCACCTCGGCGTATTGCTTTTTGCCAAGCGGTAGGGTCTTTATTTCAGCGTTCACGCGTTCAATGTCTTGGTATGTCATTTGTTTACCTCCCTTTTTAACTTGCTGACTATATAGCCCATATTTGCGCCCCGTGTGAGCGCTGACGCCCACGGGCTAAAAAAGAACTGTTCAAGTTTTTTAATGTCGGCGGCCGCGCCGTTCCTCCGGCTTTCGGCCTGTTTTATCCTGTCCCCCAAGATCGCGGGGGCGTGCGGCAGTTTCGCGCACTTCTCCAAACTTGTTATAAGTTCGTCGCTTTGCCTGTACCGTTTCAGCGCCGCGCGGTAATCATCGGCGGCCTGTGCCATTATGGCGTTTACAAGCGCCGTGTATGCGTCCTCGGTGTCGTAGGTTTCGTATTTCATCAAACACCCTCCAAGTCGTCGCGGCATATATCACAAACCCACATATTTAAAACGCTGTGGGTTTCCGGCACCCACTCGCCGCAACGTTCGCATTGCTCGGCCTCTATAATTTCGGTTGTGCCGCAGTTGGGACAAACGCCCCACGGCTCCCAAGCGGGGTCGCCCCAATAGGCGCCCATTTTGTGGCGCTCAATTTCCGGCTCGTCGAACACGTGCCCGCACATTTCACATATCCACATTTGTTTTGCCCTCCATTTCCTGTCTTATCTCCTCAAGTAAGGTTTTTACCCTAATATCACGGGCGCGGGATCGCATATGCAATGCGTGGCGCTGTAGGTATTCATCTATCTCCGCGGGGTCTACGTACTCGGCGGCCTTAAAATATACCTCGGCCAATAACTCCAGCGCGTTGTCTAATGACGTCCAAACGCGTTCCTCGGTTTCGTTTCTATCTTGTAAATCTTTCATATATTGCCAAACCTCCCAATATTGCGATAACAGGGACGAACGCCCAAGCCATTTTGTAAAGTGCAAAAAGCACTTGCTGAACTGTTAAAACTGTCATTTTGTCGCCTCCCTCAAACTGTACAAAAGGTCGCACGCGTGCGATGTTTCTTTTACTTTCCTGTTGTGCTGGGCGCAGTAGTGCCAAACGCACCTTTTATCGTCCGTTTTAACAAGGAACGGACAGGCGCCGCACGTTTCGGCCTTGCCCTCGGTTTCGTACCTCTCGGCCAGCGTTTCGGGTATGTATTCCGTTTCTTTATACTCAACGTATGCCCCGAACGTCTGCCCTTGCAGATACGTTATTTTGGGGCTTTGTGCCCTCTCAAGTTCTGCCGTGATCCGTTCGTTGAACTCTTGGGCGGTGTCGCCTGTAATGAGAACGACCCGCAAGCGTGTTTTGATTTTCATTTGATTACCTCCCACTTACCTATTAAAAAAACCGCTATTGTAAGCGGTTTCAAGTATTCCGTTCTTTATGATTTTAGGAATAGTTAGCCACTTACAGCAATTATATTATCACACCCCCGCCCCGTTTACAATATACCAAATTGTTCTTTTAAAAAAACATTTTGCCATACCCTCGCGCGCGCGTGAGGAATAAAAAACGGGGCTATCTTGCCCCGTTCTTTTCTGCGTCTATTAACCTTTGTAAAAGTTCCGGCACCCACGCGGGCGGGTTTCTCCTCCCCGCCTCCCACTCCTCAAGGGTGCGTATCGGGATATTGTAGCGCCGTGAGAACTCGGCGCGGCTGATCCCGACGCCCTCGCGTATTTCTCTAATTGTCATTTGTTGGCCTCCTGTTCCCTTGTGTACTTTATAAAAGCGGTATAAAGGCCAAGTGCCTCAAGTACCTTACAAGCCCCGTTGTACTGTTCCGCGTATCCGTGGGGGTCTGCCGTGCTAAACCTCGCCAACGTCTGCATATCTGCCACGGTGTCAAATATTCTTTCCTTTTCTGCGTTTGTCATTGTCTTACCTCCTCGCGATCTCCGGCGGGGGTTGCCCCCGCCCTGTTGTTATATGTTTATGTACTCAACGGCGGGGCCGTCCCAATAGTCGGCGCCGTCCTCAAACCCCGCGCCTTTTAACATTATCTTTAATGTTTCAATGTCCCAGCTTGTCCACTTCCTCGGGTCGCGTGTGCCGTTGCCCCCGCCAAAACTGTCGTTTGTTAACTGTGTCATAAAGTCGGGGCCTTTGGGCCTCCTTTCCCAAGCGCGATCACGGGCCGCCTCGCTCAACGGCTCAAACCCCCTTGCGGTGCGCTCCTCGTCGATTAGGAACAGGCACGCCGCCTTGTTAACGTAAATGCTTTTGCTTGTCATTGTTTTGCCTCCTTGTCTTATCTTGGGGGGCTTGCGCCCCCCGTGGGTTTACTCGTCGGCCCGTGCCTATCTGCCTAAGTGATAACTTTCGCGGTATAGGTACGCGACGCTCATCATTAAATCGTCGTACTCGTCGACCGTAATGACCTCGTTGGCCCTCAGCCACTCCTCCGCGATCCCGCAACGCTCGCGCACCTCCTCGGGCGTTCTTGCATTTTGGATATTGTTAACCATTGTCCAGCAACCCCTCACAGATAACGTTTTGTTGATAGCCATTGTTTTACCTCCTTGTGTTCACCGCGGATCGCGGCGCCTTGCTTTATCTTGTCTATATCTTACCACGCAACGCGTGGTATTGCAAGGGGGTTTTGTAAAAAAATAATGTTTTTTTGAAAAAACATTTTTGCAATAAAAAACGCCCCGCGGGGCACACTTGCCAACGCGGGGGTGTAAGATAAGACAAGGCCACACGGAGGCCCTAAAATCAGTATATCACTATATCGGGGCATAATCAATGCTGTTTTGACGCTCTATTTTGCGTTTTAACGGGGTTTTGTACGTTTCCCGATATATTATACCATTAAAAAAGCGGGGGCGTCTAACCCCCGTTAAAAGGAGAAAACAAGGGGCGGTTGCCCTCCCCTTTTCCAATTATATATCGCTCTCGGGCAGTCCCGTTGCGATCGACGTTAAAAAAGACAAAAGCGCGGTTGTTCCGGCAATGCCTAAAACGGTTGCCCATTCAATGTCGATAATGTTTACCGCGTCCGTCCCTACCAAAGCAACGACGCTTTGGCAAAATGTCCTAAACGCCCTTATGGCGGCGCACTTCCAAAAGTCCTTTGTCATTTGTTCCCCTCCTGTTCACTTAACGGGTAGTTTTTTTATTTCCCCGTTGTCGCCATATTCACGGTGTACGCGTCCGTTGCCGTCAAGGTCGGTATACGCCTTGTACTCCTCCATAATGTCGTTGTACTCCTCGGCGTCGATATACCCTTGCGCCTTGTATCGGTCGGCGGCCGTCAATAGGTGATTACGGGCAAGGGCTTTTAAAATAACCTCGGCGGGTGTCTTTTTCTTTTTCTTGTTCTTGTATAGTTCAAGTAAAAACGACCCGATCCAATTACTGCCAAGAACGACGGCCGCAAGTTGCAAAATCGTTTCTATGCTCATTTTATAGCCCCCTCAATTCCGCGTACGGGTTGTTGGTCTGCTTGCCGTTTTTATCCGTGTACCAATGCACGAACTTTTTACCGTTGGCCTTTGCCTGTGCGCTGTTTTGTATTCCAAAGTGTATCCAGCCCTTGGCATACAAACCCGCCTCGGGCACGCACCCAACGGCGCGGCAGATCGCGGCCCACTTTGTCGCCCATTTGATAAAATCGGCTTTTGTAAGGGCTGGGCCTCCAAGATTAAAATCAATGGCGCAAGCCCGCGGCAATAAATGGTTGCTGGACGAAATACCGCCAACTTTTTTGTTTTCCTCAACTGTCCGCGCCCACGATACAACGTACATAGGTTTATTAAGCCACGTTCTAAACGTCTGCAAGGCGCGTATAAAAACTATGGTTTCTTTATTCATAGAAACCGCCATACTTCCCGCGTGGTATTCCCTTTGTGTAAAGTTCTTGGACAAATTGCCCGATAACATAATGCTCATTGTATGCCCTCCTATTACTCAACAATAAACGATACAAGCCCTATTGCGCTTGTACGCGTGGCGTGTGTGGCAACTGATACCGTGCCGTCGGTGTCAATGTCCACGGAACAAAACTCGCTACGTGCGCCCGCCTGTACGGGTGCCGTTATTTTGTACTTTGGACGGTAGCCCGACGGTAGCGTGTAAATGGTCGCCGTACTGTTCGCGGTTAGCCCGCTAACGGCAAAAAACACGTTTACGGTGTACCCCGATTTTGTGTAATAGCACGTGCGCCCGCTGGACGTCGTACCCGTGGCGGGTGTGAACGTGTTAAAGGTCGGTTTGATTAGGTCGCGCGTCCATTTCGTACTTGCTAATTGGTTGTCGTTGCTCGACGACGACGGCGCCGTGGCAAGTTTAACGCTTCCGTCGGTGCCGAACGTCATACGGTTGGTGTAGTTCGTTCTAACTTGCAAGGGGTGGTTTGATTTCGTGCCGAACAAACCGACGCTTGTACCACTCTCAAGAACGCATTGGCTCCCGCTTGTCCGTTTTAGCAAAAAATTGGTGTCGGCGGCGGCGCTTTCAAGTTCAAGTATTGCCCCGCTGTTGGATCGCGTTATTTTGGCGCCGTTTGAAAACGTTTTAAACCCCGTTATGGTTTCAGCGCCCGCGATGTGGACGAACGCCGACCCGTCGATACCCGACCCCGCGGACGTGCCGCCCGATACTCCCAACGCCTCGGCAAGTGTCGTTTGCAAGGCGCCGAGTTCCATTTCTACGTATCGGCCTTTTAATACGTCCCACACCGTGCGAACGATTTTAAAATACGCCTCGGTTTGATACAGGGGAAATATAACTTTTATGCGGTCGCATAAATTACAAGTAAGCAACGGCGCGTATTCCTCAAACTCCGGCATATCTTGTAAACGCACAAAATCAACTTTGATATTCTGCGCGGGGAAATACGTTTGGTTGTTCTGCATATACGCCAAGGCCTCGGCCTGTAAGTCGGCCGTGCTGGGCGCACTCTCAAACTTGGCCGATAGATCGAGGGCGACGCGAATATCGTTTCCGTTGTACCCCTCCATATCAAGCGACGCCGTCGTTTTTACAATTTGGCCGTCCCCGCCTTTCCAAAACGCAACGCAACTTGTGAACGTTCCCGCATAGTCGATTTGTTCGGTGTAGTCTAAAAGGTTAACGCCGTACCTAACGGCAAAATCGCGCGTTGTGCCGCGGTTTTCCCAAAGTTTGACCGTAAACCCGTCAAACTCAAACTCGCCGCCGTAAACGTCTAAAATTGACCCCTCAACGCCTCCCAATATCTGCCGTACGGATCGCGGGGTGCCGTCGCACGCGGCAAGGTATCCCGTGTTTGTTTTGTCCGTTTCATAGGTAAAAGGGTTGCTTGGGCTTGCGTTTGATAACAGGGTGAACGCGTCGGCTAAACTGTTTATATTCTGCCCCGCTACTACCATTTGGGTTTGGCGGTATGAGATATGCACCGCGTGGAACTTTACCACGCCGTCTATTGGTCTTTCGGCTGAAACTATTTCGAACGGCTGAACGTCGCCCGTTTCGTCGTGTGATACGGCTATAATGCGCCCGAACTGTATTTGCTCATAATTCGCGCCGTTTATGGGGTACGTAAAATCGCACTCGTAAATGCCCGTGTTGCGCTCCTCGACAACTTCGCACGTGATCGCGTCCCGTAGTCTGCAAATACCGTTCGTTTCAAAACTTGTCGCGGTTTTTTCAAATAATATCGGTGTCATACTTTCCACCACCTCGGCGTGATTTTTAACGCGGTTATTGTGTTATCGTAAGTTATTGTATTTTGTCCCGCCTCAAGTTCCGGCAGTTCCGCGCCAAGTGATACGGAATTGTTGACGCTTACGTACTGCCCGCCCTCGATTATGTACGCCTCGCCTATGTCAAGGTCGATATATACGGGGTCGCCAAGTGCTGATTTTGAACTATTGCCCCAACGTATCGGGATCACGAACGCAAACCCGTCGGCGCCGTATGGTTTGTTTACCGATACGGTAATAGCGCCCGCGGCGTCAATGCTTACCGCGACCGAAACGGTTTCGTTCCGTGCTATGCCGCCGTCGTCCCAAGATATATCGACGGACGCGCTCGCCGTTTTCGCGGTGCCTTTTACAAAAGTAAAGTTGTAAAAACTAAACTGCAATTCGCTTGTGTTCTGCCCGCTCGCGCTTTGTATGATATTGCCGCTTTGTGTGAAACTGTTTAAATCTACAATGTTATTGCCCCACTTGTTGGCAATGGTAAGCGTTGCCCCCAATATGCCCACGGCGTCGCCGTTGTTTAATGCGCCATAGCCCCCCGCCACGCTAAACGTGGCAGACGTGCCCGCGGGTGCGGTTTGATTTACGGGGGTATATGGTACGCGCCCAATTGCCGAACTGATAATGCTTATAGGCGCCCCGTTAAAATCAATATCCCCGTATCCCGAAACCTCCAAAAGCGGGTGTGCCTCAAATAGTGTCGGGTTGTTTACCTCGTCCCCGCTCGATACGTCTATTTTGGTTTCCCCGCTTGTTAAAAAACGCTGGGGCTTGCACTCAAACGTAATATTGAACTGTCCCGCGCGCCCCATTTGTTCGGGTGATACCTCCAGCCCGCCTTTGTACACCGCCTCGCGGTATTCGTCGGGGTTGTATTCGTCCGTAAGTCTGCAATATCCTTTTGTGGCGGCAAGGGCGTTTCGTAGGTCGCTTATGCCCTCGGCAAAGTCGGTTTGTGCGTCGCCGAACATACCCGCGGGGTATGATACCACGATGTTTTCAAACCGTCCGTTATCACGGACAAAAGCGCCGTTTCTGCCCGCTATTGCGAATATTTCAACGTCGCGTTCGGGCGCGTTGTATACCGCCTCGCCCGTGATATATACGCCGTAGTCTTTTGAATTGATACCGTTAAAGGTAAAGCCCTTATATATCGCGCCTGTAATGTTTACGCCCACGCTTGCCGCCTCCTGTTCTGCAATGTTATTATCTTTTCTTGTACTTTCAGCGCCAATTCGTCAACGCTCATATTGTCGCTACCGTACACGTTTACGGTGATACCGCCGACGCCCCCCAAAACGTCCCGTAGTTTGTCAATAGGTATGACGGCCTCCGGCCCCGCCTCACCTACGCCGATTACTTGCGGGCTGTTGAATATGCCGCCCGTTTTGTACCAATCTATCCCAAGTTTGGGTATAATGCCTTTTAAAAGGTCGCCCAACTGCCACCCGCTGGGGGTTATGCTGAAATGCGGCGTTTTAATGTGCGGGATATTGATTTGTAGGTTGCTAAACACGTCTTTTATTTTCTGCACTATTGCCTTTATGATCTCAAAGGCGTTTTTAATGGGTGCCGTGATATTCTCGACGATCCGCGCGCCTATGGTCGCAAGTGCGTCCTTTAGGGCGTTCCATTTGTCAACGACCCACGCGACAACTTGCGCGGCCTTTTCCTTTATGGTGTCCCAATTCTTATACAAAAGAACGCCAACGGCTATTAAACCGCCTATTGCGGCAACGACTATGCCGATAGGCCCCGAAACTGCCGCGATTATAGGCCCAATAGTCGGCAATAATGCCATAATGGAACTAATAGCCATAGATAATTTACCTATGATTATTAACGCGGGCGCCAAACCCGCCACAAGTCCGGCAATAATGCCGATAATCGTTAACGCTTGCGGTGATAACTTCGACAGCCACCCCGCCACCTTTTCCAAGAACTGCGCGATTTTTTCCACCGCTGGGGCAAGGTAGGCGGCAAGTTTTGTGCCAATTTGCGTTATGGCCGCGCCCCAAGTCGCCTTTATGGTGTCCAAACTGTCGTTGAACTCGTTTGCGCGCTGTAAGGTTTCTTGGTCTACGATCTCAAGGCCGTTGTTTGCGAATATCTGCGCCACGCGTTCGTACGTTTCCCCGCCGTCCTCAATAAGTGGGTTTAACTCGCTGGCACTCTTGCCGAATATTTGCATAGCCACGGCGTCGCGCTCGGTTTCGTTTTCCATTTGCCCGAGGGCGCGTATTACGTCCGTAAATATGGCGTCCTGTTGCCTCAATTCCCCGTTTGAGTCAACGACCGATACACCCAACTTTGCGTACGCCTCGGCGGCGGCGCCTGTGCCCTCGGCCGCTTGGTAGGCGGTCGCTTTCATTTTCTTTTGGGATTTTGCGATAGTTTCAACGGAAACGTCTACAAGATCGGCGGCCGCTTTGTACTTCTGCAAGTCGTCCGTTGATATGCCCGTTGTTTTCGACAGGGTTATTAGTTCGTCGGCGGCCTGTCCCGATTTCACCGCAAGGGCGGCTATTGCCGCGTCTACGGCGGCGGCGGCCATAGATAAACCTTTTAGGGCTTGCCCCGCCTGTGTCGCCTTGTTCCCGAACTCTTGCATTTTGGCCGACGCTTGCCCAAGTTTGCTTGTGCTTTGTTCAAGTTGGCGCAGTTCGGCGTTGTACTTCTTTTGGTTTGCCTCGGCTTTTACGATCTCGCGTTGCAGTTCGCGGTATTCGGCGCTTGTTTCGCTTACCCCTTGCGCTTTCATTTCCGCAAGGGCTTTTTTCATATTCTCTATGTTTGTTTTGTTTTCCTCGGCGGCCTTGTTCAAAACGGCCATTTTCTGCCGTAATAGGTCAACGTTTTTCGGGTCAAGTTTCAGCGCCTTGTTTATGTAATTTAATTCTTTGTCGACGTCGCGGGCCTCTTGGCGTATCTTGTAAAGCGCCTTTGATAACTCGGTTGCGTCGCCCCGAATAGGTATTGTAATTCCTTTTACTTCTGCCATTGTTTACCCTCCAAAAAAGGCGTTTATCTCGTCGCGGGTGGCCCACCTCTTTTGTGGTTTCTCCTCCTGTGTTTCGTCGGTTGCGTGGCGGTTGTTGTACTCTATGCAAAAGTCAACAAGTTGGCCTATTGTCATTGTACGCACCGCCGCCATATCCAGCCCGCGCTCAAGCGCGGATATAACGATAATGTCAAGGTTTATTTGCTGGGGGCCTCCGTCGTCTTGCGGAGGCCTAACGGGTTTTTTGACGATACAAGCCCCGCCATTAACAAGTTGAATACTTCCGGCGCGACGGTATCAAGATAAAAACCGCCCTCGAACTGTTCGGCCCACTTCCTCGGTAGCGGGGTATCGGGGTCGGCGGTCTTGTTCATAGCCCAAACAAGATTTAAAAAATCAACGAACTGAACGCCCGCAAGGTTAACAAGGGCGTCCTGTAATACGTCGCGGTCAATTTTCTTTATGTCAAAGTCTTTTATGCTCGCCTCACCGACGAACGACGCAACGGCTGATACCACGGGCAAGATGTCGGGCACGATGTCGTGGCCGAATTGGTCGCGGTACTCCATAGCCCACGCAATATTATTAGACAATAACAACTCGGTGTTGTCGTTTACTTTGATATTCTTTATCATTTTGTTTTCTCCTCTTTATGCTAAAAAAGGGACGGCCGAACGGCCGCCCCCGTGATCCGTTTAGGGTGCAAGTGTGGGTGCGGCGGGTGTGGTAAAAAGTGTACTGTACCCGCTATCTCCTGTCTTGTATACCGCCATTGTGGCGCCGCTGGTGTTATCACCGGCGCACGTAAAGTCAATAGTTGCGGTCTGCGGCTCTTTCGTTTCCTCGATAGTGGAATAGTCGCGTTTGATCGCTCCAAACTCGCAGTTATAAAAAATAACGCGCTTTGTGTCGGTTGCGTCGTCGCCCTCAACTTGGAACGCAATATATACCTTGGGTTTTGTTGCGTTCTTTACGACAGCCAGCCCGCCGTCGGTAAGTGCCTTATAACCCAAGAACTGCGTTTTAAACGTATCGTCGAACTTAGCCACCTCAATTTCGCCCTCAAAAGTGCCGCCCGCGAAACTTGAATAATACAAGATATTATCCGCGTAAAAGTCGCTTTTGTCGGCGCTTTCGGTGGGGGATAACGAAACGGCCCCCGCTTGGTGGTAGGGTGTGCCAAGTGTGACAGTTCCCCCGACGTCGGTATATGTTCCAACGTGCAGTTGTGAAATACCAAATAAAACTTTGCTCGCCATTTGGTTTTTACCTCCTGTTAGATTTGATAATAGATCACAAACAGGCCCTCGCTTTCAATAAAAACGTCGTCGCTCTTGGTGTAATTAAACCCGTTGGCAAGTAGCGTTTGCTCTATGGCCTGTTCGTTTGCCTCGTTTTTATAGGCAAAATAATACTCGATTTGGTAGCGGTTTTGTGTGTTGTACCACGTATTGTCCGCGCCAAAATTATCTTGCCCGCCCCCGATGTAAACGATATACGGGGGCGTTATGGGTTGTTTAAAAAACCCGTACGCAAACGGTATGTTTATTTGCTCTAATAACTCTTTAATTGTCATAGTGTTTCCTGTAAAAGTTTGTTAAGGTATTCCACGGCCTTTTCCCGCGCTTTGGATATATGCGGGTTTGCTGTCGTTCTCGACCCTCCCCCGTCCTTGCGTGTCTGCGGGCCGTACTTGTTGCGGATCGCGTGCCCGTTTTCAAGTAGCCAAGTCAATTGCCACTTGGTCGCGTTGTATACGGTCGCCTCAATGCTGGTTTTGGTCTTGCGCGTCCTAACCGTCCACCCTTGGCGGTATTCACCCGTGGCACCTTTGGGCGACAGTTCCACAACGTCTTTTTTACATTGTTTCGCGCCCTTTTTAATGCCCTCGAAAAGTGTTTCGGTTTCCTCGTTTATATAGCCCGTCAAAACTTCATTTAAAGCCGCCTCAAGTGTTATATCTTGCGCCATTTCTAAACCTCCGGCACGGGTGCAAGGTCGCGGGTGCGTTCCTCTAAAACAAGGTTGACGCGGTCGCGCTGTCCGTTCCAATCCACGCGTACAACGTTGTACTTTTTCCCGTCAAACTCCACGATCTGCTCGCCCTCATAGTCGGCAATGTTCGTTATTGTCAACGTTATGGACGGGTGCAAACCCGCTTGCGCGGCGGCGTAAAACTCGGCACGGTAAACCGAACGGGGATACACGAAAACCTCACGGCTGGAATAGGTCAAAACCTCGTTGCCGTAGTCGTCAAGCGCGCGCCCCGTTTCCTTGTATAGTTTCGCGGTTGCCTCATACATTTGTTATGCCTCCGTGTCCCATACGGTAAAGCCCGTAGCCATACCGATTTGTGCTTTTATTTCGTCGTACGCCTTTTTCACGCGGTCGTAGTCGTTCGGGTCTATTAGGCCAAAATGCGCCTTGCAGTATAAAATCACGGCTTGGTTTATTAGGGGGTTTTGTCCCTCAACTAAAACCGCGTTATCTGCCCCGCCGAACGATAGATCTATCAAAGCGGCCTCGATTAAGTTTTGCAGTTCCTCGTCGCTGGCGTTCGTTTTAGTCCGTAGCGCCTTTTTTACAAGTTCCAAAAGCATTTTTTATATCTCCGTTTGCGTTAGTGCGGGGCGGGTGTTCCCCGCCCCTGTGGTGTTTTAATTACTCCTCGCTACCAATAATTTTAACACACTTGCCCTGTGCGACAACGGCGCAAGCCATAGCAAGGCGGCCGACAATTCTAACGATATTAGCGTCTGCCTCGGTGAACTCGTCAAAGATAAACTTTGGCTCGCCTCCGTCGGGGAAATTAACAACGATCGCGGACGGGTCAACAAGGTAGCCAAGTGTAAGGCCAGCGCCGGATCCAAAGCCGTTCATATAGATTACGTCAAGGCCGTCAAACGGGTCATAGCCATAATTTGCCCCAAGTGCGGCGGCCTTGAGTGCGGCGGCGTTCGTTCTTGAGGTAATAAGAACGGGGTTTGCGTCGCCCTCAAGTTCACCCTCTGCCGCGATAATGTCGGCTGTTGTGAGACTCTCACCCGCCGCGTATGACGTGTTTACAAGGCCACTCACGTCAAGTTTATTTTCTATTTCCTCGCAAATCTTTTTTGCAAGTTCGTACTCGATCTCGTCATACAAAAAGTCGATAAAACTTGTGCCTGTAAGTTCTAAAACAGTATGGGTTACTTTTACAAGTTTCTTTACATATTCGGGTACAAGGTTAACGTAAGTAATAACAAGTTCTTCGGGTGTGATCGCGTCGCCGCCCTCGGAGTGAATAACGGCCCCTGTTGCGGAGGTTTCAACGCCGATTTTTACATTGCCCTTTACTGCCATACGTCTAACGCGCCTTAACAGTTCGTTGTTTTCCCACGTGGCGTTGATTTTATCCTCTACGTAAGTAGGCACCGCGATATTCCCGCCTATTGCGTTCTCGCTCATAACTACGCTACTGCCAGCGGGCGCGGGCATTCTCTTTTCAAACTCGGCGGGGTCGCCTGTCTTTAAATAGGCGACGTATGCGTCGATATATTCGGGTGTGTTCCTGTATTCTCTGTCGGTCATTTTCTTTTCCTCTCTCTTTTCGATAATGGGATCGGCCGCGGGCATTTCAAGTACCTCCTGTACTGCCTTTGCCCTTTCCTCGGCCTGTGTTTTGATTTCTCTTTTCCTTTCCTCGATCGCGTCAAGTTCGGCGTTTATGGCGGTAAGTCTTTCCATATCTGCCCCGCCGATTTCCTCGGCAAGTGCCTTGCGCCTTTCCTCGATCTCCTCAAGGGTCATAGTTTTAATTTCGTCCATTGGTTAAACCTCCAATAATTTGGCCCGCAGTTCGGCCCTCATACGCTCAAGGTTTACGCGTTCCCTTTCAAGTCGCTCCGCTTTCACCTCGTCAATCACTCCGTTAACGAGGGCGCGAACGCTTACCGCCTCAATACTTGTACTACCGTTTGCGGGTATGCTGACGGCTGAAACGTCGTACAGTTTTTTTACGCGTTTAATGTATCGCGTTTCAACTGTGCGCCCGTCTATTTCCTCACGTGTCCACACGTCCGCGGAACGGTCGACCGTAAAGCCCATAGACATTTTTGTTGTGTAGCCGCCTTTTATTTCGTCGTATACTTGGCGGCCAAGATCGGTGCCCCCAAGTTCGGCGTTTATCAATAAACCGTTGGGCTTGTCTGCTCTTACCTCAAGCGTGCCGTTTGAGATACGGGCAAATACGCGGCCCTCGTGGTTGTATTGCATTATAACGTCGGTTAGGTCGGTTTCGTCGAACGCGTCGGGGTCGATTACCTCGCGCACCTCGATTTCGTCGCCCTCAAATAGCGTATAGGGTGTGCCAAAAGTGGTCGCGTACCCTTTCACGCGCTTTTCGTTTTCGTCGGCGTTTTCGGCTCTTACTTCAAACGCCCTGTATTCCCTTTCAGTTTTCATTTGTTGTGTTGTCCTCCTTGCTTAAAACGTCGCCGTTTTCGTCTATTAAGTAATACTCGCCGCGTATGGTGTAGGCCTTGCCCTGTCCGTTGGGTAAGGGCGCCAAGTTCCAAATATCGCGTATTTCGTCCCTGTTCATAATTCCGCGGTCGGCCATTTGCGCTGATATGTTCAGTTTGTCGGCATTAGTCAAGTATTGCAGACGGTTTGACGATACCACGACGCCCGACCCAAAGGCGCGTTCCTTTTCGCTAAAAAGCATTTTTGCCAGCCCGTCGCCTAACATAACCGCGAACGGCTCAAGCGCGCCCTCATAAAAAGCCGACCACTCGTCGCCCACTAAACTGTTTTGCAATACCTTTTCACTAACACCAAAGTAATTTTGTACGTTGGTATAAATCAACTTTAACTCGTCGGCGTTCACGGTGTAGGGCTGTACGTTTACTTGCTTTATGTCCTTGTAGGTGCTGGGGAATAACAGGAAACCGCCCGCCCCCGCCTCGGCGCTCAAGTTCTCTTTAACAAAACGCGTGCGCTCTAACGCCAAGTCCTCGGGTTTGGTAAAGTTGGAAACTTGCGCCATAAACCGAATTGCCGACGTGCTTTTTACGGCCTCCTCTACGCTCTCGCTTTGCAAGTGTAAAAGTTTCATCGTATCATTTAACGGCCTGTTATCGTCGCCGAAAAAATCACTTTTTAATTGGTGCCGTGTAAGGATCGCGCATTTTTTAAACTCCACCGCCCCGCGCTGTCCATTGCTGAACGTATACCGTAGCCACGGCGTGCCTTTGTAGTCCACCACTTCGCACCGTTCCGGCAGTACGGGGAATATGCCCGTAATAGTCATATCCGCATTGAATACGGGGCATATTACCGCGTTGTTGTAGGTTAGCCAAATACTCGCCAGCCGATACAGGAACGCGGGCCAAGTTTGCCACTCGTTCGGCCCCTGTGCAAGTTTGTTTTGCAAACTTTGGTTAGCCGTTCCGTACGTTTCCACTTTCATTTTGGAAACGTGCCGCGCCACGGCGTCAATGGCGGCGCGTACTATCAAACTTTCGTATATCTCACCGCCCCACGTGGTAAACGCCGGACGGTATGCGGTCAAGGTCTTAAAGTAGGTTTGTGCCTCCTGTAAGGCCTTTGCGCTTTCCTTTGCCTCTTTCGGTCTAAAAATGTTTTCAAATAATCCCATTTTTTAATTGTTCCCCGATCTCGTCGTGATATTTGCTTATCATACAAAACGCGTCCAGCAAGGCGGCCATACCGTCCACGTGCGCGTTTGCGTTTATTTTTATAAGTTTGCCGCGCCCCCGTTCGTTGCTCATTTTTAGGGCGCTGTTTAAAAAATGTATTTTCAATAGGTCGTTGTCGCCTATGTTTACGCGTCCGTCTTTTATTAACCCGCCTACTTCCTGTATTATCGGGTAAAGGTTTTCCCCTTGGTACACGTCGTCGGTTTGGAAACCGTAGGCGTCCAAGTCCTGTATCAAGTATTGGGCGCTGTATCGGTCGTACCCCACTTTCAAGGGGTATATTTGATACTGTTCTATTAGCGCCGTGATCCACGCGAACACGTCGCGGTAGTTTATAAAGTTGTCGCCCGATAAAGTCAAAAGCCCGCGCTGAACGTAGGCCATATACGGCACCCCGTCCCGTGCGGTCAACTCCTCCACCCGTTCCGCGGGCATAAAGAATTGTGCCAAAATGTTGTAAATGCCGTCGCGCTCTATGACGCACACCGCGGCGGTAAGGTCGGTCGTCTGCGATAGGTCGACCCCACACACCGCATAGGTGCTTTTGAACTGTTCAAAACTCAAGGGCGCACCCGTGCACTTCTCAACGTCGAACGCGTCAAGCCACGCAAGGGAACTGTTTTGTTTTAGGTTGGCATATTTACAAATAAACTCGGCGCGCTTTGATAAACTCCCCTCGGCGACCGCGATCTCCTCCAGCATATAAGAAACGGAAACCGATACACCCAAGTTGGGGTTTGCTTTCCGCAACTCGTTTATATCGTCCCACTTTTCGGGGTCGTCGATCATATACAGGAACGGCAACAAGCGGCGTTCTTTACTGTCGCCCAATAAAAAGCGGGTCGCCCGTTTCGTCAGTTCGTCAAATATGCCCTCGTTTTCGTATCCCGACGTGGTAAGGGATAAAACGATACCCTCGGGGCGTGCCCCCATACCGCTCTTTAATACCTCATATTGTTTTAACCCTTGGTCGCCGGGCCACGCCGCGACCTCGTCGCAGAATACCGCCGACGGGCCAAACCCGTCGCTCTTGCGGGCGCTGAACGCGATTTTTTTTACTGTGCCGTTGTTGGCGGGCAAATATAAGTCCGTCTGCCTGTGGCGGGGCATTTCCTCAATAAAGCGTTTTGCCGTCGTGTTCCCGACGCGTTTGCCCCGCAGTTCCTCCAGCCGTTCTTGTAGTTTCTTGTATTCGGGGTCAACAACTACTTGTTGCCATATGTTGTTATATATGATTTCGGCCTGTTCAAGTTTCGGCGCAATGGTATAAACCTCGGCACCGTACCCCCCGCCCCTGTACCATTCGTATTTACCGATACAGGCGGCAAGGGCGCTTTTGCCGTTTTTACGTCCTACCAACAAAAGCACCTCGCGGAACACCCGCGCGCCCTGTTCGTCAACTATTCCGTAAAGGCAAGACAAAAACGCTTTTTCCCATAACTCAAGTGTAAATGGTTTTAACGCAAGCGGGCCTTTGGTGTGATAACAGTTTGTTTCTATCCACTCAATAACGCCGTTTGCCTTTTTTTGGTCGAAATAAAAGGCCTTTTGCTCAAGGCCCTTTATTATGTATTCATAAATTAGGTGTATCCACTTGCCCGCGACGATCCCGCCGCTTTTTATCTGCTGATAGTATGAGTAAATATAGTTTTCTCCGGCCATTGTCGCCCCTTGTTGGCCTTTGTTTGCCCTTCCTCTTGCGAAATGTGTTTTTCGTGCCAAGTCGGATCGTAGCCATGTC
>JAZLDG010000027.1:0-2022 GCA_045614565.1 Candidatus Scatosoma sp. | reverse complement strand
CTTCCTATCAACGCGTGCAAATTGACACTCCGCGCAATTCGTTCCAATCGGCGTTCTTAAACAACCTAATACCGCCATTTCTTCAATTTGTTTTTGTTTCTTATCCATTTGTTACCTCTAAAAAAATAACCCGCCCGCTTTCGGGCAGGTGGTGCAAGCACCCAACCCAAAAGCAAACGGGGTATTATCATAATATTGAGTTTTCTGTCGCAGGTCTTGCACCCCCTTGACACTCAATATTATACTACCATAATTTACCATTGTCAAGCGTTTTGTCGCACTTTCTAACAAAACGACACAAAGAATTTACAACGGCTCGCCGTATTCGTCGAAATACTTAATCGGCTTTTTTAATTCCTGCGCTTTCGCAATTTCCTTTTCCATACCTTTGGAATACCGTTTACCGAATACCCAAACTTCCGCGCATATTTCCATTGCTTTACAGGCAAGCTTCAACGCTGCGCCCCGTTCCGTTTTGTTTCCGTCATCTAAAAAGGACGGCAAGTACAAATGCGGGGTAATCGGGAAAAATCCCTTTTCCCAAGCCGTACGGCTATAAATCCGCGCAAACTGTATATTCTTCATCACTTCCACCGATACGCCTTTATATCGGGAGCAAATATACACTTTCTTCATTGCCCGCGCCCTCCGCCTTTTCCGCTTGTATCAATAAACGTACGATATATAAAATACAAGATAGCGTACGACGCAAGAACAACAACCGATACGATTAAAACCCCGACAACAATTATTCCAAGAATAATAAGCATATTAAGTAATAACGCAAGCATTATATCACCCCCTCTACGGCTTGCAAGCCGTCATTTTCGCTTGTTTCTTCGTCCGTCGGTAAATTGCCCGTCAAAATATAATCGACGCTTACGGCGTAAAATTCAGCGAGATTTTCAAGCGTTCGTTTGTTTGGCAAACAATAGCCGTTCTCAAATCGGGAAAGCATAGGCTCGTCAAGCTTTACGCCCGCTTTGGAAAAGTAGGCGCAAACGCTACTTGCCTTAAATCCGTTTTTAATCCGCAATTCCCGCAACCGTTCGCCCACGTCCTTATCGCTATCAATAAACGCCTTTATCGTATCGCGTTCGTATTGCCCGAAAGTGATACGCGTTTGTCCGTCGAGATTTCCTTTCTTTGCTTTCAGTTTCGCCCGCATAAGACGGCGCACGCTTGACATAATCTCTTTACGGATATAGCGGTCAAATTCTTCTTTGTTCGCAATCTTGATACCTTTACCGCTGGAAATGATAATCTTTTGAATAATAGGGCTTTCGTTGATCGCCCGAATATCCGCCGTCATAATATGCCGCGCCGCGCTATCGTGGAAAGTTGCAAGGCTTTCCCAATCGCCGTAATATTCGCCGTTTGACATTTCGCAAATCTTCGCTGCGACAAACGCTTGCGTCGCCCACTCGTCGCCTTGATTTTTCAAGAAAGTATATAACGCCCATTGCCTACTATTTAACTCTTTCTTCGTCATCTAATTTATCCTCCAATGCTTCAATAAGTTTTTCCCGTAAATAAATACACTCACGGCATTTTTCGTAATAACCGTCTATATAAAAAACCTGCTTTCTATAAGATACAGCCTTATGCGTCCATATCCCCGTAAGCCACCCCCAATAGGGCGTTAAAAATGCGTACACGATAACAGCCTGTAATATGCCTCTAACCGCGAATAAACACGTAACAGAAATATATAAAACCGTTAAAACGCCAAACAGCACCGCAAATATAATATAAGGGTTTTCAATCTTTTTCTTTTCCATTATCAACCCCCTTATAAGTCAAACGGTAATTCTTCGTCGTCGAGAATTTCTTCAAGCGTCGGTTGCGTCGGCTTTTGCTTTTTAAGCTTTTCGATATGCGCCAAGACAAGCCGCGCCGCCGTTTTTATCGTTTGATTTTGCGTATTCTCGGACAGCCATTTCAAATAGTCTTGCGGAACGTTACGGAACGGCGTATTTGCGTATTTCCCGTTTTTCAAAGAAAACTCCAACGCTTGTTCTT
>JAZLDG010000026.1:0-2046 GCA_045614565.1 Candidatus Scatosoma sp. | reverse complement strand
AATAGCAAAATACTAATGTTAAAAGTATTGTTACGATACTTTTAATAGTGAGCAATTTTGTTAAACGTTCTTTCATTGCCTTTACCTCTTTTAATCAAATATTCCCGCACGGTCAAGTATAACAAGCGTGCGTATCATTTGGTCGGTAAGTTTAAGGTCGCCTTTGGTGTCGCCTTTCAAATGCCCTTTGCCGATCAGTTTTTCAATTGTCGGTTGCGAATATTCGGGGCATTTGCCCGCGTCGTTATATTTAACCTTTACGTCGTCAACCGCTTTCGTCAGCGCGGCAACCTTGCTTTTCAGCGCGGCAAATTCTTTCTTTTCTTCCGCTGTCATTGGATCGTCGCCCCTCTCATGCATTTCTTTATATTTTCGCTCAACAAGGTTTAAGAAGTATTCCCACCCGTAATCAGATAACGTACGGTGCGGGCAATACTTGTTTGAAAAATCTTGGTGCTTTTTAATACGGTTGCGATCCATGCCCCAACCGTATTTATTGAGTAAATACGCGGTTAACTCGGCGGCGTTCTCTTGGGCTTTTTCAAACCTTTTTTTATAGCTTTTTCGCCATTTCGCTTCGTCGCCGACTTCAACGCCGTTTACTTTTTTCGGAACATAGCTTAAACAAATTTCAATACCTATACTTTTACGATTGCCGCGCCCGTCTGAATCGTCGCCCGCGTGCCACCCGTTTTGATTAAGTAACAAGCCTTGTACAATACTTGTATCGTCAACCGCAAAATGAAACGATCTGTAATCGTTGGAAGTGTGCATATAATCAATTTCGCCGCGGGCGGTTGCAATATTTGCCGTATTATGTATCGTGATATATTCGGGTTGCATATAATACGACGTTTTTTTATATGCAACGGCGATATTCGGCAACGGTATATATTCGATATTTAACATATTTGCCGCCCCTCTCTTTTGTGGTCATAACGTTAGATGCAGAATGCAAAGCGTGCTTTCTTGGCTGTAGTGTTTGATGCTACATTTATATCGTAAACAGGTGAATAACCCATATCATTTTGGTAATAATAAGTATATTCTGATTTCGTACCCGAAGGCTGTCTTAACCATATATCTCTTCCCAAAGAACCATATATTGCCGCATTTATTAGGTAGTATTTCGATTGATTTGATTCGTAATAAGAATACATTTCACCCAATTTTATACATTTCGAATACCATTCATCTGAACCGCGGTAAACACTATTAGGCATTCTTTGTGCGCCAATTTCTTCTACACTAAGCGGAAATAAATCAAATGCAATGATAGATGTTGTAAATGTATCAGTACCACTTCGGTCAGCACACTCTTTATTAACTGTTTTTATTTCCGTAACAAGTTCAGACGGCAACCTTGATTTGAAAGTATCATTCAATGTTGTTGCGAATGTTTCCCAACTGCTCATTGCTAATGTATCTGTAAAACCGCCGCTTGCATTCGTTTCACCACCCACAGCAATTGTCATATGTGCTTTACCGCTTCCATCTGCTAAATTATCATGATTAAATCCAATTATAGTAAACGATATTAACGTACCGTCAGTTGCGGTATCGGTTCGTCTGTCACCAACTGAAAAAGTCGTATCGGCTTCACCTTTGTTAGCAATCTCAATAATATCTGTCCACGTTGCCCCCGCAAATGTTGGCTTTTCGCCCCATTGTGCTACATAAGAAGCATTGCCCGTAACTGTTGTAAGTGTGGGTGTCCAACCCTCAAAGTTAAATCCGTCTTTTTCGGCGGCATATGTAGGCATACTTCCGTACTCAAGTTGTTCGGTTTTAAGTACGGTATCGCCGTCGTAATACGTAATTGTGTAGCTTCTCACCGTTGACGTATAGCAAGCGTAAACCGTTCTATTTTCTGTAACGGCTTTCAATGCTAACCCGTCAACGTGGTTGGCGTTGTATGTATCCCAACCCGCAAAAGTATAATTATATTGCGCCGTGCTTTCCTTCGTCGGTGCGCTTATAATCCCTTTTGCCACAACGTCAACGCAATCGTCGCCAACCGCAACGGGCTTGACGTAAATAACTTCG
>JAZLDG010000025.1:0-3022 GCA_045614565.1 Candidatus Scatosoma sp. | reverse complement strand
TGATTTCCAAACCAATTACCGACAGCGGAAAAGACATTTTTAATCCCGCTCCACAAGTTAGAGAAGAATTGCGTAATGCTCTTCCAAGCATTTTGTACCGCTTCCTTCGCTTTCCCGAAAGCGTTTGAGAAAAATTCTCCTACTTTCCCACTACCGAAAACGTTTTTGATCGCTTCCCAAATGCCCTTAAATACATTGACAATCCCTTCAATCAACGCCGAGAATATTTGCGGCAAGGCTTTTATAATGCCAAATACCACTTGCACCAAGCCAGCGATAATTTGCGGCAAGGCGTTTAACAGCCCCGTGATAATCATAGAGATTACCTGCGGCGTTGCGTCAACCAATGCCTGTATGATTTGCGGGATAGCTCCCACAATTCCCATTACAAGGGCTATAAGCCCGTCTATCAGGGCGGGAAGGTTACGCATTAACGCATTGACAATACTGATAATGATTGCGGGTAAATAGTTGATAATCGGCTGTATAATTTGCGGCAGCATATTACACAACGTTACGATTACCGATATAATGCCGTCGATCAAAACAGGCAATAATGTAGGCAACGCCGCCACAATGGATTGAATCAGCGACGGCAACGCTTCAATTAAAGCGTTCATAATCGACATAACGCCGTCCAGCAAGGCTGGTACGGCTTGTAAAAGCGCGGTCATAATGGACGGGAAAGCCGCCACAAGCCCGTTGATTAAATCCGTCGTACCCGTTATAAGGGCTGGTAATGCTTGTTCAAGCAAGGGCGGAATCATCGGGATAATTTCTTGCACCATTTTTGTAATGCCGCTTGTCAAGTTCGGGAATAACTGCGTGATCTGCCCTATCATACTTTGAGCCGCGCCGCTTACGCTTGCTATAACGTCATCAACGCTACCCGCGCCCGATAAGAAGTTATCAAACGCCGCTTTCATCGTACTCATTGATCCCGCGATAGTTGCGTTTTCCTTCGTATAGTTTCCCGCGTACCCCTCCGTCTTTTCCATAAAGAGTTCGATAGCCGCATTTACTTTTTGTTGCGTTGTTTCAAGCTTCCCAAGCCCTTTTTCCTGTGCGTATGCCTGTAACGTGGTATCGTTAATCGCCACGCCCAAGTTATCCATCATTGTGAAGTTGCCTTTTGCCGCGCCAGCAATAGCTTCCATTGCTGACGACGTATCAAGCCCCATAATGGACGCAACGTCCGCCGCACGTTGCATAGCTTTTGAGGTCATATCCATAGCTTGTTCGGTTTCAAACCCCGCGCCTTTGAATAGTGATCCCATTTTGTTAGCCGTCGCCAAGTAGTCACTTGTTGACAAGCCCATTGAATTAAACGCCTTTTTAGCGTTTTCTTGCATTTTGGACGCGTACTTGCCGAATACAGCTTCACTACCGCCCATATTTTGTTCAAGCTCACCAGCGGCGGCAACGGCTTTACCCGTCAACGCGCCTAACGCGCCAACGCCTACGCCAATACCCGTAGCGACAACCTTACCAACGCCCAGCAAGCCTTTTCCTATGCCTGAAAAAATCTTTGACAGCTTGCCCTGCGATTTTTCGGCTTTATCAGTTGTTTCATCAATCGCCTTGTTCGCGTCCGCGTTTTCAATCGCAAGCACGCCGACAAGCTTAAAAAGTTCCATTCGCTACCTCCCCTTTTCGGGGCAAAACCCTTTTAGAATATCGAAAGACTGTTTGACGGTGGATTTCGCATTAAAGGCTACATTGTCCGTCTTTGCCGCCCTTAACGATTGCTTCCATTCGTCGAAGTCTTTATCCCAGCATTTAGCAAGCCATACTTCCCACAATCTTTCTTCGTTCTTTATCAGGTTGACTTCACAAACAAATTCGTAAAGTCTACCTTGCGCTGCCATTTCATCTAATAAGACAAATGGACTTGCATAACGTTGAGCCAGCAAGTCCATAAATCGTATGTCCGTCTTATTTATTTGAGCAATCGCAAGGCACGCGTGAAAAAATCCGCGAATTTAGGATTTTGCACCACTTCTACAATCAGGTCGAAGAAGTCAGCGGGCGGGATCATTTCAACGTCCGCAACCTTCATTCCCAGCAGGTCAGCAAGGAAAGAAAACAGCTCCCTTTCGCAATTCGGCAAGCATTCAAACAGCACGTCCAAAACATTGAATACAACGCTTGCGCCGATTTGTTCAACGCTCTTCCCCTCTTTGCGGGATTGTTCAACCAGCTTTGCCAGCTCCGCGTCGTTAAAACAACGCCTGAAATTCGCAATGCCGATTTTGGAAATTACCCTACTGATAGAGAAAATGTCCTTCGCGCCAAGATCACGCATTTTGTACTTCTTTTCCGCCACTTCTTCCACCGTTTCATTTACGATTACTTCATTCATTCTTTTATTCTCCTTTTATTTTTTTTACGCTTCGTCAGGGAAATAGATATGCCAAGGCAACGTTTCAAGGTCGCTTTCAAGCGTTGCGTGACAAGCAAACGTTACCGTAGCAACGGAATTTTCCTTGTTCGCGGTACTCAAATCAAGCCCGTTCGTCGCCAGCGCGTTATCCATAATGACGATAACCTTTCTCTTATCCAGCAATTCACCGACAAAAGCGATATTATCCCAATAGTCGCCTTCCTCAATGCTTGCCTTCGATTCGTACAAGGTGTAGCCTTCCACGTTGCCGTCAGCGTTCTCCGCCGCCATTGCAGCCGTCGCCAAAACTTCCTTGTTCAATTCAGCAAAATTGACTTCCATAGTAGCCACTTCGCCCGTCTTTACGTTCAAGCCCTTTACGGCAACCAGCGCGCCGTCCAATTCAAGCGGCGTTACTTCGGGCGTGATCGTCAATTTAGAGCCGCCAGCGGTAGCACCGTACAGCGATTCGGCAAAATTCCACTTGCCGCCTTCGTGCTTCAAGTTCTTATGAATCGTACCCGCGCCAAACAAAATATTTTTAGGCGTATTTTGCGTTACGCCCGTCTTTCCTTCTTTGCTCATTAAAATGTCCTCCATTTCTTAATACTTAAAGTAATTTCAATTCGTTTCAGTTCA
>JAZLDG010000024.1:0-21487 GCA_045614565.1 Candidatus Scatosoma sp. | reverse complement strand
CCCGTTTCGTCCGCCCAGGTGTCCCAAATATGCGAATTTAAGTCGTGGATATTGTTGCTCTTTTTTTGCCAAATCCATAACAATTCGTCCACGCACGATTTGAACGCGGTACGGCGCATGGTCAAAATAGGAAATTCTTCTTGCAAGTTATAACGGTTGACGATACCGAATTTTTTCACGGTGTGCGCAGGTACGCCGTCCTCCCATTTCGGGCGAACGTCCAATTCGGTGTCCCAAAACCCGTTGTCCATAATATCTTGCATGTTTTGCGCAAAAATTTCGTCGGCTCTACTCATACTGATAGCACCTCTTTCGTATTTTTCCGAATATTATACCATATTTTCTCGCGCTCGTCAACGGGTAAAAGGAAAATAAAAGACAAGTTTTCAAAATCTTTTTTCGCGTTTGTTTTTGTAAAAAGTTGACAAAGTTGAAAAAAACAGGTATTATATAGGTGTTATGTAAAATTATAAATTTTAAGGAGACTGTATTTATGAATAAGAAAACCGTAAAAGACGTCGCTGTGAAAGGCAAAAAAGTCCTCGTTAGATGCGATTTTAACGTGCCTATGAAAGACGGCGTAATTACGGACGAAAACCGTATCGTCGGTGCACTTCCTACCATCAAGTATTTGATGGAACAAGGTGCGAAAGTTGTGCTTTGCTCGCACATGGGCAAGCCTCACAACGTATTCGACGACAAACTCGAACTCAACAAGAAGGAAAAGGCAAAAATTGCTGCACTTCCTGAAAATGAACAAGCGGCTGCTACGCAAGAAGCATTGGACAAGGCAGCTAAGGACGTTAAGAAATTGACGCTCGCTCCCGTTGCAGCACGCTTGAACGAACTTTTGGATAACAAAGTTGCTTTCGCCACCGACGTTATCGGCGCTGACGCTAAGGCAAAAGTGGAAGCTTGCAAGGAAGGCGAATGCGTACTTTTGGAAAATTTGCGTTTCCATAAGGGCGAAGAAAAGAAATTCCCCGAATTTATGCAAGCGCTCGCAAGCTACTGCGAAGTATACGTGAACGACGCGTTCGGTACGGCGCACCGCTCCCACGCTTCGACGGCGGGTATCGTAGAAGAAGGCTTGGTACAAACGGCGGCTTGCGGTTTCTTGATCGAAAAAGAGCTTTCCGTTATGGCAGATACGCTTGAAAATCCCGAAAGACCGTTCGTTGCTATTCTCGGCGGCGCAAAGGTTGCGGACAAGCTCAACGTTATTTCCAACTTGCTTGAAAAATGCGACACGCTCGTAATCGGCGGCGGTATGGCTTACACCTTTATCAAGGCGCAAGGCGGTAAAATCGGTAACTCGCTCGTAGACGACGAAAAAATCGAATACTGCAAAGAAATGCTTGCGAAAGCGGCTTCGCTCGGCAAAACCATTCTTTTGCCCGTAGACACGGTTGCGGCGTACGCGTTCCCCAACCCCATTGACGCGCCCATCGAAACGACGGTCGTTCCTTCCAACGCAATCCCCGACGATATGATGGGGCTTGATATCGGACCTGAAACGAAAAAGAATTTCGCGGCGGCTGTTGCTAGTGCAAAATCGGTTATTTGGAACGGTCCTATGGGTGTATTTGAAAACCCGATCCTTGCGGAAGGCACGAAAGCGGTTGCAGGCGCACTCGCGGACGTATACGGCAAAGCGACGACGATCATCGGCGGCGGCGACTCCGCGGCGGCGGTACAAGTACTCGGCTTTGCGGATAAAATGAGCCACATCTCGACGGGCGGCGGTGCTTCCCTTGAACTTTTTGAAGGCAAAGTACTCCCCGGTATCGCTTGCTTGAACGATAAATAATTTACGCTATATTAAGGAGAATAGACTTATGAGAAAACCTATTATTGCAGGAAACTGGAAAATGAATAATACCGCTTCGGAAGGCGTTGCGCTCGTAAACGCAATCGCTCCCCTTGTGAAAGAAGCAAACTGCGACGTAGTCGTTTGCGTTCCCGCAATCGACATTCCCGCGGTGAGCGAAGCTTTGAAAGGCACGAATATTCAACTCGGCGCGGAAAACGTACACTTTGCGGAAAAAGGCGCGTACACGGGTGAAATTTCCGCGGCGATGTTGTTGGAATACGGCGTTAAATACGTTATCATCGGTCACAGCGAACGCCGTCAATACTTCGGCGAAACGGACGAAACGGTAAACAAGAGAACGCTTACCGCTTTGAAAGCAGGGCTTACCCCGATCGTTTGTATCGGCGAATCCTTGGAAGAAAGAGAAACGGGCAAGACGGAAGAAGTACTTGCTACGCAAATCCACGAAGGTTTGAAAAATATCGAAGAAATCACGGACGTCGTTATCGCTTACGAACCCGTTTGGGCAATCGGTACGGGCAAAACCGCAACGGCGGAACAAGCCAACGAAACGATCGGCTTTATCCGTAAAACGATCGGCGAAATGTTCTGCCCGAAATGCGCGCAAGCCGTTCGCATTCAATACGGCGGCAGTATGAACGCAGGCAACTGCAAAGAACTTATGGCGAAAGAAGAAATCGACGGCGGTCTTATCGGCGGCGCGTCGCTTAAAGCACCCGATTTCGCGGCTATCGTGAATTTCGACAAGTAAAAAATAACAAAAATCAAAGGGGCAGGTATGCGTTGAGCGGTACTTTGCCCCAAAATTTTGACAATTTAGGAGAATATAATGAAAAAACCTTATGCCATCATCATTATGGACGGTTACGGTATCAATCCGTCTAAAAACGGGAACGCTATTATTGCGGACGGTAGCAAATACGTGAACGAACTCAAAGCAAAATACCCTTCCGCCCAGCTTGGCGCAAGCGGTATGTCCGTAGGGCTTCCCGACGGTCAAATGGGAAACAGCGAAGTCGGTCACTTGAACATCGGTGCGGGTCGTATCGTATACCAAGACCTTACCAAAATCACCAAGGATATCCGTAGCGGCGAGTTTTTCAAAAACGAAACCTTGCTCGGTGCAATGCAAGCTGCAAAAAACAACGGTAAAAAGTTACACCTTTACGGGCTCGTTTCCACGGGCGGCGTACACAGCCACACCGAGCATTTATACGCACTCGTTGAAATGGCGAAAAAGGAAGGCTTGGATAACGTGTATATCCACGCGGTTACCGACGGGCGCGACGTTGCTCCCACTTCGGGCGCGGGATTTTTGAAGGATTTACAAGCGAAGCTTGACGAGCTTCATTTCGGTAAAATCGCTTCCGTTTCGGGCAGATATTACGCAATGGACCGCGACAACAACTGGGATCGTGAAGAAAAGGCGTACGATATGCTCACGCTCGGCACGGGCGTTTCGTTTGAAGGTACGGCGGAAGAAGCCGCGAAAGCTTCTTACGAGCAGGGCGTAACGGACGAATTTATCCTGCCCACCAACCTGACCAAAAACGGCAAACCCGTTGCTTTGATTGAAAAAGGCGACAGCATCGTTTGCTTTAATTTCCGTCCCGACAGAGCGCGTCAAATTTCGCGTATGTTCTCGCAAGCGAACTTCCCGTTCCAAGACGCAAAAACGGGCGCAACGCTTGGCTTTGAAAGAAAAACGGGTTTCCTTGCCCCCTACTACGTAGGTTTTGCGGTGTACGATTCTTCGTTTGAAAACGTAGGCGTGGCGTTCCCGCCCGACGAAATCACCAACACGTTGCCGCAATATATTTCTTCCTTGGGTTTGAAACAGCTCCACATCGCGGAAACGGAAAAATACGCGCACGTAACTTTCTTCTTTAACGCAAAACTGGAAGCGCCCGTAGAAGGCGAAACGCGTATCGTTATCCCTTCGCCGAAGGTTGCAACCTACGATTTACAGCCCGAAATGAGCGCGTATCCCGTAACCGAAAAGGTTTTGGAAGAACTTGATAAAGGCGAATACGACGTCGTTATTCTCAACTTTGCAAACTGCGATATGGTTGGACATACGGGCGTTATGGAAGCTGCAACCAAAGCTGTACACGCCGTAGACGAATGTGTGAAAAAGGTCACGGATAAAATCCTTGCTATGGGCGGCGCGGCAATCGTTACCGCTGACCACGGCAATGCCGATCAAATGATTGCGGACGACGGCGAAACGGCGTTTACCCAGCACACGACCTTCCCCGTTCCCGTTATTTTGGTGTCCGAAGCGCATAAAAACGTAACGCTCCGCGACGACGGCGTTTTGGCAGATCTTGCGCCTACGCTTTTGGATATTATGAATTTGCCGCAACCCAAAGAAATGACGGGTAAAAGCCTTATTAAATGATTTTTTAGGCGATTTCCCGCAAAAGATAAATTTTTTCGGAAAACCCGTTAAAAAACAGTTGCGATATTTTTCCAAGTATGCTATAATCAATTAGTATTTTGGAAGAAAAAGATAAAAAGGATTGAAATACAATGTTTAATTTGATTAGTGCATTGCTTGTACCCACTTCTACCGACGCGTCTTACGTTTTGTATTTGGGTTTAAGCCTTACGATGATTGTTCTTATGGCCCTTGCGGCGATTACGGCGATTGTGCTCGTTCTTTTACAACCGAGCAATTCTAGCGGTATCGACGCACTCGGCGGATCGAGCGAAACCTTTTTCGGTAAGAATAAAGGTAAATCGATTGAAGCGAAAATGAAGAAATGGACTTGGATTTGCCTTGCTGTTCTCGTCGTATTCGCAATCGCTTTCTACGTTTTACAGCTTGAAACGATTTGGGCATAATCAAACAATAAATTCATCGGCGGCTTATTACAAGCCGCCGTTTTTCTTTCATTCCGCAACGGAGGACATTCAATGAGCGTAACGGAACGTATATACGAGCGTTTTCTTGATAAAACGCTTTCAGGAAAAAATATAAACGAAATTTGTAAAGCGTTATCCATTCCCTACCGCGAAAAAAACTGTCTACTCCCTATCCTTGACGAGCTTTGCCAAGACGGGAGATTATATAAAACGGACGGGGGCAGGTATGGAACGAGCGAAGATTTGGGCTTAATCAAAGGCGTAATCAGCGGAAACGAACGGGGCTTTGGATTTCTAATCCCCGATGACAAGGAAAGCTATCCCAACGATTTTTTCATTCCCCGCAAACGCTTACACGGTGCGTTGCACGGGGATAGCGTGCTTTGCGAACGCGTATACGATTATACGGAAGGCGAACGTGACGAAGTCAGCGTTATTAAAATTCTTTCGCGTGGGTATACGAAAATCGTAGGCACTTTCCGCCGCGATAAACGCGCGGGGTATCTTTATCCCGACGAAAAGAAATTCTCATCCGAAATTTATATCCCCCTTTCGCAATGCTCGCATATTCCCAACGGCGTCAAAGCCGTAGCGAAAATCACTTCGTACCCCTACGGCAAATCCCCTGGGGGTGAAATCGTCGAAGTGCTTGGCGAAGAAGACGATTTTTTTGCCGAAGAACTCTCGATAATCCGTTCGTACGATTTACGGGAAGAATTCCCCGAACGGGTGGAAAAGGAAGCGAAAAAACAAGAACAACGCGGCATTTCGCCCGCGGATTTACAAAACCGTCGGGATTTTCGCGACAAATTGATCGTGACGATCGACGGCGAAGATACGCGGGATATCGACGACGCCATTTCTTTGGAAAAAGTTGGAGATAAATATTTGCTCGGCGTGCATATCGCCGACGTATCGCATTACGTTGCGGCGCGTTCTCCCCTTGACGAAGAAGCGTTTGAACGCGGAACGAGCGTGTACTTTCCCGATTGCGTATTGCCGATGCTCCCCCGTGCTCTTTCCAACGGCATTTGTTCGTTAAACGAAGGCGAAGACAGGCTAACCCTTTCCTGCCTTATGACCGTGGATAAAAACGGGAAAGTCGTGAGCAGCGAAATCGTAGAAGGTGTGATCCGTTCGGCGCATAAAATGACCTATACGCAGGTTTCCGCCATTTTGGACGGCGACGACGAAACGATAAAAAAATTCCCGCTCGTTATAGACACGGTACGCTTGTTTGCGGAGCTTACTCGCATTCTACAAAAGAAAAGAGAAAAGAAAGGCAGTATCACTTTGGACATTAAGGAAGCGAAAATTCTTTTCGATAAAAAGACGAACGAGATTTCCATTCCCGATTACGAGCGTAAATTTTCCTATCAAATTATCGAAGCGTTTATGGTACTTGCCAACGAAACGGTTGCGGAATATATGCACGCAATCGAAGCTCCGTTTATCTACCGTATTCACGAAAAACCCAACGAAGAAAAAGCGGTTGCTTTCCGCGCTTTCGCGCAAACGCTTGGCTTAACGGCAAGATTTAACGCCGAAGAAGTGCGGCCTTACGATTATCAAAATTTACTCAAAGTCGCAAAGGATATGCCCGCGTATCCCGTTTTGAACCGCGTAATGCTCCGTTCGATGCAAAAAGCACGGTATTCCCCCGAAAACTTGGGACATTTCGGGCTGGCGAGCGAGTGCTATTGCCATTTCACTTCCCCGATCCGTCGCTACCCCGATCTTTGTATTCACCGTATTATTAAAGAAGTCATCAACGGAAAATACGCCGAAGCGGTGGAAAAATATACGGATTTCGTCGATCGCGCCGCTACGCAATCGTCCGATCGGGAACGGCGGGCAACGGACGCGGAACGGGACGTAGACGATTTGTATAAAACGATGCATATGAGCGAAAAAATCGGCGAAGAATACGAAGCCGTCGTATCGGGCGTAACTTCTTTCGGGATTTTCGCCGAATTACCCAACACGATCGAAGGCTTTATTCCCGTAGAAACGCTGTTTGGTGAATATAAATTCAATCCCGACCGTTTTTTATTGAGCGGTAAAGACGAAAGCTATACCATTGGCGATGTTTTACGCGTGAAAGTACACGACGTGGATTTTTACCGTCGCAGAACGGAATTTAGATTACTTGAAAAAACCAACGAAGGTGCAAAATTATGAAAATTATCGCAACCAACAAATCCGCTTCCTTTGAATATTTCATTGAAGATAAATACGAAGCGGGTATCGTGCTGGAAGGCAACGAAATTAAATCGCTACGCCAAGGCAACGTGAATATGAACGACTGCTTTTGTTTTTTGCGCGACGGGCAGGTTTGCGTAAAAAATATGCACGTTGCGTTCTATGAAAAATCGGACGGCTTCAGCAATCGCAATACCCGTCGCGACCGTAAATTATTATTACACAAAAGTGAAATTGCCAAAATTGCAGGCAAAATCAATCGGCAAGGCTATACGCTCGTTCCTTTGAAGCTATATTTTAAGGACGCGCTCGTAAAAATGGAAATCGCGCTTTGCCGCGGTAAACATACCTTTGATAAAAAACAAGCTATTGCCGAACGCGACGTAAAACGTAGCGTAGACCGCGATATTAAAAACGCAGGTTTTTAGGCGTGCACTTATACCACAACTACTCTTTTTTCGATCGATAAAAACCACGCCGTCTCGTTTCTACGAGATGGTATTCTTTTATGGGCGTAAATTCCACGACGGACGGACTGTTTGGCGAAGCGTAAATAATTTCGCCTGAAACGTCCGCAACCATCGCGTACCCATCCGCGCAAAACAAAATGGGTACGCCGTAGCAATACGCCCCCGCCCGAATTAAAGCCGTACGCACTTCGTCCGTTTTTCCAAACGGACATACGATAAAATCACTTCCGCAAACGGCTAGCGATTTAATGACTTCGGGAAAATCCAAATCTTCCCCGACGATCACGCCTACGCGCCCGATTTCCGTTTCGTACACACGCAAAGAAGCCCCGCTATTCACTTCGCCGTCTACGGCGTTTGTCATATCCGAAACGCCCGCAAGCCGTCCTTTTTGCGCCACAATCGCCGATTTGCGTTTATGCCCGCGCGTGTCCGTTATACACCCGCAAACCACCACACAACCGCTTTCTTTGGATAGCCGCGCCGCATCTTCAAAATAGCTCGTTTCGCCTTTAAGCTCTTTTTCGTAGCTGACTTCCCCCATTCCGTTAAAACCAAACAAAATCAAATCCGCTTTTTCCTTTTCACATTCTTTTTGCGTAGCCGCCCCCGCGTATTCGCGTAAGGTATTTTGACAAACGAAACAAATCCGCATAAGCCCCTCCCCCTTTATTATACCCAACCCCATAAATAAAAGGTGACACGTTTATATTTTCTTTTTTGGTCTATAATAAACAAAACCAATATTTATAAAGGAGCAGTTACCGTGTTTTGGATAGGAATGATCATCGGGTTGGTGCTGGGCGGAAATTTGGGCGTAATCGTAATGGCACTTTTCAAAATTCATAAAAATTAAATCGGCGGGAAATTCCCGCCGATTGTTATTTGCTGTATTTATCTACGATTTCTTGCATTTTGCTCAATTTATTTTGCATATCCCGTGCCAAGGTTAAATGGCATTTGGCTCTTGCCAAGTTTTGATCGGGATAATGAATTCGGAAATATTTATCCCCGTTAAGATAATCAGTCAAAAACCTTGCGCCGCACTCCGCCGTCATTGCCAACGCACCAAGCGCAAGCGAATCGTACTCCGCTTTCGTAAGCTTTCCGCGAAGCACGCCAACAAACCCGCGCGTAAACGCTTCGTATTTGTCAAGATCGACCGCCACTTTTGCCAAATCCTTTTCGTCTTCATCCACGGTAGACGCCGCCACGCGAATTGCATCACCAAAGTCAAACGCAACGAGCCCCGGCATTACCGTATCCAAATCGATGACGGACAAATGTTTTTTCGTTTCTTCGTCAAATAAAACGTTGCTTGTTTTCGTATCGTTATGCGTTACGCGGAGCGGCAACACGCCTTCGCGTTGCAAGCGATAGGGCTTGGTTGCCAAAGTTTCCATTGCCAAATACCCGTCAACGACGTCTTTAACTTCGGACAATCTACCCGCCTCGTCCTTTTCGATCGCCGCGCGAAGCGCGTCGTATCGCGCAATCGTGTTGTGAAAATGCGGGATAACGATATGTAAATCCTTGACGGGAAAATCGGAAAGATAGACTTGAAATTCTCCAAACGCCTTACCCAATTCTTCGATAATTTGCAAATCGTCCGTTTGCATAAAGGACACCGAGCCGTCAATAAAACGGCAACATCTCCAAAAACTTCCGTCGGGCATATAGGTGTAATATTTCCCTTCGTCCGCCGTGGAATAATGCAAAACGTGGCGTTTCGCCGTCACACCCGTAGCCTTTATTTTAGCACGGATATATTCAGTCACCGAAGAAATATTCTCCATCAACGCAACGGGATTTTTGAAAACGTACGTATTTACCTTTTGTAAAATATAATCTTTAATCTCACCGCCGCGCAAAAAATCTACGCGATAAGTGGTGTTTATATGCCCGCTATTGATAAGCTCGTAACCGCGGTACTCGCCCTTTATTTGAAAACGGTTACAAACGGCAATAATTTGCTCCTTTTCTTCCACGTTTTTCCCCTTTATATCATAGTCTTATATATTATATCATACGAAAAAATAAAAGTCAATCGTTTTTATTTGGGTTAGATATTTTGAAAGACTTTGCTAAATATTTTACAAAGAAAAAGGAATACTAATAATATGCAATCTTTAATCACTCTCAAACGCTTTTGCGTTCTGTGTTTTATCCTTCCTTTTTTAACGTCTTGTGGCGTGAACGCGTACACGCCCCCCACGCAAGACGATAACGCTTCATCTTTTAGTCCGCAAGATAACCCTATATTTTTTCCTTGCGATAGTGAAAACGATCCGCTTTTTTGGGATCTTTCGCAAACGGATATATCACAAATCGACCAAACCAAAAAACTTATTTCTTTTACCTTTGACGACGCACCCAAGCCGTCGTTAGAACCGATTTTGGCGGTATTCGCTTCGTTCAACGAAGAAAACCCCGATTGCAAAGCCACGGCAACGCTTTTTTGCAACGGTTGTTTTTTTAATAACGCTACCTTACACACGGTCAAAGCCGCGCACGCGCTCGGTTGGGAATTAGGCAACCACGCGTTCTCGCACGTGGACTTAACCAAGCTTTCCAAATCCGAACTGCTTTTAGAAATCGACAAAACGGACGAGCTTCTCTCGCGTATAGACGGCAAGCCCCGCCATTTATTCCGTCCGCCCTTTGGGGAAATAAGCGACGAAATAAAAACAGCCGTGGACGTTCCTGTTATCAACTGGACGATTGACACGAAGGACTGGACGGGGAGATCCGCAGACAAAATTTACGACGAAATAATGCAAAAGAAATTTTCGGGCGCGATCGTTTTAATGCACGACGGGCATTACGAAACGGTACACGCGCTCAAACGCTTGCTCCCCGACTTAAAAGCGCAGGGCTATCAAGTAACGAGCGTATCGCAAATGGCAAAAGCGCATAATTGCAGCTTAAAAAAGGGTGGCGTATATGTCCGCGCAAGAAAAAACGGGACGAAATAACGTCCCGTTGTATGTATCATTATTTTTCGTACACCGAGCGTTTCAAAACTCCAACGTACGGAAGATTTCTGTATTCTTCGGCGTAATCCAAACCGTAACCGACCACGAACTCGTCTTCGATCACGAAGCAAGTATATTCAGGCTCCATCGGCACTTCTCTACGATCGGGTTTATCCAAAAGCGTTACGATATTGACGCTAGACGGCGAACGCGCGTTGAGTAATTTTTTAAGATTGTAAAGGGTATTTCCGGAATCAATAATATCTTCAACAATCAACACGTCGCGACCTTTAATATCGGTGGAAAGATCCTTTTTCACCGTCAATTCGCCCGCCGATTTCGTACCGTTTCCGTAAGATGAAACACTCATAAAGTCAATCGTGAGCGGCGTTTTCATATGCCGTATCAAATCGGAAAAGAACACGACGCTCCCCTTTAAGATACAAACCACCACGGGTTTTCTACCCTGATAGAGCTTATCCAGCTGTTTTGCAATCGCTTTCACTTTCTTCGCGATTTGTTTTTCCGTGACCATTACGTACTCGACGTCTTTGTGCATTTCTTCCATTCGTATATCTCCTTTTATTTCTTTTGCAATATAATATATACCGCGTTTTTCGTACTTTCGTCCACCTTAACGCAATCGGCAATCTCTACGCCGCAAACGGCGTACACTTCACCCGTTTCCCCGCTTGCTATCAAGGGTAAATACGCTCGTTCTTCCACGGGAATTTTTTTCTCGTTAAAATATTTTTTCAGGCTTTTCGTAGTACCGCCGAATTTACGAATTCGATCGCCGTCCTTACGAAAACGAAAAACTGCGTCTTTGGGAATTTTATCCAAGTCCGCGCGAAGCGTTTTCCAAGGTTCGTTTTCCGTCTTGGGCGGATCTATTTGCAGTTTCACCAAATACCTGCCCCCGTCAAACCCCTTTTGATCAAACGCCGTTTCCGCGTTTTTTTCAAAAGTTTCGCTTTGGATTTGTACGAAAAATTCAACGCCGTTTTCCTTCCTTTTAGCGATAACTCCTTGCTTCAAGTTTACGTACGCACCGCGGCGGTTTTCTTGTAACGCGTACACGCTATCCAAATGCACCTGCTCGTAATCTTTACTTATGCCCAACGCTTTCATCGCCGTTAAGCAAGCACGATAAAACAAAGGTTTAACTTTACAAAACGCGACGGTAATCCGCTCGCCTCGCTTTTTTATCAGCTTTTGACTTTGCTCGTATAAATAATCGTCGTCCAACGCCGCAAGCTTGGCAAAGCGAGCGATATTTTTTTGCGCCCCCGCAACCGCTTGTTCAAGTAAAGGTAAAACGTTCAAGCGTAACTTATTCCGCGTTGCGTCTTGTTCAAAATTCGTTTTATCGTCGCGATACGCTATCCCGTTTTCTTTTGCATACGTGAAAATTTGCGACTTCGTCCAGTCCAAAAACGGACGGATAAAATACCCGCTTTCTTCGCGCATACCCGCCACGCCCGAAAGCGCACTGCCGCGGGCGATACGGAACAGCACCGTTTCCGCTTCGTCTAAAACGTGGTGCGCCGTAGCGATTACTTCCGCTTTATTTTCTTTTATTAACTGCTCGAAACACGCCTTGCGGAAATTCCGCGCTGCCGTTTCCAAACTGCATTTTTCACGTTTGGCTTTTTCAGGGCAATTTTCTTGGAACGTGAACAACGGCACGCTCCACTTTTTACAAAGCTCTTGCACGAAACGCATATCGTCTACGCTGTCCGCGCCGCGAATTCCGTGTTCGCAATGCACGGCGCAAAGGAAAAATCCGTGTTCTTTTTCAAGATTTTTCAAATAGTGCAATAGCGTCGTCGAATCGACGCCGCCACTCACCGCCACGCATATTTTTTTGTTCTTAAATTTGCTGAAATTGACCATAATACATTATTTTCGTCAAGGCAAATCGATTTCATACAAATCCTTTGCCGGCAAAGGTTTGGTAGAGTTTTCTACAAATTTCTTAACTTCTGCCGTTGCTTTTTCAATAGAAACGTTCGTCCCCGCGCCCGCAACGCAACCGCCGGGGCAACCCATACCTTCGATCAAGCAACCGTTTTTCTTGCCAAGCTTTGCAAGCAAAAGTATCTTTTTACATTCTTCCAAGCCTTCGGCGTGTTCAATTTTTACGTCTACGTCAGGATAATATTCCTTTACGCACCGTTCAATCGCCGAAGCCACGCCACCCGCGACCGCATAACCGCGTCCCGCGCCCGTCGCTTCGTGAATGGAGCGTTCGCCTTTGTACTTGGAAAAATCAATATTTTTTGCGTCGAATATACCCGCAAGCTCTTCAAACGTGATAACGAAATCCACGTCGCTACGCACGGAAGCACGCGAAGCTTCTAACTTTTTCGCCGCGCAAGGTCCGATAAAGACGACGCGGGCTTGCGGCGTACGCTGTTTAATTCTTCTCGCCGTCGCTACCATCGGCGTAAGCGATTGCGAAACCTTATCGATGAGCTGCGGAAACTGCTTTTTCGCAAGCATCGCCCACGCAGGACAGCAGGACGTAAGCAAGAACGGAAGCTTGCCCGAAACCACTTCGTCCACGTATTGATGTGCTTCCGTCGCCGCGGCAACGTCCGCGCCGCTTGCCACTTCGTGGACTTCCTTGAAACCGATATCCAGCAACGCGCCTTTGATAATAGCAGGCGTAATCCCTTCCCCAAACTGTCCCATAATAGCAGGCGCGACTTCCGCGACCACGTAATCGCCCTTGCGGATTGCGCGGATCAGCTGGAAAATTTGCGATTTATCGGCAATCGCGCCGAACGGACAGCTTACCATACATTGTCCGCAGCCTACGCATTTATCGTTATCTATCTTTGCCCGACCCAGCTCGTCTGCGGTAATCGCTTTCACGCCGCAAGCCTTGGAGCAAGGTCTTTGCTTATGCGCGATCGCGTCGTACGGGCAGGCTTTTTTGCATTTACCGCAACGGATACATTTTTCTTGATCGATGACCGTTTTACCGTCTATGACGGTAATCGCGTTTTTAGGACAAACCGCCGTACACGCCTTTGCTACGCAGCTACGGCATTGATTGCTGACTTCGTAAACGTTGTCGGGACATTTATCGCAAGCCGACGGGATAACCTGCATTAAAGGCGGTTCGTAATATTTATCCGAAATATCACTTTGATCGATCCCCGCCGTGATATGCACGGGCTTGTCCGCAGGCCGTAAAGACATACCCATAGCAAGACGGACCTGTTCGGAAGCAATCGCGCGTTCGCGGTAAATGCTTTCTCTGTATCGGGGTTCTTCCGTCGGGGTAATTTTATAGGGTATTGCTTCTATTGCGTCGTTGACCTTTTGCGGTTCTTCTTCAAAAGCGACCCGCGCCACTTCCTTGAATACTTCGTGGCGGAGCCTCACGACCGACGTTTCCAAGCCTCTCATTCGTTTGCGTTCTCCTAATATATTCTTTCATTTTCTATTATACCGCAAACGAAAAATTTTGTCAACGCTTCGCAGGCGTGTTTTCACCGTAATATGCGCGTAAATACAACTCTTTTATCTCGCGAACGAGCGGATAGCGGGGATTTGCGCCCGTACATTGATCGTCGAACGCGTCGCGGCTCATTTGATCAAGCGAAGCCAAAAATTCCTGTTCCGTGCCCTTTTCGCCGATCGCTTCGCGAATAGTTTTGGGAAGCCCCAAAAGCGACTGCAATTCCCGAATTTTTACGATTAGATTTTCAAAGGATTGTTCGTCCGTTTCCCCAACTAACCCCAAGCGTTTGGCTATTTCCGCGTATCTTGCAAGGCAGTTCGGATATGCGTATTGCGGGAACGTACCCATTTTCAACGGCGCGGGTGCGGCGTTAAAACGCATAACTTCCACAAGCAACAACGAGTTTGCCATACCGTGCGGCAAATGCCAGTACGCGCCTAATTTATGCGCCATCGAATGGCATACGCCAAGAAAGGCGTTTGCAAAGGCAATCCCCGCCATCGTCGCCGCGTTCGCAACCTTTTCCCGCGCTTCTACGTTCTCCTTGCCTTCTAAAAACGCAAGGGGCAGGTATTTGACGAGCATTGTAATCGCTTCAAATGCAAAGGCGTTCGTAAAATCGGAAGCCATTAAAGAAGCGACCGCTTCTATCGCGTGCGAAAGCGCGTCAAAGCCTGCAAACGCCGTCAAACGCGGGGGTATATTGAGCATCAAATCCACATCGCAAATTGCCATATTCGGCAAAATCGCGTAATCGGCAAGCGGATATTTCGCACCCGTTTTTTCGTCGGTAATGACCGCAAACGGCGTTACTTCGCTTCCCGTTCCCGCCGTCGTCGGCACGGCAACGAACGTCGCTTTTTTGCCCATTTTGGGGAAGCCGTATGCGCGTTTCCGTATATCCATAAACCGCATAGCAAGGTGTTCAAAACATATTTCGGGGTGTTCGTACATCACCCACATAATTTTCATCGCGTCCATCGGCGAACCGCCGCCGATCGCGATAATCACGTCGGGCGCAAACGCCGACATTCGCGCCGCACCCGCTTTGGCGCAAGCAAGCGTAGGATCGGGTTCTACGTCAAAAAACACGGTGTGCGTAATCCCTAATCGATCAAGCTCCGCCGTCACACGCCCCGCCATACCGCTCTCATATAAAAATTTATCGGTTACCACGAACGCCTTTCGTTTGCCTTGCAAGTCGCCAAGCTCTTGCAAAGCGGTAGAAAGACAACCGCGCTTAAAATACACCTTTTCAGGCACGCGAAGCCAAAGCATATTTTCCCTACGCTCGGCAACGGTTTTCACGTTCAAAAGCTCTTGCACCCCAACGTTTTCACATATGCTGTTTCCACCCCACGAGCCACAACCAAGCGTGAGCGACGGCGTAAGACGGAAATTGTACAAATCCCCGATCCCGCCTTGCGAAGCGGGCGTATTGACGAGTATTCGACAAGTTTTCATTCGCTCACAAAAGCGGCGCAAATTTTCGTTTGCTTTGTTTTCGTCGATATAAATCGCGGCGGTATGCCCCAACCCGCCCCCGCGCACAAGCGCGTCCGCTTTATCGAGCGCGTCGTCGAAATTTTCCGCTTTATACATCGCCAAAATAGGCGAAAGCTTTTCTCTTGCAAACGGCTCGGCTTCGTCCGTAGACGATACTTCCCCTACGAGAATTTTGGTTTCATCTCGTACCTGTATACCGGCAAGGTTTGCAATATACCCCGCCGTCTGTCCTACGATTTTGGAATTTAAGCTCCCCCCGCCAAACGTGATTTCGCGGATTTTATCCTTTTCTTCATCGCTTAAAAAGTACGCGCCTTGCGATATAAATTCCGCTTTTACTTGCTCGTAGATTTCTTTTGCAACGATTACGGACTGCTCGGATGCGCAAATCATACCGTTGTCAAAGGTCTTGGAATGCAGCACGGACGACACGGCAAGCCGTACGTTCGCCGTTTCGTCGAATACCGCGGGCGTATTCCCCGCGCCCACCCCGATTGCAGGCTTTCCCGACGAGTACGCCGCCTTTACCATAGACGGTCCACCCGTCGCCAAAATCATATCCGCTTCTTTCATAAGCCAAGCGGAAGCTTCCACGCTCGGCTCGTCGATCCAGCCGATAATGTTTTCGGGTGCACCCGCTTCCACCGCCGCTTCTAAAACGATTTTCGCCGCTTGGATTGTGCAGTTTTTCGCGCGCGGATGGGGTGAAAAAATAAGCCCGTTTCGCGTTTTTAAGCAAATCAGGGCTTTGAAAATCGCCGTCGACGTCGGGTTTGTGGTCGGTACGATCGCCGCCGCTACCCCAATGGATTCGGCAATGCGGGTATAACCGCCCGCTTCGTCGCGTTCGATTACCCCGCATGTTTTTTCGTTCTTATATTTATTATAAATATATTCGGCGGCGTAATGGTTTTTCAAAACCTTGTCTTCAAATACGCCCATACCCGTTTCTTCTACCGCCGCTTGGGCAAGCTCTAACCGAGCCGCGTTCGCTTTCAACGCCGCCGCCTTAAAAATTTCGTCCACGCGTTCCTGCGAATAAGTGGAATACTCGACCTGCGCCGCACGAACCTTTTTCACTAATTCCGTCAATTTCCCTTCGTTTTCTTTCATACTTCTCCTTCCCCGCGCCGTCGCGAAGAAAGAAGAAACGCAAAAACGGAGCGGATATTAAAAATCGCCGCGTCGGTACAGTTTCCCTGCAAGCATTGCCAGCGAAGCCGCCAAGTCTTCCGTTTTGAGTACGATATTTTTAGGAACGCGCAAGGGTGCAGGCGCAAAATTCCAAATAGCTTGAATGCCCGCTTCTACCATTTTATTGACGACCGCTTGCGCCGCAAGCTTGGGTACGGTAACGATCCCAAGCCGAATATTACGCTCGGAAACAAACCGTTCCAACTCGTCAAGGGGTAAAATTTCCTTTCCCGCCACCCGTTTGCCGACGAGCTTTTCGTCCACGTCAAACGCCGCAACGACGTTCAAACCGTTGTTTTTGAAGCCTTCATAGCCCAAAAACGCTCGACCAAGCCCGCCCGCGCCAACGATAATCGCGTCGGAAAGGTTATCGTAACCCAAAAATTTCTCAATATCCACGATCAAACGGCTGACCGCAAAACCAAGCCGCGGCCGTCCCGATTCCGAAGATACCATTGCAAGATCCTTTCGTACAAGTACCGACGATACGGAAATATTTTGTGCAATAACCGTGGAAGAAATGTATTGCGCGCCTTTGGAATTTTCTTCTTGCAAAAAATGCAAATACAAGGGCATACGCGCAAGCGTTGCCTTGGAAATTTCTTTGTCCGTTTCCTTTTCGTTTATCTTTTTCATAAAACACCTTTTATCGATAATTATTAAGCGATTAAACTCTAAAAATATGCCGCGTGGCGGAACGCCACGCGGCGTACGGTTTTACTTTCTCAATTTCTTGGGCTTGCGGATTTTATTGAGCTGTTTATTCATCTTTAAGAGTTCTTCTTTCGTCCACGAAATGTTCATACTACCCATCAAATTCGTCATACGAAGCACGGTAAAGCCGCCCATCATTTGCATCATTCCTTCGTTAAATTCAAAGTCGCCCATTGCCTTATTGCCGTTACCCGACAACGCTTTCTTGATTTTTAACGCCATCTTTATAAACCAAAGCTTACCCCAAAAACTGCTCATAATATCGGACATTTTATCGTTGAGCGAGAATCTGCCTTCGGGCGCTTCTACGTCAAACCAGTTCAAAACCGCGCCCTTTTCTTTCAGGATATACTCCTCGTTCATCGTATCCACTTTGCGGATTTTGCCTTGGTCGGAAAGTTCGCCTGCTTTGGCGACGATCGTGCTTTCGCCCACGTTTTTCACGTCGAAATAGAAGAAATGCTCTGCGCTCGTCTTTTTACCCACGCTTTCGCCGTTCACGAAAAGTTCTACTTCGGGTTGGTTGGAATATACGGTCACTTTCGTCACGTCTTCCACTCTGTCCACGTATCTCTTGCCGCAAAGGTGCACGAACGGTTCGTCCGAAAGCCAAGCTTTGTAGGCGTAGAAAGCGTCTTTTTTATACTTTCTATCCATCGTCATAAGACCTTTATGGTTTTGCCCGTTTTCGCCGCCTTCCGCACGTGCGTCCGCGCCGAAGTCAAACATATTCCATACGTGCGTAGCCCAAAGGTATTTACGCGTAAAAAGCTGCTTAATGAGTTCTTCGTGATAATACGCTTGATATTCTTCCGTATAATCGCCCTGCACAGGGTTGGACGTATGCCAGTTCAACGCTTCACAGCCGTATTCGCTTACGCCGATAGGCTTACTTGGATATTTCTCGTGGAATTTGTCAAACCAAGGACCGTTCATAGACGTATCCCCGCCATACCAGCCAAAATAATGGTTATACGAAACGACGTCGGGAATTTGCACGTACGGTTCGTCCATACCACACATCGATACGCAAGCCATCGTCGTCAAACGCGTTTTGTCCATACCGTGTACGAGGTCATTCAAGATATTATGGTTTTCAATCAAGTCGGGATCTTTCGCGCCGCCCATCGTAATTTCGTTGGAAAGCCCCCAAACGACGATAGACGGGTGGTTGTAATTTTGCACGATAAGCTCTTTCATTTGCGAAATCGTATTTTCTCGACCGTTTGGCATATGCTTGGAAATATAAGGGATTTCCGCCCAAATCACCAAACCCTTTTCGTCGCAAAGATCGTAAAAATATTGATCGTGTTGATAGTGCGCAAGACGGATCGTGGTCGCGCCCACTTCCATAATCAAATCGATATCTTCTTCGTGGTGGCAGGGCAACAACGCGTTACCGATACCCAGTCTGTCCTGATGACGGGAAACACCGCGCAAGGGATATTCTTCGCCGTTGAGAATAAATCCACGTTCGGGATCAATAGCAAAGCTACGGCAACCAAAACGAGCCGAAACCGCGTCAAGCTTCTCGCCCCCGCGGATAATTTCCGCTTTCGCCGTGTACAAATACGGATCTTTACGTCCGTTCCAAAGGCGCGCGTTTTCAATCACGAATTCCGCGTTCAGTTCCGCCGATTTTGCAAAAGCAACGACCTTCTCTTCCTTGTCAAAAACCGTAATTTCGATTTCGTCGCCCGTTTGCATATTATTCACGTACGTTTCTACGCGCACGTTCGCATTCGCGCCGTCCATTACCGGCGTGATCACAAGCCCTTTCCCGCCGAAATAGTCCAAATCAAAATGCGTATCGTTTACGACGATCAAATTCACGTCACGGTACAAACCGCCGTAGAAAGTGAAGTCCGCCATTTGCGGATATACCCTATCGTTGGGCGCGTTATCCACGACGATCGCGAGCTCGTTTTCGTCCTGCATGTCCGCCGTCAAATCCACGCGCCAAGTGGAATACCCACCGTCGTGGTTTGCAAGCTGTTTTCCGTTCAAATACACCCAAGCGGAAGAATTTGCGCCGCAAATTTCCAAATAGTATTTGTCACCCTTGGGAAGATCGGCTTTGTTTAATTTTTTCGCGTATAAACACGAGCCGCGGAAATAATCGTTCCCCCCGTCTTGCCCGTCGGTAGCATTCCACGTATGCGGAAGGGAAACCGCTTCACATTCCCCCGTTGCCGCCGCAACGTCGGCTACGCCCTTGTAAAATTTCCAACCTTCGTTTAAGTTGAATATCTGTCTCATCTTTATTCTCCTAATAATTATATTTTTACAAATTTTCAAGGTTTACGCTTTTTAACCGCACAAACCCATATAATATTATAACCGATAAATGCGCTTATGTCAAGGGATAAAAACTTTATTCTTTTTGGAAATGAATTTTTTTTACAATTTTTGTTCAAAAAGGTAAGAATTTACACAAAAAAATTGTGAAAGATATTGACATTATTAAGTTTTTCATATATAATAGTGTATATGATATCATCACAAAGCAGTGCGAAACGGTCGCACGGCTTACAAAAACAAAGATGAGGAGGATTTTATGAAGCAAACCGTTAACCAACCCCGTCCCTTCGGCATGAGGGACAAACTCTCCTACGCCTCAGGCGATTTGGGCTGTAATATGAGTTTTGCGCTCAAAAGCACGATTATGTTCGTGTTTTGGACGCAATTTATGGCACTCGGCGAAGAGCTGTACGCAACCTTGTTGCTTGTCGTTCAAATTTGGGACGCGATCAACGACCCCCTGCTTGGCTCACTCTTTGACGCCGACAAACGCAACTACAAGCGCGGTAAATTCAAGACCTATATTTTTATAGGCGCGCTCGGCTTACTCTTCTCGGGCTTATTCTTCTTCCTGCCCTTGCCTAACGCTCCCCTTGCGTTAAGATGTATCCTGTTCGTTTTGGGTTATATCCTTTGGGACGCGTTCTACACCATTGCCAACGTACCCTACGGCTCGATGATGTCCGTTATCACGACGGACGGCAGCGAACGCTCACAGCTTTCTACTTGGCGTTCGATCGGTTCTATGATCGGCAACATTTTGCCTATGGTCCTTCTCCCTATGCTTTGCTACGACGCGTCCAACAATCTTAAAGGCGAAGTCGTATTCGTAGCAGCGTTGATTATGGGCGCAATCGGTTTGGCTTGCTTTATCTTTATGTTAAAAACCACGACGATCCGCGTGGAAGAAAACTCCGTCACTATCAGCGAAAAAACGCAAAAATTCAACGTTTGGAAAGCGATGAAAAACTTTATGAAAAACCCTGCGGCTGTCGGCGCAACCCTTGCGGCAATGGCAATGTTTATCGGTATGCAAGGTTCTTCTTCGGCTACCACCGTTCTTTTCCAAGCGTATTTCGGCGCAGATCCACAGCTTTCCGAAGTGGCAATGAAAGTTTCAGGGCTGATAATGTTAATCGGCTATCTGCCTATGTTCTTGTTTATGCCTTTCATTAAAAAGATCGTAGATAAGTGGGGTAAAAAAGAATCCTGTGCAGTCGGCGCGGCGGTTAGCGTCTTTGGCGCACTCTTGCTTTTCTTGCCCCTTGGCAACGGTATGGCAGGCTTGGTTGGTTACGTAGTCGCGCAAGCGTTCTTCGGGCTTGGTCTTGGTTTCTATACCTGCGTAAGCTGGGCTTTGATGGCAGACGCGATTGATTACAACGAATGGAAAAACGGCACGAAAGAAGAAGGTACAGTTTACGCGTTACACTCTTTCTTCCGTAAATTAGCGCAAGGTCTTGGCCCGTCGCTCGTCGTTTTGATTATGGGCTGGCTCGGCTACGTCGGCGAACTCGAAGCGAACCAACCGTTTGAAGTTGCGGAAAGAATGAAATGGCTCGTTGCGGCTTTATATACCTTTGCCGCAATCGTAATGTTCGTGGCTATCGCGTTCATTTACAACTTGAACAAAAAGAAAGTTGCGGAAATGACGGCGGAATTACAAGCTCGCCGCGTCGCGGAAGCTACGGAAAACGCCGTAGAAACCGAAGCCGTCGAAGCGAAAGCGGAAGCGCCTGAAACGCTTGCGGACGACGTTGCAAACGCAACCGAAGCGGAAGTTACGGAAGATACGCCGCAAAACGAAGAATAATATTCTAAACCTTGTGATTTTGAAAGATTGCAAGGTTTTTTATTGCGAATAAACATAGAAGGGAAAAGACATGAAATTTACTTTTTTGTCAGATAACAAAACGGAAAAGAGTGTTTGCCTTGCTGAGTGGGGCTT
>JAZLDG010000023.1:0-30568 GCA_045614565.1 Candidatus Scatosoma sp. | reverse complement strand
TTGTTTGTCAAATAAAATCTCATTTCTTTCTTATTCTGTTTTTAATCTTCTTTTAACAAAGCTCTCGGCTTTGTACTACCCCCTCGCGGTGACAGCTTGTTTATTCTACCACAATCTGTTTGCCTTTGTCAAGCGTTTTTTCAAACTTTTTTTCTTTTTTTCAAAGTTTTTTTACTTTCTTGACTTCTTTCGGGCCTTTTCAGCCCCCGCTCCGTGACAGCTTGACTATATTACCACTTTATATTTACTTTGTCAACTGTTTTTTATGCTTTTTTTGAAAAAAATTAAAAATTTTCAAAATTTTCCAAAATACGCGTTATTTTGCAGCTTTCGTCAAAGTGAGCGTGATTTTTTCACCGTTAATATCCACCGTTTTCGTAAATCCTTCCGTCGTGCCTTCCGCAACGGAAACCGCCAAAACGTCCGAAGCAAACGCACCCGCCGCCAAAACGTCCTTGACTTTACCTTCCGCCTGATAGTAAACGGCGATACGGTCGGTGATTTGATAATCGGCTTCCTTTCTCATCGTTTGGATTTTGGAAACGAGCTCGCGTTCGATTCCTTCGACAATCAAGGCTTCCGTAAGCGTGGTATTAAGCGCAACGGTCAAGCCTTTATCGCTTGCGGAAATAAAGCCCGCCTTACTTTCGGTAAAGATTTGCAAATCTTCTTCTTTAAGCGTAACTTCGTTATCCGTTTCCAGCGTATACTCGCCGCCGCCGCGAACGGCGTCCACCACCTTTTTCGCGTCGCACGAAGCCAAGAACGCCGTAATCATACCCAGCTTCTTGCCGTATTTCGGGCCAAGCGTTTTGAGCTGCGGTTTGAGTTTATAGGAAATGAACTCGTCCGCGTCTTCCGCCGTTTTGTATTCTTTAATATTAAGTTCGTCCAACGCAATCGCTTTCAAACCGTCCGAAAGCTCGTTTGCGCGAGCGGTAACGACGTACATTTCCGAAAGCGGCTGACGGTTTTTCACGTTACCCGTGTTACGCGCCGCTCTACCGAGATTGACGATATCCAAAACGGTGTCCATACCTTTTTCAAGCTCTTCGTCTACCATACCTGCATCGTAAACGGGGAAATCGCAAAGATGCACGGACGCGGGAGCGTCTTTGAAAAACGCGGGAACGAGATTGAGATACATTTCTTCCGCGATAAACGGCGTATACGGCGCGGTAAGCTTCGCAAAGGTCACGAGTACGTGCCACAAAACGGTGTAAGCCGCCGCTTTATCTTCCGTCATTTCGCTGCCCCAGTATCTATCGCGACCGCGGCGAACGTACCAGTTGGAAAGTATATCGGAAAAATCCTGCAACGCGCGTGCGCTATCCGTGATATTATATTCATTCAAATTCTTATCCACGAAATTGACGAGCGTATTGAGCTTGGAAAGTATCCATTTGTCCATTAAGGAAAGCTGGCAGTTCTTCAAATCGTACTTGGAAGGATCGTAACCGTCGATATCCGCGTACAAGCAAAAGAACGCGTAGGTATTCCAAAGCGTACCCATATACTTTCTTTGTGCTTCGCTGACCGCTTCGGGATAGAAACGGGAAGGAAGCCAAGGAGCAGACGACGTATAGAAATACCAACGCACCGCGTCCGCACCCTGCTTATCGAGCACCGTCCAAGGATCGACGACGTTGCCTTTATGTTTACTCATCTTGATACCGTTTTTATCGTTGACGTGACCGAGCACGATACAGTTTCTAAACGGCGCTTTATCAAAGAGTAAGGTGGAAATTACGAGCAGGGTATAAAACCAACCGCGGGTTTGATCGACCGCTTCGGAAATGAAATCCGCGGGGAAAGTTTGATGGAATAATTCTTGGTTCTCAAACGGGTAATGGTACTGTGCAAACGGCATAGAACCCGAATCAAACCAACAGTCGATAACTTCGGGCGTACGGCGCATTTTGCCGCCGCACTTACCGCATTTGCAGGTAAGCTCGTCCAAATACGGGCGGTGCAACTCGATATCCGCGTTTGCACCGCATTTTTCCACGAGTTCTTGGCGAGAGCCGATAACTTCGATTTCGCCGCAATCGGGACATACCCAAACGGGCAGGGGCGTACCCCAGTAACGGTCGCGGGACAAGCCCCAGTCGATGACGTTTTCAAGGAAATTACCCATACGCCCTTCCTTGATAGTGTCGGGCATCCAGTTTACCGAGCGGTTTGCCGCAATCAAACGGTCTTTGATCGCCGTAACCTTGATAAACCAGCTCGAACGCGCATAATAGATAAGCGGCGTATCGCATCTCCAACAGAAAGGATAGCTATGTGTAATTTCAAGCGGTTTCAAAAGCAAGCCACGCGTTTTCAAATCTTTCAGCACGAGCGGATCAGCCGCTTGCGCACCGATATCCGTAAGCTCACCGCAGCCTGCGGGGAATTTGCCTTCTTCGTTAATGAGTTGTACGACGGGCAAGCCGTAACGTTTCCCCACTTTATAGTCGTCTTCACCGAACGCGGGCGCGATGTGTACGACGCCCGTACCGTCGGAAAGCGTAACGTAAGTGTCGCAAGTGACGTAATGCGCCTTTTCACGGTAATTGAATTTTTCTTTGCCGTAGGGATACAAAGGCTCGTACGCGGTATATTCGTATTCCGTACCCTTTTTCACGGAAAGAATTTCGTAGCCTTCTTCGCCAAGCACCGATTTAAGCAAGCCTTGGGCAAGCACGTATTTTTCGCCGTTTTCCGTCATTTGGACTTCGACGTAATCGTAATCGGGGTGCATACAAAGCGCAACGTTGGACGGAAGCGTCCAAGGCGTGGTTGTCCAAGCGAGAATATATTTATTTTCTTCCCCGACGACCTTGAATTTCACAAACGCGGTCGTTTGTTTTACGTCCTTGTAGCCCTGCGCCACTTCGTGGGACGAAAGTGCCGTCCCGCAACGAGGGCAGTAAGGCACGATTTTATGTCCTTTATATAATAATCCCTTTTTATGAATTTCCTTGATCGCCCACCATTCCGATTCGATATAATCGTCGTGATAGGTAACGTAAGGGTTGTCCATATCGCACCAATAGCCTACGCGATCGGACATTTGTTTCCATTCGTTAGTATATTGCCAAACCGATTGTTTGCATTGTTTAATAAACGGCTCGATACCGTAGCTTTCAATCCCCGTTTTGCTTTCCAACCCGAGTTTTTTCTCCACTTCAAGCTCTACGGGAAGCCCGTGCGTATCCCAACCCGCTTTTCTCAAAACGTGTTTGCCTTTCATCGTCTTATAACGGGGTACGATATCCTTCATAACGCGCGTTAAAATATGCCCGATATGCGGTTTACCGTTTGCCGTCGGCGGGCCGTCGTAGAAGGAAAATTCTTCGTTCCCTTCCGTCGCTTTCATACTTTCTTCAAAAATCTTTTTTTCATTCCAGTATGCAACGATATTTTTTTCCCTTTCCACGAAGTTCAGGGAAGTGTCCACTTTCTTGTACATAGACATATATTTTTTCTCCTTGTCGTAAGGTTTTTTACATAAAATAAGGTAATTTCTTTAATAGGGCCAACAATAATAAAACCGTCGTGCTTTGGAAAAACACAACGGCTTTTTATACCACCAAAACAAACTATCATTTGCCGCGCGGGATAACGGTGGGCGAAACCGTATTTCCTTACTCAACCCTACTATATTATATATAATATAAGATTTTTCACGAAATCAGCTAAAAGGTGATATCCTTTCGTCCCGTCCTTCTTCCTTTCACCACTACGGAATTTCTCTGTGCGGACCGCAAACAAAGGCGTTGACCTTTTTTAACGCTTTTGCATTTATTTTTTATTATTATACAACTTTTCCAGTCGTTTGTAAAGCAAAATTAACCGTTTTTTGTTTTCTTTCTTTTCATTACGGCGAAACGCGGTTGATATCACGGGGGAACATCGTCGCTTCGCGAACGTTTTTCGCACCCAAAAGGTGCATCGTCAAACGCTCCAAGCCAAGCCCTAACCCGCCGTGCGGGGGCGCGCCGTATTTATGGAGCATAAGATAGGTCGCAAATTCTTCGGGGTTCATTCCGAGTTTTTTCATTTTTTCAACCTGCTCGTTATAATCGTGTACGCGTTGACCGCCGGACGTGATTTCCAAGCCGCGGAACAAAAGGTCGAACGAAAGCGTGTATTCGGGATCTTCGTGATCGTCCATCGTGTAGAACGGACGTTTCTTGGACGGGTAATGCGTGATAAAGATAAAGTCCGAATTAAATTGCTTTTTCGCGTACTTGCCAAGGAGCTGTTCTTCTTCGGGATCAAAGTCCTTCATATCGGACGGCTGATACTTAAATTTCTTCATAAGTATCTCTTTGGCTTCCATAAATTTCAAAACGGGAATTTCCGTAATCTCGGGAATGTCCACGTGCAACAAGTCCACTTCGTTTTTATACTCCGTTTTCAAAAGCTGCATAATATATTTGAGCAAACCCGTTTCCATATTCATAATATCTTCAAAGCCGTCGATAAAGCCCATTTCAAAGTCCATTGAAATGTACTCGTTCAAGTGACGGGAAGTGTCGTGATGCTCCGCGCGGAATACGGGCGCGACTTCAAATACCCGTTCGTAAACGGCTACGAGCGCCTGCTTGTAAAGCTGGGGCGATTGCGCAAGATAGACTTGTTTCCCAAAATAGTCAAGCTTAAATACGTTCGTACCGCCTTCCGCACCCGCAAAGTTGATCTTGGGGGAATGAATTTCAGTGAAACCCTGTTGGGTTAAAAATTCGCGGAAACCGCGTTGGATACCTTCTTGAAGCTTGAAAATTGCGCGTTCTTTGGGGTTACGTAAGGTAACGGGACGGTAATCCAGGTTCGTCGAAAGATCGCAGTTGACCTGCTTTTTCGTGATAACCACGGGCGGAATATCCGCGGGGTGGGATAAAAGCTCGATATCGTGGATTTGCAATTCGTAGCGTTTAGAACCGTCCTTTTGTACACCCGCAACGATTTTACCCGTAATCTTCGCCGCACATTCTTCCTTGACTTCTTCCGTCATACGATAATCGGAAAAGCTCTCCGCGTATACGCATTGTATCGTTTCCCGCGCCGTACGCAAAATAACGAACGCAAAATCGGACATCATACGGATGTTGTGAATGGTGCCTTTTACGGTAACGATTTCGTTTTCGTATTTCTCAAAATCCGCGTAAACAACGGTGTTGGATTTTATCTCGCCTGTAATCGCCATAATATATAATCTCTCCCGAAAAAATTTTCTACTTTTATTTCCTATACTATTTTAATATGTTTGACAAAAAAAATCAAGAATTTTATAATAGATTTATCAAATATTTTCAAACTTTCAATAAAGGAAACGATTTTATGCGCGTACTTGCAATCAACGACATATCTTGCATAGGCAAATGCTCCCTTTCGGTGTCCCTGCCTATCCTTTCCGCTTGCGGCGTGACCTGCGATTTATTACCCACCGCTATCCTTTCTACGCATACGGGCGGGTTTACAGGTTACACCTTTAAGGACCTTACCCAAGATATCCCCGCAATCTTGGCGCATTGGAGAACGCTCGGCGTTCGTTTCGATTACGTGTATAGCGGATATCTTGGCAGTATTCAGCAAATCAAGCTCGTTTCTGAAATCAAACGGGAATTTCTTTCAGACGGCGGGAAATTCATCGTCGATCCCGTTATGGGCGACAGCGGGAAACTGTACGCGGGCTTTCCCCCCGAATACGTGGAAAAAATGCGGGAATTGTGCCGCGAAGCGGATTTTATTTTACCCAACGCCACCGAAGCGTGTTATCTTGCAGGTACGCCCTATCCAAGCGAAAGCAACGAGTATCCTATCGACGAAGTTTTAACCCGTCTTTCTTCTCTTTGCGCTCGACCTATCGTGACGGGGATTGTGAAAAAGGACGAAAACGCCGTTTGGTATTTGGACGAAACGGGAAATAAGCGTAAATACCGTTCGGAAAATATAGAAGGATTTTTTTGCGGTGCAGGCGACGTTTTTGCTTCGGCGTTCGTGGGCGCACTCGCGAGCGGGAAAGCGGAAGATAAAGCAATCGCGCTCGCCGCAGAGTTCACAACCGCGGCTTGCCGCCGCTCGGCAAACGAAGTTTTGGATAAACGGTACGGCTTGAACTTTGAAAAGGAAATTTTTACTTTCCTAAAAAATCTCAACGCATAGCGTTGACAAACGCTGTGAAAGCGTGTATAATAGGTACACGATCTGCGGTGTTCGGAGTTCGGTATAAAACGGAATCCACATTATGAAATCGGGAGCAAGTTATTCGTGGCGATAGGCAAGGTCTGTATTTTCGGAAAGTCCGACGCGTCAAGATGCGGCACCCACCTGCTGAAAACGCGGGTTCACCTTTTGCCGAAATGCGGCACAGGCGGATTGCTTTTGAATATAAGCCTTTACGGCACAAAAAACGGACGGCGCACCGTCCGTTTTTTATTTACTTTTTATGAAGTGTGGCGTACAACAATTATTCGTAATCTTTTAATCCAAGCAAATAATCGATAGACGCGTCTAAAAATACGGCAATGTCCACGATTGCTTGCATAGGCGGTTCGTTGTGATCGTTTAACCATTCACACAAAGTAGACGGCTGAATATGCAACGCCACGGCAAGGTCTTTTTGCGTTCGACCGCTTTCCTTTAACAATTCTTTTACCCTTTCTCCAAAAATCTTCATAATACCTATTTTTCTAAACGACCTATATTCAGCCCCACAAATGGTCGCCGACAATTACGGGCGTAACCTTGTCTTTATGTACGACCATATAACAATAGCTCCCGCCTTCGCCTGCGGGCAAGCGCAAGCTTCCCGAATTGATAAGCGTTACGCCGTCGATTTCACAAATATCCGCTCTATGCGTATGCCCGTATAACGCGACTTGACAATCCCGCTTTTTTGCTTCTTGTGCAAGCACGCCAAGCCCCGATTTCACACCATAATTATGGCCGTGACAGTAAAAAATACGGATATTTTCCACTTCTAAAATCCCTTCGCTTGGAAAGGGAGAATTATAATCGCAATTCCCCGAGCAAGCGTAAACCTTATCGGGATAATCCCCAAAAAGTCCGCGAATATCCCCCGCGCCGTCGCCAAGATGGATCAAATAATCGTTTTCATCGATCAAGGCGCGTAATTTTTCTATCCCTTTCAAACTGCCGTGGGTGTCAGATATAACGATCAACTTTTTCATAACAAAACTTTACGAAGTTCCTGCAAGGCGCGGAAACGGTGCGAAACCGCGTTTTTTTCTTGCGGCGTAGCCAACCCGAAAGACTTTTTCAAATCGTCGCTTTCAAAAATACAATCGTACCCAAACCCGCCGTCGCCGACTTCTTCATGCAAAATTTTACCGTAGGTTTTCCCTTCCACAACGATTTCCTTGCCGTCGGGATAAACGAGCGCAATCGCGCTCGTGAAATGCGCGCTACGCTCCGTAATACTTTCCATATTTTTGAGTAGTAACAAACGGTTTTGCCGATCGTCGCCGTGATACCCGCAATATCTCGCGCTGTAGATCCCCGGCGTACCGCCAAGCGCGTCCACGCAAAGCCCGCTATCGTCCGCAAGCGCAATACAATGCAAAGCTTTTGCCGCCGCGCGCGCTTTAATCAACGCGTTTTCCGCAAAGGTCAAGCCCGTTTCTTCCACTTCTTCGTCAAAGCCGAGCTGTTTTTGCGAAACGACTTTGTATTCGGTGAAGATTTCCGCAATTTCCTTTAATTTATGTGCGTTCCCCGTCGCAACTACCATTCTTTCCTTTTCCATATCTTTCTCCGTTTTTCTTTATAGTATAACATATATTTCGTAAAAATTCAATACTTTCGCACACGAAAACTATTGAGAACCGCAAGAAGCATTACGCCCACGTCCGCAAATACCGCGAGCGCAAGCGGCAACACGCCCAACGCACCCAAAACCATAAACGCCGTTTTCATCACAATCGAAAAAATAATATTTTCAAGCACGATACGCCGCGTTTTTTTCGCAATTTTAACCGCCTTGGGAAGAGCGGAAAGATCGTCGGAAATTAGCACAAAGTCAGACGCTTCCACCGCTGCCGCGCTTCCTAATTTCCCCATTGAAAAAGCGCAATCCGCCGTTTGCATTACGGGCGCGTCGTTAATGCCGTCGCCCACGTACGCAAGCAAGCCGTCCTTTTTCAATACTTCCGCCTGCAAAAGCTTTTCATCTGGCAACAATCCCGCTTTCACTTCGTACACGCCCGCTTCGTCGGCAATTTTTTTCGCCCGCGCCGCGCTATCGCCCGTCAGCATAACGGTACGCGAAACCCCCGCTTTTTGAAGCGCGCCCACCACCGTTTTTGCGTTTTCGCGCAAGCGATCGCCCACTTCGACTACGCCGAGATACTCCCCCGCCCTAGCTACGTACACGAGCGTATACAAACTACGCTCTTCATGCGCCGCCACGCCCGTTTCTTGCATTAGCGCAAAATTCCCGACGGCGATTTCTTCGCCATTGAGATTTCCTATCAATCCTTTCCCCGCCCGTTCGCAAACACCGTCCGCAGTCAAGTCCGTAGGCACGGTTTCAAACGCTTTTGCAATCGGGTGCGAAGAAGCTTTTTCCACAGCCGCAACGATAGCGAGCAAGCTTTTTTCGTCCACGTCCGTTACCGTACGCACGCCGCATACGGAGAAATTCCCTTCCGTCAACGTACCCGTTTTATCAAAAGCAAAGGTGTTTACTTTCGCAAGCGTATCCAAATACGTCGCGCCTTTGACGAGCACGCCTTGCTTGGCACACGCGCCGATCCCCGAAAAATAGGTAAGCGGAACGGAAATAATTAACGCACACGGACAGGAAACGACGAGAAAGGTGAGCGCAGATCGCGCCCAACGCGCAAAATCGTGAAAATACGGCGTACCGCTGACGGCAAAGCCGTGGATAAAGGGCGCAACGAACGCCAAAACGATCGCCGCTACGCAAACGATCGGCGTATACCATCGCGCAAACCGCGTAATGAACTTTTCAGGCTCGGCTTTTCCCGAAGCCGCATTTTCGACGAGTTCGAGAATTTTTCCAACCGCGCTATTTTCGTAAAGCCGCGTCGCCCGCATCGTGAACGCGTTCCCCGCGTTAATGCACCCCGACAATAATTCGTCGCCGCTTTTATAGCCCCGAAGCTCCGCTTCCCCCGTTAAAGATTTGGTATCAAGCGAAGCGGTAGCGTCAATCAAAACGCCGTCCACGGGGATTTTATCCCCTGTCTTAATCAATAATATATTCCCGATTTTAATTTCTTCGGGGGATAATTCTAACCGTTCCCGACCTTGAAAAACCGTCGTCTTGTCGCTTTTTAACTGCATTAACGATACGATCGACCGCCTTGACGAAGCCACTGCCATCGTTTGCAGCGTTTCCCCGATTTGATAAAGAAGCATTACGGCAACCCCTTCGCTAAATTCTCCCAACGCAAACGCGCCTACCGAAGCGACCGTCATCAAAAAATTCTCATCGAAAAGCTTGCCTTTCACAAGATTTTTCGCCGTCTTTATCCAAACGGAATGCCCTACGGCGCAATACGCAAGTGCATACGATATATACGCGGGAACAAGCCAAGTTTTTTCAAAAAACTTTCCAAGAATAAGTAAAAGAGCGGAAACGCCGATAAATAGCCACTCCAAACGGCGTTGCTTTTTCGCTTTTTCGTCCACGGTTTCCTTTTTTTCGTCATCAACCACGCGAACGTCTTCAAAACCGTTCGCCGCGAAAATGACCTTTTCTAAGACTTCGTCCCTTTCATATTCCACCGTCAATTTTTGCGTAACGAAGGTGAGCGAAGCGAACGAAACGCCGTCAATCGCCTTTATTTTTTCTTCCAGCTCCGCCGCGCAAGCAGCGCAATCCAAGCCTTTCAGCTGCAAAATTTTTCTCATTTTTCTTCTCCAACCGCACATTCCAAATGCGCCGCACAAGCTTCTACGATTTCACGAATATGCCCGTCAGCAAGAGAATATTCCACGTTTTTGCCTATTTTTTTTGCCGTCACCAGCTGATTATCCCGAAGCAAACGAAGCTGATGACTGACCGCGCTCGTAGTACCGCCGCTAATTTCCGTTAAATGGTGCACGCAAAGCGCGCCGTTCAACAATGCCAATACGATTTTCAGTCGGCTCGGCTCGGACAAAAGAAAAAAGATACGTCCTGCTTTTTCCAGCTCTTCCGCCGACAAAGCTTTCATTTTCGATTTATTCACGATTTCTTCGTGTTCCTTTTCCCGTCCGCAACAAATATCTTGCATTTTAATACGCTCCTTATAATTGAATAGTTGTTCAAATGTTCAAGTATATTATAATGGATAGGTAACGGCTTGTCAAGCTTTTTCGCATAAAAAAATACGGCGATTGCCGTATTTTCAAAAATGGAAACGAGAATGAAATTTTTTATCGTTTAAGTAGGCGAGTGAACCTGTAAAGGTAAAGGATAAATACTTTGCAATCAAGCGTTGCCGTGAAGCGTTAAGCTCGTGATTTTTTTCTGCGTCACCGTATTTCATATCCCCGACGATAGGGTGACCGATATGCGCCAAATGCGCGCGGATTTGGTGTGTTTTACCCGTATGCAGGGTCACTTCCACCTTACTCACACCGTCTTTTTCTTCTAAAACCTTATACGCAGTCACGATTTTTTCCGTGTTTGGCACAGGAGTATCGAAAATCTTAACGCGCAATTTTTCTTCTTCCTTTTGCAGGTACGCCGTCAGCGTTTCTTCTTGTTTTGCAAAGTTTCCAAAGCATAACGCGTGGTAAATCTTTTCCACCCGACGTTGCTTAAAAGCCGAAAGCAGTTGTTTTTCCGTGTCTGCGTTTTTTGCGAACGCCATTAAGCCTTGCGTATTACGGTCTAAACGGTGGATAAACGCGCACCTGCCCCCCGTCTTTCGGGAAAGTTCGGCAAAAACAGCTTCGGCGTTTACGCCGCTTTCTTTATCGACGATAATGATATTTTCGTCTTCGTAAACGGGGTAATATGCGGGCATTTCAAGCTGCTTTTGGGAAAGAAAATAGCACACGACGTCACCCTTGGAAAGGTATACACCTTTTCCCACTCGTTTATCGTTGACCTTGATATCTTTACGTTTCAAAAGATACGACCAACAAAAAGAAGCCTGCGCGCAATTCTCGTCGGTAAATTGTTTCAAGGTTTGATCTTTTTCGCAAATCAGCTTTAACACCTACTTCTCCTTTTGAAAAACCGCCGCCCGTTACCGAGCGGCGGTGTATCGTTTATCGATTATTCTTCGTCTTTGTTCGTCTTTTTCTCTTTCGCCGCTTTTGCGTCTACGTCTTCCAAGGTTTCGTCGGAAGGCTTCACGAGCAGCAGGATCACGATCAAGATGAGCATTACGCCCGCGATCGCAAACAAGATTACGGAAACGAGATTTTGTTCGATCCATTCGCCGAAATTGTCGTCGCCTTCAATTACCGCCGTCTTGGATTCTACAACGACTACCTTATACGCCGCCGCGCGCGTCGCCATAGGCGTATCTTTTTCCCAGTAATCGGCAAGGACGAAAAATTCGCCTTCTTCTACCGTTTTGAAGCTTTGGGACGAAGGATTCCATTGATACTTTTCAAATTCGTCCGTCGCATTGTTTACGTTGTCGCCTTGTTCGCCGATTTTGGTGAACATCTTGGTTACGATTTCGTTTGCCGTAGCTTCCACGTTCGTTGCGTCTTTACGAACCGCGAGAAGTTCCGCGTACGCTTTCAAATACAGTCCGAAATAGTCGCCGTTTTGTACCGTGGAAAGCTGTCCGTTGACTTTCTCCGCCATCGCTTGATAGGTGATCGTACTCAAATCGTTTCTGGTAATTTGATTTGTAGCTTCCTTTCCGTCGTTATACGCGGCAAGGTTTACCTTATATAAAGAATATTTTTCTTGCAGGTTGGTTGCGCCGACGACCTTAATATCGTCAATCGTATACGTCTTGTCCAACACTTCGGTATCCTTTCTTCCGCTTTGCGAAGTAGGATCTTCTACCTTTAAGCCTTTATTTTCAATTTCAAAAGTGAAATACGGAATAGCGTCAATCTTCCAAACGTTACTCGAAGTAACGTCTACTTCTTTGCCGTCCAAGTAATATTTCATCGCGTTTCCCGCGGGGTCAACGGCAAAAATCTTAAATTCGTACTTACCTTCTTTGGCAACCGCAAGCTTGATCGCGTTATACGCAAGGTTGGTTGAAGTGCTTTCGCTTTCCGAACCCGTTACACGGTAGCTGATCGTGAATTTCAAGTTACGGTAGCCGTTGTTATCGTCGATAAGCCACTTGAACGAAGGGAAATTGATATACGAGTTACTACCCGCGTAAATATCTTCGTCCTTGATAATTTCCGCAAGGCGCGTATTAAAGTTTTCCACCGCCGCATCCTGCGAAGCCGATTTCACGCTCTTTTTAACGCCTGCTTCTTCGACGGTTTCTACGTATTCTTTATACGTTGCGCCGCTTTTGTTACGGTCAAGTACAATATAATACAAATCGCTGTCGGGCATACCGATATCCGTTTTGCCCTTGATTTGTACGGGATTGCTTGCATACCAAGCAAGGTCGAAGGTAGCGTCTTCCACCGAGCTTGCGTCGCCAAGCTTCACGCGCGCCGCCAAATATTCCGCCCCGCTATTTTTGAATACCGTCGTCTTTACCGCTTCGGTTGCGCCTGCAGGCGTGTACGAGTATTCGGTGGGTTGGAAGAAAATGGAGTTGGTGAGATTTTTATTGCTCTTATATTTCGCAAATTCGTCTTCTTCCGCGCCTACGGTCGCGTTTGCGGGATTGTATTGATAAAATTCCCAAGTCGCGTCGCTCGAAGTTACGTCGTCGTCCAAAACGTCGATGTAATCGTAATCCAACGCGAAAGCCGTACCAAGCAAGAACGAATGGATATTTTCGTGGATAACCAATACGGGAGCCGCGTTATCTACGATTTTACCGTCGGTGAGCTTAAACGACTGACCGTTGATTTCGTTGAGCACGACCGTCGTTTTCGCGTCCTTTATCGTTTCGTCGCCGTCCTTGCCCAGATCCGCGGAAACGGTCAAGGGGTGCATACTGTTATAGGTATATTCCGCGCTGTTTGCGCCGACGTTTTCAAATTTACCGATCGGGTTGGTTACCGAAGAAAGCAGTACGGTAAATTCACCGTCCGCCGCTTGCGCGGTTTGCGTAACGGACAAGGTAAGCGTTTGATTTGCCGTTACGGTAAATTCTTGCGCGTTTGCAAGCAATTCCTGTTCTTTTGCCTTAAATTCTTTTTGCGCTGCCGTGAGCGTATCTTCCGCAGCCGTTTCGTCGTATTTCACTACGCTGCCGTATACTACGTACGCTTTCACGCCCGTAGCCGTCTTTTTGAAACGGACGGTATTCGTTGCTTTACTGTCTTCGGTCGCCCAAGCGGACGGACTTTCAAAAGCAAAATCAACGGTATTGAAAGCCGTGTCGCTGAACGCGAACTTGACCGTCAAATACGCCGCTTTACCCTTTTTCACTTTCGCGGTGTCCGCGTCGTCTTGTACGTACCACTTATACGCCAAGTGACGTTTCATTCTAACCGAAGATTCATCTTTGAGTTCAAAAGCCGTAAACGTATCTTCACCCACGGTCGCCGTTTTTACGTCCGAACCGCTCACTTCCGCGAATACGCCGTCCAACTCGTAATTATCCGTAGCCGCGGACGCCGTAAGGTCGGTATTCAAAAATACCCCGCCAAACGCAGCCGAAAGGGCTGCGGTTGCAAGCATAAGAGATATTGCCGTAATCTTTTTCTTCTTCATTGAAAATGCCTCATCGTTTTTTATAGACTTTCATCTATACATTATCGTACTTATTTATTTTACACCTAATTCTGCTTTTTGTCAATCGCATTTTAAGGTGATTTTCATTGTTTTTGCGATTTTATCCGATTTTCATTTAATTTCCACTGCTTTCGCAAGGTCAAACGTCTTCCACGGCGTTTCCGTTTCGGGCGGATAAGCGATAAACCGCAAGCGCTCTTTCGTAATCGGATGCGAAAACGAAAGACAGTACGCCCATAACGCAAGTTTGCCCTTTTGCGCTAACGCGCCACCGTAACGCATATCCCCGAATACGGGGTGGGATATCCCCGCCATTTGCACGCGGATTTGATGCGTTCTTCCCGTATGCAAACGCACTTCTACGAGCGAATATTTGCCCTTGCTTTCCACGACTTTGTAATCAAGTTCTGCATATTTTGCGTTTTCTTCGCTCGGCGTACAAATGTACACCATATTGTTGACGGTATTTTTTCTTAAATAATTGCACAGCGTGCCCCGTTCCTCGTCGGGTGTTCCGCAAAGCACGGTCAGGTATTTTTTCTCAAAATCCCCCGATTGCAAACCTGCCGTCAATCGCGCCGCCGCTTTACTCGTTTTTGCGTAAACCATAACCCCGCCCGTCGGACGGTCAAGCCTATGCACCAAACCGACGTAAACGTTCCCCGGTTTGTTATAGGCAATTTTTAAGTATTTCTTGACCTGATCGAGTAAATTATCGTCCTTGCTCTCGTCGGGACAGCAAGCCGTCATTTGTTGTTTCAAAACGACGATAATATGATTATCTTCGTATAAAATGTCAAACTCGGGACGATATTCCGTGTTTTCTACCGCAAGTTCCTTATTTTCCATCATTGATAAATATACCTCCCGCGCCGCAAGGAAGGGTAATCCCTTCTTCCGTGGCGATACCCACTTCGTACGCTTCTACGCGTCCTTTGAAATCTTTAAGCGTAAGCTTTAATACGTTTTGCAATACCATAGGCTGTAAACCCGTCGTATAGCTGTTAATCAGCACGAATAACGGATCGTCGCAAAGCACTTTTGCGCAAAGCTCCACGAATTTGAATAAATCGTTTTCAATCTTCCACGTTTCCCCGTTTGGACCCCTGCCGTACGAAGGCGGATCCATAATGATCGCGTCGTACTTGTTTCCACGGCGAATTTCTCTTTGTACGAATTTCAAACAATCGTCGATAATATAACGGATACCCGTATCTATTCCCGAAAGCCGCGCGTTCTCGCCTGCTCGCTCTACCATACCCTTTGCCGCGTCCACGTGCGTTACCTGCGCCCCTGCTTTTGCGCAAGCCACCGTCGCACCGCCCGTATACGCGAATAAATTGAGTACTTTAACGGGTCTGTTCGCTTTTTTGATAAGCTCCGTCATATATTCCCAGTTCACGGCTTGTTCGGGGAATAAACCCGTATGCTTAAAACCCATAGGCTTGATCTTAAAGGAAAGATCGAGCTTAGGGTATTGAATACTCCATTCGTCAGCCATAGGCTTCAAAATCTTCCAACCGCCACCGCCCTTATCGCTTCTTTTGTAGTACGCGTTGAGCTTTGGATAAGAAAAAAGATCCCATTGCATAGGCCAAATCACTTGCGGATCGGGACGAAGCAAGTACACGTCTTTCCAACGTTCGAGCTTGTACCCGTCCCCCGTGGCTATAATGGAATAATCCGTCCAGTTTTGCGAAATTTTCATATAAGAGCTTCCTTTGAAAGACGCTATGCGACATTTTGACTTATTTATTATACATTAAAATAGTTGGCTTGTAAAGTGTTTTTTCCACCTTATATATAATAAAAGAAGCGTTTAACGGGATTTTTTTACAAATACGGATTTGTTTCCCCCGCTCACAAAAAAGGGGGTTGCAAAATAAAAATAAATTTTTTTAATTTTTTTTGAAAAAGTGTGAAAAAACAGTTGACAAATGTTTTTGTTTTTAGTATTATGATTAAGCTGTTTTGAGTGACGAGCGAATTTGCCGCTCGAAACGACGAGATATCGCGGGGTGGAGCAGCTAGGTAGCTCGCCGGGCTCATAACCCGGAGGTCGCAAGTTCGAATCCTGCCCCCGCAACCAAAATGGCGGCGTAGCTTAGTTGGTTAGAGCGATCGGTTCATACCCGATAGGTCATAAGTTCGAATCTCATCGCCGCTACCATAGCAAATAACACAAACAATGTTTATATAGATGGCCCCATGGTCAAGCGGTTAAGACACCACCCTTTCACGGTGGTAACATGGGTTCGAGTCCCGTTGGGGTCACCAAAAAAAGAGAACAGGCTGTTGCCTGTTCTCTTTTTTTGTTCCTACGGATAGACTTGAACCCATCGGGTTCGCGCGAATCGCCGACAAGTGGCGACGCCTTCCAAATGCTATGACAAAACCGTAAAATCAACTTTCCGTCTTTTTAGCGGTACGTTTCCGTTTTTGATCCTTTAATACCGCACGTACCGCTTCGCACTCGTCCGCGCCCCATTCCGCAAACGGCACGCCAAGCTGTTTTTCATACCATTTGACCGTTTTATCCACGTCTTGAACGTTCCACTTTTCTTTAAGCTCCCGTTCGGTGATCGGCTCAAAATTTTTAGGCATTTCGGGCAAATCTTCTCCCGCGTAAATATACAAGCCCAGCCCGAACATAGCCAAATTTTTCGTCAAGCAACGCATAATCGCTTTATTCACGTCCGTCATTTTCGGTTGCAGTACGGCGTTATTGCGCATATCCATTACGGGAAGCCACATTTCATACGTTTGATTACCTGCCGTGACCTGGGTCTGTACCATATACCCGAGTTTTTCGTTTCCAGAACAGAAATTCCCGTCAAATTCGTTGACTTTATAGCTTGCGTCGGGGTAAATTTTCTTAAATTCCGCCCACGCAAACGACCAAGAAAGATAGGTCAAATTCCCCTTTTTCTCCGTCCGATCGTTCACGTTAATTGCATACACGTCTTCAAACTTTATCATTGCTATTCCCCTATATCTCGTTTTTTACAGTATGGGGAATAAAAGTCCCAAAATATTCTTGACAAATTCTAACAATATGATATAATATAATCGTTGCGAGCGTTTGCTCGTGAAAAAATAATGATATAAGGAGAAACGTATTATGGGACGTTTGGAAGGAAAAGTAGCAATTATCACGGGCGGAAACTCGGGTGTAGGCGCGGCAACCGCTGAATTGTTTGCAAAGGAAGGCGCAAAGGTGGTAATCACCGCAAGACGCGTTCCGCAATTAGAAGAAGTAGCGAATAAAATCCGCGAAGCGGGCGGCGAAGTGTTGCCGATCCCCTGCGACGTTTCCAAAGTGGAAGCGGTAGAAGAAATGGTAGCCAAGGTCGTGGAAACGTACGGCAAAATAGACGTTTTGGTAAACAACGCGGGGGTTTTGGAAGAAGGCTTAAAGCCTATCGATTGCTGTACAGACGAAGATTTGGAATGGGTGCTCGGTATCAACACGAAGGGTTGTTTATACTGCACGAGAACGGTTGTAAAAGAAATGATGAAAAACAACGTCGGCTCGATTATTAACCTTGACTCCGTTGCAGGCGCATTCGGTACGGGCGGCGCTTCTTACGTAACGAGTAAAGCAGCAGTAATCGGTTTAACCAAGCATACTGCGCTTCGTTTCACGGGTACGGGAATCCGTTGTAACTCCGTCAACCCCAGCACGATCATCACGCCGATGACGATGACAACCGATCCCAAGACGTTGAACCCGAATATGATGGGACAAATGAACAAGCATATGAACCTTTCGGTTACGCCTTGTATGCCCATTGACGTGGCGAACATTTTGCTTTTCCTTGCCAGCGATGAATCGCGCGCGATCACGGGACAAGTAATCGTTTCCGATTTTGGCGCAACGCTCTAAAAACTCACATAAAAGTCCCCGCCGCCCCTTTTGTAAGGTCGGCGGGGTTTTCGTTTAATCTTCGGCTAAATCCGCGTCTAATTTGGTTTTATGTACAGTTCCAAACGGGTGTTGGGGCGGAGCATAAATGGAATATACTTTCAACGGACACGAGCAAGCGTTGATTACGTTGTGCCACGTGCCTGCGGGTATAACGATGGCGTAATCGGAATCAATTTTCCCAACGAACTTCATATTTTGTCTGGTGTTTCCCATGTACACGGCGGCACAACCGCTTTCAATGCGGATAAATTGATCCAAATTATCGTGCCTTTCCACCCCGATTTCCCCGCCCGCGGGAATAGACATTACAGTTACTTGTAAATATTCCCCCGTCCAAATTGCCGTACGAAAGTTTTTATTATGTAAAGCTTCGTTATGTATATTGATTACGGTCGGTTTTGCGCCTAAATCTTTATTATTTTCCCCATCAAAAAACATATTCGATCTCCTTTTAGGTCGTTTCTACTATTATATGCTTAAAGGGGGAATTTTGCTTCTTTTGTAAACGCTACTTTATATTATTCCCGATAAGGTCACCACGAAAAAACGCCACCCTATCGGGTGGCATTCGTTTCGGGTATCTGCCGTTTCCGCTTTGCGGAGCCTCGGCAGAGCATCGCAACGCAAGCGTTGCTCGCGCGAACCCGTCGGGTCCTTCGTCTTTCCCGATAAGGCACCACGAAAAAAGCCACCCTATCGGGTGGCATTCGTGGTGACCTTATCGGGACTCGAACCCGAGTTTACGCCGTGAGAGGGCGTCGTCTTAACCGCTTGACCATAAGGCCGTTTCAATTTTTTATCGGGTATCTGCTACTATGTAACAGGACTTTTTAATCGCTTGGTGGATTTACCAAAAAACGTTTATCACGTTTCGCTTATGTAGTATATCACATTTTTTTGGGAATATCAACTGTTTTTAGACAAAAATGAAAAAATTTCAACGCAAAATAAAAAAGACGGTCACCCGTCTTTTTCTTTTTTAGTCTTCTAACCCTTCGTTAAGCTTTGCAAGCAACGCGTCAAGGTCTTCACCGTGAACGGCAACCGCTTCGGCAACCGTTTCTCCGTGCGCCATAGCGCAACCGAAACAATGCATTCCCGCCGCCATCAAAATTTCAGGCGCATTCGGGTTGATTTGCAAGCAATCTGCAATTAAGGTATCCGCAGTAATTTTAGCCATAAACTTCTTCTCCTTTATTTCATTTTTTATATTGTAGCATTTTTACGTAAAAAATACAACTGCTTTTCAGGTGCAAATTTTACCTTAAAAGTAAAATTTCCCGATTTTTCGGACTTGACCGTACGTTTTCAACACCGCTTCGCCAGCCAAAATTCGCTTCATACACCATTGAATTTCCGTCCACTCGTCCACGAAGCCTTTTTTCAAAATTGCATTTTCGGCTTCCGCATAATCATACCCGCGAAGCCCTATATCGTGTGCGTCCGTGCCCACGCAATGCACCAAACCGTGCTTCAAAAGTGCAAAAACAAACCGTCTTGAACGTTTATCTATAAACGCGCTGGTATTTACCTGAATAAAACAACCGAGTTTTGCAAGCCACGACGCAATCGCGGGATTTTGCAAAATCTCTTCATACCGTTCAATATGCGCCACGATAGGCGAATAACCCGTTTCGGAAACAAAATCCGCCAAGCGGTCGAACAAGCGTTGCGAAATTTTACCCGCGTACGGAAATTCTACAAGCACGCATTTCGTACCTTCGATTGCGAGCGAACAAAGCTGTTCGTCCGTCGGATCGTTCACGCCCGTCAATAACACTTCCGCGCCCATACGCGCTTTCATTCCATTTGGAAGAGTATCGCGAATTTTGTCCATCGCTACGTTTCGTTGTACGATAAATTCTTCCACGGTGTTTTTGCCATAATAATGCGGCGTAAAAACGATTTCCTTTACGCCTTGATTTACAGCAAGGCGCAAAAGCTCGGCGGAGACGGAAATATCTTCCGCCCCGTCGTCGATATTCGGTAAAACGTGCGTATGAATATCTATCATTGTCAGCCCCCTGTCAAATTATTTGAAATAGCGTACCCCGCTTTCAAAAATTTTCATATCGAAGTTACCTTCTACGTTCTTATACAAGTTATCGCCGATACGTTCGCTGTGACCCATCTTACCAAGCACTCTGCCGTCGGGAGAAGTAATCCCTTCGATTGCCCACGTCGAGCCGTTGGGATTGAACGGCGAAAGCATCGTTGCGTTGCCGTCAAGGTCGGCGTATTGCGTTGCGATTTGACCGTTTTTCTTCATTTCTTCCAACGCCGCAAGCGGAGCAACGATCTTACCTTCGCCGTGGGAAACGGGTACTTTGTACACTTCGCCCACCTTACAAGCGGAAAGCCAAGGCGAAAGGTTGGACGCTACGCGTACGTCTACGATCGTAGATACGTGACGGGAAATGTTATTAAAGGTCAACGTCGGCGACTGTGCGTTCATTTCCTTTACGTGACCGTACGGCACGAGCCCGAGCTTAATCAAAGCTTGGAAGCCGTTACAAATACCGAGCGCCAAACCGTCGCGATTATTCAAAAGCTCTTCGAGCTGTTCGGCAATATACGGGTTACGGAAGGTCGTAGCAATAAATTTACCGCTTCCGTCAGGCTCGTCACCGCCGGAGAAGCCGCCGGGGAACGCCACGATGTTCGCGTTTTTAATCGCTTTGACGATACGCTCAACGCTTTCTTCGATATCCGCCGCGCTACGGTTTCTTACGACGACCGTTTCCACTTCCGCGCCTGCAAGAACAAATTTTCTCGCAGTATCGAGTTCACAGTTCGTACCGGGGAACACGGGAATAAACACGCGGGGTTTTGCAACCTTGGTCGAAATATTCGTATACTTTTGTCCTTTGGTATAATCGCAATATTCTGCTCTGCCCGTTGCGGGAGCGGTGGTTGCAAATACGCTTTCCAAAGGCGAGATATACGCGTCCGCAGCCGCTTCCACGCCTACGCATTCGTTACCGCAAACAAAGGCGTCACCGCATACCTGCCCTACGCATTTTTTGAAAATGCACGCGCAAATCGCGTTTTCGTCCTTCAACGAAACGACTAGATCGCCGTACGCTTCGCTGTATAATTCGTCCGCGTTCATTTGGAAATTTACCCCCACGCCGTTACCCAAAGCGGATTTAATCACCGCTGCACCGACGCCGCCGTTTTCTACAACCGTAGCAAACGTAATATTCCCGTTTTCAATATTTTCATAAACGACTTCGTATACCTTTTTCAAGGCTTCAAAATCAGGGACTTGATTTTCGTCCTTGGGTACGGGGATATGATACAATTTTTCGCCGCCCTGCAACACGTTCGTAATGAGCTTGCTCGCCTTTGCGGGTGCAAGCGCGAACGAAATGAGCGTAGGCGGTACGTGGATACTTTCAAAAGTACCGCTCATCGAGTCTTTACCGCCGATTGCGCCAAGACCAAGCCCCATTTGTGCGTAAACCGCACCAAGGAGTGCGGATGCGGGTACGCCCCATACCTTTGCTTCGCCCGTCATTCTTTGGAAAAATTCTTGCAAGGTCAAGCGAATATCGCTATATTTTGCGCCCGTCGCAACGACCTTGGACACCGAGCCGACGATGGAATATACCGCGCCGACGAACGGGCTCGTTTCCATCAAATAGGGCGAATAGCCGTACGCGGAAACCGTACAAACGTCCGTTTCCCCGCCGCAAATTTTCGCAGCCATAGCGATTGCGGGCGTGCGTTGGGTTTTACCGCCCCAAGGCATATATACCGTTCTTGCGCCGATCGTCGAGTCGAACGTTTCGGACAAGCCTTTCTTTGCGCAAACGTTCAAATCGGAAAGCACTTTTTGCGTGGTTTCCACGAACGGTACGTTTACTTTCTTGTCAAACCAGTTGGTCTTTTTATCACAAATTTCTACGTTAGCTTCCTGTTTTACGCCGTTGGTGTTCAAGAATTCACGGGAAATATCCACGACGGCTTTGCCTTTGAGATACATCACCATTCTGCCCGTGTCCGTAACCACCGCTACGGGGGTAGCCGCAAGGTTTTCTTCCGCGGCAAGCGCAATAAACGCGTCTACATCCTTTTCCGCCACGACGACAGCCATACGTTCTTGCGATTCGGAAATCGCAAGCTCCGTACCGTTCAAGCCTTCGTATTTTTTGGGTACTTTATCCAAATAGATATTCAAGCCGTCCGCAAGCTCGCCGATCGCAACCGAAACGCCGCCTGCGCCGAAGTCGTTACATTTTTTGATTTTTCTCGTTGCTTCCTTATTCAAGAACAAGCGTTGGAGTTTTCTTTCCGTAAGCGCGTTACCCTTTTGCACTTCCGCGCCGCAAGTTTCCACCGAATGGGAATCGTGCGCCTTGGACGAACCCGTTGCACCGCCGCACCCGTCGCGACCCGTTTCACCGCCGAGAAGAACGATTACGTCCCCAGCCTTGGGCGCTTCGCGGTATACCATTTCCTTTCTCGCGCCGCCTACGACAAAGCCCGTTTCCAAACGCTTCGCTTTATAGCCTTCGTGATATACTTCGTCTACGATACCCGTCGCAAGACCGATTTGGTTACCGTACGACGAGAAGCCCGCCGCCGCGCGTTGCGTAATCGCGCGTTGGGGCAATTTACCCGCAAGCGTATCTTCGAGCTTTTCACGGGGATCGGACGCACCAGTAACGCGCATCGCCTGATACACGTACGTTCTACCGCTCAACGGGTCGCGAATTGCGCCGCCAAGACAGGTCGCCGCGCCGCCGAACGGCTCGATTTCCGTGGGGTGATTATGCGTTTCGTTTTTGAACATAACCAAATACTGTTCCATTTTACCGTCGATTTCCGCTTCGATACAAATAGAGCAAGCGTTGATTTCGTCGGAAATATCCAAATTGTCCAGCTTGCCGTCCTTTTTGAGCTTTTTCGCCGCAATCGTGGCAAGGTCCATAAGACAGGGATATTTGTCGGGACGGTTTCCGTTTAATTCCTTGTAAAGATCTTCATACAAATGATACGCCTTTTCAATCGTCGTGTTTTCCGACTGGATTTTCACGTTCTTCAATTCCGTCGCAAAGGTGGTGTGACGGCAATGGTCCGACCAGTAGGTATCAATTACTTTCAATTCCGTTTCCGTGGGATTGCGCTTTTCGCCCTTGAAATAATCGCGGACGAACGCCAAATCAAGCTTGCTCATCGCAAAACCGATAGACTTATGATACGTAGCGATTTCTTCGTCCGTCATATCGATAAACCCGTCCACGGTAGCCACGGGCGCGCCTTCCACCGTTTCTCTTACGAGCGTTTTCGGTTTTTCAAAACCCACTTCTTCGCTTTCTACGGGGTTGATAATATGCTTTTTAATCGCAACGATTTCTTCGTCCGTAACCCCTTTCACCAAATACACCCTTGCACATTTCACCATAGGACGAGCCTTTCTCGTCAAAAGCTGTACGCATTGTGCCGCGCTATCCGCGCGTTGGTCGTATTGTCCCGTCAAATAGCTGACGGCAAAAGCTTTATAGCCTTCGGGAATATCCAAGTCTTCCAAATACACGTCGTCTACGGGCGGTTCGGAAAATACCGTACCGAGCGCGGCGGTAAGCTCCGCTTCTTCCAACCCTTCTACGTCGTAACGCAAAATCAAACGGAAATCTTCCGCGTTGATGTTAAGCAGCGTCTTAATATCCGCTTGTTCTTTTCTTGCCTGTACGTTATCTTTCTTTTCAACGAAAATTCTGTAAATCATAATATCCTCACTCTCTGCTTATATCCTTGTATTTAATTCCAATATCTTGACGGTAGTGCATTTTATCAAAGGAAATCTTTTCCACGTTCGCGTATGCTTTTTTCCGCGCGGCTTCGATCGTTTCGCCCTTGGCGCATACTCCCAAAACCCGACCGCCGCTCGTGACGAGCTTATTATCTTTCAAAGCCGTACCTGCGTGGCAAAGCACTATCCCTTCGTCCAAATTCCCAACGTTAATTTCCTTGCCTTTCTCGTAAGCTTCGGGATAACCGCCGCTTGCAAGTACCACGCATACGCACGCGCCCGTATCCCATTCGATATCGATATCTTCTAAACGCTCGTCCGTGACCGCTTCAAAAATATCCATAAGATCGGTTTTGAGCATCGGCAGGATAACCTGCGTTTCGGGATCGCCGAAACGGGAGTTGTATTCGATGACTTTCATACCGTCCTTGGTCTTCATAAGCCCGAAATACAAAACGCCCTTAAAGGTGCGTCCTTCCGCGTTCATCGCGTACACGGTAGGCTTCATTATCTTTTCCATTACTTCTTCTTGCGTCTTTTCCCCGTAGAAAGGTGCAGGCGCAAACGTGCCCATACCGCCCGTGTTCAAGCCTTCGTCGTTATCGTACGCGCGTTTATGGTCGCAGCTCGTAATCATCGGCTTAATCGTTTTTCCGTCGGTAAACGCAAGCGCGGAAACTTCGGGTCCTTCTAAAAATTCTTCTACGACGACCTTGTTGCCCGCCGTGCCGAATTTTTTATCGAGCATCATTTCTTTTATGCCCGCCAACGCTTCTTCCCGCGTTTTGCAAATGAGTACGCCCTTGCCAAGCGCAAGCCCGTCCGCTTTTAATACGACGGGGATTTCGCAATTTTCCACGTATTTTTTCGCTTCTTCATAATCGGAAAAGGTTTCGTACTTCGCCGTGGGAATACCATATTTTTTCATCAATTCCTTGGAAAAAGCCTTACTCGCTTCAATAATCGCGGCGTTCTTTCTCGGCCCGAATACGCGGTGTCCGCGCGCTTCCAGCTCGTCCGCAAGCCCAAGCGCAAGCGGATCGTCGGGTGCAATCACCGTATAATCGATTTCCTTGTGATTATCCACCCATTCGCCAACCGCTTTGATATCGCAATAATCCACGTTGACGAGCTCGGCAATTTCACCGATCCCTGCGTTTCCTTTCATTGCATAAATTTTATCCACTTTCGGCGATTTTTTGAGCGCTTGCACGATTGCGTGTTCTCTCCCGCCGTTGCCGATCACTAAAACGTTCATACTTTTCTTTCTCCGTAATGATTATAATTCTACTTTTACCTTGCGCCCGTCTTTTTGAATTTTGCCTTGGCAAAGCAATTTCACGCAAAGGGGTAAAGCCTTATGTTCTTCCTGTAAAATCCGCGCCTGTAAGCTTTCGGGCGTGTCGTCGTCCTTGACTTCGACCGTGCGTTGCATAATAATCGCTCCGCCGTCTACGTCCGCTTCTACGAAATGAATGGTCGCGCCGCTTACCTTAACACCGTACTCGATCGCCGCCGTATGTACTTTTAATCCGTAATAGCCCATACCGCAAAAGGACGGAATGAGCGAAGGATGCACATTGATAATACGGTTTTCAAATTCTTGAATAAAGCTTGCGGGCACGACGAGCAGCCAACCCGCCAAAACGATATATTCCACGCCGTCGCTTTTGAGCGTTTTTGCTACGCGCGCGTAAAAATCGTCCTTGCTTTCCGCCGTTTTATCGTAAACGAGCGTTTCAATCCCGTGCTTTTCCGCACGGGAAATCGCCCCGATTTGGGGCTTGGACGCCACGAGATAAGCTATCTCACAAAATTGTTCGGCTTCGTTAGCGTCGATCACGGATTGAAAATCCGTGCCGCCGCCCGAAGCGAATACCGCTATTTTTTTCATTTCAAAATCACGCCTTTGCCCGCAACCGTTTTACCGATTACAACCACTTCTTCACCTGTTGCTTTGAGCGACGCCATCGCCGCTTCTACGTTTTCGGGCGCAACGCATACGACCATACCGATACCCATATTAAAGGTATTGTAAATTTGTTCGTCGGTAATGCCCGCGCGCTTTTGCATTACTTGGAATACCGCGGGTACTTCGTAGGATTTCTTATCGATTTCCGCGGCTACGCCGTCGGGTAAAATTCTGGGAATATTCTCGATAAACCCGCCGCCCGTGATATGCGCGATACCTTTGACTTCGACCTTGGAGATAAGTTCTAAAATGCTCTTGACGTAAATTCTCGTAGGCTTCAACAACACTTCTGCCGCCGACGCGCCGAGTTCTTCATCGTAAGCTTCCAAAGCCGCTTTATCGCTATCACCAAACAGTTTACGAACGAGCGAATAACCGTTGGAGTGTACGCCCGTCGATTTCAAGCCGATCAAAACGTCGCCCGCAACGATATTCTTACCGTTGATAACCTTTTTCTTGTCTACGATACCGACCGCAAAACCCGCAAGGTCGTATTCGCCGTCGGGATAGAAACCGGGCATTTCCGCCGTTTCACCGCCGATCAACGCGCAACCTGCTTGTTTACAACCTTCCGCAATACCCTTTACTACTTCCGATTCCGCTTCAGGATACAATCTTCCGCAAGCGTAATAGTCCAAGAAGAACAAGGGTTTTGCACCTTGACAAACGATATCGTTTACGCACATTGCTACGGCGTCAATACCGATCGTGTCGTGTTTTTCAAGCACGAACGCGTATTTGAGCTTCGTGCCTACGCCGTCCGTACCCGCAACGAGTACGGGTTCTTCCATTTTCTCGTTTGCAATCGAGAAGAAGCCGCCGAACGATCCAAGGTCGCCGATAACGTTTTCGTTGTAGGTGGATTTTACGTGTTTTTTCATCAATTCTACGGCTTTGTAACCCCGCGTTACGTCTACGCCGCTGTCTTTGTAAGAAATAGCCATTTTATTTTCTCCATTTTATATTTTTTCGTGAAATTATTTATTTTCGGATATTTTATAATCGTACTTGCACTCGCCGTTATCCTTAGGAATTTCCGTGGGATATTCGCCGTCGAAGCAAGCCTTGCAATACCCTTTGCAAGTCCCCGACTCGCCAAGCTTTACGACGTCTTCCAAAGGCAAAAAGCCCACCGAATCCGCGCCGAACAGCTTTGCCATTTCTTCGGGCGTATACTTACAAGCGATCAATTCTTCTCTCGATCCGATATCCGTACCGTAGTAGCAAGGATTCAAAAACGCAGGCGCGGACGAACGGATATGAATTTCTTTCGCCCCCGCGTCGCGAAGAAGCTTAACCACGCGAACGCAGGTCGTACCGCGAACGATGGAATCGTCTACGAGTATTACGCGTTTACCGCGTACCGTTTCCGCAACGGGATTGAGCTTGATTTTAACCTTGTCTTCCCGCACGTTTTGACCAGGATCGATAAAGGTTCTGCCGATATATTTATTTTTAATAAGTCCAAGTCCGTACGGAATACCCGATTCTTCCGCGTAGCCGATCGCCGCGTCAATCCCCGAATCAGGTGCACCGATGACGACGTCCGCTTCCACGGGGTGCGCCTTTGCCAAAAACGCGCCCGCGCGTTTTCTTGCCAAATGCACCGAACAGTTATTGATAACGGAATCGGGACGAGCCGTGTACAAATACTCGAACACGCAAAGCCGTTCGGGCTTTTTGTCGCAATGCTCGCGAATACTTTTTACGCCTTCCTTGGAAAAGATTACGATTTCACCAGGGTCAAGCTCTCTTACGAAGTTTGCGCCTACGGTATTGAGCGCGCAACTCTCGCTCGCGACCACGTATTCCCCGTCGTCGCGTACGCCGTAGCAAAGGGGGTGCAAACCGTTCTCGTCGCGCGCCGCGATCAACTTTTGCGGCGACATTACGAGTAAGGAATATCCGCCTGCCAAGCGGTCCATAGCCCTACTGATCGCTTCTTCCGTCGAGGATGCGGTCAAACGGGCTTTGGTTATCATATACGCAATGACTTCTATATCGTTGGACGTATGAAAAATCGCGCCTTCTAATTCCAGTTCCTTGCGAAGCTCGGAATAATTAACGAGCGCACCGTCGTGGGAAATCGCCAAACGGCCTTTAATATGGTTGACGAGCATAGGCTCGGCGTTGATACGGTCTTTGGTTTTGGACGTGCCGTAGCGGACGTTCCCAAGTGCCATTTGTCCGCGACCGAGATTGTCGATTACACCCGTCGTAAAGACTTCGTTTACAATGCCCGAATCCTTGAAAGAATGGAAAACGCCGTCGTCGTTCACGACGATACCGCTTGACGCTTGTCCCCTGTGTTGCAAAGCGTATAAACCGTAATACGTACTTGACGCAACGTTTGCCGTTTTCGTGCCGAAAATACCGAATACAGCCATATATTCTTTCTCCTATTAAAGCAACTGCTGCAACGCTTCGTCGTCCGCGTTGATCTTATCTTTCATTGCCGTTTTATACTGCGCGAGCTGTTCCGCGATTTCGGGGTATTTAATTCCCAAAATTTGCAGTGCCAAAAGCCCCGCGTTTTCGCCGCCGTTTACACCCACGGTCGCCACGGGAATCCCCGCGGGCATTTGCACGATGGAAAGCAAGCTGTCCAGCCCGCCCATCATATCCGTTTTTACGGGCAAACCGATCACGGGAAGCGTCGTGAGCGCGGCGATTACGCCGCCAAGGTGCGCCGCTTTACCAGCCGCGCAAATAATGACTTCCATTCCCTTTTCTCTTGCCGTCGCAGCAAACTCGTGTGCTTCGTCGGGCGTACGGTGCGCGGAAATCACTCTGACTTCCGTTTCCACTCCAAATTTCTTCAAAACCGCGACCGCGGGTTTCACCACGTCGAAGTCCGATTTGCTGCCCATTAAAATACCAACTTTGCTCATATCTTATCTCCTTTGAAAAAGTAATAGGTGCAACTTGCGTTGCACCTATGTAGTTATCTTGTTTTTTCGTGAAAAACGGCTGCTTTACACCCGAAAAAAGGCGTTTTTTGCCCGACGAAACCACCGCCCAACAATCGGGACGAAGCAACGTTAAACATTCCTTTTTTGCGTAAATGCACCATAAACGAGTTCCTTTTCCGTACAGCGTTTTTCTTTCGTTTATCTTTTCCCCACGTTTCCCTATATAATATTATAACAAAAGCCCGCAAAAAAAGCAACCGAACGAACGCATTTTTTTGCGGGTTTTTATAGGAATTTTTTAGTCGCCGTCCGCTTCCCGTACGCCAAGTACGTGTAAACAACGTATTCGCTCGAAACGGTACGTGTTTAAGGAACGGTTAAACGCGTCGTACGTATGCGCCGCCACAAGCGGCACTCCCCGCGAAAAACCAACCACGACAGGCGTATGGTAAAAGTCGCCGGTATCCCGACCAAGCTGTACGAAATCTCCGATTTGTAGCTTATCTATCGTCGTTTCTTCCGCAAACGGCCCTGCACCGTTCCCTATTCCACTCTCGTTTTGCGTGAGAAAATTGTAGAAATATTCCACACCCGTCCACGACGCCGTACGCTCATTCGCCGAACGGTAAAACCAACCGAATACGGGCGTATAATTCATAACCTTGCTCCCCGCAAACAGACATTGCGAAGCAAAATTCGTGCAATCGCCACCTAACCGATCGAAATTAAAGTAGGCGGGATTTTGTGAAAACGCCCATTGCCGAGCGTACGCTACCGCGGCTTCTCTATCATACTCTACTATTTTCATAATATAATATATGCGAGCGAGGGAAAAAGGTGTGATTGTATATTTTTTTTGAAATTTATGCGTTTTGACCCCGTTAAATCCTTGAAAAATTTAGTAAGTGGGTGTATAATATTGCATATAAGGAGAAAAAACTATGGAAGTTTTTGCTTGGATATTATTTATTATCACCGCTTTGACTACACTCGGCTCTTTACTCGTTTGGTTTAACGATGGTGAGCTGGAAGGCTTATTCACCACGCTGGGCTCTATCGCGGGTTTGGTGTATTTTATTTTTTATTTGTTTATCGCGCCGTTCGGCGTCGTGGCGACTTGGATTTATTTCATTGCCGCCGCCGTATTCACGCTTATAGCGTTGATCGCCCGTAAAATCTTCCCGCTCGTTTTATTCAGCGCATACACGGTATTTTTCGCCTTAATTTTATTTATTTAATAGCAACGCAAAACCTACACGCTCTTGGTGTTTGCCAAGAGCGTGTTTTACTTTGCAAAAAAACATAACGAAGTATGAAAAAGTACAATTATATTTTTTCACTATTTTTAGCCTTCAACAAAAAGGACACATCCGTTTGGTATGTCCTTCTTGTGTGTTAGGGTGTCAATATCTCCCAAAATGATAGGGGGTGCAAAATCAATATCTCTCAAAATGGAAGATGTCAAGGCTGGCATCGAAAAGGCAATCAAGGACATCGCAACGTTCGTAAAGGCAGGCAAAACGGAAGAAGCTATCGGCGCAGAAGTAGCGTTAAAAGGCTTTGAAAAGCAATACATCGACTTGTATCAAAAGCAAGTGTTCAAGTCGCTTTGCGAAAAAGAAAGCCCCATCATCGAAGCAATCACTATGCATTCGTTCAAAGTGCCTACGCATAAGGTCAAGACGGACGACAAAGGCATTATGACGGGTATCGAAACGGGGGAAAAAGACCGTCAAATCTACTTACTCAAATTCTGCAAGTACGCGGAGTTGGATACCGAATGGGAAGCGTGGGGCAATAAACTCAATCAGTTGCTTTGCTTGCGTGCCGCTATCGAGCTTGGATACGGCAAGGAAGATATGCAGAAACTTGCGAAAACCTATTATTTGGATAAAAAGGCGCAAGAAGTCGAGCTTGGCAAAACGCCTACCAGCAATACCCAGCTTTGCAAGGCGTTGCAAACGGTTATCGACCATATCGTGTTCAGCCCGAAGATTATCGACAACGAGCCTACCGAAGAAAATTGCTATAAGTGCAATAATCACGACGTCGCATATTTGCTTGACCTTTACACCAAGAAAGGCAAGGCTCTCTTATCGGTAAGCGTAGCGAAGCCCGAGTTCCTGCGCCGTATCCTTATGGACGTACTCCACCGTATCATCTGCAACAAGAAGTATTCGGTTGAGGG
>JAZLDG010000022.1:0-21219 GCA_045614565.1 Candidatus Scatosoma sp. | reverse complement strand
CGATATGAATTTGCCTGAAAAAAAACAGGCGCCGGAAGCGGAACGCTTCGGGCTCGGATTGTTTATTTTTGCGGTTCGCAGGTGACGTGCATACCGAGCGATTTGAAAGTACGCTCGTCCACGTGCGCTAAAATGACGGTGGAGTGGATTTCGCAGTTTTTCAGTTTATCCAACTGCTCGATTGCCAGCTTTGCCATCGGGTCGTTGACGGCGCAAATGGAAAGCGCCATCAAAATTTCGTCCGTATGTAAACGGGGGTTGGTTGACCCCATATGATGCACTTTGAGATATTGCATAGGCTCGATAATCGTCGGGGAAATGAGATGCACGCTATCGTCAATGCCGCCCAAGACTTTGAGCGCGTTCAAAAGACAAGCCGCGCTTGCGCCGAGCAAGTCGCCCGTTTTTCCCGTGACGATTGTGCCGTCGTTGAGCTCGATAGCGGCGGCGGGCTTGCCCGTTGCTTCCGCTTTTTGAAGGGCTGGCGCAACTGCTTTCCGTTCGTTTTGCGTTACGCCTGATTTGCTCATTAAAAGCTCAATTTTCGATACCACATCTTTGCCGATTCTGCCCTTTCGTGCGTCGCAAAGAGCGGCGTAATAACGACGGATAATTTCGGCTTTGGAAGCCGCTTTGCAGGCTTCGTCGTCCATCATGCAGTTGCCTGCCATATTTACGCCCATATCCGTCGGCGAACGGTAGGGGGAATAGCCTAAAATCTTTTCAAGCATTGCCGCCACGACGGGAAAAATTTCTACGTCGCGGTTGTAATTGACAGCAAGCTCGTTATATGCTTCCAAATGGTACGGATCGATCATATTCACGTCGTTCAAATCCGCTGTTGCCGCTTCGTACGCCAAATTCACGGGGTGGGAAAGGGGCAAATTCCAAATGGGGAAGGTTTCAAATTTCGCATAACCCGCTTTTACCCCGCGTTGATTTTCGTGATAGAGCTGGGATAAACAGGTCGCCATTTTACCACTCCCAGGTCCAGGGGCGGTCACGACAACCAAACGGCGGGAAGTGGGAATATACTCGTTTTTGCCGTAGCCGTCTTCGCTCACGATTTTTTGCACGTCGTGGGGATAGCCTTCGATTGCGTAATGCTTGTACACGCGAATACCGAGATTGTTCAAACGTTTGACAAAGCCGTCCACGCTCGGTTGCGGGGAATACATCGTCATAACCACGCTTCCAACGAACAAGCCTTGTTCCTTAAAAATATCGATTAAGCGAATAACGTCGGCGTCGTAGGTGATGCCGAGATCGCTTCTGTATTTATTTTTAATAATATCGTTTGCGCTGATAACGACGAGCACTTCTGCAACGTCTTTCAGCTTTAATAACATTTTAATTTTACTGTCAGGCTCAAACCCCGGCAAAACCCGAGAAGCGTGGTAATCGTCGAAAAGCTTTCCGCCGAATTCCAAATACAGTTTATCGCCGAACGCTTGAATACGCTCCGCGATTTTTTCCGATTGCATAGACAGGTATTTCTTATTGTCAAAACCAATTTTATTCATAACTACCTTCTGTATCTATTATCCTTTATAGTATATCAAAAAACAAAACGAATGTCAAGGTTACGCGCGCGAAATTTGTCGAGTATTTACAAATAAAGAAAAAAGATGCGCTCATTCGTAGCGCACCTTTTCGCGTTTTAGAACGATTAAATTTTCTTTTTCAGTTCGCGGACGGCGTTGTTTAAGAAAAATTCCGCCGTCGTGTTTTTGCGAATGAGCGCGAGTGCTTCTTCGGGCGTACACCAACGCGCTTCGGAAACTTCGTCTTCTTTGAGCTTGATGGGCGCGTCTTCGACGATTACGACGAAGTTGAGCATCAACACTTCTTTACGGCCGTGGTAGCGCGACGACATATATTTCGCTTTGACGACGTTTAAGCCGAGTTCTTCCTTGATTTCTCTGGGAATGGTTTTTTCGGCGTTTTCACCCTTTTTAATATACCCCGCAAACAGGATAAAGTCTTCGTCTTCGACGTGCTTTGCAAGCAAAATTTTGTCTTGCGCGCGGTTGGTTACGACCATAGACACCGCTACGGAAAATTGCGGGAACATATACGATTCACATTTGTCGCAATAGGGAATAAGTCCTTCATTTTCGCAAAAACGCAGGGTGAGTTTTTGTCCGCATTCTCTACAATACATATTCTTTTCTCCTTATCTTTATTTTATTTATACTATCATACCCCTTTTTTTTGCGTTTGTCAATAGGCGAAAGCAAAAAATATTGTGAAAAATACGCAAAAAACCGTTTTTTGAGCGGATTTTTGGCGTTTTTGGTCGAAAAAGATGGAAAACGCTTGACGAATAGCCCGCAACGAAGCTATAATAAAAAGCGAATAAGGAGCAAGCGAAATGAAAGACGAAAAGAAATTAACGGTGCTTATTACGGGCGCGGCGGCGGGAATCGGTAACGCCGTCGCGAAAGTTTTTTCTCGAAACGGGCATACCGTGTACGCGTTGGATTTGCGTTTATCCGATACGGGCACGGCGTTTGAAGCGGATATTACGGATGAAGAACGCTTGCTTGCGATTGCGGAAGAGCTGCGAAAAAAGGGCGTGCGTTTGGACGCGATTTTGAATTTTGCGGGCGTGCATACGATGGGCTCGTTTATCGAAGAAGATTACGCGAAATTAAAACGGTTGTTTGAAATCAATCTTTTGGGCGCGATGCTCGTCAATAAAACCTTTCATTCGTTGCTGCAACCAAACGGCAAAATCCTTGTCACCACGAGCGAAGTGGCAGCGGGTGCGCCGCTACCCTTTAACGGGATTTACAACGTCAGCAAAAGCGCGTTGGATTGTTACGCGCACGCGCTTCGGCAAGAGCTGAATTTGTTAGGGCAAAGAGTAATCACCCTGCGCCCTGGCGCGGTGGAAACGGAGCTTGCCAAAGGGAGCGCGGTTGCAACCAAACGGCTTTGCGAGAAAACGGAGCTGTATAAAGAGCAGTCTGAAAACTTTTGCGCGTTGGTGGCAAAATTCACGGGCAAGCCGATGCCTGCGGAAAAGCTTGCGGTATTCGTGTATAAAATCGTGTTAAAGAAACGCCCGAAATACGAGTACGTAAAAAATCGGCACTTGGGGCTTGCGCTGCTTGCGCTTTTGCCAAAGTCTTGGCAATGCGCGCTCGTGAAAAAACTCGTAAATTTGCGTAAAAAGGGATAACAAGCCGTGTAAGGACTTGACAACTTCAAAAAAATAAGCTATAATAAAGTGCTATGAAAGAAAGTGTTTTGTCATCTTCGTGTAAAACGGGGAGAATAAACGCTTGCTTTTTTGCGGTTTGAATGGAAAAACGAAAGGAGAATATAGAATATGCTCACATCTATTTGCGGTATCAACTGGGGTGACGAAGGCAAAGGCAGAATGGTTGATTTGCTTTCGCAAAGCTTTGACGTCGTTTGTCGTTATCAAGGCGGAAACAACGCGGGACACACCGTTATCAACGAACGCGGAAAATTCATTTTGAATTTGTTGCCGTCGGGGATTTTACGGGAAGAAGTCGTCAACGTTATGGGTCCCGGTATGGTTATCGATATTAAGCACCTTTGCGGGGAAATAGCGAAATTGAGAGAAGCGGGGATCAAAATTACGCCCGAAAATCTTAAAATTTCCGATCGCGCGGTTATTACAATGCCGTATAACGTATTGCAGGACTGCTTGGAAGAAGACAGACTTGCAGGCAAAAAATTCGGTTCTACCCGTCGCGGTATCGCGCCCGTTTACGCGGATAAATATTACAAAAAAGCGTTCCGTATGGGCGAGCTTCTCAATACCGAAAAATTATACGCGCGTGTTGCAGATATCGTGGAATGGAAAAACCTTACCGTCGTAGGCGGTTATAAGGCGGAAGCGGTGAAAACGGAAGACATTATCGCGTATTTTGAAGAATACGGCGCGCCGTTGAAAGACTTTATTTGCGATACGGGCTTGTATCTTACCAAAGCCAACGACGAAGGTAAGAACATTATGTTTGAAGCCCAGCTTGGCGCAATGCGCGATATCGATTTCGGTATCCACCCTTACACGTCGTCGTCTTCGACGATCGCGGCGTACGCGCCGATCGGTGCGGGCGTTCCGCAGTTACAGCTCGATAACTCTATCGGTATTATGAAAGCGTACTCGACCTGCGTAGGCGAAGGACCTTTCACGGCGGAATATTTTGACGAAAAAGCAAAATATTTGCGTGACCTTGGCGGGGAATACGGCGCGGCGACGGGTAGACCGAGAAGAGTCGGCCCTTTCGACGTAGTGGCTTCCCGTTACGGGATCCGTTGCCAAGGCGCAAAGGAAATCGCGCTTACGAAAATGGACGTTTTATCGGGTTATGAAGAAATCGAAATTTGCGTTGCGTACGAGCTTGACGGCAAGGTTATCCACGAATTCCCGTTTATCGACGTTTTGGACGATTGCAAACCCGTCTTTGAAAAAGTAAAGGGTTGGAATTGCGATATTTCCAAATGCCGTAAAAAGGAAGACTTGCCCAAGGAAGCGCTTGCGTATATCGAATATATCGAAAAGGCTTGCGATTGCAAGATTAAATACGTATCCGTCGGTGCAGAACGCGATGCGTACGTGGAAATGTTTTAAGTGACAAAAGACTACCCGCCGTTTTGATATCAAGAACGGCGGGTATGCTATAAGAAATAAAAGGTAGTTAAGGAGAAATATATGAATATTCGTATAGGTATTTACGGCTACGGGAACTTGGGGCGCGGCGTAGAGCAAGCGATCGCAAAAAATCCCGATATGACCGCTGTTGGCGTCTTTACTCGCCGCGATCCCAAAACCTTACAAACGGTCACGGGCTTGCCCGTGTACGCGTGTGACGACGCATTGAAAATGCAAGGCGAAATCGACGTTATGATTCTTTGCGGCGGGAGTTCTACCGATTTGCCCGTGCAAACGCCCGCGCTAGCAAAGAACTTTACGCTCGTGGACAGCTTCGACACCCACGCGAAAATCCCGCAGCATTTACAAAACGTAGACCAAGCGGCGAAAGCGGGGAACACGGTAGCCGTCATTTCCGCGGGTTGGGATCCTGGAATGTTCTCGCTTGCCCGCGCGTACGGGTTGGCAATTTTACCCGACGGCAAGGACTATACCTTTTGGGGTAAGGGTGTGAGCCAAGGACATTCGGACGCCATTCGGCGTATAGACGGGGTAGTAGACGCGAAGCAATACACCATTCCCATCGAAAGTGCGTTGGAAGCGGTCAGAAAGGGTGAAAATCCCACGCTTACTACTCGTGAAAAACACGAAAGAGAATGTTTCGTCGTGGTGGCGGACGGCGTGGATCAGGCGCGCATCGAACGTGAAATCAAGACGATGCCCAACTATTTCGACGAATATAATACGACGGTGCATTTTATTTCCCAACGAGAGCTTAACGAAAAGCACGCGGGATTGCCGCACGGCGGCGTGGTCGTTCGCAGCGGCGTAACGGGGAACGGGAATAAACACGTCGTCGAGTATTCCTTAAAGCTCGAATCCAACGCAGAATTTACGGCTTCGGTGCTCGTGGCTTGCGCGAGAGCGGCGTACCGTTTGCAAAAAGAAGGCGTTTGCGGTTGTAAAACCTTGCTCGATATCCCGCCTGCGTATTTATCGGCGGAAAGCAGAGAGAATTTAATAGCGAAATTATTATAAAAAGCAAAGCAGGTACGCGTTCAACGCGTACCTGCTTCACTTTTAAGATTTAATACTTTAATCATTTGCCCGACGTATTGCACGGGAACGAGCTCGATTTGGTCGGCGTATTTTTGACACGTCTTGACGTTTTTGGCGGGTAAAATCACCCGCTTAAAACCCGTTTTCAAACACTCGTTTACGCGTTTTTCGGCATAATGCACGGGACGGATTTCCCCCGTTAAGCCCACTTCGCCGAACACCGCGGTATAGCGATCGATAGGGATATCATTCGCCGCGCTTGCCAGCGCGGCGCATATCGCAAGGTCGACGGACGGTTCGTTCAATTTGATCCCGCCCATCGCGTTCACGTATACGTCCGAAGCGAAAAAGGGGATACCGCACCGTTTTTCGAGTACCGCGATCAGCACGACGAGCTTGTTATAGTCCACGCCAAGACTCATTCGCCGCGGCGCGCCGAACGCCGTTTTGGAAATCAGCGTTTGAATTTCCACGTTCATACAGCGGTTGCCGCTTTCGGACGGCGTAACCGCCGAGCCTGCCGCCACGCCGCGCGTTTCGGATAAAAACAGGTTGGAATAATCGCGCACGCTCGTAATGCCGCGGTCGGTCATCTCGAACACGCCTACTTCCTGCGCTGAACCGAAACGGTTTTTCACGGCGCGGAGCAAGCGGTAATTATCTTCTTGCTGTCCTTCAAAATACAGCACCGTGTCCATAATATGCTCTAATACTTTCGGACCAGCCAACGCACCTTCCTTGGTGACGTGTCCGATGATGAAAAAGGTCACGTTTCTCGATTTGGCGATACGCATCAGTTTTGCGGCGCATTCTCGTACCTGCCCCACGCTTCCCGCTGCGGACGACAGCGTTTCGGTGTACACTGCTTGCACGGAATCCACGATCACCGTTTGGTGATCTTCGATCGCCGTTTCGATATCTTCCAAGCAGGTTTCGTTAAGCAGGTATAAATTTTCCGAGTTTAAGCCGAGTCGTTCGCAACGCATTTTCACTTGCGAACAGCTTTCTTCCGCCGAAACGTAAAGTACCTTTTGCGTGGTGGAAAGATGTGCAGCAACCTGCGTTAAAAGGGTGGATTTTCCGATCCCCGGATCGCCGCCGAGCAAAACGAGCGAACCGCGAACGATACCGCCGCCAAGCACCGTGTCAAATTCGGATATGCCGCTTTTGACGCGGTCAAATTTTTCATAACCGATTTGCGAAAGCGGAAGCGCGCGCGTTTTCATCGTGGAAACGCCCGTTCGCGTTTGCGCGGTTACTTCCGCCGCGCGGACGACTTCTTCCTGCATCGTATTGAAATTGCCGCAATCGGGGCATTTGCCCAACCATTTCGGCGCAGCGTAACCGCATACCGAACAAACGAATTGCGTAGTGGGAGCTTTGTTTTTCGTTGCCATATTTATATTTCCTTCAAAAGCGCGTACGCGTTTACCGTGATGCCTTTACCTTCGCCGATATAGCCAAGTCCTTCGTTCGTACCTGCGGAAATCCCGACCGCCGTTGGATCAAGACGTAAAACGCTTGCCAAACGATTTTTCATTTCGTCGATATATCCCGCAAGACGGGGCTGTTCCGCTTGCACGGCGATAGATAAATTTTTAACGGCGAAGCCTTGTTTTTGGAGCATTTCCATAACGAGCGCAAGCATTTGCATAGAATTTGCGTTTTTCCATTGCTCGTCCTTGTCGGGGAAATAAAAACCGATATCTCGAAGCCCTGCCGCGGACAGCATTGCGTCCATCACGGCGTGACAAAGTACGTCGCCGTCGCTGTGCGCGACAAGTCCGCTTTTCGCGGGGATTTTTACGCCCGCAAGCACGATATAATCTTGCGCTTTTCCAAACGCGTGCGTATCCACGCCGAAACCGCAACGGGCGACGGAAGCACGAAAATCGTCCGCGTACGTCAATTTAATATTATCGCGTGCGCCCGCGCAAAGGCGGGGTTTACCGCAAAATTTCGCGAACACGGAAGAATCGTCCGTGTATACGCCGTTTCCCGTCGCAAACGCCCGTTCGTAGGCGGTGAGAATGTTTTCGCGGAAAAAGCCTTGCGGGGTTTGTAAGCTGTATAAGCTTTCGCGGCTGGGAATGCTGATAATTTCGCCTTGGTCGCAAACGGCGACGGTGTCCGTAACGGGTACGGCGCAAATACCGCTTCCGTGCGTTTTTACGCTTTGCATACAGCCTTCGATTACCGATCTCGTAACGAACGGACGCGCGCCGTCGTGGATTAAGATTATATCCGTTTTAACGGCTTTTAACGCGTTATACACCGATTGTGAACGGGTTTCGCCGCCAAAGACTACGCTCGTCCGCGGAAAAGCTTGGCAAAGGGTAGAAATTTCTTCGTAATCGGCGGGATTGCTCGTGACCACGATTTCGTCCACGGTAGGGAAATCGAACGCCGAAAGCGTTTTGAAAAGGGGCGTAACGCCGTCAATGGGCACTAAAAGCTTGTTTTTGGAAAATCCCGTGCGCGCGCCTTTTCCCGCCGCGCAAATAATAACCCCGATCGTATATTTCATAAAATCACCTCGTAAAGCGAAGCCGCTTCGTCTTTTTTAACCGTTTCTTTAATTTGTAACACGCGGAATTTCAAGCTCCCCGCGGCGTAGAGAATTTCCACTTCGTCGTAAGGCTTGACGGCGGTGGACGGCTTGGCGGGCTTGCCGTTGATTAGCACCTTTTCTTCCGTACAGGCTTCTTGCGCGACGGTACGTCGTTTCAAGATGCGGGAAAGCTTCAAAAATTTATCGATACGCATAAAAAACTCCCGATTATAAATTTTTTTGCACTTTTTTTGTAAATGTCTTTCAAAATCGCTTGACTTCTTTTTTTTGGGGGGATATAATTAGATAATGTATCATTATGCTTATTATGGCGTAATGCCGCTCGGTGTAAAAAATCGCCCCCAAGAAAAAAAGCGGAATTGCCTGAAAAATAAAGACGAAACGCGATTTTTTACAAAGCTTAACCGTTCTTATTATAGCGTAATTAGCGGCAAAAGTAAAGCGTAACGAACGAAATTTTAGAAAAATTCGATTTTTATCGATGAAAAGATATACTCGGTAGATCGCTGAAAAAAATAAAGGAGCAACTTTAACTGATGGATTTACCTATCTCAAAGTACGGAAAAACCGAAAGAAGAAAATTCGGTTCGATCAACGAAGTAATCGACATTCCCGATCTCGTTGAAATCCAAAAAGACAGCTACAATACCTTTATTGAAGAGGGTATTGCGGAAGTTTTTGAAGATTTCTCGCCGATCACCGATTACTCCGACCATTTCGAGCTCTATTTTTTGGAGCACAGATTTGGCGACAAACCCAAGTATGACGAAAAAGAATGTCGTACGCGCGACGCTACGTACGCGTTGCCTTTGCGCGTAAAAGTTCGTCTTGTCAACAAGGTGAAGAATGAAGTCGTTGACCAAGAAGTGTTTATGGGCGATTTGCCGCTTATGACGCAAAACGGCGCGTTTATCATCAACGGCGCGGAACGCGTTATCGTTTCCCAGCTCGTTCGCTCTCCCGGCGTATACAACGCTTCAAGCAAGGACAAGACGGGTAAGGAAATGTTCGCGACGACCGTTATGCCCAACCGCGGTGCTTGGTTGGAGCTTGAACAGGACGCGCAAGACGCCCTTTACGTTCGCGTAGACAGAAAGAAAAAGCTTTGCATTACGGTATTGCTTCGTGCGCTCGGCTTCGGCTCGAACCGTGCGATCGAAGATTTGTTCCCGAACGATAAAATCATTGCGGCGACGCTTGCAAAAGACACCGCAAAGAGCGAATCGGACGGTTTGTACGAATTGTACCGCCGTTTGCGCCCCGGTGAAGCGCCTACCGAAGATTCCGTAAGAGCGCATCTTTTCAACTTGTTCTTCGATCCCCGTCGCTACGATATCGCGAAAGTGGGTAGATACAAGTACAATAAAAAACTTTGCCTTTCCTACCGTCTTGCGGGTTGCCGCGTGGCGGATACAATCGTTAATCCCGAAACGGGCGAAATTATCGCAAACGAAGGGGAAAGAGTTTCCGAAAAACAGGCAAAGGAAATTCAAAACTGCGGTATTAACGAAATTTTCGTGCTTGTCGACGATCCCGAAGACGGCGAAATCCGTCACAAGATTATCGCGAACGGTACGGTGGACTTTGCGGAAGTTTCCGACATTCCCGTACAGGCGAGAGCAAAGGATTTCGGCTTGTTGCCGACCATTCACTATCCCAGCTATAAATTCTCCAAGCTGATCGCGGAAGAATGCGCGTCGTTGAGTGTGGAAGAAGTCGCTGAAAAATATATGGACGACATCAACGAGCTTTACAAGACGATCGAAAAGGCGGAAGAACCCGACGAAAAGCCCGAGGAAAAGAAAAATAGAGAAAAGAGACGCGACAACCGTCGTAAGTTCGTTGCGGCTTGTAAGCTTTTCCACGAAATTCTTTCTTCCGAGCACCCCGTGCCTACGAAAGAACAAAAGAAAGAGCTTCGTCCCCTTATTGACAAGCTTTGCCATAAGCACGTAACCGTAGACGATATCGTGGCTTCTATTTCCACGAACTTGGATTTGAAATACGGTATCGGTACGATCGATAACATCGACCACCTTGGCAACCGCCGCGTACGCTCGGTAGGCGAATTGTTGCAAAACCAACTCCGCGTCGGTATCGCAAGACTGGAAAGATTGATTAAAGAAAGAATGGCGACGCAAGACCCGATGGAAATTACGCCGTCCGCGCTTATCAATATCCGTCCCGTATCGGCGGTTATCCGCGAATTCTTCGGCTCGTCCCAGCTTTCGCAATTTATGGATCAAACCAACCCTATCGCCGAACTTACGCACAAGCGTAAGCTTTCCGCGCTTGGTCCTGGCGGTTTGAATAGAGACAGAGCAACCTTTGAAGTGCGTGACATTCACCATACGCATTACGGACGTATGTGTCCTATCGAAACACCCGAAGGTCAAAACATCGGTCTTATCACGTCGCTTGCTACCTTTGCAAAGGTAAACGAGTACGGCTTCATTATGAGCCCGTATCGCAGAGTGGACAAGGACACGGGTATCGTTACGACGCACGTGGACTATCTCACCGCGGACGAAGAAGATAAATATATCGTAGCGCAAGCAAACGAACCTTTGGACGAAGAAGGTAGATTTATCAACGAACGCGTAGGCTGCCGTCATCAAAACGATATTACGGAAATGCCCCGCGAAAAGATGGACTATATGGACGTTTCGCCCAAGCAGCTCGTTTCCGTTGCCGCCGCGCTTATTCCTTTCCTTGAAAACGACGATACCAACCGTGCGTTGATGGGCTCGAACATGCAACGTCAGGCAGTTCCCCTTCTCAAAACGGAATCTGCAATCGTTGCGACGGGTATCGAAGGCGACATCGCGAAATATTCGGGCGTCATCGTTACCGCGAAAGAAGCGGGCGTCGTCGTTTCCTGTTCTTCTAATATGATCAAGGTGAAAGAAGACGACGGCACGGTCCGCGAATATCCCTTGAAGAAATTTGAACGCTCCAACGCAGGTACGTGCTTAAATCAACGTCCTATCGTTGCGACGGGCGATAGAGTATTCAAAGGCGAAATCATCGCCGACGGTCCTTCGACCAACAACGGCGAACTTGCGCTTGGTAAAAATATTCTCATCGGTTATATGGAATGGGAAGGCTACAACTACGAAGACGCAATTTTGCTTTCGGAAAAACTCGTTCAAGACGACGTGTTTACTTCCATTCACATCGAAGAATACGAAACGGAAGCGAGAGATACCAAGCTCGGTCCCGAAGAAATTACGCGTGACATTCCCAACGTCGGCGACGACGCTTTGAAGGATTTGGACGAAGACGGCATTATCCGTATCGGTGCGGAAATCGGCAGCGGCGACATTCTCGTCGGTAAAGTATCGCCCAAGGGCGAAGCGGAGCTTACGCCCGAAGAAAGATTGCTTCGCGCGATCTTCGGCGAAAAGTCGAGAGAAGTCCGCGATACTTCGCTCAAAGTACCCCACGGTGAAGGCGGCGTAGTCGTAGACGTAAAAGTATTTACGAGAGAAAACAAAGACGAATTAGAACCGGGCGTGAACAAGCTCGTGCGCGTATATATCGCACAAAAGCGTAAGATCCAAGTCGGTGATAAGATGGCGGGTCGTCACGGTAACAAGGGCGTTATCTCCCGCGTGCTTTCGCAGGCGGATATGCCTTTCCTTGCAGACGGTACGCCTTTGCAAATCTTGCTTAACCCGCTCGGCGTTCCTTCGCGTATGAACATCGGTCAGGTTTTGGAAGTCCACCTTGGCTACGTATGTAAACAGCTCGGTTGGAAGATTGCAACGCCCGTATTCGACGGCGCGACGGAAAAAGACCTTGAAGTTATGTTCCGTGAAAATAACTTGCTCAACCCCGACGGTAACGTCGACGGTAAGTTCCAAGTATTCGACGGCAGAACGGGCGAACCTTTTGAAAACCGCGTTACGATCGGCGTGCAATATATGATTAAGCTTATCCACCTTGTCGACGATAAGATCCATGCGCGTGCAATCGGTCCTTATTCGCTCGTTACGCAACAGCCTTTGGGCGGTAAAGCACAATTCGGCGGTCAGCGTTTCGGTGAAATGGAAGTTTGGGCGTTGGAAGCGTATGGTGCGGCGCATATCCTGCAAGAAATTCTTACCGTGAAATCGGATGACGTCGTAGGACGTGTAAAGACCTACGAATCCATCGTTCGCGGCGAGAATATTTCCGAGCCGGGTATTCCCGAAGCGTTTAAGGTATTGCTCAAAGAATTGCAAAGCTTGGCTTTGGACGTTAAAGTGCTTACGGAATCTGGCGACGAATTGGTTATTCGCGAATTTGAAGAAGAAGAAGAAATGGCAGACCTTGAAGCAAGCCGCAAAGACAGTCTTAAAGAAGAAGAGCTTGAAGAAATCGACTTCAACATGGATGACGATGACGAAGACGACGACGATTTCAACGTTTCGATCTTTGAAGAAGACGGCGACGACGAAGACGGGTTCGATGGAACGGCTTCCAAGGACGACGAAGATTTTGAAAACGATTTTGACGACGACGATTTTGGCTTTGGTAAGCTTTTCAACGACGAGGACGACGAGTAAGGAGAATATACTATGTACGAATTAAACGATTTCAATTCTATTCAAATCAGCATCGCTTCTCCCGAGAAAATAAGAGAATGGTCGTACGGCGAAGTAACCAAGCCCGAAACGATCAATTACCGTACTCAAAAGCCCGAAAAGGACGGTCTTTTCTGCGAAAAGATCTTCGGGCCGATGAAGGATTGGGAGTGCCATTGTGGTAAGTATAAAAGAGTAAAATATAAAGGTCACGTTTGCGAAAAATGCGGCGTTGAAATCACGCGTTCCAAAGTACGCCGTGAAAGAAGGGGGCATATCGAGCTTGCCGCGCCCGTTTCGCATATTTGGTATTTCAAAGGCGTTCCGTCCAAAATCGGTTTGCTTTTGAATATGAGCCCGAAACAGCTCGAACAAGTAATCTATTTCGCTTCCTACGTCGTTATCAATCCCGGTAGCGTGGAAGAACTCGAATACAAACAAGTCATCACCGACAAGCAGCTTCGCGAAATCGAAGAAAGATACGGCGATTCGTCCGTAACGGGCTTGAAAGTGGGTATGGGTGCGGAATCCGTACGCGAACTTTTGATGGCGGTGGACTTGGACAAAGAAAGCGAAATTTGCAAAAAAGCGTTGGACGAAAGCCAAAACAGCGCGAAAGGTCCTGGACAAAAGGCAATCAAGGCGATTAAGCGTTTGGAAGTTATCGAATCGTTCAGAAAGAGCGGCAACCGCCCTGAATGGATGATTTTGACGGTGCTTCCCGTGATCCCGCCCGATATTCGTCCGATGGTACAGCTTGACGGCGGTAGATTTGCTACGTCCGATTTGAACGATTTGTACCGTCGCGTTATCAACAGAAACAACCGTTTGAAGAAGATGATGGAAATCGGCGCGCCCGATATGATCATCAAGAACGAAAAGCGTATGTTGCAAGAAGCGGTAGACGCGTTGATCGACAACGGCAGACGCGGTAAGGCGCTTTCCGGTCCTTCCAACCGCGATTTGAAATCGCTTTCGGCAATGCTTCGCGGTAAACAAGGCCGTTTCCGTCAAAACTTGCTCGGTAAGCGTGTAGACTATTCGGGTCGTTCGGTTATCGTCGTTGGACCTGAACTTAAAATTTATCAATGTGGTTTGCCCAAGGAAATGGCGATCGAGCTTTTCAAGCCGTTCATTATGAAACGCCTTGTGGAAAGCGGTCAATGCCACAACATCAAAACGGCGAAGCGCGCCGTAGAAAAGGCGACCAAGGATATGGTATGGAACGTTTTAGAAGACGTTATCAAGGACCACCCCGTGCTTTTGAACCGTGCGCCTACGTTGCACCGTTTGTCCATTCAAGCGTTTGAACCCGTTTTGATCGAAGGCCGTGCTATTAAGATTTCCCCGCTCGTTTGCGGACCTTTCAACGCCGACTTCGACGGCGACCAAATGGCAGTACACCTTCCTTTGAGCGTAGAAGCGCAAGCGGAAGCAAGATTCTTGATGCTTTCGGCGAATAATATTTTGAAGCTTGCCGACGGTAAATCGGTTATGTCGCCCACGCAAGATATGATTATCGGTGCGTACTGGTTGACAATCAAACGCCGTGAAGAAGGCAAGAAATATGACGAACAAGGCCGTCCCGACGAAAACGGGGAAGTATACGAAGCACCCGTGTATTCGTCCGAGAACGAAGCGATTCTTGCTTATCAAAACAAGCTCGCGCACGAACAGGACGAAATGTATCTCAAACGTGTGGTAGAGCTTCCCGAAGGTAAGTTCGATCATTTGCCTTTACCGTACAGATGCCCCGTGGATAACAAGGAAGGCGAAGTACCTGTAAAAAATGCGGAAGTACGCCGCAACGAAAAGACGGGCAAGCTCGAAGTTTCGGGTATCATCAAAACGACGATCGGCCGTTTGTTGTACAACGAAGACTTGCCGCAGGATTTGGATTTCGTAAAACGCGACACGCCTGAATCCTATCTCCGTTTGGAGCTTGACGCCGAATTTATCGGTAAGGCAAGAGCAATCGGCAAGAAGCACCTTTCCAAAATCGTTGAAGCGGCGTTTAGAACGGGTAAAGCACCCAAGGCTTCCTACGTTTTGGACGCGCTCAAAGAAAGGGGCTATAAATACTCCACGCTCGCGGCGTTGACGACGTCCGTATTCGATATGAAAATTCCTGCGGAAAAGGAAGAAATTATCGACGGCGCGGAACAAGAAGTGTCCAAGATCGCGAAGAAATACGCGCGTGGTCTTTTGAACGAAGAAGAACGCTACAATGCCGTTATCGCGCAATGGGATTCCGCAACCGATCGCGTAGCCGCGCTTTTGAAAAAGCAAGGTGAAGAAGATAAGTTCAATCCCATTTGGATGATGGCTGACTCGGGTGCGCGTGGTTCGATCGACCAGATTAAACAGCTCGCAGGTATGCGTGGTCTAATGGTTAACCCGCAAGGTAAAAAGATCGAAGTTCCCGTTAAATCGTGTTTCAGAAACGGCTTGTCCGTTCTCGAATACTTCATTTCGTCGCACGGCGGACGTAAAGGTTTGACGGATACGGCGTTAAAGACGGCGGACTCGGGTTATTTGACCCGTCGTTTGGTAGACGTTTCTCACGAAATTATCGTTCGCGAAGACGATTGCTGTGCGGGCAGAAAACCCCAAGGTATGAAAGTCCGTGCGATTTACGACGTGGTAGGCAAGGAAATCGAAGGCTTGCATTCGAGAATTTTGGGTAGATTTGCGGCGGAAGACGTCGTGCATCCCGAAACGGGCGAAATTCTCGTCGGTATGAACCAGTTTATCGACGCGAAAGAAGCGGACGCGATTTGCGATGCAGGCATTGCGGAAGTTTCTATTCGTAGTATCTTTGCTTGCTCGTCGAGATTCGGCGTTTGCGCAAAATGTTACGGTAAGAATATGGCGACGACGCTTCCCGTACAGGTTGGCGAAGCGGTTGGTACGATTGCGGCGCAATCCATCGGTGAACCCGGTACGCAGCTTACGATGCGTACGTTCCACACGGGCGGTATCGCGGCGACGGGCGACATCACGCAAGGTCTTCCCCGTGTAGAAGAACTTTTTGAAGTGAGAAAACCCAAAGGCTGCGCGACCATTTGCGAAGTGGACGGTGTCGTATCCATTGACGATTCCGACGGCTCCAAGCACATCAAGATTTGCGACGAAGCGACGGGCGAAGTCAAGAAAGAATACACCCTTCCCTTCAATGCGGAAATCAAGGTAAAAGAAGGCGAAAAGGTTGCTCCCGGCGTATTGCTTAACGCAGGTAGCGTATATCCGCAGGATATTCTCCGCGTACAAGGCGTGAAAGGCGTACAAGACTATATCCTTGAACAGGTACAGTCCGTATACCGTTCGCAAGGCGTTGAAATCAACGACAAACACGTTGAAATCATCGTTCGCCAAATGCTCAAAAAGGTTCGCGTAGAAAACGCAGGCGACACCAACTTGTTACCCGGCGAGCTCGTTGATATGGTTACCTTCCAAGACGAAAGCGCAAAAGCAATGGCAAACGGCGGCAGACCCGCGCTTGCAAAACGCGTGTTGCTCGGTATCACCAAAGCCGCGCTTGCAACCGACTCCTTCTTGTCGGCGGCGTCCTTCCAAGAAACGTCGCGCGTGCTTACCGAAGCGGCTATTCGCACCAAGCGTGATTATCTCGTCGGTTTGAAAGAAAACGTTATTATCGGTAAATTGATCCCCGCAGGTACGGGTACAAAATCGTATAAGAGCGTAACTCCGCAGTATATCGGCGCGTATAAAGCGACGAAAAATGGGGAATCGTCCGACAAAGAAGATTCTAACGAAGCTCCCTCAACGGAAACGACGGCTTAAAAAAAACGAAAACTCCCCGTGATTTTTTCACGGGGAGAATTTGTTTTGCATAAAAACGGGTGGGGCAGGTATGAGAATACCGACATTAACGCCTACCAGGAGTGGCGAAGAATGAACGAAAATAAACAAACGAAAAAAGAACTTTTTTGGGAGATCGTCCGCTTTTTGCTCGTGGGCGCGACGGCGACGCTCGTTGATTATATCGTGTTTTGGATATTTGACGCGTTACTCTTTCCGCTCGTGTTCCCCGTGGAAAACGGGGTATGGACGAGTGTCGCGCTCGTTTTATCCACCGCGCTCGGCTTTTGCGCGGGGCTTTTGGTGAACTGGGTATTGTCCGTTCGCTTCGTCTTTCGCGCCGTTCGCGATCAAAAAGAAGCCCGTTCCAAAAAGGGGTTTGCGCTATTTTCGCTCGTCGGCGTGATCGGCTTAGCGATTACCGAGCTTGGCGTTTTGCTGCTGGTTTGGATCTTTCCTGATATCGAGCTGTTTGGAAACTTGGCGTTCTTGGGTACGGCTTGGGAAAAATGGATTGCAAAAGCAATTATGACCGTAACCGTTTTGGTTTGGAATTACTTGGGCAGAAAATTGTTCGTGTTTCGTACTTAAAATCTTGTAGGGGTTATAAAGGATATTTTTCACTTTTTGATTGATAATAAAAATAATGGTTTATATATAAATATATAAGGGAAAATTTCCCGCGTTCTTACGAAGAAAAATGCGTACAAAGGCTTGACAAGTAAAGTTAAGCGTGGTATAATATATATCGTAAGAACGGACAGGGGCGTCGCGCGGTGGTCGCGTTGCCCTTTTTATACATAAAGGGGGTAACGAATGACGGGACGTATTCATTCTTTTGAATCTTTCGGTACGGTAGACGGTCCGGGTATCCGTTTCGTCGTGTTCCTGCAAGGCTGTCCGTTGCGCTGTCAATACTGCCACAATCCCGATACTTGGGGTGCAGGCGGTACGGAATATACGGTCGAAGCCGTCGTCGAACGTGCGTTGAAATATAAAAACTATTTCGGCGACAAGGGCGGGGTTACCGTAAGCGGCGGCGAACCGTTACTTCAAATCGATTTCGTGATCGAGCTTTTCAAAAAACTCAAAGAGAAAGCTATTCACACTTGCGTAGACACTTCCGGCGTGACTTTTGATCCCGATAACGAAACGAGCGTTAAAAAGCATCAGGAATTGCTCGGTGTTGCCGATTTGTTCTTGCTCGATATCAAGCATATCGACGACGAAGCTTGTAAAAAGCTCACGGGACAATCGAACAAAAAAACGCTGGCGTTCGCGAAGTTTTTAAGCGAGCATAACAAAGCGACGTGGATTAGACAAGTTCTCGTTCCCGATATTACGGACGACGACGAGTCGCTGAAAAGAACGCGGGAATTTATCGACGGCTTGCAAAGCGTGGAAAAGGTGGAAGTTCTGCCCTATCATACGATGGGGGTTGTGAAATACGAAAGCCTTGGCATCGAGTACCCGCTCAAAGGCGTGCAATCGCCGACCAAAGAACGGGTGATGAACGCGAAACGCATTTTATACGGAGAAAAATAATGGACGCAAAATACAAAGAACAGTTACAAGGTCTTTGTTGCGTGGAAATCAGCGGGGAAAGCTGTGCGAATTGCTTGACGCTGATGCCCATTTTGCAAAGACTCGTGGGGGAAAGATCGGATATAAAGCTCGTGCATATCGAAGCGGACTATTCGACGACCGCGCTGATGGAAGAGTGGGACGTAACCCGCGTACCGACCATTCTTTTGATGAACGACGGTGAAATTTTTGCCCGTTGCGCAGGCTTTCAGCCCGAAGAAATTTTAGAACTTTGGCTGGATGCGAAAATAGAAGAATATCAAGGAAAATAATCCGCGTTTGCGGTTTATGATATAGGAAATAATTATAATTTATAGGAGTAGTGACAATGATGCAATACAAAGGTTGGGAAGGTTTTATTCCCGGTAAATGGTGCAGCGACGAAGTAGACGTACGTGATTTCATTCAACGTAACTACACGCCGTATGAAGGTGACGCAAGCTTCCTTGCGCCTGCAACGGAAGCGACGAAAAAGCTTTGGGCTATCGTTTGCGACCTGTCCAAGAAAGAACGCGACGCGGGCGGCGTTTTGAATGCGGATACGAAAATCGTATCTTCGCTTACTTCCCACGGTGCGGGTTATTTAGATAAAGATCTTGAAAAGATCGTAGGTTTGCAAACGGACGAACCTTTCAAGCGTTCCTTGCAACCCTTCGGCGGTATCCGTATGTCCGAAGGCGCGTTGGAAATGTACGGTTATCAAATCGATCCCCAAGTAAAGGAAATCTTTACGAAATATAGAAAAACGCACAACGAAGGCGTTTTCGACGCTTACACGCCTGAAATGAGAGCGGCTCGTTCCGCGCATATCTTGACGGGACTTCCCGATGCTTACGGCCGTGGTAGAATTATCGGCGACTATCGCCGTGTTGCACTTTACGGCGTAGATTACCTTATCCGTAAAAAGGAAGAAGACAAGCTTGCTATCAACGGCGATATGACACCTGAAAAGGTAAGAAACCGTGAAGAATTAGCGGATCAAGTAAAAGCGTTGAAGGCGTTGAAGGAAATGGCGGCGATTTACGGCTGCGATATTTCCAGACCTGCTGAAACGGCAAAAGAAGCGGTACAAGCTTTGTACTTTGGTTACCTTGCGGCAATCAAGGATCAAAACGGCGCGGCGATGTCTATCGGTAGAAATACGACATTCCTTGATATCTATATTCAACGTGACCTTAATAAAGGACTTATCACGGAAGAAGAAGCGCAAGAATATATCGATCACTTCGTAATGAAGCTTCGTATCGTTAAGTTTATGAGAACGAAGGAATACAACGAATTGTTCTCGGGCGATCCTACTTGGGTTACCGAAGCAATCGGCGGTATGGGCGTAGACGGAAGATCGCTCGTTACCAAGACGGCGTTCCGTATCTTGCATACGCTCGATAACCTTGGTCCTGCTCCCGAACCCAACCTTACCGTTTTGTGGTCGAAGAGATTGCCCGTAGGCTTCAAAAAGTACTGCGCGGATATTTCCATTCGTACGTCTTCCATTCAATACGAAAGCGACGATTTGATGCGTCCCGAAATGGGCGACGATTACGCAATCGCTTGCTGTGTAAGCTGTATGAGAGTTGGTAAAGATATGCAATTCTTCGGTGCGAGAGCAAACCTTGCGAAATGCTTGTTGTACGCAATCAACGGCGGTCGCGACGAGCTTATGAAGGATAAAAAGACGGGCAAACCGATGCAGGTTTCCCCCGAATTTATGCCGATTACGAGCGATGACGCGCTTTGCTACGACGAAGTCGTTGCGAAATTCGACAATATGATGACGTGGCTTGCAGACTTGTACGTGAATACGCTTAATCTTATTCACTATATGCACGATAAATACAGCTACGAAGCGTTGGAAATGTCCTTGCACGACACCAACGTACGCCGCTTCTTCGCGACGGGTATTGCAGGTCTTTCTTGCGCGGCTGACTCTTTGGCGGCAATCAAGTACGCGAAAGTTTACCCCGTTCGTAACGAAGACGGTATCGTAGTAGACTACCGCATCGAAGGCGATTATCCTAAGTACGGTAACAACGACGACCGCGCGGACGAAATCGCCGTATGGATCTTGAAGACCTTTATGAAGAAGGTTAAGAGCCATTACACCTACCGTGACAGCGTTCCTACGACGTCCATTTTGACGATCACGTCCAACGTCGTATACGGTAAAAAGACGGGTAACACGCCCGATGGTAGAAGAGGCGGTACGCCCCTTGCACCTGGTGCAAACCCCATGCACGGTAGAGACAGCAACGGTGCGCTTGCATCTTTGGAATCGGTTGCAAAATTGCCTTACGAATATTCTCGTGACGGTATTTCCAACACCTTCTCCATTATGCCTGCATCGCTTGGTAAAGAAGACTAATTTTCAAAGGACTTCGGTATCCGCCTGCGCGTAGTAGCGTAGGCGAGCCGAATAGGAATACAATAAAAATAAAGGAGATAATATTATGTCGCAAAGAGTAGATAATTTGGTTGCTATGTTGGACGGTTACGTTGGCGACGGTGGTCACCACCTCAACGTTAACGTATTTGACCGCGAAACTCTTTTGGACGCGCAAGCGCATCCTGAGAAGTATCCCCAACTCACCATCCGTGTTTCCGGCTATGCAGTAAACTTCATTAAGCTTACGAAGGAACAGCAGGATGACGTTATTTCCAGAACCATTCACGAATCCATGTAATCGGTTTGGGAATACCCAAGTAGAGTAAACGAAAGCTGTCACCGTTTTGGTGGCAGCTTTTTACAACAAATCATATAAGGAAACGTATGGCAAAATCAAAAAAAAGTAAAAATTCAAAGCAAGTTAAAAAAGCGGTAAAGAAGTTTAAAAAATTAAGTACGGCGGGCAAGATATTTGTTGTCGTTGTAATCGTACTTATCGTGGCGGTTATGGCGTATATGTACCGTGACCAAATCAAGGCATATATCGACAACGCAACCGGTAGTCAGGAAAGCTCGCAGCCGGCAGGAAGCCGGAGGC
>JAZLDG010000021.1:0-3430 GCA_045614565.1 Candidatus Scatosoma sp. | reverse complement strand
AACTTTTTCGCGCCGTCCGCGCTTCCCTCAAACGCTCCTTTTAATCCCTCGCCCATTAACTTTACGGCGGGTTCTAACGCCGTTAAAAAGCCCGCTAACGCGTTTTTAAGCATTGTCATAATCGGTTCGGCAACCGCGCCTAACTTTGCCATTGAATGTTCAAGGTTCGTTTGCGCCGTGGACGCGTCCAAAACGTCTTTGTTTAATTCTTTGTAATTTTCCGCCGCTTCGCCGTAAAGTCCGTTTAAGGTGTTTTGAATGTGCGCCGCGCGTTCTTCTTCGCTGTTTAGGCTTTCAAGTTCGGCGTTGAAATTTTCAAGGTTTACCCCGCCCCACTCCAATGCGTCGGCAAGTCCGCCCTCGGCGACGGCTTGTTTGCTTGCCAAAACGACGGCTTCGCTCATACTTTCCAACGGGATCGCTTCGCCGTAAGTTGCAAATACGCCCGTCAAGGTGTCCGTCCAACTTTCAAGCTCTTTTTCGGATTTTACAAGTTGCCCCAAAACAAGCATTGTTTCTTGCGCTTTTTTGGTATCTCCTAAAACCGATCCGAAATAATTATACGCTTCGTACGTTTCTTCGGCTGAAAAACCAACGCGCCCGAAAGCCGTTTCAAGTTGATTAAGTCCCGTCCGATATTCGCGCGTACTTTCCGCAAGGGATAGGAAACCGCCAACGGCGGCAACTGCTCCCGCGCCAACTGCGGCAATGCCCGCGCCTAAACCTTTGGCAAGTTTCCCCGCCGTGCTTTCCGCGCTTTTCCCTTGCTTTTCTTGCGCGTCGGTAAGGTCTTGTAATTCTTTTTTTGTCTTAACGCCCGCGTCCTGTAATTCCTTTAACGCGGCGGTGTAATCGTCCGTTTGCTTTTCGGTCTTCTTTATGACCGCAACTTGCTTGTTGATAGCAATTTTAAGGTTTTCGGCTTCTTTGGTGTTGCCTTTTCCTGCCTTTTCCATTTCGTTAAGGCGATCAACCATTAACGTAAGTTTCTTTTTTTCCGCTTCAAGTACGCCGTTTAACTGCTTTATTTTCGCTTGCAAGCCGTCGGTATTGTCCGACCACTTACCCATACCCGCGGTTGCGGCTTCAAATTGTGAATTAACGTTCCTTACGTATTGATTGAGTTGTTGGGTGGACGCGGAAAATTGGGATATATCCGCCTTAAATACGGTTGTAATTGTGTTTTCTTCCGCCATTTTTCCGCCTCCTTAATGCCACGTAGCCGTTTTACTTGTGACCCAAACGCCCGCGTTCGGATCGCCTTTTTTGTTTTTCTTGTAGTTATGTATTGCAACGTCAACGTAAAGATCGTAAACGTCGTTTAAGTCCGTGTTCATAATCTCGAAAGGGGATAATCCGTTAAAATGACTTGTTAAATACTCAACTACCGAATAAAACCCCTCGCGGATTGTTTGTTTTTTGGGCGACGTACCCAACGGAACGCCGCCCCTTTTTAGTTTTTTTGCGCGTTTGCGACAACGCCGTTTATTGCCGCGCCCAACTTGCGAAAAACTTCGCCCAACTCGACGGGATCGACCCCGTCAAGATCTTCGTCCGTAAATTCTGGAACAACCGTTTTTAACATTTTTAGCGTAATTGCGGTTTGCTCCTCGTCGGGCGCGTTTTTGACGTCGTCCATTAACGCGGTAAGTTCTTTCGCCGTCTTAAAAAGGATACGGCGAACGGTGTACGTTTTGGTCGGTTTCTCGGCGGTGCAATCGCCGTAAATATTGATTTTGATTTCCATTTTTATTGCTCCTTATAAATTACCCTTTACGGGTTCGTGGTCGCCGCGGTCGGCGTCAAAATGGTAGTTGCGTTATCGGGCGTAACGACCGCGCCGAAGAACAAATCAACCATTCCAACGTTTGCGTTCGTAATCGGCAACGCAAAGTCAAGGTTTCGTTTACCCGTTGCCGACCACGCCTTTTTCGGCGCAACGTTGACAACTTCAACCGTTTGTCCCTCCGATCCCGTGCCGTCGTCAATAGTATTCGCGGAAAGCGAAATGCTGTTGACTTTGTTATGATACGACCAAACAACCTCGCAAGGCTTGTTTACGTCGCCGTCGTGCAACGCGTAGCCGATCGCAAGATAAGGACGCGCCGAACCGTCGGGGTTCGTCAATCTCGCAACGGGGGCGTTTTCTCCCGTCCCAATCGTTTGCGTAGTTTCGCCCAAAATCTCCGCAACCACTGCGGGGTCGATCCTCGTCACGTCAAAACTTCTCGTAACGCTCGTTGCGCCGTAAGTTCTTTCTTGTACGACGTTGTCGGCGTATACGGCTTCGTTGTCGCCCGAAACGTCACGAGAAACGCTCTTGACGGGTGCAAGTTGTTTCGGCGTTCCGTATGTAACGGTTCCGTCCGCCGCTTCGGTTTCAATCGCATAATACAAATGCGAACAACCTCTATATTGTTTCATTTCAATACCTCCAATTAAAGATTTTCGATTTTTTTAATATCCGCGCGTCGTGAAAACCACGTGTCGCGGTATGTTTCGTTTGCGTATCCGATCCCGCTTGTTATGTAACCTTTCGTTTTTAATAGTTGCATTGCGGATATTAACCCGCTATAAAGCGTTTCGGCGTTCTTCGTGTAATATTTCAACGTCCATTCGTAAACGATTGACTTTTCCGCGTTGTCGGCGTAAACGTTCCCAAACGTGCTATCTTCGTAAAACGTAAAATATTCGTCGGGTAATTCTTTGGGCGCGTCGCCCTCCGCATAAACGGGGATATTAAGTTCCGCCAAATCTTCGTAAATCTTAATCAATTTTCATTCCCTCGCTTATAACCTTTTGAAACTCTTGTTGCTGAATTTGCGACGCTTCCTTTCGGATTGCTCCTTTAACTCTTAACGCATTTTTCAACTTTGTATCGGGCTTTATATGCGGCGTTCCTAACGCTAAAATGATTGCTTCGGGGGCTTTGGATAGGTCAACGCCCAAATATGCTTTTGCGGTCGTTCCTTGCCATTCTACGGGCTTTTTCTCGACTTCTTCAACGGACGCTCTCGACCGTCCTTTGGATCGCCCTTGACCCGCAATAAAGTTATATCGGCTTGCGTTCATTGCTTCGATAACTTGACCGTTGACGTATTCTTTTGATTTCGTCAAGGCGTTGTCGGTTGCCTTTTTCAAGTAACCGTCGCCCAACTCGTCAATTTGCCTTGCAAGGTCAAGAAAGCCGTCAAAATCAAGTCCGAATTTGTTTTTAGCCATTACGCGCCGCCCTCGATCCTTTTAAGCGTTAAAACCGCATATCGTCCGCGTTCTCCGACGTTTTCGGGCGTTCCCTCTATCCGATAATCAATACCGTTTATTTCAAGAATATCGCCCGCCGAAAACGCGTTATTCCACCACGTTATATACTCAATTGTCAAATGCACAACGACAAGTCCGTTTGCGTTTAGTTCTCTTTGCCCTTGCG
>JAZLDG010000020.1:0-2506 GCA_045614565.1 Candidatus Scatosoma sp. | reverse complement strand
TTATGGATGCGTATAATTACAACTGGATGGCATCGGTTTGGGATGAAGTGGCGGATTTTGCGATGGGTGAACAAACGACTGCGGAATACTACTTTTTCGCGGCGAAGCCGATGGAATATGTGGGGATTTCGCAAACAGGCGATGCTTCGGAAGACGATGACGACGGCGTGCTTGAAAACGTTGCGCGTGATCCGCTTGGTTCGATCGGCGATGCGCTTAGCGATTTCTTTGGCTTAGGGGAAGGCGTTGGCGGCGTGGCGAAGCGCGTGAGCTCTCTCTTGATCGTGCTTGCGGTCGGGTTCGGCATCGTGTATGTGATAGCCTATTTCCGCGGTGGCGGTGGTAAGCTTGGCGGCTTGTTTAAGTTTAGCGGCAAAAAGGGGAAGAAGAAATGAAAGACAGGAAGCGTTTGATTTGGCGCGTGCTCCTGTACGTCTTAATCTTCCTTTCCGTTAGTTATATGATATACGCGTTTGAATACGCGCTCACGGGGATATGACGACAAAAACAAAGCGTGCTCTTGGGCATATTATTTCACTCCTTATTATATTATTTTCGCTGGCGGTCGCGGTTGGATATTTCGGCTGGAAGATATTCAACCGCTACGGTCAAGCCTTTGAAGATTTGGTGAGAAGTGTATGCTATTACTTTATATTTTTAGTGACAGGCAGGGAAGACGTCGTTTTGCCGACAGTGCAGCTTTTGCCTGCGGATATGGAAACGCTGCTTCCGCTTTCGTTTGCGGAGTTCAAGGCGTTGATGGAAATCTACGTGCAGCTGCTCTTCTCCAAGGAAATGTTCCTTATGTGGTGGGAAGAGTTTTGGCTGGTCGTGGGGGATATAGCATATTACGTTTCGCTTTTCGCGCTTCCTGCGTTCGCGTGGATCATGGTTATGATTTTCGTCTACCGTGGCACGGACAACGACCACAACAAAGACAGTGCGGCGCTTGTACGCTGGAAGAAGTTTCGGGATAAGTTTATAAAACCGTGCGAGAACGCGGTGAAGGGATATTTCCGTTTTTTAAAGGAGCGCCCTTTGTATATTTTGGCTCTTGTGCTTATATGGGGCTACGCGCTCAACCTGTTGACGATTGTCGTGGAAGCGGCTGCGTTCGTCTTCTACGTCGGGCCCGCAGTCGCGTATCGGAATTTATGGGTGCAGGCGGCAAAGCTATTGATTGACTTTTCGGTGGCTTGGTTCTTCTTGCCGGGGATATTTTGGGTAGCTTTTGGGTATTGGCTTTTTCACATTTGGCGTCGTCACTTGGGAACGATTAACTTGAAGGAGAAGATCGAAGCAGGATTTGAATTTATAAAGAAATATGTCGGCGCGCTGTTTTTCGTCGGCAGGCAACGTTCAAAGAAGACGAGCTGCGTGGTAATGTGTAAGTTTTTGTACGAACGCTTTTACCGCGATCGCGCGCTTGGAAAACTGAAAAAATGGAAGAAACGTTTTCCGCGTTTTCCGTGGATTAACGTGGTGAAGTTTTTGCAAAAAGCTCGCAAAGAGCACAAGATATTTATGCTCTATCATTGCAGGGTATTTGCGCGAAGATTGCGCTTACTGCATAGAGTTCCGAACAGGTTTCCACTTAGAGATCGGCTTGAAAAATCGTTCCGCAAAAAATACGGATATGAGTATGAAGGCTTTATGTTTGATTACGATTTAAACGAAGGACGCTTCGAGTACGACAGTAGACTTGACGTTATCGACATATTCAAAGCGATTGAAGTGTATATGCAGCTTTTCTTCATTTACGGGCAGGAAGGCACGCTGGACTTTGCAAACTTCGCAATCCGTGAAGACTTCACCTTTAAGGACGAAGGGAACTTCCCTATTTTTGACGGCGACCTATTGAAGAAGACGACGAAAGAAAGCTTTGCGACGAGTAAGTATTCAAAGGTGATTGATTACGACGCTTTTCGCCCGGGCGTGAAGTTCGACGAAAACAACCCTTTCAAGGATTCAGTGGAATACGGTATTCGAGTAGTGGAAGAGTATGCGAAGGAGCGCGGGAATAAAGACACGCGCTTGAAAGCGCCGAAAGACACGGAAGAAACGTATGCTACTCAAAACAACGACGGTTACGAACTTGATAATAAAGTGCGCGGACAAATAGCGCTCGTAGACTTCGACGACTACTCGGTGGGGATATACGACGATCAACGCGAAGGTTCGCTCGGCGCGGATAACAAGGACCTTGCGACAGTTTGTAAAATCGAAGGCGTTGCCGAGTCGCATTTCTTGCTTCCGTTCTTCGAGCTTGAAGAGCTAATGCTTGACTTTTTGGAATGGATCTACGATAAAATTTATCTTTTCCTGTTCGGACGAAAGGGAAGCAATACGCTTTTGCAGTACGCTTTGGACAAGCTGTTTTGCCCGTTGTTTAATTGGCGCGAGCGGTTGGAAAACGACTTCACGGCGAGCAAAGTCACGCTTCGAATGAAGGACGGAAGCAGCGAAGAAACGATCGCTATGGAAGAGCTGTGGATAATTCATCGCG
>JAZLDG010000019.1:0-6724 GCA_045614565.1 Candidatus Scatosoma sp. | reverse complement strand
TCGACCGCACCAAAATCGGGCATTTTTTAGGGTCTAACCCCCTAAAAAGTGCCTTTTTTTTGTGTTTTTGTTTGCGTGTGCTTGACAAAATTGGGGCATTTTTGGGGCATAAAAATAAACCAACTACCACGCATTAAGCTTTGCGCCCTCTTTTAGTAAATATTCTTCGGATAAATCGCGGTAAGTGTTTGTTAAAACTCCGCTACTGTGCCCCACGAACGCATCACGGGCAGGGGCGGCGACACCTAATTCGTCGCAGCGCGAATAAAAGGTCGTCCGCAGGTCGTAAAGCTTGTGTGCCGGCAAAGCGTTTTTTACTGTCCGCCGCAATAGGTCAAGATTTGGAATATTGAAAACTCCGTCGGGCGGTAGGAACGGGCGCAGGCGGTCTATAATCGGGATTAACTTATATTCTATCTTGCCGCCTTTTCGCTTGGAGTTTACCGCCTTTATAAAATCGCCTTTAATTTCCGCCGTATAAAGCTCATTCGGGCGCAATCCGCAATATAACGCAAGAGCGATTGCGGCGGCGTAAATAGAGCCGTTTACGGCGTTTAAAATGGTTATTTCTTCGTCCCTTGTGAGTGCTTGTCCGTTTTCCCGTTCGTGCTGTTTGTGTACGACAAGGGAAAGCGGATTGCTTTTTATAAAGCCGTGAGCTATCGCCGTTTTAAAAATACCGTTTAATATTGAGTGCAGTTCGTCGGCGGTCTTGCCTTTCCCCTGCGTTTTAACTTCGTCAAGGATTGTTTTGCAATCGGACGGAGTTATTTTTATTAAAGGTATTTCCTTAAAGCGTGGGGATAAATAGCGGTTGAAAAGGTTTAAGCTGTTTTCGTAGTGCTTTGGTGAAACCTTTTCTTTTTTAAAGTTTTTAAAATGATAAAGCGCAAAAGCGGCGAAGGTTTGGGGGATTTGTGTGTTTTTCTGCGTTCCCTGTGGTTCGGGTTTTGCCGTTTTAAGCTTTTCGATAAAATTTGCCTTTGCAAGCTCTATCGTTTTTCCACAGGCATAAACGTTGTAGCCGTCGCGGCGGAAACGTATTTCGTATGTCGTGCCGTTCCTTCCGCTTTGACGTGTTCGCAAGTGGCAACGCTTTTGTTGTATCAAAAGCATTCGTTTAAAAGTTTTTGGCATTGTGTCTAACTCCTTTTCAGTAAATTCCACAACGCCCATTTTTGCAAGTTCTTTTGCCCTTATTTCGTGCATTTCGTCCGCGCCTGCGTTTTGCCCCGTGTTTGATAGTGCGGCGGATAAAAGCCCCGAAACGTCGAGCTCATCAATAATTTTAATTTCTTCGTTGTTCTTCATTGTTTATCTTTTTCTTTTTTTGCGAGTTCGGGGTGATTAAATAAAATTACATCTAAAGAATGCATTATTATTTCGGCTTTTTCAATTTCTTTTAAACGAAGTTCTTTTAGTCTTCTTAGGTTTTTTTTGTCGTAAAGCAAAAATACAAAAAAGGTTTGTTTTTCGCTTTCATTTAATGCGTTATAATAGTCAAATCTGTCTTCCCCTGTTAAGATAAATTTAATCATTTCAAGTTCTTTTTGTTTTGTTGTAACAAAAATGTTTTTTCTTTCTTCTTTTTTTCCCAGTAGATACTCTTTTGAACACATAAAAAGTTTGCAAAGAATTTCAATATATTCGTCGGATATTTTCACCTTTTCATTTTCGATATACGAATAACTGTTTTGCGAAATGCCCAGCCTTTCGGCTATTTGTTTTTGCGTTAACCCGAATTCTTTCCTTAATGATTTTAACTTTAACACGTTAGACCTCCTTAAAATCAACAATATTGATATTTTAACATACAAACAGGTAAATGTCAATAATTTTTTAGCGAAAAAAAATCAATAATATATTGATAAATCATAAAAAAATATCTACAAAACGCTTGACAATATCAACGATATCAATTATAATATCAATAATATCAATATACTGTTGATTTAAAATAAATGCGACGGGGGGGTGAAGTAATGCTTAAAGAATGGAGAAAAAACGCGTATTTTACGCAAGCCGAATTGGCTAAACAATTAGGCGTAGCTCAAAATACGGTGAGTTGTTGGGAGCACGGCAATGCGGTTCCCGATATTTTCACGGCGGAAAAATTATCAAAAATTCTTGATGTTCCTATAACTGATATTATCTGCCATTTTAAATTGTCTGAAAACAAGGAATGAATAAAAATGCAAACAAGCAATTATAAAGACACTTTGCAAATTGAATATGGGGCGAATAAAGAATTTTTTGCGGTTAGGATTGTTTCCGACGATATGAAGAACGCGCATATACAACGTGGCGCGGTTGTGGTTGTACGGAAACAACGGCACGCAGGAAACGGCGAAATTGTGCTTGTTTTGTATAATGGGAAAGTGTGTTTTCGGTATTATCAAGAAATAGGCGGTGTGCGTTGTTTAACCGCCGCAAACAATGATATATTGCCTGTGATTGTTAAAGCGACTGACGATTTTGCAATATTGGGCAAAGTAGTAGAAATAAGATTTGAGGTTTAATGTATGAAAAAGAGAAAAGGCGTATTACATAAAAAGCCTACGCAATGCAGTCGTTTAATGTCTTTTATTGAAGAACACGGGAGCATTAGCACTATGCAAGCGATTTTAGAGTTTGGTATTGTAAACCCTGCGGCGCGTGTTCTTGAATTGCGTTCCGTGGGCGTGCCTATTGTAACGACAATGACGGACGGAGTAAACCGTTTTGGTGAGCATTGCCGTTATGCGGTTTATACGATTGACGAAACCAAAGAAAAGGCGGTGTAAAAATGGAAAGTATAAAATGGATTAAAATTTGCACGGATATTTTTGACGACGAAAAAATTTGCTTGATTGAAGGAATGCCAAATGCGGACGGAATTATTGTTTGTTGGTTTAAATTGCTTTGTATGGCAGGCAAGCAAAACAATAACGGGGTTTTTATGTTCAACAAAATAGCATATACGGACGAAATGCTTGCGACGATATTTCACCGTCCTGTTGAGTTAGTTAGCAAAGCCCTTGATGTGTTTGTGTCTTTCGGTATGGTGGAAATTGTAAATAACGCATACACTATTCCAAATTGGGACAAGCATCAAAAACTTGATGCAATGGAAGCCGCAAAAGAAAAATCGCGGAAGCGTGTAGCTGCTTTTAGAGCAAAACAAAAAGAGCTTGCTAACGGGAGCGATTGTAAAAACGTTACAGCCGCCGCAGACAAAGAAAAAGGATTTTCGCCGCCAACGCTTGAACAGGTAAAAAGGCATTGCGAAGCGCAGGGATATTATTGTGTAGATGCAGAGCGTTTCTATTCGTATTATATCGCAAACGGTTGGAAAATGGGAAGCTATTCGATGCAATCGTGGGAAGCGGCATTGTATAATTGGGAGATAGGCGATAGAAGAAAAACGAAAGACGTACAAGCTCAACTGTGCGGCGGATATGACGGAGAAATAACCGAAGCGGAACGAACGAAAAATTTACAAAAGTTTGAAGAGATGTTTGGAAAGGATGCAGGTTTTTAAAATTGGGGGCTTATATGAATGTTATAAGAGTTGCTTTAAAGTTAGACGAAATTAAAAGCCTTTGGGAAGAGATAAGGGAAACACCAGTATCGAAAAAGGTTGCAACTGTGCAAGACGTTGCGGCAATGTCGGAACGGATAGAAGCCGTATTTGACCGCTACGAAAACGCAATCCAAAACGACGAGCAATATATTCCCTTGATACGCAGGGAGTTAAACAGGATTATTTTAACGCTTAAACGGTGGATTGAGTACGACGAGCAGGTTTGGACGGAGCGGTTTGAAGAGTGGAAAAAATACCTATAACGCGCCCGTGTCCGTTTGTGTGCGCGCGTGCCATATGGCAAAGGTTGGGGGTGAATATGACGGAAAAAGAAAAAGATAAATATATAAAAAAAGCCTTTGCCTGTTACCGAATTAACAAAAAGCGACTAAGGGATGCGACTTTTGAAGGATTGCACGGAACGAACTACGAACGACTGCGAGCGGCAAATGGTACGCCCCAAGGGCAAGAAAACGCGCTTGTTGCGTTTTTAGACGAAAAACGAAAGCTTGAAAAACAAATTGAGCTTGTTGACCGTGTTTTAGAATATTTCAAAATAGATGGAAGCGGAAAGGACGATTATATAAAGGCGCGTTATTTTGACGGGCGGTATATTTATCAAATTGCAATGGATTTATATACTTCGGATAGAACGCTTTTAAGGTGGGAAAAGGAAATCCGCCGCACGGCGGAACGCATTGCGGAAATATATAACCTATATTGACGGCAAACGCCCGTTTTGGCTTTGTTTTAGCCCTTTTACGGCACGACACAGCAACGGACGAAGAAATTATCAAGGCAATAAAAAAATAGGCGTAAAACGCTAAAAAGGAGTATTTTTATTTATGATTTACATTAACGAAAATTTAAGGATTAAAAGGCTTGATAGGTGCAGCTTGGCTTTGGAAGAGTTTCGTTCGCCTGCGGCGGAAAATTCAAGGACACGGGACAAAAAACCGAAGTGGTTTGTTTGTGGTTATTACGGGGATTTAAAAAGCGCGTTGTTTGGGGCTTTAAATAAACAGCTTTTTGACTGCGTGGAAAACGAAATTGAGTTGTGTTCGGTGGTTGAAATTATCGACAAAGCAAGAAAAGATATTGTGAAATCTTTGGAAAAAATAAACAGCGAAAAGGAAATATAAAAATGGCAAACAATAAAATAAAATCGGCAATAATGGAATTTCCAAATGGGAAAACCGTTGATATGAAAAAATACGTCAACCTTCCTATTACATGGGAAAGCACGCTGGATGCAACGCACGGGACTGGTACAGTGCTTATGACGGATTTACGGCAGGCGGATTTTGAAGCCTACGGCGTAAATATCGAACAGCCTTTCCCCGTGTTTACGCCTTTGGAAATTTCTTTTGAAAATCAAAACAAAGTTGTACGAATGATTGTTGCGCGTGATACTGCGGAAATGGCAAGAAAAGACGGTTTTCCCACTTGGTCGCATAACATTCAATTAGTGGACGAAACAAAGCTGTTAGAGTTTGAGCCTGTTGATAATCTTACTTTTAAAAATCCTGTATCAAGAATGTTTGACACGGATAGCGATGCCGTTTGGAATTGCGCGTACACTTCTAATCAACACGAAAACTGGCTACCCGATAAACCTGCAAATGGGTGGGTTCCGCCTTCAATAAAATCCGTTATAACGCAAAAAGGAACATTGAAGATTAGCGACAATGCTTCTTTGTTTGATATGAATAACAACACATTGGTCCCTTACGATTCTTACGAATTAAAGGAAATCGCTTTAACGGTTTTGTTTCCAAACGGGAAGACAACAAATTATACTTCAACCCCTAAAAAATCGGGAACTGATATAAACGCTCCGTATTTAGATACATCATTTCTGATAGATTTAAATATGGGAGGTGAGTATTTTTTTGAATTTAATATAAAATTTAATAACTTGACTTCTGGTGCTGGTATAACAATTACGCGTCGACACGCTTATCGTGCATCCACTTATGTTTATGTAGGCGCAGATGCTAAGGAAGAGTACAAAAGCTATACAATAAAAGACGTTCTTGACCGTCTTTTAGCGGTAACGCCTACGCGGACAATATACGAAGACAACAAGTACAGTTTCCGCAACAATGCAGAAGAGTATGCAAATGAAGAAAGCCCCGAATTTACTTTTACGGGCAAGCATTTATTTGAAGCATTGCTTGATATCGCAAGCTACAAAAAAATGTTCCCTGCGCTTTATAAAAACGAAATTTATTTTAGACCGTTTTGGAACGGTTTAACGTTTACAAGCAACGAATTACCGCCACCGTACAAAGCGGTAATGAACTCTGCAATCGACCAGTATTGCACTGCGTTGGACAGTTACGCGGAAAACGTTGTTTGTATCAACGACAGTAACGTTGGAAGCGTGGTTGAGCCTTACGCAAGCGGTTATATTTCGGGACGGTCGGCAAGCGGTTCGGCGATTACGGAAAGCACGGCTGTTGCGCCTACGCTTTCACCGATTTACCAAACGCACGGTTTAGAAGTGTTTGCAAACGGCATAGAAGTTGGGGATATTCAAGCATATCTTTACGAAACGGAAGACTATGAAGCGTTATCCGACACTTCCGCAGCATATCCGTATAGTAAGGCATACGCAATTAAGTACACACGCTTTTCACCAAATTTTACGGAACTTTCGCACCGAATAGAAAGCAACAACAGTATTGCGGCGGCGTTTATTCGACCTGCGCTTGCAAACGTTGTTGGGGCTGTTTCCGATGCAAGCGTAGGTATAGGCTTGCAGGAATATTTATCGCAATATGTAAGCGACAGTAGTAGCAAGTCTTCTGCCTTCGCGGAAGTGCTTTTTAGACCGACTTACACGCCTGTGGTAAATGCGCGCTTTCGTCAATATAAGCCGTTTTTTGACACGACGATACCGCAAGCAACGCTCTTTTACAATCAACAAGCGGAAGTTGTAGACAGCGAAGCGTTAGGGGAGCATTTAAAAGGGCTTGTTCAAAAGCTTGGCAATACCACGGAAATCCGCGTGTACGCTTTCCCTACAATCGATAAAGTGCCTACCGTTGGAACAATCATTGACGGGAAGAGCGTTTATAGCGTTGCGGTAACGATTTTTGAAACGCACGTACAAGCAACTATTTGCCTTGTGGAATACGCGGAACTGTCAAAGTTTAT
>JAZLDG010000018.1:0-6219 GCA_045614565.1 Candidatus Scatosoma sp. | reverse complement strand
ATTCAAAGGCGAAAAAAGTATTTATGCAAGATGCACACAAATAATAGTTCATACTTTGTTAATTTTTATCGGTGTATTAATAACCGTTGCAACAATACAATCTATGTGAAAGGGGATTTGTTAAATGAATGAACCAAAAAGAATGATAGGACTTCCAGACGCCGAAACTCTTTTATACCTCTTGTATGCCCTTTATGTCTGCCCGCCTGATGTATTAAATATAGTTTATACTTTATACCAAATGGATATAATAAAACAACTAAACATTGACCCTTCAACGCTTTAATGCGTTGAAGCGGCCCGGGCCGTGTTAGTCTATACTAACACGGGCAGATCCGCCCACGGGTTTAATTAAATGAAAAAATTTTCTCGAAAAGGGTTGACAAGTCCGCAAATATGTGTTATAATATATACAGAAGTTAAGGAAAGGAGGAAACAAAAATGCAGAACATAACAAAAGCCCTGCAAGATTTGGCAAAAGCTGTTGAAAGTAACGACACCGTCCAAAATGTCAAAGTTACAATCACATTGAAAAAGCCGAAATCAAACAAGGCTAAACCAAATAGCAAGTAATGCTAAAAGGCAGAGAGGGCGACGGGGTCGCCCCTCGTAAGTCCTATTATAGCACTTTTATATAAAATTGTCAATGATACGGAGGAATTAAGCGTATGAGAATTGAAAAAGACGGCCGCGTCTATATCGTTACAGAAACCGCGAAGCAATGGAATGTAAAAACAGACGCTTCAAAAATGGGTGTTTCTTATAATATCCCGAAGGAAGTATGCGGAACTTTTGACGACCTTAAAAAATATATAGCGGAAAACGAATTATTTTAAACGGGGGTGCTTATTATGGAACGTAAAATAACGCCGCAGGAGCGATACGCAAAAAAGAATAAAAAGCAATTTAAAATTGATTGTATTGTTACCACCGAAGCCGACATCATAAAGAAGCTTGAAAGCGTACCGAACAAGGCCGGGTATATTAAGCGACTTATACGGGCCGACATAGCAGCAAATAACAAATAAGCGTTTTTATAACCCCGCAGCGAAGCGGGGTTATTTTTTTACGAAGGAGGAATATTCAATGCGTAATTTCAAACATTTTACACGCGACGACAGATTAAAGCTTGAAGCGTATATAAGAGCAGGAAAAACACCGCGCGAAATTGCGGGGCTTCTTCACAAGCATATTTCTTCTATATATAGGGAAATCGGCCGCGGCCGCTATGAGCATAAAAACAGCGATTGGACGTTTGAAGAAAGATACAGCCCGGACATCGCCGAAGAAAAATACCGCGCGAACCTCGCAGCCAAAGGCGCAGACCTTAAAATCGGCGCAGATTTGGAATTCTCGCAGTATATAGAAGATAGAATAATAAACGACAAATATTCCCCCGCTGCTGTTTTGGGTGAAATCAAAGCGGAAGGACTTGTTTTTGATACAACTATTTCCGTAAGCACTTTATACAGCTATATTGAAAAAGGAATATTCCTTCACTTAACAAATAAAAATTTGCCCGTGAAAGGCAAAAAGAAAAAGCGCCACTATAACAGAGTTAAGCAGAAGCGCCGCAGCGCGGGCGAAAGTATCGAAAACAGACCCGCGGAAATATTAACGCGTGAAGAATTCGGCCATTGGGAAATGGATTGCGTCGAAGGTGCAAAGAGAAGCCGCAAAACCCTTCTTATGTTATCGGAACGGAAGACGCGCGACGAAATTGTTATACCTATAAAAGCAAAGACGGCTGAAAACGTCGTTGCAGCGCTTGACGCATTAGAAAAGAATTGGCGAAATCTTTTCCCGCTTGTATTCAAATCAATTACAGTTGATAACGGTTCGGAGTTTTCCGACGTTGAAGGTATGGAAAAATCTATTTTCGGAGGAAAGCGCACACAATTTTATTATTGCCACGCTTATAGTAGTTGGGAACGTGGAACAAATGAGAATATAAACAAAATGGCGCGCCGCCATTATCCGAAGGGAACTAATTTCGAAAAGTACCCGGACGAAGAATTATTGAAGCTTAACGAATGGATAAACAATTACCCGCGCGGGATATTTGGTTATCGCTGTTCGGCTGAATTATTCAACAATGAAATAGCGGCGCTTTTGTAGAAAATGAATAAAATTAAAATATTTTCAATTATTTTCGCATTTACTCTTGACATTTACAAATTTAAATTGTATAATTAAATGCGAAAAGATTTTACAACGTCTTTTCGCATTATTTTTTTATATTTTTTGGAGGTGTGAAACACAATGGCAAGAAAAAAATACAAGCTTTTAACCTATGAGGACAGAAAGAAGCTTGAAGAAATGTACTTGAACAACGAACGCCCTTCGGACATCGCCGACAAATTGGGCGTTCACACGGCTACAATTTACAAAGAATTGCAGCGCGGCGACACGGGAGCGCTTGACAAGAACTTGCGTTCCGAATATAGCGCCGAACTTGCACAGCGCAAAACAACCGAAAGTTTAAAGAACCGCGGCCGCAACCTTGAAGAAGCGGCAGCCAATGCGTAAGGGGTGATATTGTGAAAAAGCTTCCTTGTGGCTTGTCGCAAAAGCTTCCGCGCTTCTGCAAAGGCCGAAAATGCACAGATTGCCCGTTGAATAATGCAAATAGAAAGGATTGATTTTCTAATGGTAAGCAAATATCTTTCGGACAAAAAAGAACTTCCCGCAATAGTTATTCCGCTTTCGGTAGCGGGGCAAGTAAAAAAACAAACCCTTGAAGACTACACACAAAAAGCAAACCTTGTTACAAAGGAATTAAGCGACCTTCTTAAAAAAATAGACAAAGAAATTATCGGCGCTTCCTATGTGGTTACGGATTGCAGAACTGAATTTGTACGCGTTCACTACAAGGGCGGCAGCTACTACGACAAAAATGTTACGGGCTGCAGCTTGGGTGTTATTGCGATAGATGTTATTGAAAGAATTATTTAGGAGGAATAAAAAATGTTATCAATTAAAAATCAAAAGTACATATTTGAAAGGCTGCTGAAAGGCAATACCGTTTCTTATGAAAAGTTAGACGACAAACGCTTCGTATTTACCGACGGCGTAAGGTTGTTTATTTTCTCGGAAGAACAAATCAAATTTGATATTACCAAATGCGCCCCGTCGGATAAATTAAAGAATGTTTTAAGGGACGCTTTGAACGGCCGCGAATTAAGACCGACCGAAGAAATAAGAGCGGACGAACGCAAAAGCAAATCTTATAGACGCTTACTTTCCCCCGACGGCGTATGTTCTATATGGATTGAAGACAAATTCGTCAAAGATTACAAAACTTGCTTATTTATCGGTGAAGGCCATAAAAAGCCCGTTTGCGTATTAGACGATTACGGCGACTTACTCGCAGCAATTATGCCTTGCGACATCGACAGAGAGGACGGCGACGTATGACAACAGAAGAAGCAATCGCAGCTTTTAAAGCGCGAAGCCCGGTTGTTTCCCGAAATGTCGGCTTTGATATTGAGTTTTTAAAAATATCGGCGCTTATATATCGACTTAACGACGAAGGCAAAATGCAACTTACGCTTGAACTATTAGACAAATGCAAACACAGCGTAACAATTACAACCCCTTCAATGGTTAAATTAAAGGAGTGAAAACGGTATGGAAAAATCAATAATTGTAATTGGCGACGCATTGCAAAAATTGCAGCGCGTCCCTTCGGGATATTGCGATTGTTGCGTAACGTCGCCGCCATACTATGGCTTGCGTGATTACGGAACGCCCGAACAAATAGGGCTTACCGACCCGCCCGAAGAATACATACAAAAACTTGTTCTTGTTTTTCGCGAAGTGCGCCGTGTCCTTCGGGACGACGGCACTTTATGGCTTAACATTGGCGACACTTACCACAATAAAAACTTAATGGGAATTCCGTGGAATTTGGCTTTTGCGTTAAAAAGCGACGGTTGGAATTTAAGGCAAGATATTATATGGCATAAGCCGAACTGTATGCCGGAAAGTGCAAAAGACCGTTGCACACAAAGCCACGAATATATTTTCCTTTTAAGTAAATCAAAAAAATATTACTTTGATTATAAAGCGATAAAAGAACCGTGCAGCGCAAGCAACAAGGGAAATTCAAAAACATTTCGCGGCGGCATATATACGCACGACAACACCTTTGACAATTCCGCTTCGGTTGAACGCAACAGCCACGGAAATTCACCAAACGCCGACGGAAAAAGAAATAAGCGCGATGTATGGAGCGTTGCAACGCGTGGTTATAACGGCGCGCATTTTGCGACATTTCCCCCGGAACTTATAACGCCTTGCGTATTAGCGGGCAGCCGTGAAGGTGGAATAATTCTTGACCCGTTCTTCGGGAGCGGGACAACGGGCGAAGTTGCAAAAAATAACAATCGTGAATTTTTGGGAATTGAACTCAACCCGGAATATGCAAAACTTGCTGCAGCAAGATTAAATTATGATTTATGCGGGCAATGCCGACACAATACAAACGATTTTGTTTGTAGGCCGATTTGCGGCGGTTGCGGCGGGCATAATCATTTCGAATTAAGATAAGAAAGGATTTTGAACAATGGATAAGAACATACATTCATATTTTAAAGGTTTTACAGACGGAGCGGCACAGAGAGCGGCAGAAATGCCCGCAGAAAGAAAAAGCATTACAAATGTTTCCTTATATATAAAGGAAGAAAACAAAGACCACGAACGCCAAATGCGCCGCGAAGCAAAATTACGCGCGCGTGCGGGTTGGACTTTCCTTGCGGGCCTTTGTTGGGGCTTAACGCCTTATTTCTTCCATATAGCACACGCAGCCCGTGGAAGCAATGTTCCGGGCGGCGAAATTGTTATACCCCTTATTCCCTTCTTTTGCGCCTTGTTACATAGCGCAGAAAATAAAAGGACAAAAAAATAACTGCTTCCGCAGGAAACGAAAACAGTTAAACAATACAACGGCTTTTCGCCGTCGCTTATCAACATATTTATTATATCACGGCAGCGGCGAAAAGTCAATAACAAATACACACGGCCGCGGGCTGTTTTCGGCCTTGTATTTGATATTATCTTATCAACCACAAAGGAATACCAAAAGAGAATAAAGACCCCCGAAGCCCTACCCGAAAAAGAAAAAAGAAAAAATATTATTTTTTATATATGGGAAAATGACGGATAGAAAGGGGGTGCGCTGTTGGGGTGTGGTAAGGGTGTGTAAACTCAAAGAGTTTTCCACGCTTTCCATATCCCAACAAGCAGGGGGAAGGAAAGGTGTCATTTTCCTTTACTTTTTGCTTTCCTTCCCCCTTCTCTTGGGTTATTGACTTTTTGAAAGTTAGGTGAAACAATGATACGCGAAAAAAATATAATATCGGGCGCGATGTATGAAGCGGAGTTTTACCCGGTATTCCCCAACGGCCGACGTATGCCACAGAGAAAACCGAAAACCCGCCCAACATCAAAGGAACAAGCGAACCTTAACGACAAGAACGCCCGAAAAAAAATCGTCCGTTTGGTAAATGCGAATTTTGGAAAAGGCGATATTGTTGTACACGGCACATATTGCGACAGCGAAATGCCTTCTTCCGAAGAACAATGCCGCAAGGATATTCAAAACTACATACGCAGGATAAAGCGGTACAGAGAAAAGCAGGGCTTGCCCGAAATGAAATACATATACGTCATTGAAGCAAAGGTAAGTAAAAAAACGGGCCTTGTTCGGTATCATTTTCATATGATTACTAACGCAATGGATAGAGATACAGCCGAAGAAATGTGGCCTTTTGGTGATTGGACGAACGCTGACAGATTACAACCCAACGAAAAAGGGTGCGAAGCTTTGGCGAAATATCTTGTTAAGAAGCCCGAAGGCGGCAAACGTTGGGCGCAATCCCGAAATTTAGATAAGCCAAAAGAACCAAAACCAAAAGACGGTAAAATTTCAAAGCGCCATTTACAGCGCCTTGCAACTGAACACATAGACGACGCGCCATATTGGGAAAAGCGTTACAAGGGTTATCGTTTTATCGAAGCTGCAGCGCGATACAATGAATTTAACGGGCATTGGTATTTATCCGTCGTGATGTTCAAGAAAAACGAAACGGAGGTAATGCGAAAATGAATATTGCAATAATAGACGCTGAAATAATAGGCAAAAAGCGACATCGCTTTCCGAATATCGTTTGTATGAAATTATCGTCTTTTTATAAACGGCAGGGCGCAAACGTAACG
>JAZLDG010000017.1:0-1247 GCA_045614565.1 Candidatus Scatosoma sp. | reverse complement strand
TTGTCAATGTTTATTGACTTGCTTTATTTCCCCGTAAACGGTCAATACTTTACCCCGACGGGGCGACCGTTCGGGGCGGTTGATACCGATATGGAAAAAACCTTTACAAACGACGGAGACGTTGCGGTCGGTATGTTGATTTACATTACCGCATTAGGGCAAGTTGTCAATCCGCGTTTAAGTTGCAGTTCGGGCAATCAAAACGGTTGGTATATGCAACTAAACGTTACTTTGCAAGAAAACGACGAGGTGGAGATTTCCACCGTACGCGGTAATAAGTACATAAAAATAAACGGATCGGAAACGTTCAACGGCTTGCCCGTTTTATCGTATTTATCGTTTGTCGGCAACGATTGGTTGCAGTTGGAAACGGGCGAAAATACGTTCAATATATCCGAAGAAACGGAAGCAAACGACCTTTATTTCACGATCGAATATAAGAGGAAATACGAATGATACCATACATTGAGGTTTTGAAGTGGAACGCGGAAAAAACCGCGCTTAATGCTTTTCAAGTCATTGAGCCGTCGGAATGTTGGTTTGAACTTTCGTATTATGAGGTCGGGCAATGCGAGGTTTACGCAACGGCGACCGTAAAGAACCTTGCGACGTTACAAAAAGGCAATTTCGTTAAAATCCCGCATAAAGATTTTATATGGGTAATTCTTTCGATCCAATACGAATATAACGCGGACGGCGCAAGAATGATAAGTGCGAAAGGGTACGAAGCAAAACAAATAATCGGCAAACGAATTATACGCGATCCGTTGCAATTGCCGACGAATTTATCCACGGCGTTGGAAACAATGTTTTCCGCGAATTTGGGCGCAAATGCTATTCAAAAAAGACGCATTGCGGGGTTGTCGTGGGCGTGGAACGGACTTTCGGGAAAGACCACGGACGCGCAAGCGACGCGGGGCAATTTGCTTGATTTCACGCTTAATTTATTGAAATTGCATAAAGTCGGCACGAAATCAACGTTAAGCAACGGAAAAGTGCTTTTTTCGACGGTCAACGGATCAGATCGAAGCAATTACGTTATTTTTTCGCAATCGCTTGACAATTTGATAAAATCGACGTATTTTACAAGCGACGAGGACTTGAAAACGAATTGTCAAGTTGTATCCACGTTCAACGAGCAAGAAACCGTCGATAATGTAAAACGAACCGTAAGTCACGATTACGTCGCATATTACCCCGACGAAACGGCGGGCGCAAGCGGAATTGACCGCGACGAATTGACAATA
>JAZLDG010000016.1:0-1777 GCA_045614565.1 Candidatus Scatosoma sp. | reverse complement strand
TCGGTCAGTTTCGCGCCCTCTTTCGGTTGTATACGTCGGTCAACCGCGATACTAAACGACGTTACGGTTGTGCCGCTTTGCGTTGTTTTCAGTTCGGGGCGTGCGGTCAGCCGCCCCATTAAAGTTACGTTGTTAATCATTTGTTTTACCCTCTCAATTCCTTAATTTGTTTTTCGGCGGCGGCTAATTGTTCCCGCAATTCGTTAATTTGCAAATCCTTAAAAAATATTTCGTCTTTTTGCGCCTGTAATCTTGCTTCGATTGCTTCAATAACGTTATTCATATGCTGTCGCCCTTTCTCAATTTGTTTGCCGCTATTTCCGCGATCACGCGGGTATTAAGTATGCCGCCCGTTTCAATCAACTGTACGGACATTTTACGCTTGTTCCTCGTCAACCTTCATCAGCCCCCACATATCGTTGTCACTTACGTTAAACGCCTTTTGTAATTTGTTCCAAAACTTCATGCCGCCGTCACGCTTGCCGATTTCAACCGCGTTGTATGTCGCGCGGTTGCAACCGATCTTGTCAGCCATTGCGCCTTGTGAAAGTCGCAAACTATGTCTAAATAAGTAAAGCCCGTTTCTCACCGTGTCACCCCCTTTCAAAAGTTGCGTTTCGTCGCAACTGTTCTAAATTTTTTTGCCGCCTTATGCGAATATTATCGTTTTTACTTTCGTTTCTAAATAAACGATATTGTAATAATGCTCGGATTTTAACGCCGCCGTGCCTTTTTCAATTTGCATTTCGGGGCTGTTGTGCTTGCCTGTTGTTTCGTCAAACGGTTTCATATAAACCGACTTTTTAACGGTTCTTTCGTTGCCGTTCTGCAACGTTTCGGTTGCCTTAAAAACTACTTCGTAAATTTTAACTTTCATTGTGTAATACCTCACATAATAAATTAAATTTTTGGGCGGTTTTGCCGCCGCACTCGGCTTGGTTATTTATTAGTTACACATGAGATCGCAAAGGTCGATTTCGTCTTTTAAAATACAATCAATGTATTCAATCGCCTGTTTTTTCGTTTCAGCCGCTTCTCTGTCAAAATCCGACGCACCGACTTTGTTATAATTCCACGGGCATTCTCTGCCGCCGTCTTTGCTGATTTCGTAACCTTTGTAGTAATATGTACCGCCATAAGTTCTTACAGAATGGTTGCATTTAAGGCTTTTTTCGTATGCGGCGCGGTGTTCCTTTGCTAAAGCGTCATTAAACGTATAGAACCAAATTTGTGTTTTCATCTTTCTTTCTCTTTCATTTTTTTCGGGTTGTCCGTTTTATATACCAAACGTGTGTTCCCCTTGATTACGTCTATATTATACTCCTTTTTGCGTCATTTGTCAACACTTTTGCGACAATTTGTTACATTTCAGCGAATTGCACAATTTCAAATACGAACCTTTGTACTATTTTACACATTTGCACACGTTTTCGTTGCATACTGTCGCGAATGTGTGCTATTGTGTGGTAGTAATGTTTCAATACGTTGCAAATAACAGTAAACGACACATATTAAATTTGATTGTTAAGGAAGTGACAATATTGTGAAAAGTATTGGGCAATTATTAAAAACGTTGCGTAAAAGCCAAAAAATGACGCAACAAGCCGTTGCGGATAAAGTCGGTATAACACGCGCCACCCTCTCAAATTATGAGATCGACCGACGCACGCCCGATTTAAAGACATTACGCGCCCTTGCGGAATGTTACGGCGTAAGCCTTGATTATTTCGGCGTTGTACCCGCCGACGAAGTGCTTGAACTTTTAGCACGGGCAAAG
>JAZLDG010000015.1:0-14975 GCA_045614565.1 Candidatus Scatosoma sp. | reverse complement strand
ATTTATCTACAAAATATTAGCAAATTGTATTAGCAAATCGCAAAACAAGAAAAATCCCCACGTTTTACCACGCAGGGATTATATTTTTAATAGGACTTTTTATAATCTTCTACTAAAAATTTTGCTTTGCTAAATTCCTTTATCAAGGATTCGTGTTCGTAATTCCAAATCGCCAACATTTCGGGCGGTGGGTTTACGCCTTTTCTTTTTTCGCTTTCTATAAGTTCTACTGCTCTATCGTGCAACATTTTATAAATGTCAATATGCATTTCGGAAACTTTTATATACGTGTCGGCCAGCTCTTTGTGTTCTGCACGAAAATGATGCGCTTTGGTTGCATACCACTCAATTTCGTCCATTGTATCGTTCATTTTTTCCACTAAATCAACAAGAATTTTCATTTTATACCCCCTATTATCTTGATATATAAGCATATATTTTATCAATGTCTGTTTCGTCAAGAATTACACCATAAACGGAAAATTGCCCACTTTTTTTGACTGCTTGCTTTGCCATATTATACACTTCGTCGGCATTTATGTCCCCGTTTTCGTTAAACATATCGCTTAAAATTGGATTATCTTTAAGTTGTAACATATAATGCGCAACTGTTTTATTTACTTTTGGTAAAGCAAAATAAGTTATAAATTTTTGAAATCCAACTGCTTTACTTGCAATTTCTTGCTCAATGTAATTTGTTACCCCTATTTGAACTCGTTCCGTATTTACAAACATAATACACCTCGTAAGAAGGGGGTGTATTAGCACCCCCTTCCATTTTTAATTAGTTGCAACAACCGCAACGGGGTAAAGGGTTATACGTAGCTTGCGCCGTATTAGTCGTGCCAACAGTAACGTCCGCAACCATCTTCGGATAAAACGTAGCGTTGACATAATTAACAATAGCGTTATCGCCACAGCAACGTTCGTCTTTTTCACGATTAAGCGCACACATAAACTCATTACGTTGTGCAGAAATCTTTTCCCCTAAAACCGCAAATGTACCTTCGATTTTAGCATTGGTAACAGCTTGTTCACCAACCACCGCACGAATATTTTTAATTTCTCCGTCAAAGTATTTGTAAACTTCAAGTAATTTTTGGTCGTTATAAATATTTGCATCTCTTAAAGCAATTTCAGATTGCAATTTAGCAATCGTGCTTTCTTGCCCAAGTTCATAACGATTAACAAAAGCATCTTTCCCACAATGCCCCCAACCATTATTAAAACCACCTAAAATATTACCTAAACCACCGTTAAGTACTCCTAACGCCGTGCCTGCGATACCTAAACCAAGACCGCTACCTGCTACACCTTTACTTGCAAATTCTGCCATAATTTTAATCTCCTTTTTTTATTTCAAGAACCTAAAAATGCGCGCCGTTAATAGATATCTTGTGAAAAAATTGTAACAAAAAAAACCACAATCCGTTGTTTACGAATTGTGGTTTTCAATGTCAAAAAAGTGATTAAATTGTTATTGTTATTTTTAAAAAAGTGTACTAAAAGTTAGTTTTTAATTTCAAGGGATAAAAAAGCTTTTTTAAGTTTATAGCGCAAGTGTTTTACGCTATCATATTCCATATCGGATTTTTTTGTTTCCAAGAGCCAAAGCCAAACACTCATAGTTTTTTCGTTTTCAATAAAGAATTTATACGCAATTTCGGTCTTTAATTTATCAAGCTTTAAAACCTTGCATTTTTCGTAAAAAACTTTGTCTGTGTCGCTTTGCATACGGGTAGCGAAATCATCGTAAAAATATACTTTTACCGTGCCATAAACACCAAATTTATCCCTTTCTCTAATGTAAAAACAATTCTTTTGATTATCAAAACACAATAAAGTTTGATTGTTTACAAGTTCTATTTTTTCAAATTCTTCAATACTATCTACATATTGAATATTTGACGTTATAACCGGCTCAATAATATTTTTTGAAATAAAAGTCATTGTTATTCTCCTTTGTTTGCACAAAAATTCTTTAACTTCTTAACTTCGCTTATTTGCAATTTATAACGGTTTACTTCCGTTACCATTACCAAATTCCAACCAAAAGTAGCTTTTGACGATGCCGAGATAATAATTGTTATAATTTTAATAATAGCGCCAAACAAAGCGGACATTGAAAAAGAAAAAGCAAAACCGCCTGCAAATGTTACACAGAAAAAACCGCTTGCAATAGAAGTAAATGCCGAACTAAACGAATTTCTTTTATTTTCTTTGTTTGCGTTAAACATTTGCGATGGCGAACAATCTTCTTTTGTTTCCAAAGATACCGTAAAAAAGTCTGGATTATAATTAACGCGTTTTAATTTATTTATTTGCGCCAAATCGTTTAATTGCGTTTTTGACAAGCTTTCTCCATATATTTTTTTCAATTCTTTACGGGATAAGGAAAAATATTTTTCTTTGTATTCTTCTTCGGATATGCCTATATTAGCCAAGCACCTTTTTAATTGCCTATTATATTCTTCATCTTCATATGCTTTGCAATATTCCGCTCGGCAATCTAATTCGTTCGAAGAAAGGGTATTTAAAGCGTTTTCTGCTTCTTCTTTAATCTTTCCATATTCTTCCGTGGACCTTGCTTTATTGATAAAAACACGCTTGAATAATTCTCCTATGCAAAAACAACAAGCCATTACCCAAAGCGCATCTATTGCAATATTCCGTAAGTCTAAAACGAAGCCTGGCAATTCTTGAACAAAAAAGCTTGATAAAACACCTAAAACAAGCAATACAATAACTGTATATAATGCTCTATTGATTATATCTTCACTTTTAAGGCGTTTATTTGGCTTAATTATCGTGTTAAACTCAACCTTTGAATTTCCTATTGACGATTGCGTTTCTATTTTTTCAAGCATAAATTATACCCCTTTATTTATTTAATTGTTGTGCAAGCTCTACCGTTCCGCATATAGTTCCTTTGGCTTTAAATCCTTTTGCCAACATAAATAAAATTGCCCCTATTGTATTACCGATAGAAGCAATTAAAAATATTGTTACCATAGCGCCAAGCGTTTCTTTTGATATGTTATAAAGTAGATACGTAATGCCAAATAATAACCACATTATAACAGGTGCGGACGGACTTTTAAACAATCTTACAATGCCTTTATACAACGGATAAATGCAACAAATTAAAACAACGGTAAAACTACCTGTGAGCGTTGCTTCCGCATTTTTTACGGCTATTAAAGGCAAATTTAAGATACCAGCAATAAGCGTAGGGATTATACAAAATCCCCACGCCAAAGCACTTGTTATTAAATACGCTTTCCAATACCATTGTTTACTTTTTGTTATTTTCATTTTTTATCTCCGTCAATCCTTTTTAACGCGCTATTGCAATCACGCATAACTTCGTCTTTCTTGTTTTCTTTAAGGTGAACACCATCTACAAAATGAGCAAAACCATTGATTAAATCGTATAAGCAAGATAATGCAAGCTTCATTTCACTTTGCAATGCAACCATATCTTTTTCAATTTCTTGCTCGGTTTTGCTGTTTCCGTTTGTAGCGTCTACAAGTTCGTTTAATTTAGTCAATTGGTTATCTGTTTGACTAACAAGTTTAGACGCTTCTTTAAGGACCTTTTTATCTCTTACTTTTTTGTAAATAATATAGCCTACACCTAATACTAAAAGACCAACGTTTACAAGCGTAGAAATAGTTACTTGTTTCGTTGTTGCGGCGGTTTTGATAGATTCCAAAGCTTTTGCATATTCATCTTCGTAGCCGTATCTTTTCGCTTCTTTTTCCATCCAAGCAAGAAAGCTTTCAAAAGTGTTTTGTTCGCTCTTTAAAATCTCGTTATTGCCTGTTTTTTCGCCATTTTCATCTTGGTCGAGTTCTTCTTCAACCACTTCCGTTTCCGTTGAAATTTCAGGCGTTTCCGTTACTTCTTCCGCACTTACAAATAAAGGCGATATGGAAAAGCCAAACACAAGCATAGCGCTTGCTAAACAAATCATAATTCTTTTAATAAATCTTTTCATTTTTTTAATCTCCGTTTTTATTATTCTTCAAAAGTTAAAGGCACACCGTCATTTTCATACGATTTAATTAGTTCTTCCGCAACAAGTAATCTTTGTTCTAATTCTTTTTGCTTTCTTTCAAATTCTTGCATAATTGCTGTAAATTCAAAATTACCGTTTGCGTTTTCAATCTTTAATGGCTCAATTTGATAATCGTTTTTAATTACTTCCGTTTCCGTTGCATTTAAAAATAATAAAGAAAATTCAAGGTTTTCTGTGCTATTTTTTAAAAACTCTGGTGTAAGTGTTATTTTATCGCTTTTAGATAAAGAAAATTGTTTTTCTTCTTTTCCGTGTTTTACAGACAAACGATATTTTCCAATTCGAATTTCCCCAACTATTTCTACTTTAATATTTAATTCTTCGTTTTCGGATACAAGGAAAGACGGGGTATCAAATAACCCCGTCCGCCCTTTAATTTTTAATACTCTTGTCATTATTCACCTTCCACTATATCATCTTCCCAACCGTGGAAAAACTCGTGTTTTACAACCATTTCCATCTTCCCTGTTTCGGGATTAAACTCTTGTACTTCTTTGTTTCCTTTCGCAACACGATACGCCGTTACGTACGGATTTTCGTTGCGGTTTACTTTGAAATACACTCTCGCCGTTTCAATCGGTTGCAATTTAAACGAATTTTCACGAGTTGCTTGTATTGAAAAATCCGCTACTGCACTTTCTCCATCAATACGCAAGTTTTTTACAACAGCGTATGCTTTCGGCAAGGTAATGCCAAGTTTCTTTACTTCATAGTTTGTAGTTTTAAGTCCCATAATATTTATCTCCTTTTAATTAAATTTCGCTAATATAATCGTCATATATCGTAATAAAGTCTAAATTATGCTCGTCAGGCATTCCACTTCCTTCTTGCCACACTAATGTTACTTGACTACCACCACTAAATGTTCCTGAAGCGGATATCATACGAAGTAGCCTTATTGTATGCCACGTAGTATCATAAGTAGTATTATTGTTTAGTACCATAAGAAATTCTTCATTCGGGCTACTATAACCACCATAATGAGTAATTCTTAACCATTCGTCGATAGTAAGTGACATAGAATTTGTTGTGTATACTGTGTACCATATATTATATGTTTTTGAAACATTATCACTAAATTCACTAAAAGAAAGCCACCCACGATGTCTATACAGCTTTCCACCTGCATTTGCTACGGCATCGTCTACATACTTTTTATTTGCTGCAGCATAGGCTTTTTGGGGCGTGTGGGTAAACAACGATACTTTATTCCAATCGGTTGCGCTGTCTAATTGATTTGAGTCAGACCTAATATACCACGGAAGCATATTTTCGCCTGCGTTACCTACTGTGTTCGCTATACCATAAGTCGTATCACCGCTTGAAGTTAAAGCATACACTCTAACATTTGCAGTTGTTTGTTTCTTTACATATTCTTTCTCCGCTTTTTCTTCGGTAAGCAATCTACCATCTTCATTTGGAAGTTTTATTGTGCGTTCACTTCCTAATTCGTCGCTAGATGGCATTTGGTCCCATAATAAAACGTGCGTAGGTCTATTATCATTTTTACTATTATACATAGTAGCTATTCCACCAGCACACTCATCATAGTAATAAGTTGGAGTAGTATTTGAAACCGCCCCTAACCACTCGCAAGCATTATATTTTTCTATGTTAGATAAACCTCTTTCGTTGTTGGTTAAGCTTTTTATTACTTTATCATTAAATTCATCTTTTTTTATATATTGAGTAGTGTCTAAATTCTTTGCTAAATCTTCAACTTTTGCTTGATAAGTTTCTAACATATTTCGTATCGTTCCAATATCAAGTTCGCTAACAAGTTGTAATATTTGTGTTACCAAAGTGTCTTTATCTTCTGTATCAATTACAACTGGTACACCACGTAATATTTCAAACGAAGAAAGAGCCGTTGCCAAAAGTCCATTACTACCAACAACGCTAAATTGCACCGCTACCGTTCCAAAATATTGCGTTACAATTTTATGTAAGGATACTTCCCACACATTGTATTCTTGCCCGTTTTTATCGTGCATTTCTAGTAGACGCGTATCCGTTGTTTTTGTGCATAATTCTTGTTCGCTATATATACCATTAGGCAATGTATAACGGACTAAAACTTCGCAATTAGATGGAAACGCGCCTATAAAGTATATCTTGTTTGCATTTACGCTTCCTTGATATACTTTTTCGCTGTCAACGTGGAAAATATTCCCACCGCTATCACAAAAAAAGTTCATATAGTTTCTCCTTTAAATTTATTTATTTCTTTGTTTTAAAAATTCGTGGATATCGTGCGTAGGGTACATAGCAAACTTACCTACTATATCGCCAGAGTTTATCTCGGTATTGCAACCAAAAAGCAACTCGCCACCGTATTGCTCTGTCAAGGTTTCTATTTCACCTTTTTCGTTTTGGTAGCTTGTTGTTTTTCCATTTCTCAAAGGCGTTACATACGCCCAAGATAAACCATTTTCTTGGGTATTTTCTTCCCAACTAGTACCTTCGCAATATATACCTGTTATTGTATCTATTTTTATTTTTTCTGGATTTATGTCAAATACCGCTAATACATTATCCGATGATAAATCAAGTTTTTTTGAAAACTTGTTTAATCTATTTTTAAAGATATATAGTTTTGCAGAGTCTTTAAAACCTGATACGAACGGGCAATTAGCAGCTAATGCAGAACCTATAACAAAGTTATTTTTATCTGTTACAAATTCTACGGAATATACCCGTTTAAGCGTTTCTCGGCTATCTTTACGAGTTAAAAACTTATAATAATTGCTTTTAGGTTTTATAACTGGACTTACAAACTCTGACGTTAATACTGGTAATTTATCGGGATTATTTCCCGTGCCATCTCTATCAGCAACTCGTGACGCAAGATAAAATCTTTCATAATAACCACGTCCATAATAATCGGAATACTCTACTTCTTTACCGTACTTTTGCCCCGATATTTCAACTCTTTGTTGTCCTGCCGAGTAATTATCCTTGTATTCCCAAGAAAACTCCATTATATTACCGCAAGCGGAAGAAACAACAGGCAAAGCAACAAAGCCAAGTTCTTTTCCGTCATATGAATATAATTGACTATAACAAACAGCAATTTGGTTATATTGTTCGTCTGTTGCTTGCACAAAAATCTCACGCAATCCTTGCAACGGGTTAGCCTTTTCGTCATTAGATACGTTCATTAAGCAATCATCAGGAATTATGTTGTATAAATCATAGCTTCCGTTTCCGTCAGTCCAAAAGTCTGTTATTACTACATAATCTTTGTATAAAGTTGTACGCTCTTGTGTCATAATTTCCGATACTTCGTATAATCTTTTATACGATGATACCGTGATATACTCGGATATTCTATTAAAGTTTTTACTTAATCCAACGGTAACCTTAAACTTTTCTCTACCTACTTCAACGGATACAGTAGATATATAATATTCTTCGTCCCACATTTCCCCTGGATTAGGAATTGTATCAAGGTTGTAACAAGTAAACGTATAGCTTTTTTCAAGCGTTCCCATACGTTCTACCGCTCCCTTGATATTTTCCCCAAAGCTTTCCATTTCAACGGAATTTGAGCCTTGTGAGTAGTTTAAAATGCGTGGAGAGTTTAACCAATCACCAATATACGATTTACTATGGCTTACTCTCACCGAATATATAGGCGAATAAATCAACTCAAAAGAAAGTCTATTAAATATATCTTCCATACTCGAAACTAATTTTTTTGAGCCAGAAAACACTTTAATAATGTTTGTAATAGCAAAACTTTGAAACGGTTGTAATCCAACAGCACTACTTGCTATATTTGTATTTTTGAACCAAAAACCGTAAATTCCTTTTTGGTCTTGCTTATAATAAAGTGCATACGCTTTGGAACTACCATAACTTTCATTAAAAGATGATAATTGAGAATTATAAATACGTTCATCGTAAAGGCAAGGTGTTATGTCGTATATTTCTTCGTCCACTTTTACTTTAAAACTATGTATTTGTTTAATAGGATAGGCAGTAGGGAAAAATACTTCGCCATTATCGGTATATCTTATGTTAGAGTTTTCCGTTCTTAATGATTGAAAACCGTTTTCATAAGGTTGCCCAACTGCCCCTGAACTATCTTTAATACGATTTACAAGGTTATCCATATAAGAGTTTAAACTTGTGCAAGCTTGCTCTATATCATAACTACCCGATAAATCTTCATAGTTATACTCTGAAAGCCTTTTATACTTTTGCTCGTTTGTGTCAAAATACTCCGCAAACTTTTGCGAACCGTACATATCAAAAGTAATTGTATCAAATTCTTGCGTTTCTTCGTTAAACAATAATCTTGGCTCACCGTGGATATAACCACCTATTGTTTGCAATACTTCACGCAAAGATTGTTGTGTAAAGGTAAATTCAGGCGCAAGAATTTTAGATAAATTTACATACTCTTTAAAATTTACTTTTAATTCTATATATGGTGCTTCTGTAAACGCAGAAGGCAAACCGATTATATTATATTCAATAGTTAAAGATTTTTTGTTTTCACTAATTGTTATTGTATAATCATAAAAACCCCCTTTGTTTTCTATGCTATAATTAGATATTTCTTTTGCGTATGTAAAAGCTTTTGAACCATTAAGTGGTGCGTCATAGCCAAGTTGCCCTGTCAATCCAAAATTTTCTACAATTTTTTCACTATGGCTATATCCTGCAATATCACCAAGTTTAAACCTTTTTTTAGTAATAGGCGTATGAACAAGAGTGGCGTTTTCATCATAATCTACATTATACAAAATAGGTCTTTCTAAATCTAAAACACGGTCAATAACGCTTTCTATTGTCCAAGGTACAAGGGGTTTTTTTGTTTCATTTGTGGGATATACTTTAAAATCTAAAAAAGTAAATCGAAAAGCTTTGGCAAACGCTTTGTTTTCATCATCTTTGTCAATTCCGCTTACAACAACTCTTAAACAAATTTTATGATTGGTATTTTCCGTATCCTTTCCAAATGTAATTTTTGGGTTATCATCATAATTTGCAGGAAGTTCATCAAAATAACCTTCGGATATCTCGTATCGTGTTCCGTCTATTACGTCAGCGTTCCAATCTTTAAATATCCAATATTGATAACGTGTTATAGATGATGCATTTACATTTTCTCCTATAATTTCAACAAGTTCTCTTGCCGTTGGAAATACCAATGTTGTTCCTGCTATTATAGGATATTTTAATTTATATTGCCGAAATAATTTTATTGCTTCATCAGATATTGCACTATTTATATAAAGTCCTTCGTATGATGTATCTGCTTTTTCGACCGCCAAATAAAAAGGAAGGTCTTGCACCCCACTCCCTTGTGAATTAGTAAAGCATAATGTTTCAACAGGTATGCCTTCTAAAAGCTTTGTAGGCTCAATTAAAGTAAGCTCGTGTGAATAATACCCAGAGCCTACGGGTGTTTCTCTAAAATTGTCTTTTGCAATAATATAATAAAGGGTTTTGCTTTGATTATATTTGCGCAAGTACTTATCTTTAAAAGAACTATTTAAAACAATTTTAACGGGCGTTGTAGGGGCAAAAAATTGCTTGTTTACACGCGTTAATTGTAATACAGCGTGGTCTAATTGTACGTCTAAAAATTCCCCAAACTTAAAAGGAATTGAAACGTTTTTGTATTCTTGTCCATCAATAAATATTTGATAAGAGTTCATTTTTTTCTCCTAAATGCTTGACAACGTTTATTTTTTTATATATAATTAAGAAAAAATTAAGGAGTTTCACTATGAAAATTGCAAACAGATTTAACACAATGGCGAATATTTTTTTAACTATTTCTATTATAAAATTAGTTCTTTTGGTTATTTATATTATAAAAATAAGTTCTTTAACCGATTTTAATTATTCTACTATTTTAACCGCTCTTAATAATCTTCCTATCATAGAGTTTTTATTGTATCGATTTTTTAGTGATTTAAGTGATTGGTGTTTGGTTATATCAAAAGGATACGACACAAACATATCAACTCACAATGTTCATTACAAAAAAATCCAAAACAATACAACGGAAATCAATAAATTAAAAGCGGAAATTAAAGAGTTAAAGGCTTTATTACCAAAGAAAGAAGATAAAGAAGAATAAATCAAAAGCACGGGGTTTCCCGTGCTTTTAAATTTGTGTTGCACCTTGATATCTTGAACCGCTAACTGTTTCTCTTTGCATATTCATTGTTTGCGTGGTATCTTCAAGTTGTTTTTGTAAATTTAATCTTTCGTATGTTTGCACCATATCAATACCTGAATTTATAACAGAAAATACAGCGCCTATTGCAGCGCCAACACCACCGCCTATCAATGCACCAGTCATAACACTTTCACCAAACGACCAGGCTTTTTGTCCTGCATTATACCAAAACTCGGCTTTTTGTTGAGCATCGGAAGAACCTGTTCGAAGTTGAACGGTTGATACTCTACCAGAATAAATATTACTTCCTACGCTTTTAAAACCGGTGTATAAAAATATTTTCTTAAACGCTTTTTTTGCACTTGTTTTTTTATTTGTTTGCCCTTTTGGCTCATCGCTTTGTCGCGTAGCGTTTTTAATACCGCCTGCGCCACCTGCCTTATCTGCAACGTTATTACCTTGCGTATCGTTAGTAAGGACTATTTTATATACAACTTCATTTGACATAAATTATCCCCCTATTGTTTCTTGGCTTGTATAAGGTATAAGGGATATAATGTAAGCCACGTTATTTATACCACTCATATGCGTTTCAATACCAGATATAATCATTTTAATTTCAGTTGTTAAATCAGGGTGATTTTCTGTTTCACTTGTTGTAAGCACAGGTCTTTTTATTCTTATATTAAAGCTTTCGTTAGGGTCTTGTCTACCTAATAAATAACTCAAACAAGCATTTGAAAAAGGATTACCAAACAATGCAGGCATTGTAATATCTAATTTAAATTGCGTATTTTCGGCATAAGCAGACGATACGCCGTTTTTATTATCTTTTAATATATCCACGGAAAGAGCAGGATTTCTTGACATTTTCAAAGACGTGTACGGTATTTCGGTGCTACCTTCATAAATTTTAAAATCGCTTGAATTTACGGCATTTGCCATAAATGCAAAAGATATATTTGCAGAATACGCAATGCAATCCCCTATAATAGGGTTATAAACTCTTTCACCTGCCGTAGGCAAACTGTAAACAATACCACCAACGTATTTTTCGCCATCTTCTCCTGTAAATTCTAACTTTAAAGACTGTTGAAAGGTTAATGCTAACGCTCTCTTAAACGCTTGAATATTAGGGTAATTTCCGTCTATATCGGCTCTATCGTCAATAGGCATTAAAAAATCTAAATCAACAGAATAAGCATAGGCATATAAGCCATTAGATAAAGGCTCTATTTCGCTTTCAGGAATACTAAACAAGCAATTTATTTTAGACGTTAAGCTATTGTTTTGCCTTACGCTTTCCTGGAATAATCCTAAATCTTCAAAGAGCGCAAATTCATAACCATTGACTTCGCTTAACAATTCTATAATTTTCTTTTTTAAGTCGTTATTTGATATCATTTTTTATACCACTCTCCACCGTATTTGTTTGTCAATTTTTGCACCGCTTCCCAGGTTGCAATACGCCACCACCCTTCGTTTGGATTTCTTCTACCACGCCAACGTGGAGAAAGCCAAGGACCATTTGTAAAAGGCATATATGGCGCAATACCAAATTTTATATAGCCGTTAATTGTTTTTATCGAATTACCGCTTACATAGATTTCGCATTGCCTAGGACTATCCATTTTCATTTTAATAGCGTTATAAGCAAGATTTCCCGTATCTTTGGGCGCACTATGGACAATGCTATCTCTAAATTGTTCACAAAATTCTATAAATTCTTTGTCCGTCATACTCCTGTACCCCAAGCGTTATCTACCTTTAATAAGCTTAATATAAATTCTGTTTTGATAGACCGTTTAAATAATAGCAAAGCTTCTTTGTTATGTTCCGTTTGTTCTTCGTGGACAAAATTTTCAATCTTCCAAAGGCTACCGTTTTGCGTGGATACATAACCGCCAACCTTAAAACCTACGTCATCGCAAGTCTTAATTGTATATCGTTCCGTATCCGCTCTTACGTTCGTTAAAACGGTATTAAATCGCTTTTCCGTACCTGTTGCACTTGCATAATGAAAGACTTGCCTTTGCTCTTGAAATTGTTGTGCTTGTGTATGCGTGGGGTTAGGCTTATAAGCATAATAATATCCCGTCATATATTCGTCATCACGTTCTTTTAAAAAATCTAATACAGACATTATAAACACCTTGCTAAATCGCCCGTGTAGATTATGGATATACCAAGTTCGGGCAATACCCTTGAAACAATTTCTTTTGTTGTTTCGTCTATTGCAAATTCTCTTTTATCTTTTTCAGTAGAACGGGATAAATCGCCTTTCATAGACATATACAAAAGTTGTTCTTCCATAGCTTCTTGTATCATAATTCTTGCGCTAGGCACTTTTGCTATAATATAATCTTGTAAATCCGTCCTATAATTAAACTTATGAATATACGAATACACAAGATTAGAAACTTGCTTTAATATTCTTTTTAAGGCAATTTGTTGATTTATAGCGTTTCTTTCGTTTACATTTTCTTCTAAACTTAAACCTAATCTTTTTTCAACACAATTAGGCGTTAATTCGTAACGTTTGCTTTCTTCGTTAAATATCATAAAATCATCACTATACGGATAATACATAATTTTTCTCCTAAATTTTAGTTGGAAAGGGGCTTGATAAGCTCAAACCCCCTAGAAAGCTATTTAATATTAAGCACGAGAGCCAACGCCACGAACGAACAAAGCTTTGCTTGCTTCCGTTACAGGATTGGTAAAGCTTGCCGAGAACACGGGTACTACGGAAAGCGCATCCCAGCACTCACAACCAAAACGATATTTAGGTTGGATACGGATACCTTGTCCACTCGGCGACGCGATTTGCTTAATAACCGAGTTAAACGCAAGCGCACGACCCGTACCAACAGCCGAAACAACAACTCCTACAAGGTTATTGAGCGCGCCAACTGCCATACCAAGATATTTTTCAACAAGCGCAAATACCGTGTTAGACGCTACATATACGGGCATATTGTAAAACTCACCGATATAACCCGTGGTTGCTACTTTCGGTCTGCTTTCTGTGTCAATACCTGCTTTCTTTAATACGTCAAACACAGCCGTGCCACCGTTCAATGCCGTCATAGCTTTAAGCATTTCAGCCTTTGCACTAGGACGAATAATAACGCATCTTTGGTCATCGGGATAAGCGTCGATACCTTGTGCTTCGTTACCTTCGTCAAGTTTAGCCGCCGCATCGATAATCGCATCGGAATACTTTTTGTTTTGTACGGTTATCCAGTTGCTGGCGGGTTTATCACTAGTTGCAAGCGTAACGGTCGCCGCATCGCCACCGCGCTTGTCAAAGCCTGCTACGTTGTTAAAGTTTTTAGCGATTTGCGCAGCAAGTGTAATAGCATTGATATTTCTATTTACGATACCTGCAAGATTTCTCGTTTCACCTTCAAGAAGGTCAATAGATACCATATCTTGTGCGTTGGTAGGAATATCAATATTTCTATCAATCGTTTGCAAAATTTTAATGCCATAAGCTTCCGTCGCGGAAACAGCCGCATCTTGTCCATTAAACCAAGCACCGTTGGTATCAGAGCCAAGTTCACGAGCATCGTTTTGCGTGGGTTTTAAGCGAAGTACTTGGATTTCGCTTGCATCGGTATCTTCGGAATACTTTTCCGTTACCGCTTCATCAGGTTTCATAAAGATACCTTGGAAAATGTTCTCCTTAACCGCAGGGGAAAGGATACGTTTAGTGGTTAAAGTGTCTACATAGGGGGTTTTAATGTCTGCAAATAATACTGCCATTTTAGTTTTCTCCTTTTAATAAATTATTTATTGTATTCGTCATATCTTCTCGGTGCATAAGACTGAAAAATAGCATCTCTACGCGAAGTTTGTAATCCTTCGTCAAAGTTTGCTTTTGGACTTACACCGAAATTTTTGTTGTCTTGGTTTGCTACTACTTTTTCAAGGGTTGATTTCAACTCCGCAATCATACTTTCAAGCGAATCAATTCTTGCGTTTTGCGATGCAATTACTTCATCGTAATTCGTAGAAGGTGTTTCTTCTTGAATAGGTTCGGGCGTTTCCGTAGGTGCTTGCTCCATTGCTTGGTCGACTTCCGTTTCTTCCGCAAAGTCTTCCACTTCTTCAACGGGTTCACTCATTTCTTCTTCAACGGGCATTTCTTCACTTACTTCTTCCGTCTGTTCTTCCGTAGGTTCTTCAACCACTTCTTCTTGTTCTACTTCTTCAACCGGTTCTTCAATCGCTTCACTTTCTTCGTTTTCTTCCGTTTCCGTTGTTTCCGTCAACATAGCTACAATCTTGTTTTTTTCTTCTTCGGAAAGCTCTGCAATATCTTGAATAAGTTCGTCGATAGAACGTTTCTTTTTGCCAAATAAAGCCATTTTGTTTTTTCTCCTTTTAATTTTTTCTTAATGCGCATCGTGTTAATGAGTTGCGCCCTTCGTTTCAATGCGTTTATTTATATCGCTTTCAGCCTGCCTAACAGTCGCCGTCCACAACCGCATAAACGGTCAACGCATACCTTTTAATGTCGTGTATCGGACATATAAAAAGACGGTTTCTCACCGCCTTGATATTTCTTTATAAAATTTTTGTAAAAAGTATTGACAAATCAATGATTATTGCGTATAATAGTATTAGAAAAGCTTGACAACAGAAAATTCTTTCGGCTTTGCTGTTAAATAATGGTGGGATTGCCAAAATATTGGTTGCCGTCCACCCAAGCTTGGATTAAAGGGTTGCTGTATGCGACCCTTTAT
>JAZLDG010000014.1:0-1152 GCA_045614565.1 Candidatus Scatosoma sp. | reverse complement strand
TTCTCTCATTTTGTACCCTCTCACAATATCCCCGCTAAATCGTCGGGCGCGTCTGTATTTATTGCAATGCCGTTCACGCCGTATGTCGTGCGGGCGTTAATCTTGTAATCGTCTTTCCAACCCTCGTTATTAAACCACGTTGAACCGTGCTTTATATACTCTGTGGCGGTCTTTAACGCGTCGATCTGTCGGCGGTATGCTTCTATACCCTGTTTAACGTCTTCAAACGTTGTGCCGCTTTTCCTTGCCTTTTGATATGCTTTTAAGGCTTTCGGCTTACCGATCTTACGCGGGTATAACTTCCAAAGCGTTTCAAACTCGGTCGTTATATCTGTGTTTTCAACTGCGTTTACATCTGTGTTTATATTTGGTATAGGTTCGACGTTTTGCACGTTTCCATTTGACATATTCGTATTTTCCATTATGTCAAAATGTAAAATGCATTTCCCTTTTTCGGTTAATGCATACCACAAAGTACGATCGTATGCGACTTTGTTATAATTGCCCGTAATAATAAGCCCGTCGGCAATCAGCTTTTCAAACGCCGTTGCAATCTGTCTTTCACTCATATACGGAAATAATTCACGGTATGCGCGGCGGCTGTTAAACGTCCAATAATAGCCGTCGTAATAATTAACCTCGTTTGCTTCGTTTTGCTTTATCCAATACCCGATATTTTCAAGCAGTACGGCGGCGTTTACGCCGTATTTACGGGCAATATCAACGTCAAATATATGTTTCATAGGTCGTTAGCCCCTTTACGCCTTATTTGCGCGGGATCGCACGTTACCGTATAACCGTATTCGTGCATTATCTCCACTTCGATATATACGCGCCCGTTGCGCGTTCTGTAAATGATCGCCGTTACGCATTTGTATTCGGCTTCATATCCGCAAATATTTTTGTATATGATCGGATACCTTTTTATTAACGCGTCTTTTAATTCTTCGCCTGTCATTTGTTGCCCCTTTCAAATTAAAAGGCGCGCTATATAGTGAATGGCAGTTCACTTATATAACACGCCTTGTTGATACAATATTCGTTTATCGTTGAACGATACTGCCATACCGTACCAACATTAAATATTATATCACTTGTTTTGCTGTCAGTTGTGGACAATCTGTTAATTATCGTTGCGTGCCGTCGCAAAAT
>JAZLDG010000013.1:0-1371 GCA_045614565.1 Candidatus Scatosoma sp. | reverse complement strand
CGCACGTTTCCGCTGATTTTTTCAAGGTTTTTTTGCCACTTGAAATATGCAGCTTGACGAAGATCGGAATAGTATTTATCGAAGCCAGAGCGCGCATCCGCGTCAACGGTCGCCTTCATTGAAGGATTTTGAGCCTTTTGCGCCTGCATTTCCGCACGCGCCGCCTTACGTTCCGCCCGCTTGTGCTTGTCTTCCATCGCACGGATCCACTTCATATTCGCAGCAAAAACGTTTTTCGACTTATTATTCACGCCTTTTTTGGGGCGAAAAATCAATTTTGCGGACAAAAGAGCCTTAATCGCACGGCGAACGGTACGCTCGGATAACACTAAAAGCCCCGCAATCGTCTTCGTAGAGCCTTCAAAACACCCCGTTTTTCCACGTGTAGCAGTCGAAATCAATGAGAGAACGTCAACTTCCCCGTCATTTAAAACGCGTTTTTTGCCAAAAACAAGCACTTCTTCCGTATAGAAGAAGTTTTCCGTGCGCACGTGCGCCGCTGCCAAAGCTTCGCCTGCGTATGTATATTCGCTTGTTTTACCACCACGACGTTCGCGCGAAAACAAGCCGCCTGCGACAACCCACTTAATCGAACGCGCGACTGTGCTCTTCGATTTATTGAGCTTTTCGCAAAGCGTAGCATAGCCGTAACGGCAAACGTTTTCGCAGCGCGTCATTCCGTAGAGCTGTCCAGCGATGGCAATTTCCGAACGCGTTCCGCCGCTTTGGAAGAGCGAGAACGGTCGCATCGTAAAGCCGCTATTCAGTTTTACCGCTGCGTTTTCCATTGCGTTCTCCTTAGTCCACAGTTTCCAAAAGTTCCAGTTCACCGTTATCACGGCGCAACATTTTCTTTTTTTCAAGCCGTACGACCGCTCTGGCGACCGTTCTTGCCTTGACATCAAGCGACTTCGCTATAATGTTATAGTCAACAAATCCCCGCCGTTTATCGCCCAATTTCAGCACGATCACGCGCAAGACGTGCACTGCCGTCGTATCGAGCGCGGGAAGATTTTCGATTTTGATTGATTTTTTCATTGACGTCCCCCGTTTTTAAAAGTGCGGTTCGCCCTGCGTGACACAAGGTCACTGGTGCGAACGAGAAAAAGCGGCGCGCGCTACCCGCGACGTATTTATAACGGCGGATTGCGGGGAGCCGTTTCGGCGGGGCGTCAGCTTGCTTTTTTTGTCGATTTGACGCACGCGTTCAAATTCGCCAAAAAATTTCAAGCTTTCCGCCTTTTTCCGCCGAAACGGTTTGGTTTGTTTGCAATCACTTCCGCACTCTATCGAGTGGGTTTGCGCCTTCGGCGCTTGCTTCGTAAGCAATGGTTCGTCGCAGCCCTGCCTGCGCGCTTATTTCCTACCGTG
>JAZLDG010000012.1:0-3643 GCA_045614565.1 Candidatus Scatosoma sp. | reverse complement strand
TCGTCGTCGTCTTCGTCCGTTGCGGGTTTTGCTTTCTTTTTCGCCTTTTTAGCGTTTTTCGCTTCCCTTTCGTCCGTTTCTCGCGCCTTGGGCGTGTAATCGTCAAACACCTTGCATTTAATCGTTAAAATGCCGTTTTTAACCGCGCATAACGTTGCGGGTTGCTCGTCTTCGTCCTTGCCTGCGTATTCGCTTGCAAGTGGGATATGCGCTTTTACGTTCAACCATTTTTCCGCTTCTTCGTCGTAACACGATAACTCGATAAATACGCCCGTCTTTTTGCTGTTGTAGTGCCACTTTCTTACGTTGTAAATTCTTGCCATTTTTTTATGCTCCTTTTTTTTATTGTTTTTTTTCTTCTAAATTTTGTTCGTGTTCTTCTTTTATCAATTTCGCGATTTTTGCAATTATGGGATTGCTGCTTTCAATGTCTTCAAGTGCAAGCAAAATTGCGTGATAGGTATCAATTATTGCTTCCGTGGTGCATTTAGAAATTAAGTTTGCGCAAGTGTCTTTTTCGCAATGCGCCGCAACAATAATACAATCGGTATTTCTTTCAACTAAAACTTTGTCGTTTTCCGTGTCTATAATTTTCAATAAGTATTTCATTTTTTTTATATTCCTTTTATTTTAATTCTTTTTTTACTTGTGTCGCAAAATGCGTAACGCTTTTTACTTTTTGCCCGTACCACGTTTGCGCCTTGCGTATTGCTTCCGTAAAGTCCTTTGCTTCTAAACTTGCGCGGTATCCGTCGTCAAGTTCGAATACGTATAATTTGTCGCGCGTCTTCATTTAATCATACCCCACTTGGTATTTTAACCCGTCTTCGCTTTTACGTCGCAAACTTTCCGCATATTCCTTTATGTACGCAAGTTGTTTTGACGGCTCGCCCGCAAGTTCTTCCAACTTTTTACGAGTGTTGGGACTTTTACGCAACAACGCTTCAAAAGGTTTTAGAATTGCTTTGCTTACGGCTTCCAACTGTTTTTTTGTGTACAATGGCTTTGCTTCGATTTGCTCGCCTTGTGCAGCCGCGACGGCTTGCGCCTTTTTTCCACGTCGTAACGCTGCGCCCGTGCTTTCGCTCGTTGTTGCTTCGATTGCAGATATTAAACGGCTTGCGCGGTATTCCGCGCCCCACCGCTTTTGCGCCGTTTGCTTCAAGTAAAACAATTCGTTTATCTTGTGGGGCAACGCTTCCCCCACTATACGGGAATAATTTGTCGCGCGGTTTTTGAAAATATCGTATTGCTTTTTGTACTGTTCACTTGTCCACCCGTTTTGTGCCATAACCCGCGCTTTCATAACGCGGGGGGTTAACAAAACGGGCTTTCCGCCTTTGCCTTTTTTGCTGTAATCAATTAAAGCCATTTTTAGCCCCCTTTTTTTAATAGTTCTAAACGTTCGTTTGTGCTTCTTTCGTATAAGTTCAACGCCGCAAGAAAACAATCAACCGCGACGAAAATATCAATTTCGCCGCTTGCCACGTCTTTCCTTAATTCTTCCACCCTGTTACAAGTAAGCGCGAAAAATGCTTTATATTGCGCCGTTTCTTCTTTTTGCTTTTCGTACTTGTCAAGTAAACGCGTGTAACTATTTGCCATTGCTTCCACCCCCTTTTATTTTTTTACCTGTCGGCTATTATATAATAACATACGTAAAATACCCTTGTCAAGTATTTTTTGTAACATTTTTTTATTTTTGTTGTTTTTTTTATAATTCGTTTATATTGCCGTCCGCGTCAAGGAAAAATTTACTGCCCCGCGCTTGCATAACCTTTATGCCGTCAACGCTTATAAATTTACGTACGTACAACTTAACGCGCCCGCCGTGTACTTGCATTATAGCGGGCGTTGTAAATGCGTTTTTAGGGTCAAACGCTTCCGCAAACGCTTCCGCGGGCAATTCTTCCAACGTGTCAACGCCGTAATTTTCGCATAACGTTTCGACGATTGCTTCTTTACTTATACCCCGCGCGTGCAAGTCGATTTTAAGCGGGGCAACGCTTGCGATATTGTAGTAAATCTTTTTGCCTAAATATTTACTATCGATTGCGCGTATTTCTTCTTTCATATCCCCAAGGACGCCCGGGCGCAACATATCCGCCGGGGCTTCCGCGAACGCTGCGACGCTGTCCGTATCACTATAAACGAATACGTCCAACGCGTTTTTGCTTCCGCATATTCTACGTATTGCGCGCATTGTTTTTACACGTCCCCGCGCCGTTATCAATGCGCCAACCAATAGCGAATATTTGCAAGTATTTTCGACGTTTTCCGTATTGTATTTGCGTAACTCAAACAACCCCGTATTTTCGTTGTATTCGTGTAAAATTTGCGGGAATTTGCTTTTCTTGGCAAGTTGTCCCCACGCTGCATTATTCATAAATTTTGTAAACGCAAAAAAACCGCCGTTACCTTGCAATCTTGCTTCTTCTTTTAATTTGTACCACTTTTCCGCAAAGTTTTTCAAGCCGTCGTTTTTGTACTTTTTGCATTTGCATACGTATTTTATGTCGCAAATTCCCAAATTGTAAAAGTTTTCCAATTCGTCCAATTCTTCCGCGAATATAGCAAAGTCGCAAAATATTTCAATTTTTTGCGTATTTTTGCCCGTCCACGGGTGCGTGAAAACGCAAGGCATACCGCGCTTGACTTGCATACAAAAGGACGAAAAGACAATGATATAAACGTATTCGTCATCGCGTTTGTATAATTCGTTTGTATCGCAAATAACAATATTCCGCAAGTCGGGTATTTCCGTTGCTATTGCGCTGTATTCGCTGTTAAAATCGTACTTGCGCAAGTGTACCCCGTCCGTAGGCGTCAACCGCCTACCCCAAGCCGCGCTATTCCCGCAACATATCCCCCCGCGCATAAGTTTGCAATTTCGCAAGTATGCCGTTTCGTCGTCGTCAAGTTTATGTTCTTTTTTGAAAGCGTTTTCGTTCTTTTTTGCCGTTTCCCTGCCGTACATTTCCGCGAATAATGCTATACGGGCTAACCCGCCACAGGTCAAAGACAACGGCTTTTTGCCCGTATATTCCGCGTCAAAATGCACTTTGCATATATCATTAAACTTTTCTAAAACGTCAAGCGTTGCGGAACACTCACAACGGCCACGGGCGGAAACGCCGAACGCGTCGAACGTGTTTTGCAGGCCCTTTGTAAAAATATTTTTGAACGCGTAAAAATGCGTTCCCCGCGTAACGTCGCGTTTTTTCTTGTCCTTTTCTACGCTCCAAAGGTCGAACGAATAACGTTGCCCCAAGTCCCCGCTTAATTCCGCGTACTTAAAACCCGTTACTTTGTTATAATGTCCGTCTTCGTCGCGTTGTTCGTCCTTTGACGTACGCGTCCACGTATGCAACGTATCTTCACGCAAGGCCCACTCAATAAAAGAAAATACGCTTGTCCCGTCGTAACAATATAACGCATTTACGCGCAACGCGTGTATGCCTTGGCGAAACGCTTCAAACGTTGGATAAACGCGCACGTCCTTTTCGCCGTGTAAATGTATTTCCCACGCGGTAACATTTACGGCCACACGCGCGCGGAAATCGTCGAACGTTTCCGCCGCGTCCTTTGCCATTGCGTCAAAAAAAAGCGCGTCTATGACGTCGCCGTCTAAAAGTATATCATA
>JAZLDG010000011.1:0-60959 GCA_045614565.1 Candidatus Scatosoma sp. | reverse complement strand
GGATTCACCTCGTGTTTATCCATTTTATTCATTGCCACGATGATAGGCACGTTTGCCGCCTTCGCGTGGTTGATAGCTTCAATCGTTTGCGGCATGATACCGTCGTCCGCCGCAACAACACGGAAGACGTCATGCGGTACTTGGGAAACCCCCGCGAGCTTTCCCGTTAACGCTGCGTGACCTGGCGTATCGATGATGGTGATTTGCTTGCCCTTCGCCGTAACCGTATAAGCACCGATGCTTTGCGTAATACCGCCAGCTTCCCCGGACGTAACCGAGGTAGCACGGATTTTATCCAAAAGGGAAGTTTTACCGTGGTCAACGTGACCCATAACCGTAACGACGGGGGCACGGGTAACGAGCTTGCTTTCATCTTCGTTCGTCGTCGTGTCCATCAAAACGTCTTCTGCCGTCTTTTCGGGCTTGTATTCCAAATCGATGCCCAAATCCATCGCAATCATCAATGCGTTATCGTAATCGATGGAATCGTTAATGCCTTTCATAACGCCTTCCTTGAACAAACGCTTGGTAATTTCCACCGCCGATACGCCGAGCTTTTCAGACAAGACTTTCAAGGGAATATCCTGCGTCGTAACGACTGCGTGTTCAATTTTAATGGTAGGAATTTCTTGCTTCTTTTGCTTTTTGGGCGAGCGCATTTTTCTATATCCGCTCTTATCTTCGTCAAAGTCTTCCACCGTCATACCCTGCTGCTTGATAAGCGCACGTTTAGAAAGCGGCGCTTTCTTTTCGGTGTACGTCTTTTCAAAGGTCTTTTTCTTTGCGGGCGTGGAGAAGGATTTTTCTCTCGTCGGCATCATCGGCGCGTTAACGGATGCACCGACGTTTACGCGGGGCGTACGCGCGCCTTGCGTTGCGGGTTTCGTTCCCGTAAACGGTCTATCGCCCGTCGCACGCATAGGTCTATCCCCTTGGGGACGAGCGGGACGGTACGTTGTAGACGGCGTAGCTTCTACGCCCGCTTTTGCGACGTATTCGCCTTGTACCTGCCCGTTACGGAAATACCGCGGCGCACGCGGACCTGCGGGAGCAGCAGGCGTTTTGGGCACGTACGTTTTGTTTTCCGTTTTTGCGGGTTTTTCTTCCTGCACCGTTTCTTTAATCGGCTCTTTCTTTTCTTCCGCGAATTCTTTGTTTTCAACCGCGGGCTCTTCCGCTTCCTTTTCCGCTTTTTTCTTGCTCGTCTTCTTGACGGGCTTGCTTTCTTCTTCCGCCTTGTCGGGAGCAACGGCTTGCGCCGCCTTTTCGGCTTCCGCTTTCGCTCTTGCCGCTTCTTCCGCCGCGGCGCGTGCTTCCGCTTCGGCTCTTGCCGCCGCTTCCGCTGCTTCACGCTCCGCTTTTTCCGCTTCGAGTACGGACAAATTCTTCATAATCTCCGAAAGAGTTTTTTCCGTGGACGAAAGACGCTTCAACACGCTACCAAGCTGATCGTCTTCCAACACCTTCAATATACTTTCCACGTTTTCGTATTTTTTTGCCATATGCTTAATGATTGCCTCCCGAATATAATTTGAATTGGGGTTCGCTTGCCGCGGCACATATCGCCAAGGCAAGATTTTTATCTTTAATCGCCGCCGCTTTTACCGCCGCGCGGTGTAAAATTTCGCCTAAAACGCCCTTGGGCGTTACGTACAGCGGACAAGAAAACGTTTCTTGTGCTTTTAGGATCGTTTTCATCGAGCTTGTGCCCAAGGTTTCGTCCGCCACAAGCAAAAACACGTCGCGTTTTTGCTTTTCCACGTCGTCCACGCCGAAAACGATTTTTCGCGCGCGTATGCAAAAACCGAGATAGGTTTCGATTTTACTTTTCTCCAAGTATATTTTCCTCCACGCCGCGATAAACGCTTTCGTCCACGTTCGCCGAAAAAGCGCGATTGAGTAATTTTTTATCGCCGAGCTTTTTCAAGCAAGCAGGCTCGTTGCAAATATACGCGCCCCTGCCCGCAGCTTTTCCCGTCGGGTCGGCGAATATATCGCCGTCCGCCGTTCTCACGACCCGCGTCATTTCCTTTTTCGGTTTCATTTCGCGGCAAGCGATACAGGTACGCATAGGAACGGACTTGTTTTTCGCCATTATTCTTCCACGCTCTCTTCGCCTTCGTATTCTTCTTGTTCCATTTCGGCAAGCACTTGTGCCGCTTCGGGCGACGATGCGCTCTTCACGTCGATCTTCCAACCCGTCAAACGAGCCGCAAGACGTGCGTTTTGACCGTCTCTACCGATCGCAAGCGAAAGCTTTTCGTCAGGAACGATCGCAATCGCACTCCGTTCTCCCCTTGCCGTAACCGACAAAACGGTCGCGGGCGAAAGCGCTTTATAAATGAACGCCAAGGGATCTTCGTTCCAAAGAATAATATCAATCTTTTCCCCACCGAGTTCTTCTACGACAGCGTTAACTCTTGCTCCTCTGTTGCCTACGCACGCGCCGACCGCATCCACTCTCGCGTCGTTGGAGAAAATCGCCATCTTCGTTCTATGACCCGCTTCACGGGCGATTTCCTTGATTTCTACGATACCTTGCGCAATTTCGGGAACTTGCTGTTCAAAAAGCTTTTTCACCAAGCCTTGCGCGCTACGCGAAACGACGATTTGCGAATTTTTACCACTGTTTCTCACGCGTTTTACGAATACCTTAATTCTATCGCCGACCACGTATTTTTCGGTAGGAACGCGATCCTGCGGGGGCATAACGCCTTCAATTTTTTTATCTCCAAGCTCCACGTAAACGTTTCTCTCGTCAATTTTACGGATAACGCCTTCCATAAGCTCGCCTTCTTTATCCGAAAATTCGGACATCGTGTTGTCGCGTTCCGCTTCGTGCAATTTCTGCAAAATGACTTGCTTTGCCGTTTGCGCCGCAATACGGCCGAAGTTCTTGGGAACGAATACGCGTTCGATCACGTCGCCGATCTGATAATCGGGATTAAGCTCTTGCGCGTCTTCCAAAGAAATTTCTTTGTCCTTATCCGCAACTTCTTCAACGACGTAACGGGTAGCCTTAAACTCGATCGTACCCTTTTCCGCGTCCAACGAAACGGTGACTTCCGCACCGCCGTCAAATTGCTTTTTGTACGCCGAAGCAAGCGCGTTTTGTAACGTTTCGATAAATGCTTCTTCGCTGATCCCCTTTTCTCTTACCAAATCGGTAAGCGCGGCAAAAAACTCCTTGTTTTCCATAATATTTAATCTCCTGTTTGTTTTTATCCTTATATAAGTCCGTCAAAATCGATCGCTTTGCAAATTTTAGCTATTTTGGAAAGCTCGAATTTTAACCGTTCGCCTTTTTCTTCCACTTCGATACAGTTCCCGTCGTACCCAACGAGCGTTGCTTCAAAGAACTTTTTTCCCTTTAACGGCGCGTACAGCTTAATTTCCACTTTTTGCCCCATCGCTTTATTAAAATCACGCTCCGTTTTGAACGGACGGTCTAAGCCAGGGCTAGACACGTTGAGCGTATACGGCGAGCCGAACGTGGGATCAAGCTCGTCTAAAACGGGGTCGATCGCGCGGTGGAATTTCTCGCAGGTGTCTAAATCCACACCGCCGTCGATATCGATATAGACAGTAAGCGCGGGTTCTCTGCCTTGCTTAAACTCGATTTCCACGATTTCGATTTGCATTTCGTCCGCAATCGGCTGTAAAACGGTTTGGATTTCTTCAATCGTTTTAATCTTCATAATTTACCCTACATAGCATTATTGAGAGTGGCGAGCCACTCTCAATAATCACATTGAACTATTAAGTATCCTAATTATACCATTATTATCCGAAAAACGCAAGCGTTTTGCACGCTTTTTTCAAGTTTTTTTCAAACCCTTTACACAGGCAAAGCGCCGCGTTTTTTCATAAGCTCGATAAATACCTTCGCCGTTACGCAAGCGTCGTCAAATGCGCGGTGATGATTGAAAGTAAAACCGTAATAGTCGGCGACCGAATTGAGCTTGTAATTTGGCAATACACCGCGAAGCAGCTCTTGGGCAAGCGTTAAGGTATCGAATTGTTTATGGTCGAAATTATACCCGTTTTGTTCGCCGTAATACTGCACGAAACGGTAATCGAAAGTCACGTTATGCCCAACCAAAAACGCCCCGTCCGCGAACTTGAAAAAGTCGGCAATAACGTTTTCTATCTCGGGTGCGCCGACGAGATCGGCGTCCGTAATCCCCGTCAGCTCGATAATTTCCCCCGACAAGCGTTCACGGCAAGCGACGAACGACGAAAACTTTTCCGTCATTTCCCCGTTCACGATTTTGACCGCGCCGATTTCGATAATTTTATCCATTTTCCCCATAGCAGGGTTATTGTTTAACCCCGTCGTTTCCAAGTCGAACACGACGAAGGTATGCTTTTTCAAATCGTCGGGCTTATCCAAGCTATCGAAAAATCCCGCTTGCGTATAATCGACGTACGGCTCGGGAAACACCGTGTGATAGAACTTGGGCGTAGGCTTGCCCTTACGCGCTTGGGGTGTAAAATCTTCGGGCGGTGCGCCGTAATTGAGCTTTGCCGCCTTAAAGGAAACGTTCCCGTTATATTCTTCGTTTTCGCCCACGATCACGAGCTTATCCCCCGCCTTTAATTCGCGTACCTTTTCGACGGTCGCTTTTTTAGGGAAATAGGTCGTGCGAAGATTGCCCGTCCCGTCCGAAAGGGAAATGGAAAAACGGGATTTTTGCACGTCTTCACCCGTTTTTTCATTGTGCTTGACATATTGTTTTTCTTCTATATACGTAACGCTCCCGCAAACAGCAAAAACGCCTTCTTCATTCAAATGATCGGCAATGTACGTCGCAAATTTGGGCGTTTCGTCCGCGCCGTCGAGCTTGACGAAATCCCGTATCGGGAAACGGCGAATTTCCACCCGTTCCGCTTCTTCCGTTTGCGGCAATTCGTTTAACAGCTCGTCGCTGCGTTCTTGCTTTTCCACGATCCGTACCGTGCCGTAAAAGCTACCGCAAAAAATCCCCGAAAGATACGCGCTTACGTCGTCGAGTATTTTTCCCGACGAAAAAAGCGATTGCTCGCCCGAAGCCAAGTCGAAGCAAAAATTCGCGCCGCTCGTCAGCATATCCACGTGGATATACCGTTCTTCCAAAAACGCCGCCGCGGCGGGGAATTTCACGTTCATATAATCGTAAATTTTCTTTTTAATCGTTTCCGCGTCGGGTACGCGCTTGATAATTTTGACTTTCGCCGAAAATCCCGCGGGTAAATATTCCTGCGTAATTTCTTGCGCGGTTGCCGTTTCCATCGCCGAATACGTTTTGTCCGTAACAAGCGAAAATTCCGCCACCTTGTCCTTTTGGGTGACGGTAATGCCGTACAGTATTACGTTTTTCAGCCCGTTCAGTTCCCGAAGCCGAGCGACGTATTCTTCCTTTTTGCTCATTGCAACAATTCCTTTATTTCCTTAAAAAACGCCGTTTCCGCGTCCTTAATATCCACTTTTTTGAAAGGCTCGCCTTTCTTGAAAATCAAGCACGAGCCGTTACCGCCTGCAATCCCCAAATCCGCGTCCTTGGCTTCCCCCGGACCGTTAACGACGCAACCCATCACCGCGATTTTCGCGCGTTTTTGATAGGGCTTTACGAACGCCGTCACTTTTTCGGCAAGCGACATACTCTCCCACGAGCAACGACCGCAGGTGGGGCAGGAAACAACTTCTACGAACGCCTCGTCCAAACCGCAAGCACGAAGAATGTTTCTTCCCGCTTCCACTTCCTTTACGGGATCGTCGGTGAGCGATACGCGCAAAGTGTCGCCGATCCCGTCTAAAAGCAAACTCCCGATTCCAACCGCGCTTTTTACAATCCCCGCTTCCGTCGTACCAGCTTCGGTAACGCCGATATGTAAGGGATAGTCCGTTTTTTGCGCCAACAAACGGTAGGCTTTTACGGTGAGCGGAACGGAAGAAGCCTTAACGGAAATCACGATATCTTCCACGCCCGCCTTTTCCAAAATTCGCACGTTATACAGGGCGCTTTCCACGAGCGAAAACTCGTTTTTGCCGTACTTTTCCAAGAAATTCTTTTCAATACTGCCCGTATTCGCGCCAACGCGAACGGGAATACGATGCGCTTTTATGCAATCGGCAACGAACTGAATTTCGCGTTCCCCGCCGATATTCCCAGGGTTTATGCGGATTTTATCCGCGCCGTTTTCCATTGCCGCCACGGCGAGCTTGTACGAAAAATGAATATCCGCAACCAAAGGGATTTGGATTTGTTTTTTCAATTCCTTAATCGCAAGGGCGTCCGTTTCGTCGACGATTGCTACGCGAATGATATCGCAACCCGCCCTTTCCAGCGCGGTGATTTGCGCCGCCGTGCTTTGCACGTCGGCGGTTTTCGTCGTCGTCATCGATTGAATTTTTACGCGTTCGCCGCCGCCTATTGCGACTTTGCCCACACAAATCCGTTTGGTTTTTTGCATTTTGCGCACCTTACTTTTTATCCTGCTTGTCCGATTTCATCATTTGCTTTAATTCGGACATAAACGACGATAAATCCTTAAACGAACGGTACACCGAAGCGTAACGCACGTAAGCAACTTCGTCCACCTTTTTCAAGCGTTCCATTACCATTTCCCCGATGGCTTTCGTCGTGATTTCGCTTTCCATACTGTTGTACACTTGTTTGGAAATATCCGCCACCATATCGTCGATAACCGACATCGGTACGGGGCGTTTTTCACACGACTTAATAATCCCGTTACGGATTTTTTCGGCGTTAAAAGACTGTCTCGTGCCGTTATTTTTTACAACCAAAACGGGTATAACTTCAATCGTTTCATACGTCGTAAACCGACGGCCGCAGCCCGTACATTCCCTACGGCGACGAATGGCTCTATCGTCGTCCGCGGAACGCGAATCGATTACTTTACTGTCCGTGCAATCACAATATAAACATTTCATTTCGTCTTCCCCTTTCTTTTGCGTATTTCCCGTACTTCCAGCTCGTACCCGCGCTCGTTGGGCGTATAATACACCCTGTCTTTGAGCGAATCGGGCAAATATTGCTGTTCGACGTACCCGCCGTAATCGTGCGGATATTTATAGCTACGGCTATTCGCCTTATCTTCCTTGCTGCCGTACGAATTATCCTTCAAATAGGGCGGAACGGCGTCGTCGCGAACTTCTCTCGCATCGGCAATCGCCGCGTACATCGCGTTCACGACGGTATTGCTTTTTTCCGCTTCGCAAACGTAAATAATCGCTTCCGATAAAGGTATCCGCGCTTCGGGGTAGCCGATTTTTTCCAACGCGTACATCGCCGAAGTCGCGATTTGCAACGCGCGCGGATCTGCCATACCCACGTCTTCCGCGGAATGTACGACCAAACGCCTTGCTACGAGCATCGGATCGCACCCCCCTTCAATCAAACGCATCGCATAATACAACGCCGCGTTCGCGTCGCTGCCGCGCAAGGATTTACAAAACGCCGAAAGAAAATCGTAATAGCTGTCTTCGTTATAGGACAACGCTTTTCGTTGAATAGACTGCTCCGCGTCGGCAAGCGTGATATGCACCTGCCCGTCGCCGTTAGGCTCACTCGTGAGCGCGGCAAGCTCTAACGCGTTATACGCCGAACGCAAATCCCCCGCCGCCATACGCGCAATATGCTCGATTGCGTCGTCGTCCGCGAGAATGTTGCGTTTCCCAAGCCCTTTATGCCGATTTTTCAAGGCTTTTTGCAGAGCGTTTATAATATCTTCGTCCGTCAAATGCTTAAACTCGAACACCCGACATCTCGAAACGATTGCAGGCGTCATCGCCGCGTACGGATTTTCAGTCGTCGAGCCGATAAAAATAATCGTACCCTGCTCAATGGCAGGCAAAAGCGAATCGCTTTGCGTTTTATTAAAGCGGTGACACTCGTCCAAGAGTAAATAGGTGCGCTTATTAAAAAGCTTCAAATTCTCCCGCGCCGTTTCCACCGCTTTTTTCACGTCCGCAACGCCTGCGTTGACGGCGTTGAGCTTGATAAACTCGCCGTTGGTACGAAGCGCGATAATATTCGCGAGCGTGGTTTTTCCGCAGCCCGGGGGGCCCCAAAAAATACAGCTTCCCAAACGGTCAGTCGCGATTGCGCGACGAAGCAACGAGCCTTCGGCAACGATGTGCTTTTGCCCGATAAATTCGTCCAGCGAGTTTGCGCGCATACGCTCGGCAAGCGGCTTCGCTGTTTCTTCGTTATTGTTAAAATCGAATAAATCCATACTTTCCTTCGTTTATTTCATCGCCTTTTTAATTTTCGGCGCGTATTCTTTCCCGATTTCATAACCCCGCTCGTACGCGAATTTGAAATCCTTAAACGAGTATTGACTCATATTCCCAAGATTAGGTTCAATCCAAAAATCGTACCAGTCGATATCCGTTTCCTTTTTCATTTTCGTACGCGCGTTATCCATCATATCGACGGTTTCCAAGAGTATGCCAAGCGTAGTGGGCATTTTTTCGCTGCAATCGCGCCAGCCCAAAACGTCCACGGCGACCACGATATCCGCGCCCATTTTCTTGACCGTTCTATACGGTACGCGATCTAAAATCCCGCCGTCAACGAGCCGCCGCCCGTCCTTTTCCGTCGGCGTGAAAATGGCGGGAATACTCGACGAAGCCACGATCCCGTCCAAGACCTTACCCGTGGAAAATTCCACGACTTCCTGCGCAATCATATCCGCCGCTATGCAGCGGTAGGGAATTTGAAGTTCGGAAAAATCAGGATCGCCTAAATACCGCGACAATAAACGGCGGATTTTTTTTGCTTCAAAAATTCCCCCGCGTTGCGCCGTAGGCGCAATCAAATCGAACAAACGAAGCTTGTACACGGCGTGGCGCATTTGCTCGACGGTCATTCCCGCCGCGTACGCCCCGCCAACCACCGAACCCATTGAACAGCCTGCGATATAATCGGGCTTTATATCCGCTTCTTCCATCGCTTGTAAAAAACCGATATGCGCGACGCCGCGGCTACCGCCCGCCCCCAACGCAAAACCTAATTTTTTCTTTTTTTTCATAATTATTCCCAACTTGTATATGCGCCGATCAGTTTACACTCCAACGTATTTTTTTGAATATTCGCTAACGTTTCCTGCACTTCTTTGGACGAAATATCACATTCCGCTTCGATAAAGAAACGGTAATCGCCTACTTTATTTTTTACGGGACGGCTTTCAATTTTCGTCATATTGATCCCGTATTTTTTAATAATTTGTAATAGTTCCAACAAGCTCCCCGGTCTATGCGGACAAACGGTGGAGAAAAAGATCTTTTTGCTCGTTTTCGGCAAACTTTCCTTACCCTTTTTCACGAGCAAGAAATGCGTAAAATTATTCTTTTCGTCGGCAATACTCTCTTCGCTCATCACGAAACCGCCGCGCAAACTTCCCGCCATATGCGCGCCTGCAATCGCCGCGCTCTTACCCAAATCGTCTTCCATTGCACGCGCAAGCCCAAACCCCGTCGACTCCGTTTCGCGAAGCGCGGCAAAGGGCATTTGTTTTTGTAAAAATGCCGCGCATTGATCCAACGCTTGCCGATGCGAATACACTCGTCCGATCTGCGAAGGGCTTACGCCCTCTTTATACACCAAACGGTGATCGACTTTGAGCACGATTTCCTTGACTGCGTACAAATCTTCCGCCGCCTGTAACAAATCTAAATTTTGCAAAATCCCGCCCTGCAAACTGTTTTCAATGGGCACAGCCGCCGCGTCTACCCTGCCGTTTTGTACCGCCGAGAATACTTCCGAAAAGTTACGGAAAGGCACGCACTCGTCCGCCCAACCCTTTTCCGCACCGTTTTTTGCAATTTCTTCGCTTAAAAAGGATTGTGCCGCAAGGTGCGAATAACTGCTTTCAGGTCCTAAAAATGCAATTTTCATACTCGTTCTCCTTATACTTGTTCCGCTAAATCGTATAAAAGCCGTTCGGTATCTTCCCAACCCAAACAAGGATCGGTGATGGATTTTCCAAACACTTCGTCGTGCTTTTGCGCGCCTTCCACCAAAAAGCTTTCGATCATAAAACCTTTCACGATTTTCTTGAAATCGGTATCGAAGCGACGGTTTTGCATTACTTCTTCGGCGATACGGATTTGCTGTTTGAACTGTTTGCCCGAGTTGGAATGGTTGCAATCGATGACGATTGCGGGATTTTCAAGCCCCGTGTACATTTCGCGAAGCTGCATAACCGTTTCGTAATGAAAATTCGGCACGTCTCGCCCCGCGCCGTCCACGCCGCCGCGCAAAATCGCGTGCGCGTAAGGATTGCCGTCCGAGCTTACCTGATAGTTACGGTATTTGAAGATTTGCGGGCTTTGCGCCGCAAAAATGGAATTGACGAGCGCGATAATATTCCCGCTCATCGGGTTTTTCAAGCCAACGGGAGCGTCGATGCCGCTTGCCACCTGTCTATGAAGCTGGTCTTCTACGCTTCTCGCACCGACCGCGTGATAGGAAAGCAAATCTTCCACGTACGCCGTATTTTCGGGATAAAGCATTTCGTCCGCGCTCGTCAAGCCCGATTCGTTAATCGCCGCAAGGTGCAACGCGCGAATACTGCGTATACCGCGTGCAATATCCGCCGCGCCTTCGGGATCGGGTTGTAAAAACATTCCCTTATACCCAACTCCTTTCGTTCGGGGCTTGTTAGTGTATACTCTCGGCACGATCACGAGCTTTTCCTTGACTTTCTCGTTGATTTTGCCAAGGCGGGAAATGTATTCGAGCGTAGGCGCAGGTTCGTGCGCGGAGCAAGGGCCGATAATAACGAGCATTTTATCGCTTTTGCCCGAAATGACCGCTTTGATTTCTTCGTCGCGGTCTTTTTTAATTTTTTGCATTGCCGCCGTCAACGGCGATTCCGCTATAAATTCTTCCGGTTCGGATATAAAATACTGTTTTTGCAACATAGCGGTACTCCTTTATGCTTTAGTGTATATTCTCTCTATATATTCTTTGACTTCTTCCGTCACGTATTCGTCGATCGGCGTGGAAAATTGCAAACTGTTTCTCACCATCGACGAGCTGATATGCAAATATTCCTGCCGGCAAGGTACGTACAGCGTAACGAAATTTTTATCCAACTTCTTACTCGCGTAAAAATTTGCGTTTTCAAAATCCAAATCTACGCCGTTTCTAATCCCGCGTACATATACTTTGGTATTTTCCTTTTCCAAAAGCTGGGTAACCGTTCCCGCAAACGACACGACCCGTACCCGTTTTTCGTTTGGAAACATAAGCTTCCACATCTCTTCGCGCTGCTTTACGGAAAAGCAGGGCGTTTTTTGCGGATTGACCATTATTGCGACCACGACTTCGTCGAAAATCGCAAGACAGTCCTGTACCGTCGCTTTATGCCCCAAGGTCGGCGGATCAAACGTACCCGCAAACACACATTTTTTTTCGTTAGCCTTCATAACTTTCGTCCTTCTTGAAAAAGGTAAAATAGGTCTTGCCGTATTTTCTTTCGTCGTATTTATTAAGCCCCGCAATTTCGCCGTCAAACGTGCGGTCACGCTCGTAAACGATCACGCCGTTTTCCGAAAGTAAACCCCTTTGCACTATGATTTCCATTGCCTTGCGCCCGTAATCCAAGCGATAGGGCGGGTCGAGAAAAATAATATCGAATTTGCCTTGCAACGTTTGCAAGCAGGTTGCAAAATCGTAACCGACGAGCTTCGCTTCTTCTCCGATGGAAATTTTCAAAGTATTCAAATTCTTTTTAACGATTGTAAGGCTATCTTTTGCCGCGTCGTTGAACACGACTTCCTTTGCCCCGCGCGACAAGCTTTCAATCCCGAGCGAGCCGCTCCCTGCGAACAAATCGAGCACCCTTGCCCCGATCGTCTTAAACGCCAAAATATTAAACAAAGCTTCCTTTGCCCGATCGGAAGTCGGGCGGACTTCCTGCCCTGCAAATTCCGATAAAACCCTGCTCCTGTATTTACCGCCGATTACTCTCATACTCTTTCAACGCATACCTGCCCTTATGTTATTTGCGTTTTTTGGGCTTCGTTCCCGGCAAACCGCCGTAGTTAATCTTCTTTTCTTTCGCTTGCTCCGCTGCCGCAGCCTTGTCCGCAAGCTCTTGCGCGCGAATCGCTTTATTTCTACGGCCGTACGCGCCGACGATATACATTACGCCCGTAACGATCACGGGTAACGCGCCGAATGCGCAAGAAATGAAATAGCTTGCCGTGATCCCGCTTGCGTTCAAATAATAGAATGGCAAAATCGCCCACCCCGAAATCATAAAGCACGCGATTACGAGTATGGCAAGTCCCACGTCCGCGTTGGTCGTCGTTCCCGACAGCGTCGCGTTGATCGCTTCGGCGTTACAGCCGAAGATAATCCCCGTAATAATGGGAAAAATCGCGATAAAGCCGCCCATTACAAAGCCTTTCCAAGCGCGGTATTCCTTGGCTTCTTTGTGCGAAGAAATTTTATACCCGCCTTCAAAATCGCTTGCCGAAACGCGTTTCATATTCCCCGAAACGAGCATTTCGTACGCGCTTCCGCCTTGTGCGTAGGTAACGAGCGCGTTATACGCCATCGCCGCCACGACGCAAACGATTGTCCAAATCAATTTGGTATCGTCCCATTTCAAATCCTTTAATTCGCCTTTCATCGTCAACATCATAAGAATCGTACCTGCGCAACAGTACATAATACCCGCAGGCAAACCACCCTTGACAAATTCCCAAATTTGTCTGCCGATTTTCTTAAACGTGTTTTTTGCGTTTGCCATTTTTTATTCTCCGTTTTTCTTTGGTCTATTTATATATACAATTTCTTGATTTGTAACGATACAGCTTAATCTTTCATTACAAGCTTCCGTAACCAATAAGGTTTTTTCGTTCCGCTACGCTTTCATTACTCTTTTCTACAAATTGAAGCTTCGCCATACACGTATACCGTTTCCGCGCGTCGGGTCGCCGCACAAAGTACTTCGTACGAAATCGTACCCGTCGCCGCCGCCGTTTTCGCCGCGTCCGTCATTACGGGAATTTCCCGCCCACGCAAAAGCTTGCCTTCGCGCATGCACGCGTCCATACATAAATTATTTGCGTTTTTTTCGTACCCGTCCAAGCCGTTGTTTGCTAACCGTAACACCCCGTCGGCGTAGCCTATACGCAAAACGGACAATCTTCCGTCTTGAAAGGCTTGCTTTTTCGGTGTGCCGTAACCAGCTCCGCCAAAGCAATATTTACGGGAATTCATCACGCTCGCGTAAACGGACATCACTTTTTTCAAGGGTAAGGCGCGTAAGATATCCGCTTGCATATCCCTTGCACCGTCGGGCAAATAACCGTACAATCCGATCCCTACCCGTACGCCGTCGAAATAGAAATCCTTTCCAAGGGTTACGCCGTAAGTAGCCGACAAATGCGCCTGCAATTTGGGGTAATACCGCCGACAAACGGCGAGCAATTTCAAAAACGCCGAACGCTGCTCTCTCGCCGTTGCAAGCGTTTGCGCGTACAAATGCGAATACACGCCTTCCACCCCAACGAGCGGATTTTGCGCAAGTAATTTGCACGCCTTTCCAAGCATTTGCGCGTTCATACCGTATCGGTTCATACCCGTATTCACTTTCAAATGCACGCGAACGGGTAAACGGAGCGTATTTGCAACGCTTACCGCCATGCGCGCGGTAGGCATATCCCCTACGGTAATCACAAATCCGTTCAACGCCGCTTCCGTCAATTCCGCGCCATCAAGCGGCGGGGTGAGAATGAGAATATCCTTTCCGCAAGCCGCCACGCGAATGGCTTTCGCTTCGTCCAACAGGGAAACGGCAAAGCTTTGCACGACCCCCGAAAGTGCGTTTACGACTTCTTCCGCGCCGTGCCCGTAGGCGTTGGCTTTTACCACCGCACAAACGGGTTTTTCCGTCACGCGAACGAACGCCGCCGCGTTGTCTTGAATATTTTTCAAATCAATCTTCGCAATAATTTTCCGCATTGTATATCGTATGCGGACGGCGTAAAAAACTTGCCTGTCTTATTCGCTAAACACGATATGGTGACACATATCGCACTCTACGCCCGTAGCAAGGTTACTTCGCGCCGCGATGGGAAATTCCATACTGCAAAACGGACATCTTCCGCCCACTTCCTTGCCTACGACGGGGAAAATCTTTTCCTTGCGCTTGGTTTGATATTTTTCCATCATTTCAGGCGAAATTTCTTTGGCAAGCTTTGCAAGCTCGGCTTCGATTTCTTGCTTTTCGCCTTCCTTCGACGCCTTTACTTCCTTGTATTTTTCCGAAGCTTCGCCATATTGCTTTTGTGCGGAAATAACCTGCTTTTTGAGCTTTTGGTATTCTTCGTCCGTCGCCTTGATGTTTGCGAACAAAGCATTGATATCCGCTTTCAGCTTTTTGAGCTGGTCGGCAATTTTTTGCACTTCCTTTTTATAAAAGGCAATATCCGCCCCGCCCTTGATCATTTCTTCTACGTTATCAAACTCCTGCAACGTCGTTTCCACTTGCGCGTATTTCCCCGTAAGCGCGTCCGCTTCCGCTTTGAGCGCGGTCGCTTTCGTTTCCAACGAATCGAGCTTTTCAGGCGCGGTTTTTAAGAATTTTTGAAGTTTTACGTACTTCTTTCTTTCTTCGCTCTCCGAAAGCGTTTTTTCCAGCTCGTAAAGCTTCGCGTCCGCCGTTTGATAGTTCAAAATAGCTTGTAATTGTGACATATAACACTCCTTCCCGTCAAAGCAGTTCTTGATCCGTATGGTATACGCACGGAATATCGACCTGCCGACGCAATTTTTCATAATATTTCTCAAACCCGTAATTTTCGGACGCGTAATGCGTCAAGGCTATTACAGCAAGCCCCTTTTCCAAAGCCAAGCCCAAAACGTGATGCTTGAAATCGGAAGAAATCATCGCTTGCGCACCGTTTCTCACGGCAAACTCCACCGCTTCTTCGTCCGCCCCGCCGCCGCAAAAGCTCGCTACGCGCGCAATCGGTTTATCTTCGCCGTAAACGAGTACCCGCTTCGTCGACAACACCGTTTTCAAGCTTTCAACAAGTCCGAAAAGCGTTCGCTTTTGTATATCGTACGCCCGTCCGTAGCCGCCCACGCTCAACGGGTGCATAAGTTTTTCGTTTGCACCCACGAGATTTGCGCATACGCCCTGCATTAAACTTTCGTCAATTCCGCCGATCGCGCAATCGAGATTTAAGTGCATTGCAATCACGCTGATACCGTGACGGATACATTCCACGAGCTTTTTCCCAAGCGGCTCAAAATCCGTCGCGCGGATATCGCCGATTTTTCCGTAAATCGCGGGGTGGTGCGTAACGATTAAGTTTGCGCCCGCATTGATTGCTTTTTCGATTGCCGCAAAGGACAAATCAAGCGAAAACAAAACACCCTTTATCTCGTCGCCCGTATCTACGAGTATACCGCTATTATCGTACGCGTCGTATTTCGCGCAATATTCGTCGCTCAACGCTTTGGGTGCAAGCCCGTCGCAAAGCGCGTAAAACTCATTTAATTTCACCGCTCAATACTCCTTGTAACCGCTCTTTTCTTTTTTGCAACGCTTCCCGACTTTCGTCCTGCAACGACGGCCGAGTCAAATATTTATCCGTATCCGCAAGAAGTTTTCTTATCCGCTTGATAAACGCCGCGCCTTTTTCTAAAAGGTTATCCTTGCCAAATTCGTATTCCGCGTCCGTATATTCTTGCTTATCTTCGCCGCTTTGACGGGTTCTGCCTACGATGACTTCGTAAAACTTATGAGCTTCAAAGGTAAAATCCCGTTCGATATACCCGCCGTTGTCCACGATATACCGACGGAGTTTCTCCGCGTCGTGCATCGGTTGAAAAACGAAGCGTTTGGGCATAAAACCGTACTTTTTATCCGAGAGTATGGACACGATTTCGCTCCCGCCCATACCCGCGATCAAGACCTGCTCGGTATCTTTGGGAACGCCGAAAAAGCCGTCGCCAAGCACGCCTTTCGCCCTGCCTTCGTCCACGAACTCGGCGAGTAATTTTTCCGCTTTTGCCAAGCTTCCACGGCTCACGTCCGAGAATATCAAACGCTCGCAAAGTCCGTTTTGGAGCATATACTCGCTACAATATCCGTGATCGCAACCCACGTCCGCAAAGGTTTTCGCTGCAACGAGAAGCGAACACAGCGTATCTATCCGTTTTCCGTAACGCATTATTCCAAAAAGTCTTTGAGCTTTTTACTGCGCGACGGGTGACGGAGCTTTCTCAACGCTTTCGCTTCGATTTGGCGGATACGTTCACGCGTAACGTTAAATTCCCTGCCCACTTCTTCGAGCGTTCTAGGCTTCCCGTCGTCGATACCGTAACGCAAGCGAAGCACCTTTTCTTCGCGGGGCGTAAGCGTATCGAGTACACCGAGAAGCTGCTCTTTGAGCATCGTGAACGCCACGGAATCGCTAGGCGTCGTCGTTTTTTCGTCTTCGATAAAGTCGCCAAGGTGGCTGTCTTCTTCTTCACCGATGGGCGTTTCTAACGAAACGGGGTCTTGCGCGATTTTCAAAATTTCGTGCACGCGGTCTTCCGTCACGCCCATTTTTTCCGCCATTTCTTCCGCGGTCGGTTCTCTGCCAAGCTCTTGCAACAAAAGCCGCTGTACGCGGGTGAGCTTGTTGATCGTTTCCACCATATGCACGGGAATACGAATGGTACGCGCCTGATCGGCGATCGCGCGCGTAATCGATTGACGAATCCACCACGTTGCGTACGTAGAGAATTTGAAGCCCTTTTGATAATCGAATTTCTCTACCGCTTTCATAAGTCCGAGATTGCCTTCTTGGATCAAATCCAAAAACAGCATACCCCGCCCAACATAACGCTTGGCAATGGATACTACCAAACGAAGATTGGCTTCGGAAAGGCGTTTTCTTGCCGCTTCGTCGTCTTCCTGCATACGCCGTGCAAGGTCCACTTCTTCGTCCGCGGAAAGAAGGGGTACGCGACCGATGTCTTTGAGATACATTTTCACGGGATCGTCCAAGCCGATGTCGGAAAGTGCCTGTTCAAACAGTTCGCGGTCTCTTTGGTCTTCGTCTACGATTTGAATCCCCGCTTCGCCCAGCGATTTATACACGAAATCGATTTGGTTCGCGTTCGTGTCGAATTTCTCCATAATGTCGCAAAGCTGGTTGGTCGTAATACTACCTTTCTTCCCGTACGCGGCAATAATCCCGTCGAGAATTTCTTTGAGTTTTTGTTCGGATATGTTCACCCTTTTATCCTCCGTTTATATAAAAGACTTTATTATCTTTTCTATCATTTTCTTTTCTTTTTTTGCATCAATTCTACAAGCCGTTTGGCGATTTCTTTTTTCTTTTCTTCATCCGTTTCCGCCACATACCGCGCGTTTAACGCGTTGATTTCCCGTTCCGTTTGTTCGCGTTCCAAGGTTTTCACGCTATCGAAGAAAAACCGTTCGGCGATTTCGCCCGAAAGCTTATCCCCGTAATTTAGGTCGAGTACGGCGTTAAATTCCAAACATTCTTCCTGTAAAATTTCAAATAATTCGCTCGGGCGTATGCGTTCGCGTTTTTGCTCCCGTTCGACGATATAATCGGCAATCGCGATATGCGTTTCGTCCGTCAACATCAGCGAACGTAAATCGTAGTCCTTTGCATACGGCGCGGAAAAAAGCTTCGCCGCCAAAATAAAGCGTATCGCTTTCACCCGCTTATCCGCGTTCCCCGCCGTTTCTGAAATCCGTTCCTTGGGGAGCGTCGGCTCTACCTTTTCCGTCGCAGCCGTTCGCATATCCCGCTCTAACGCGTGATAGGAAATACCCGTTTTATCGCGGAGCTTTTTCAAAAGCTCTTCCTTGACCGCTTCGCTTTCCGTTTCGCCGATGACCTGCAACGCTTCCGCAACGAAACGGCGTTTTTCTTCCGTACGCGAAAGATCGAATTTTCTTTCGAGCGAATGTATTTTATAATCGACGAGCGGCATCGCCGCGTCCAAGCATTTTTGATATTCTGCCGCGCCGCGCTTCACGACGTCGTCGGGGTCAAGCCCGTCGGGCATCGGTACGACGCGGACGTTGAGCTTCTCGTCTTTGAGAATTTCCAAGCCCCGAAGATCGGCGTTTTGTCCCGCGAAATCGCCGTCGTAGCTGATTAACACGTTATCCGAATACCGCTTCACAAGCCGCGCCTGCTCGGTGGTGAGCGAAGTACCCATAGAAGCAACTACGTTTTCAAACCCGCCTTGGAAAAGGGAAATGGTATCCATATACCCTTCCACCATTATGACTTCCTTGATCGGCTGCTTGCGTTTGAGCTTTTTCAAAAGGTTGATATTATACAGCGTTTTTCGCTTATTAAACAGCAAGGTTTCCCGTGTGTTTTTATACTTTGCGAAATCGGATTTTTCCAACAACCTGCCACCGAACGCTACCACTTCGTCGAACGCGTTGATAATGGGAAAAATCAACCGTCCCGCTTCAAAGTCCACGAGCTTCCCATTCTTCGCTTCGCCGACCGCACCGCTGTCTAACAAATCTTGTCTTGAATATCCCTTTCCCGCCAAATAATCGGGCAGGGAAAAGAAATCGAGCGACGCACCCAAGCCGAATTTTTTGATCGTCGTCGGCGATAAGCCGCGGTTTTTGATATAGGTCAAATGCGCTTCGGCACGCTTGTCCCCGCTGTAAAGATTAGAAAGATAGAAGCGGGCGCAATCGAGCATAATCGCCGCCATCGTATCCCGTTTTTTCTTCATTTGAACGGCTTGTTCGGTGTCGAAATTCGTTTCGGGAACTTCCATTTTCGCACGGGCGGCAAGAATACGCACCGCGCCTATGAAATCGGTGGATTCGATTTCTTGCACGAAACGCACGACGTCGCCCGAAACCCCGCAACCGAAGCAATGGTAAAATTGCTCGGCTTGGTTGACGGCAAAGGACGGCGTACGCTCGTGATGAAAGGGACAGCACGCCCAATGCGTATTGCCCTTTCTATCTAGCGCAACGTACCCGCCGATGACTTCGACGATATCGTTTTTTTGTTTGAGCTCCTGCATAAAAGCAGGATCAAACCCCTTGCTCACAAATTCGTTCCTCCGATTGAAAAAGTCGTGGGTATAAACAGATTTTCAAATACGCTGATCGCATAACGGTCGGTCATACCCGAAATATAATCGCATACCACCCGTTCCTTTCCGTCTTTATCCAAAAGCCGTAAATAAGGCTTGGGCAGCTTGTCTACGTGGTGCATAAAGTATGCAAACATTTGCGTCAGCATACGCTCCGAGCGTTCTTGAATGGATTTATTCGCAAGCTCGTATACCCGTTCAAACATAAACGCGCGAAGCTCGTTAATCGCGCTCATCATCTCGTCGGACATTCTCACGAACGGCTGATTGAAAGAATTTTGATACACGTCGGTAATCGCGGTGTTGATCCGCGTTTTCGTTTGATCGCCGAGCAATTTCACCGCGTGAGCGGGCAAATCGCTCTCTCGCAAAATCCCCGCGCGAATGGCGTCTTCTATGTCGTGATTGATGTACGCGATACGGTCTGCCAAGGAAACCGCTTCCCCTTCCAAGGTGGACGGCTTGCCCGTGCTTTTATGATGTAAAATTCCGTCACGGACTTCCACCGTCAAATTCAAGCCTCGACCTTCCTTTTCAATGCAATCGACCACGCGCAAGGACTGTTCGTTGTGGAAAAATCCGTCCGAAGCGAGCTTTGCCAGCACGCGTTCGCCCACGTGACCAAAAGGAGTATGTCCAAGGTCGTGACCAAGCGCGATCGCTTCGGCAAGGTCTTCGTTGAGCGCAAGCGAGCGGGCGATCGAACGCGCAATTTGCGAAACGTCCAAGGTATGCGTTAAACGCGTTACGTAATGATCGCCTTGCGGTGCGAAAAACACCTGCGTTTTATTTTTTAACCGCTTAAAGGAATTGCTGTAAATGATACGGTCGCGGTCGCGTTGAAAATCGGTGCGGAAATCACAGCTTTTTTCTTGTACGAGTCTACCTTTCGTTTGCGCAGATTTTTGCGCGTACGGCGAGAAAAAGCGTTCTTCTTGCGCGCATACGCGCTCGCGTACGCAGGAATAACCGTTATTTTGTTCCATCGTCGCACCCCCAACAATTTTTGCTCTCATATTATATATTCGACAAAAATTCCCGATTTCCTTTTTTTCTACGAAAAAAACTTGTTTTTTTTCAAAATTTCTTTTACGCAAAAGGAAGGGCGTTTTTTGCAACGCCCCTTTTTTCGTTTATTTTATACCCTTTTTTGTGTTTTTTCAAACCTATTACACAATTTTTTCCGTCAAATCTGAATACTCATACCGTCAAAAGCGGCTTTATAGCCGTATTCCTTTTCCGCACGGGTAAGATTTTCCAAAAGCGGCGCGCTGTTGTGCGAATAGTGCGTAATTACATACCTGGTTTGTCCGTCCACGATTCCGCGCCTTTGCATTTCTTCCTGCATCGTTTTATTGTCTTCCAACCCCATATGCCGCGAAACCGTTCCCGCCGTTTGGAATAAAAAGGTACAGTCAAAGGTAACGAGATTTATTTTTCTGCCCGTATTTTTTGCGTGATTTTCCAAATAATCAAGTGTAGATAAGGGCAATCTACCCGTATCCGTCAAATGTAAATAGCTCTTTCCGTTCTTTTCAATCAAATACACGAACGCCGTTTCCGCTTGGCTATGCTGGGCGAGTAACGCCGTCACTTCGTACCCGTCACCCACGCAAAACGGCTCGAACGCGCGGATTTCGCGCATAATAATCGTTTTCGCAACTTCTTCCCGCAGTTCGCGGCGGGTGCACTCAAAAAAAACCTTGCAAACTTCTTGGTTTCCGTAAATTTCCAAAGGTGCAAGCGGCGTACGGGTATACTTATACCCGCGTAAAATGAAATCGTGCGCGTAAAAATGGTCCATATGGCTATGCGTGACGAGAAGGTGCGTAATCTTGCCAAGATCCACCCCTTGCATTAAGGCGTGCGAATATGCGTCGGGCGGGAAATCAATCCCAAGCCCGTCGTCGATTACGATTTGCGAACGCGTATGCCATTCCTTTGCACCGCGGCGGCGCAATTCTTCACAAACGTCGCATTTGCAATAAATCGCGGGCGCGCCTTCCGCTGCGCCCGTGCCTAAAAACCGTATTTTCATTCGCGTTTCCTTTGGGTATTATATCTCTAATAATATCGTTACGGGTCCGTCGTTTCTTTGCTCGATTTGCATATCCGCGCCGAAAACGCCCTTTTTGACGGTTACGCCGTAGGCTTGTAAAGCATTTACCGCGTACTCGTACAGCGGCTCGGCTTTTTCGGGGCGTTCGGCAAGCGTAAAGCTCGGACGATTCCCGTGCGAAGCGTCCCCGTAAAGGGTGAACTGGGAAACGAGCAATACTTCTCCGCCAACGTCTTTGACGGACAAGTTCATTTTCCCGTTTTCGTCTTCAAAAATCCGAAGCGCGGCAATCTTTTTAGCAAGATACGCCGCTTCCTTTTCCGTGTCGCCGACTTTAACGCCTAAAAACACGGTCAGCCCGAACGGGATTTCGGAAATCAATTTGCCGTCCACGCAAAGACGGGTATTTTTTACTCTTTGTACGACTGCTTTCATAATTATTGACTACAATGAAATGCAGGATAGGTCGTATCCTGCATTTTTTAGGTTGTATTTAACGAGATAATTAAACGCGGCTCATATATTCGCCCGTTCTCGTATCGATACGGATCGTTTCGCCTTCTTCTACGAACATAGGAACTTGAATGGTCGCGCCCGTTTCTACCTTCGCGTTTTTCATAACGTTGGTAGCCGTGTTACCTTTTACGCCCGGTTCCGCTTCAATAACTTTAAGTTCTACGAAGTTTTCAGGTTCAACCGAGAACGCTTTGCCGTAAAGGAATTTCACAGTTACGGTGTCGTTTTCTTTGATATATTTCAAAGCTTCTTCCACCTGATCGAAGGTCAAGTTTTCCTGATTCCATTCGTCGTCTACGAATACGTAAAATTCGCCGTCGAAGTAGGAATAGGTCATCTTCTTCGTTTCTACCTGTGCCGTTTCAAGCTTAGCCGTGGGGTTGAACGTTTCGTTGGACAAAACTTGTCCCGTAACTACGTTTTTAAGCGTGCATCTTACGAACGCCGCGCCTTTACCGGGTTTTACGTGTTGGAAATCGGTAACCGTGTAAACGCCGCTCTTGTACTCAAAGGTAACGCCCTTACGAATATCGCCTGCCAAAATTTGTGCCATAATATTATTCTCCTTGCTACTTTTTTATAAAATAATCAGTTTTTTGTCCGTCTTGGACATAAAGCTTTTAACGCTTCCGTTTTTCAAGGTCACCGTATCTTCAATACGGATCCCGTATTCGCCCGCCGCGTACACGCCCGGCTCGTCCGAAAAGACCATACCGTCCGTTAAAATTTCCGTAGACCGCGGGCTAACGTGGGGATATTCGTGTACGTTCAAACCGATCCCGTGCCCAAGCGAATGGGTAAAGAGTTCCCCGTATCCTTGTTCTTTTAAGCAATCCCTTGCAATCGCGTCGCTTTCCACGCCGCTCATACCGCTTTTCAATTTCTCTTGTACGAGATTGTGCGCCGTCAATACGGCTTCATAGGCTTTTTTGAATTGTTCGTGCTTGCCGTCGTCACCGAAAAGGAACGTCCGCGTAATATCCGAGCAATACCCGTTCACGCGGCAGCCAAAATCAATCAAAATTTCGTCGCCGAACGCAAGTTTTGTATTTCCCGTTTCATGGTGGGGTACGGCGGCGTGCGCGCCAAACGCCACGATCGTATCAAAGGAAAGACCTTGCGCGCCCGCTTTTCGCATATTGTATTCCAAAATCGCGGCAACTTCCGTTTCCGTCATTCCTTCTTTGATTTGCGGCAACAGCTCGTTAAAGGCGTTTTCCGCAATTTCGCAGGCCTTGGCTATATTCGCAAGCTCCCACTCGTTTTTAATCGCCATCGCTTTATCGAGCGCGTCGTCGATATTCACTAACTTCACGCCCGCTTTTTCAAGCGCAAGATATTCCACGTGGCTCGTTTCGCGAAAGGAAATGCCTACCTTGGAATAATTCGCCAAACGCTCCAAAACTTCCTTTTGCGTATACAGCGTAGCCCGTACTTCCGAGTTTTCAAACAGCTTTTCCGCCGCTTCGATATACCGCTTATCCGTATACAAGGTCGTTCCGGCTTTATCCACGATGGCGCAACCGTTTTCGGCAACGAAACCCGTGATATAGCGCAACAAATATTCACACGACGTATATATTGCTTCGCAATCGACGCTGTTAAGTACTTTTTTTCCGTTCGTACAAACCATTACAAACTCCCTATTTTCTATATTGTACCAAAAATTTCGTCTTTCGTCAAGTATACAAAGGGCGTTTTTTTCAGATACTTTGATAAATTCGTTTCATTTCCGCCGCGTCTTCCGCTTGCGTACCGTCCGATTCGCTGACGATATACGGTTTGAGTTTCAATTCTTTAAGCGCAACCGCAAGCGGCTCGAAGGACGGACCGTAAATCTCGTCCGCGAAGGTCAAGTGCTTAATTTCGCCCTTACCCCCGTACATAATCTTGGAGAAATGCACGTGGAAATGCTCCATTTTTGCAAAGCCAAGCTCGGCGATCATATATTCTAACCGCGATTTATAATCTTCCACCGATTGCAAAGAACCCTGTTCTCTCGCGTTGATATGCCCAAAATCCACGCAAGGCACGAAAAAGGGCGCAATTCTACAAAATTCCGTGATTTCTTCCACCGTACCGATTTGCGCGAGCTTGCCCATCGTTTCGGGACAAAACAGCATATCGTCCAAATTATTCAAGACGATATATTCGGCAAGCGTATGCAAACGCTCCCGCGTTTTTTCCACCGCTTCCAACCGCGTCGCTTTGCCCTGTGCCGCGGGGTGGAATACCACCCTTTTTCCGCCCATTAGCTTGCAAGCGTTCGCGCTGTCCAAAACGTAGCCGTAGGACTTTGCAGCCATTTCGTCGTCAGGGTTGGCAAAATTGATAAAATAGGGCGCGTGCGCGGAAATTTCCACGTTCTCCCTTGCAAACGCTTCACCGATAGAAATCGCCTTGTCTTGGCTCATTCTAACCCCGCGTCCAAACGAATATTCAAAGCAATCCAGCCCCCGTTTTTTCACGAACGCCGCCGCTTGTTCCGTATGTGCATTCCCTTCTGCGTAAAAACTTTCGCAGTTTCCGCTCGGTCCGAATTTAATCATCGTTTTTCACTCTCCGTACGTCTTTGCGGAGCTGCTCTACGAGCATTTCCGCGCTGTCAAATTTTTGAATATCCCGCAAATACCGCAAAAAACGGATCTGCAATCGCTTCCCGTACAAATCTCCGTCAAACCCAAGAATATGCGTTTCGGTTACGATTTTCTCATCGCCAAAGGTCGGGCGTGCGCCAAAATTCGTAACGCCTTGATAGGCTTTGCCGTCCAAAATAACGCGGGTTTCGTACACGCCTTTTTTTAACAAACTTTTTTGAGTGGGATAGGCGATATTTGCCGTCGGAAAACCTATGGTTTTTCCAACGCCGCGATCGCGTTCGACTTCGCCGAGCAAGAAAAACGGTTCGTCTAACAGCATATTCGCCTTTTCGATTTCCCCTGCCGCCAAGTACTTTTTCACCGTTGACGAGCTAATTTTTTCCCCGTTCCGCGTAAGCAAAGTTTTGGCTTCAACGCGTACACGGGTAGCTCTTTCCAAGGTTTCGGGGTCGCCTTTCGCGCCTTTTCCAAAACGGAAATCGTCGCCGCAAACGAAAGCTTTGGGGTTAAAAGTTTCCGTCAACAGCCTTGCAAAGACTTCCGCTTCCATATCCTTGATTTCCGCAAACGGCAGTTCAAACAAAATATCCACGCCCGCCGCGCGAAAAAGGCTTTCACGTTCGGAAAGCGTAAACAGTTCTTCTTCCGTCTTCCCGCCGAAAATGGTCGTGGCGACGATCGGCAAGCCGTACGCTTTCGCGCTTTCCACGAGCGTTTTATGCCCTGCGTGCAAGCCGTCGAATCCGCCGAGCAGCATCACGCAACCCGTCGCGGAAATATCCGTATTTTGTAAAAATACCGTTTTTAACATAACTTCGTCTTTGCCTTTGCTTTGCCGTCCTTGACTTCGGCGATACCGTAAAATACTTCGCCCGTATACAGCTTATATAGCCCGTCCGCCTGCTCTACCGCCACCGCCATACCATTCAAAACGCGTTCGGCGTTTTTTCCGCAAAGCATAAGCGCGGGAAAGGGCAAAACCCTTTCCGTTGGGATTATATATTTTTCCAAATCTTCTACGCTCGGATCTTGTTCTAAAACCGAAAACGGGATTGCTTCCCCAATCTCGAAATACCCGCTTTTTACGCGGCGAAGCGCGCTCATCACCGCGTTCGTGCCAAGCGCTTTTGCAATATCCCGCGCTAGCGAACGGATATACGTTCCCCCGCCGCAACGGATTTCGATACGGTAGGTATTTTCCGTTTCCGCTTCGCCGAGCAGCCACATATCGTAAATATGCACCTTTTTTGGTTGAAGCTCAAATTCCACACCCGCCCGCGCAAGCTCGTAACCGCGCTTGCCGTTCACACTTTTCGCGCTGTACTTGGGTGGCATTTGCATAATATCGCCGAAAAACTGCGGGAGCATTGCTTGGATTTCTTCCGCGCTCGGTATACGCCCGCCGTAGATGAGCTTACCCGTGCTATCCAAGGTATCCGAAGCCACGCCGAACGTGAACTCGGCAATATAGACCTTTTCCTTTTCAAGAAAGTAATCGAACAAACGCGTAGCGTTCCCCACGCCCACGGGCAAAACGCCGCTTGCCAAAGGGTCAAGCGTGCCCATATGCCCGCACGGCGTTGCCGTCAGCCATTTGCATTTATTAACGACCGTCGACGAAGTAAGCCCCGACGGTTTATCGACGTTAAAAAATCCAAGCGTTTTGATTTTACTTTCTCTTTTCACGAAAAACTCCTTTTTAGCGAAGCTCGATACCCAGCTTAAATTTCAAATTATTCAAAATCTTCTTGACGAAGTTATCCAAATTTTCGGGCGTGAACGCCTTTTCCGCGCTCGCGTCGGGTGTAAAGGTGAGCGTAAACGCCATACTCTTTTTACCTGCGGGTACTTGTCCGCCGCGATACACGTCGAAAAGCTTGGCTTTCGTCACGTATTTACACGAGTGCATAAGCACTTCTTCAATTTCTTCGCAGGTCAATTTTTCATCGACGAGCAAAGCAAGGTCACGCTGAACAGCAGGGAACTTGGGCAGGTTGGTATAGCGTACGCGATCGTCCGCTTGGTCGGCAATCGCCACCAAATCAAGCTCACCCAAATACACCTTTTTATCCAAGCCCAAACCGCCTGCGATTTCGGGGTCTAACTCGCCGAAGCAACCGACGATTTGACCGTCCATTATCACGTTTGCCGAAACCCCGGGGTGCAAATAGGATTTTTCCGCGCGTTCGTACTTAAACGAGAGATGGAACGCTTCGGCGATACGCTCGATTGCGCCTTTCATATCGAAGAAATCGTTTTTACCGCCCCAAATCCCCAGCATGATATGCTTACGCTCCGTAGGCTGTTCGTTTGCCGAAAGGGCGTTGGGAATATAAATATTCGCAATTTCAAACTCTCTGCCTTCATCATTGCCGCGGCGGATATTCCGCACCGCGTTTGCAAGCATAGACGGCGCAAGGAAAGTACGCATAATCGAAAGCTCTTCGCTGATCGGATTGAGAATTTTCACGGCGTTGCGCTCGCTTGCATCTTGGGGTAGCTTCATAAGCTCGAAATCTTTGGGCGAATAAAAGGAATAATTATACGCTTCGTAGAAGCCTTGCACGCGAAGCAAATTCTTCAAATGCAATTCCCGTTTTTGCTCGTCCGTCAAACCGCCGCCCGTCACACTCGCCTTTTCCAAGAACGTGGGCGTGATATACTCGTAGCCGTACATACGGATAATTTCTTCCGCCAAATCGGGATACCCGTCGATATCGTCGCGATACCCGGGAACGGTTACGGTGAGCGTATCCTCGCAAATTTCAGGCTGGAAGTTTAAGCTCGTTAAAATCCTTTCCACCGTCTTTTCGGGAACGGTGATACCAAGGAGCGCGTTGATTTTTGCAAGGCTCGCCGTCATCGTACGAGGGGCAAGATCAACCGCACAAACGTCGCGGCGGATATTCGTTACCTTGCCACAATGCAGTTCTTCAATCAAGTGCAAAGCTCTATCCATTGCAAGCGCGTTGGTGTACGCGTCCACACCCTTTTCAAAACGGGACGACGAATCGGACGACTGACCGAGCGCACGCGAAGTTTTACGAACGTTGTCGCGGGCAAACTTTGCCGATTCAAAAAATACGTTTTTCGTAGAAGCTTTAATTTCGCTGTTTAACCCGCCCATAATCCCCGCAAGCGCGACGGGCTTTTCGCCGTCGCAAATGACGAGATTTTCTTTATTAAGCGTAAATTCTTTTTCGTCCAAGGTCACGATTTTTTCGCCCTGCTCGGCACGGCGTACGATAATTTTTCTTTGCCCGATATCGTCCGCGTCAAACGCGTGCATAGGCTGACCCATTTCCAACAAAACGAAATTCGTAATATCGACGATCGGCGAAATAGAACGAATCCCCGAAAGCGCAAGACGTTTTCTCATCCAAGCGGGAGAAACTCTGTTTTCGTTAGAAACGCTTTCCACGTAATGTCCCACGTACCGCGGGCAAAGCTCAGGCGCAAGCACTTCCACTTCCACGGGAGCGGCGGTCGTTTCGTGTTCAGCATAATCAGTTGCAGGCATTTTAAGCGGTTTGTCCAAAACCGCCGCAATTTCGCGTGCAATACCCAAAATACATTGGCAATCGGGACGATTTGCAGTGATAGCGATATCAAAAATCCAGTCGTCAAGTCCCACTACCTTTTTAATATCTTCCCCGACCTTTGCACTTGCGTCAAGATCTAATAGCCCGTCGAATTCCGCGCCGACATAGAAATCGTCGTTGATACCGAGTTCTTCCCCCGAGCAAAGCATACCGAACGATTCCACACCGCGAAGCTTGCCTTTTTTAATCTTTTTAATCCCGTCGGGATTTTTTTCAAGCATTGCGGGATTGCTTTCTACCACCGTGGAATTATCCAGCGCGCAAGGCGTTTTCATACCCACGTAGACGTTAGACGCGCCCGTGACGATTTGCAATTCCCGACCATATTCTTCCCCGCAATCGACGATACAAATTTGCATATGGTCGCTGTCAGGGTGCGGCGTAAGCGATTTGATTTCGCCGACGACGACGCGATTGATTTTCTCGCCGAGATAGGAAAGTTCTTCTACTTCAAAACCGCAAGAGAACAGCTTTTGCGCAAGCTCCTGCGCCGTAATATCAATATCTACGTAATCTTTTAACCAACTGAAAGGTGCTTTCATCTCGTTATCTCCTTAATTCTCGAATTGTTCTAAAAACCGCGTGTCGTTTTCAAACAAGGTCTTGATATTGTTGACGCCGTATTTGAGCATCGCGATACGTTCCACGCCCATACCGAACGCAAAACCCGTGTATTCGTCGGGATCAACGCCGCAATTTTCCAAAACGTGACGGTTGACCATACCCGCGCCGAGTACTTCGATCCAACCCGTTCCCTTACACAACCGACAGCCCTTGCCGCCACATTCCGAACAGCTTAAATCGACTTCCACGCTCGGTTCGGTGAACGGGAAATAGGACGGACGAAGCCGCACTTTCGTTTTCGACGTAAACATCTTTTGCGCGAACGCTTCGAGCATACCCTTTAAGTCGCAAAGGGTAATCCCTTTATCCACGACGAGCCCTTCCATTTGGTGGAACATCGGCGAATGGGTAGCGTCGTCGTCCGAACGGAAAACACGCCCAGGCGAAAGAATTTTAATCGGCGGCGCGTTCTTTTCCATTACGCGGATTTGCCCCGCAGACGTTTGCGTACGGAGCAGTAAGTTTTCGGCAAGATAAAAGGTGTCTTGCATATCCCGCGCGGGGTGGTCCTTGGGAGTATTGAGCGCGGTGAAATTGTAATAATCCGTTTCAATTTCAGGCCCCTCAAATACTTTGAAACCCATACCCGCGAAAATATCGATAAGTTCGTTTTTCACGAGCGTGATGGGGTGCAACGCTCCGGATTTGTATTTCTTACCAGGCATCGTAATATCGATGCGTTCGTTTTGATACTTTTCTTCTAATTCCATTTTTGAAACGATCGCCGAGCGTTCTTCAAAAAGCGTTTCCATTTCCTGCTTAAATTCGTTGACGATTTTCCCAAAAGCAGGGCGATCTTCTTTCGCCAAGTCTTTCATACCGCTCATAATGCCTTTCAGCTCCGTTTGAAAACGGACCTTGACTTCGTAAACCGCTTTGCCCGTTTTCGTTTCGCCGAGCGCGTTTTGAATATTCAAACGCAAAGCTTCGATTTTTTCTTTCATTCTAAACTCCTTTCGTTTTTGTGTAATAGGCGATGTCACAATAAATGATTGATTAGTGCTTTGCACGATTTGACGAGAAAAACGCAAGAAAGACACGCAACTACACAAGGGGCATACCCGCCGTGGTATGTAACCGCGTGTTTTACGTAGTATTTCGCGGCGTTTTTTCGTCAAAAATCAACCAAGTGTTGGGACAGAGCCTTGTAATAAAAACCGCCCTGCGCGCTTTTAATAAAGCGCGCAGGGCGAATATATCCGCTGTACCACCTGCATTCACACGGCTTTTGCCGTGCCTTGTTTCACGCGATAACGTCGCGCGTACGGCTCTCCCTACTCGTTGTTCAAGAGAACGGCTCCAAAGCGAAACGGTCGTTTTCCGCTTCTACGCGCCTTACAGCCTACGGACGCGTTCTCTGAAAAGAAGCCGATGGAAAAACGCCAACTTTTTCCTTGCCTTTTTATATTGTCTTTATTATAACCTAAACTTGCCCAAAAGTCAAACGATTTTGCGTTATTTTGCGTAGTTTTGCTTCAACAGATCGCGGATTTCTTCCAAAAGCCGCGTATTTGCCGTCGCTCGTTCTTCTTCCGCCGCCTTTGCCGCCGCCGCTGCTTCTTCCGCTAAACGTGCTTCTTCTGCCGCCTTTGCCGCCGCTTCTTCTTGGCGTTTTGCGTAAATCGCTTTCGCTTCTTTTTTAGAAACCTTTTCTTCTATCCGAATTTTCGCAATCTCTTTTTTCTTGCTCCATTCGGGGTTGTTAATCATTTTATCGCGTTCCGCCGCAAGGCTATTCATTACTTTCACAATCGAGAAAAGCACGAACGCAATCAACAGGAAATTGATAATCGCGCTGACAAACGCGCCCCAGTCGATATAAATAGAGTTTGCAAGGTCAACAATTTGCGCGCCGTTCGCGTCCGTGGTCATTACCTTGGACAAAAAGGTCACCGCGCCTTCCAAACCGTCCGTACCAAGCACCATTGCTAATAGCCAGTTGATGATCGGTTTTAAGATATAATTACTCAATCCGTTGACGATACCCGTAAACGCACCGCCAACGATAACGCCGACGGACATATCGAGCACGTTTCCGCGCGTAATGAATACCTTAAACTCTTCAAAGAATTTTTTAATCCCGCTTTTTTTCTTTTCTTTTGACATAATCCATTTTCTCCTTGGTTAAACTATTTTTATTATAAAATAAAAACGGGATTTTGTCAAGAAAATTCGCATAAAAAAACGCCCTTGTAGGGCGTTAATATTTTCCGTTATTCTTTATTCTCTATTGCGGAGCCGTCCATTAAATCACGAACGAAATACATATCTTCCATAACGCCGTTTATAAGAGAGAAAAGCTCGCTCCGCGTTTGGCGTTTTTCTGCGAATTCCACCGCCCCCATACATTCGTTCAGCACCGTTTTTAAGGCGTAAAAACAATCGCAAAGGCTGTCGTATTCGTTTAAGGTCACTTCCCGTTTTTCAAGTTTCATTCTTCTTCCCCCGTTTCCGATTTCTTTTCGTCGGGCTTTTTACCCAGCAAGCTTTTTAACGATTTTTTGCGTTCCTCGCTCTTCTCCGCCAAGCTTTCCATATCCTTTGCAAGCGTTGCGTCCATCAAAAGCCGCGAATAAATCCGCATTTTTTTCTCCGCAAGATCTTCGGCTTTGTATATTCGTTTCAACGCTTCCGCTTCTCTTGCAATCGCGTTTTGCGTATCCGTTTTTTGCATAAAAATCCCCCCTTTTTATCAAGTATGACGAAACGGGGGTATTTTTATTCATTTTATTTTCTGTGATTATAATCGCAAATATGCGCAAGTGGGCAACGCAGGCAATCGGGGCGTTGAGAATGACAAATCTTTCTGCCGTGCCATATCAGCCAGTGATGCGCCTTTGACCAGTCGCTTTTGGGGATTGCTTTTTGCAAGCCCGCTTCGACTTCGATAGGCGTTTTGCCCTTGGCAAGCCCTAAACGGTTACTCACGCGAAAAACGTGCGTATCCACCGCAATCGCGTCGCCGCCAAACGCCACCGAATACACGACGTTCGCCGTTTTTTTGCCCACGCCCGCAAGCGAAGTCAGCTCTTCTATTCGTTCGGGTACTTGCCCGTTAAATTTCTCTAAAATATCCCGCGAAGCGGAAAGGATATGTGCCGCTTTCATTCTATAAAAACCGCAGGAAAAGATATACTTTTCAAGCTCCGCTTGTGAAAGCGTGAGCATTTTTTCGGGGGTATTATATTTTTCAAACAATACCGCCGTTACTTTGTTCACACGCTCGTCCGTGCATTGCGCCGACAAAACCACCGCGACCAACAGCTCGTACGGACTGTTAAAACGCAACGCAGGTTTCGCGTCGGCGTATACTTTTTCTAAAATTTCAAGGGCTGTTTTTTTATCCGTTTTTTTCATAGCCCTATCATTATAACATCTTTTTATCTTGATTGCAAGCTTTTTAACCGTACGGCAATATCGACATTCTGCCGCCGACAAAATCCGTTTTATAAAAACCCTTGAACGAGCCGTATCTACCCGTTTTCAAAATCGCTTGCGCCCGAACGAAATACCGTCCGTCGAACCGTACGCACAAACCGCAACCAATTTTCGCTTCTTGGGGCGTAGGAACGGTCGTTGCCGCCACCCCGTATTTATTCAATCGTTCCGCATAATCCAGGCTATGCGCCCGCGAACGGAACACCGCCAATATCATCATAAGTCATACGCTCCTTTTTTTCGGAATACTATATTTTATGTAAAATCAAAAGGCTATGCCACAAGGAGTAGAAATATGATTTATTTTGATAACGCCGCTACGGGCGGCAGAAAACCCGATACCGTTATATCCGCAGTCAACGCGGCTTTGAAAGTTTGCGCAAATCCGGGCAGAAGCGGTCACAAGCTTTCGCTTTCCTGCGCCACGCTCGTGCAAAATTGCCGAAACGCGCTCGTAGACGCGTTCGACGGGTACACTTTCGATCGCGTCGTATTCACCAAAAACTGTACGGAAGCCTTAAATATCGCGCTGTTCGGCGTGTTAAAGCACGGCGATCACGTCGTCGCTTCGTGTATGGAGCATAACTCCGTTTTACGCCCTTTGGAAGCCTTGAAAAAGGCGGGCGTAATCACCTACGATATTTGTCCGCTCGACGAGAACGGCAATATTGCGCTCACAACGCTTCGTTCGCTAATCAAACCCAACACCAAGCTCGTAGCGATCACCACCGCTTCCAACGTCACGGGCGCGAAACCGCAGCTCGCCGCGATCCGCAAGGCGTTACCCGCCCGCGTGCTTTTTCTGTGCGACGGCGCGCAAGGTGCGGGGCATTTCCCGATTAAAATGCGAGAAACGGGCTTGGATATGCTCACCATCGCGGGGCATAAAGGCGTACACGGTATACAGGGAAGCGGCGCGTTGTTGTTTTCCGAACGCGTGGAGCTTACCCCGCTTTTGTACGGGGGAACGGGGTCTATGAGCCTATCGCTCGATATGCCCGACTTTTACCCCGACGGTTTGGAAGCGGGTACGCTTGCATTCCCCGCCGTGGTTTCCCTGCTCGAAGGCGTACGCTATACCCAAAGAGTATTGCCCACTATTCAAGAAAAATTACTTAATTTAACCAAGTATCTTTTGGACGGGTTGGAAAAATTACCCCTTTATAAGCCCTATTCTATCCCAAACGAATGTGGAATCGTCGCGTTTAAGCACGCATTTTTGCAATCGGAGTATATCGCCGACTGTCTATCTTCCAAGTACGATATCGCCGTGCGCGGGGGCTTGCATTGTGCACCGCTTATGCACGAAGAATTAGGCACGTTAGACGGCGGGTTAATACGCGTTTCCTTTTCGCATTTTAACAGCGAAAGCGAGATTGACGAGCTGCTTCTTGCCCTGCGAAAAATCGAAAACCCGTCAAATCCGTTTTAATTTTTCCACGATCGCCTGCAATTTCTTGCGTTGCGAACTATCGAGCATCGGGGAAAAGGTTTGATAAAACTGATCGATTTCGGCGTTGGAAAGCGTACCCGCGCGTTTGCTTTTTTCCGCTTCTACCAAGATGCTGCGCAGCATATCCGCGTTGCTTTTGCCGTTGTACGCCGCCGCGATTTTTTTGGTCAAATCTTCCGCCGACGCTTGCTCCGTACGTTCTTCTTTTTGCGAATACTCCTTAAAACTTTTCATATCCACCTCCAAAGCGTTTGATACATATTATTCTATTTATCAATTTTTGGTCACCGCGCGGCATATACTTTATTATGGAAATTTTAATGCTCGTGCTGTTATATTATTTTTCACAAAACCCAAATTTTGCTGAAAGCGTGAAACCGCTGATGAGCAAACTCAAAGATTCCGAACAAATGCTTTCCTTTCTCAACGATTTATCTAAATTTTCGCAAACGTTCAGTACCTTTCAATCCCCGCAAGGCAAGGATATAAAAAACGAGCCGTGCGAAGAAAAAAAGGAAAAGGACGAGAAAAAACCGCAATCCCCGACGTCGGGAATTGCGGACGAGTTTATACAACAAATTTTAGATAATTATTTATCCTACAAGCCGAATTAGTTTATAGGCAAAAACCGCCGTTCACGGGAATATCCACGCCCGTAACGTATTCGTTTTCTTCCAAGAAAAGCACTGCGGACGCCACGTCTTTGGGCGAGCCTATTCTTCCCGCGGGGATTTCAGCTTTCAAAAGCAACATATCTTCTTTAGAAAAATGTGCGTTCATCGCCGTATCGATCACCCCCGGGGAAACGCAGTTTACGCGAATACCCGAATACCCAAGTTCCTTTGCCAAGGCTTTGGTAAAACCGATTAACGCGGCTTTGGAAGCGGAATAAACGCTTTCACAGCTCCCGCCGACTTCCCCCCAAACGGAAGAAATATTAACGATTAAGCCGCTCTTTTTGGGAAGCATACCTTTCACGGCTTCCCGCGTACATAAAAACGCGCCGTCCGTGTTCACGGCAAACACGCGGCGGTATTCCGCGTAGGAAACGTCTTGGATTTGTTTGACGAGCGAAACGCCCGCGTTGTTAATTAAGACGTCTACCGTACCGATTTGTTCAAAAAGTTTTTTCACCGCTTCTTCGTCCGAAACGTCCGCGCGGTAGACTTCTACGCCGCGCGCTTTCATAGCGCGCGCATTTTCTTCGTCCTTGGAATAGCTCACGCATACGCGATAGCCTTTCTCCAAAAACGCAAGCGCGATACTTTCGCCGATTCCGCGTACGCCGCCCGTTACTAAAACCGTTTTCATTTCATACCTGCCCCGTTCATTTTTTCTCTTCGCCGATCATTTTTACGATTTCCTTCGCGATTTGTTCGGGCGTTTTTCCGTCTACGTCCACGATATAATCGGCAACGTGTTCGTAGATCGGCATACGCTCTTTCATCAGCCTTGCCAAACGGTCGCGAATACTCTCGGTCGACGTTTGCAATAGCGGACGCGTGCCGTCCACGTTCAATCTTTTGGCGAGCGTTTCAATGGAAGCGCGTAAAAATACGATTTTGCCGTTGGGTTTTAACAGGGCGTTATTTTCGCTTTTCAACACCAGTCCGCCGCCCGTCGAAATGACGAGATCGTCTTTTTTAGAAAGCTCTTTGACGATTTCCGTTTCTAATTTACGGAAATGCGCTTCCCCGTAATACTCGAATATATCCGAAATTTTGCCGTGCCGATCGACGATTACGCCGTCCGTATCGTACCATCTACGCCCCGTCAACTCGGCAATTTTGATGCCGATCGTCGTTTTGCCCGCGCCCATCATACCGCATAAAATTACGTTCATTTTCTTACTCCATTAACCAAGAGAGAACCAGTCGAACGCGTCCATAGGCGCGTCCTTTCGGCTCTTTTTGGTTCATCTTCATTATAATATGTTGATATTATTGCTTCATCTTCACCTAAAATACCACGAAATTCCATGGCCTATGGATGCGTAGCAATTTCGGATATGCAAACGGTGAATTAGACAAGGCGAAGCGCGCAAAACATACCTGCCGTATTTTCAAGCGGTTCAACGCAGTATAAACGCCGTTTGCTTATCCTAAATCACGTTCGACTGGCTCTCACTTGGTTACGCTTTCAAACCCGCGATTGCCGCAATATAGCTACCGTACCCAAGCCCGCAAACTACGCCTTTACAAACTTCGGAAAGCACGCTGTTCTTTCTAAACTCTTCCCGCGCGTGTACGTTGGACATATGTACTTCGACCACGGGAATATCGATCGCCGCGATCGCATCCCGAAGCGCGTAGCTGTAATGCGTGAATGCGCCCGCGTTTAATAAAATCCCGTCGCAGGTCTTTTGCAAAAACGCTTCGTGGAGCTTATTCACAAGCTCCCCTTCGATATTGCTTTGATAAAATTCCGCGCTATCGCCCGCCGCCGCACAATACGCCGCGATTTTTTCGTTGATTTGGTCGAGCGTTGCCGTTCCGTACACGCCCTTTTCGCGTTTGCCCGTTAAATTGAGATTAACGCCGTTGATAATCAAAAATTTCATTGTATTATTCTCCTTTCTCTCCGTATGCGGCGAGATATTTTTTGTATAAAGCTTTTGCTTCTCTTTCACTTTGTTTTTGTTGCAAATAGATACAGTCCGCGTAATACGCTTGATAAAAAAGCATCGAATCGCCGTTGCAAATTTGCAAGCCCTTGCTTTCGGCGAGCCGTAAAAACTCCGATTTTTTCGGCTCGTAAATCATATCCACGGCAACTTTTACGCCGTCAAACGCTTTTTCCGAAACGGGAGATACGCCCACGCTGTCGTGCATTCCTACGCCCGTGGTGTTCACGATAATATCGTACCCACCCTTTTCGGGATTTTCCGTCGGCGTAACGCCGATTTGCGCGCAAGCTTCTTTCAGTTCGATTTGATTTCGTCTATACGCGAACACCGTTGCGCCCGCGTTTTTGAGCGCGACCGCCGCGCTTCTCCCCGCGCCGCCAAAGCCGAGAATTAAAACGCTTTTATCCTTGACTTGTATGCCCTTGGTGGCAAGCATTAACAAAAATCCCGCGCCGTCCGTGTTATAGCCGCGCTTGGTTGCACTAACCACGGTATTTACCGCGCCGCAAGCGGCTGCGTCCGCGTCGATATCGTCCAAATACTCGAAAACATCGCGCTTATAAGGAATGGTGATATTAAAGCCGTCGAAATCGCCCATAAGCCGCCATATCACGTCGTCAAGCTCGCGCGGGGTAATAGAAAAACGTTCGTAGTCGCATTCTACGCCCATTTCTTGCAAAATAAAACGGTGCATACGCTCGCTCAACGATTTGGACACGTCTTTCCCGATAAGTCCAAGGCGTATTTTTTTTGTGTTTTCTCCGTTCATCACATACCTGCCCGTGTGTTATTGCAATTTTTCAAAGAAATCGGGGAAAGAGATCGCGCAACATTCGGGGCGCGAGATATTCCCGCCGCGCTCGGAAGCGATCAAGCCCACCGCCGCCGTCATCGCGATACGGTGATCGAGATAACTGTCCACGTTCCCGCCGACCAGCTTTTTCTTGCCGCGGATCACGAACCCGTCTTCTCGTTCTTCACATTCCCCGCCGATATTGTTAATCAACTCTGCCGTCGTACGAATACGGTCGCTTTCTTTCACGCGCAATTCCTTTGCGCCCGTAATCACGCTTTCTCCGTCCGCAAACGCACAAAGCAGCGCCACGAGCGGCAATTCATCAATCATCGCGGGAATTTCCCCCGCCGTCAGCGTAATTGCGCGCATATCCGATTGTTCAACCAAAATATCCGCCGTATCTTCTCCGCCCGAAACCCGCTTATTTAACAACGAATAACGAACACCCAAATTATCAAAAGCCTGCAAAATCCCCGTGCGGGTGGGGTTAATTCCCACGTTTTTGCAAAGCGTTTTACCTTTTAACGCGCCAAGTGCCATAAAATACGCCGCCGAAGATATATCCGCGGGAACGCATACGTCCACCGCTTGCAGGCGACTTTTTTCCACAGAAACGGTATTGCCGTCCACTTGAATATTCGCGCCCATCGCCGCGAGCATACGCTCGGTATGATCGCGCGAGCGGACGGGTTCGCTGACCGTCGTTTTGCCCGTTGCGGAAATGCCCGCAAGCAATATCGCGCTTTTTACCTGCGCCGAAGCGATTTTCAAATCCACGCTTGCGCCGTGTAAGTCTTTGGGATAAATTTGCACGGGCGCGTGTCCGTCCGTCGTGCGGATATCCGCGCCCAAAAGCGCGAGCGGATCGGCAACCCTTTTCATCGGTCGCAAAGACAGCGATTCGTCGCCAAACAAAACCGCGTCCACGCCTTTCCCCGCAGCAAAACCCGTCAACAGCCGAATGGTCGTACCCGAATTTCCGCAATCAAGGCGCGTACCGCCGCGAAAATCGGGCGTACCTTTTATATAAACAGTCGTGCCGTCGATATCGATTTTCGCGCCAAGCGCGCGCATACAGCGGCACGTAGAAAGGCAGTCTTCGCCCATTAACGCGTCCGTAATCACGGCTTCGCCGTCCGCGCCGCTATTGAGCATCACCGCGCGGTGCGTGATCGATTTGTCGCCCGCTATCGTAAATTCGCCTTCAAAGCGTTCTCTTGCCCGTATTGATTGCATACCTGCTCTCCCGTTATTGCCTTGCCGCTTGCACCAAAAGCGACGAATATTCTTCAAAGTTGAGCGCGAGCGAAGTCCATTCGCCCTTGCGTTTTGCCACCGCCATCACGATTTTGTTATCGTCGGCGTTCTTTTTATCCGCTTTCGCCTTTTCCGCGTCTTTCGCTATATTTGAAAAATCGGGGCTTGACGTCGGCTCGACCAACAAAGCCCGACGAATAATTTGCAACAAGCTTTCCCCGTACTCCCGTTCGCAAACGCTCTTTTCTATGGCGAGTTTGGTTTCCAAGTACGTACCGTACAGCACGCTTTCGCCGTGCGAAAGTCCGCTTGAAAGCTCGATTGCGTGACCCGTCGTATGCCCGACGTTGAGCGATTTCCGCTCCCCCGTTTCCTTTTCGTCCGCTTCCACGACACGAACTTTATGTAAAATGCTCGGCAAAATCAGCGTTGTTAAAAAAGTCTGATCGTCAAGCTGTTTCGCGTTTGCAAGCAAGTCGTAAATTCCCGTATTCAAAACCGCGTATTTGACAATTTCGCCCAACCCGCATTTGATTTCACGCGGGGGTAGAGTTTGTAAAAACGCGGGATCGACCAACACTTCGCAGGGCTGATAAAACGCACCTACGATATTTTTCACGCCGTCCAAGTCCACCGCCGTTTTTCCGCCTACGCTGCTATCCACCTGCGCCAACAGCGTAGTGGGAATTTGCACGCAAGAAATACCGCGCATATACGTCGCCGCGGCAAACCCGCCGATATCCCCGATAACCCCACCGCCAACCGCAAACAGCCTAGAAGTGCGGTGTAAGCCCGCTTTCGTCATCGCCGAAAGGATTTTGCCAAGCGAAACAAAGGTTTTATTTTCTTCTCCCGCTTGCAAAACGAAAATAGGCGTTTTCTCAAAATATTTTTGAAAAAAGTCGGGATATAACGCGTAGACGTTGGAATCGGTGACGACGAAGTTTTTTTGTCCTTGCAAAAGCAAGGGCAAACGGCTTTCCACCGCCCCGTATCCTACGAATATTTTACCCGTCATAGACGGCGTTTTCAGCGTAATTTCTTGCATAATAACCCCTATGGCAAACGCGCGTATCTTTCTTGTACTTCCGCCAAAGTATCCCCGCCGAGCCGTTCGCTAACGACGTCGGCAAGCACCTGCGCGACCACTGCTTCGGCGATAATTTCCATTGCGAAAATAGCGCAAACGTCGCTCCGTTCGGAAGCCGCCGTCGCCGCTTCGCCACTATTATAATCCACCGTCCGCAAGCCTTTCATTAGCGTGGGAATGGGCTTCATCGCGATCCGTAAAACGAGTTCTTCCCCGTTGGACATACCGCCTTCGATCCCACCCGCGCGGTTGGTAACGCGGTAATACCCCCGTTCCTTTTCGTAAAAAATCTCGTCGTGGATATCCTTTCCGCTCTTTTTACTGGCGGCAAAGCCTTCGCCGATTTCCACGCCCTTCACCGCTTGAATACTCATAAGTGCGGCGGCAAGTCTTGCGTCTAATTTTTCGGCGTACGTCATTACGCTGCCAAAACCGCTCTTTAAGCCCTTTACGCGAATTTCCACAATGCCGCCCGCCGTATCGCCCGACTTTTTAAGCTCCGTGATTTTTTCTTCGGCTTGGCGTTCCGCCCTTTCGTCGAGCATACCCAAGCCCGTCGTTTTTGCCTTGGCAAGCTCGTTAAACGCATACCTACCCGTGTCCTTTACACCGCAAACTTCTTTTACGTACCCGCCGATTTCCACGCCGAGCGCGGCAAGATATTGCTTATACACGCCGCCTGCGGCGACGCGGATTGCCGTTTCCCGCGCGGAAGCGCGTTCTAAAATATTCCGCGCGTCCGTTTGCGCGTACTTGATAACACCCGTCAAATCGGCGTGACCGGGGCGTACCCGCGTCAGGCTTTTTTCCTGCATTTTTTGCTCGTCGCAAGCCCCGTCCGACATACAGTTTTCCCAGTTTGCAAAATCTTTATTGTAAATGCACAGCGTAACGGGACTTCCAAGCGTTTCAGTATTTCTTACGCCCGTTAAAATTTCCACCCGATCGCGTTCAATTTTTTGCCGCGCGCCACGCCCGAAACCGCTTTGGCGCAAAGCCAACGCTTCGTTGATTTTTTCCACGTCGATTTTCAAATGCGAAGGTAAGCCTTCAATAATCGCTACCAACGCTTTGCCGTGCGATTCTCCCGCCGTCGTTAATCTCATAATTGCTCCTTATAAAAACCGATATTCGCCGTTTGCGAAATCCACCGTCACCCGTTGTCCGTTTTGTACGCGACCAAGCAAGATTTCTTCGGAAAGTCTATCTTCTATACGCCGCGTAATCACGCGTTTGAGCGGTCTTGCGCCGTACTGCGGATCGTAGCCTTCCTTTACGAGCGCGGCAAGTGCCGTACCCGTCACCGAAAGGGTAATCCCGCGTTGCTCTAACAAACGCTTGGAAAGGGAGAATACGATTTTTTCCGCAATCCGTTCGCAATCGGCTTCCGTCAAGCGGTGGAAAACGATTACGTCGTCGAGCCTGTTCAAAAATTCGGGACGGAATTTGTCCTTTAAGGCTTTTGTGACGTTTTCTTTCATTCCTTCGTACTGTTTTTCGTCCGCACCGTCCGCGCTTCTATTTTCGCTGCCAAACCCGTAAACGCCCGTACGCTCGCTTTGCGCGACCGCCGCGCCTACGTTGGACGTTAAAATGATAATCGCGTTTTTGAAGCTGACCGTTCTGCCCTTATTATCCGTCAATCTTCCGTCGTCCAAAATTTGCAAAAGCAGATTGAAAACGTCGGGATGCGCCTTTTCGATTTCGTCGAACAAAATCACGCAATAGGGATTCGTCCGTACCTTGTCCGTCAGTTGTCCCGATTGCATATCTTCGTAGCCTACGTACCCAGGCGCAGCGCCGATAATTTTGGAAACGGACTGTTTTTCCATATATTCGCTCATATCCAAACGGATCATTTGCTCTTCCGAGCCGAACATTGCTTCTGCCAACGCTTTGCAAAGATCGGTTTTCCCCACGCCCGTAGGCCCGACGAAAATGAACGAGCCGATAGGCCGCGACGGGTCTTTCAAGCCCGCTCTTGCTCGGCGAATGGCTTTCGCGACGGCGTTGACGGCTTCGTTTTGACCGATTATCCGTTTATGCAAATCTTCTTCCAAACGCATCAGCTTTTCGCCTTCTTCCTGCGTAATCTTCGTCAAAGGAATACGCATACGCGCGCTCACGATCGCCGCTACCTGTTCTCTGCCAATGGCAAGCCGACCGTCTGCAAGACGGATCGGGGATTGCGCCTGTTTGAGTGCATTCGCTTTTTCTTGCGTTTGTTTTTTCTTCTCAAACGCCGCCGTTGCGAGCGCGAACTCGCCCCGCCGCTCTTGCATCAAGCGTTCTTGCTCCCAAAATGCGATTTCCTTTTCCAGCTCGGCAAGCTCCGTACCGCCGTCTTCCAGCACGCGCACACGCGCCGCTGCTTCGTCAATCAAATCAATCGCTTTATCGGGTAAAAACCGATCGGTTATATACCGCGAAGAAAGCTGTACCGCGGCTTCGATCGCTTCTTCGGTGATCACGATTCCGTGATGTTCTTCGTATTTTTTGCGCAAGCCTTTCAAAATAGCGATCGTATCCGCTTGCGAAGGCTCTTCTACGCGAACGGGCGTAAAACGGCGTTCTAACGCGCTATCTTTTTCCACGTATTTGCGGTATTCTTCAATCGTCGTCGCGCCGATCACCTGTAAATCGCCCCGCGCGAGCATCGGCTTTAATATATTCGCCGCGTCCATTCCGTTATCGGACGACGCGCCCGCCCCGACGATCGTATGAATTTCGTCGATAAACAATACCACGTCGCCGTCTTCGATGACCGCGCCGATTAAATCCTTTAACCGTTCTTCAAAATCCCCGCGGTATCTCGCGCCCGCGAGCATACCCGGTAAATCGACGGAAAACACCGTTTTATTGTAAAGCTGTTCGGGAACGTTGCCTTCTACGATCAGCTGCGACAAGCCTTCGACGATTGCACTTTTCCCCACGCCCGGCTCGCCGATTAAAACGGGATTATTTTTTAACCGTCTTGAAAGGACTTGAATTACCCCTTCGATTTCCTTCTTTCTGCCGATGACGGGATCGATTTTACCCCGCCTTGCCCGTTCGGTCATATCGATACCGTACGCCGAAAGCTTTTCAAGCGCCGCGCTCTTTTTGCCTCGCTTTAAGGCGTTTCCTTTTTCGAGCGTGGAAACGTGCTTTTGCTCCGTCTCCTGCCGCGTTTCACTCTTATAACTCTCGTTAAAGAACGGTTCAGCGTGCGTCGTTCCGCTCCGTTCCTGCGGCTTTTCGATTAAAGCCTTCGTTTCTTCCACGAGCAAGTCGATATCCACGAGCCGTTGCAGCATTTTCACGGCGAAGCTGTCGCGGACTTCTAAAATCGCGTACAGCATATATGCCGTTCCCGCCAAACGATCTTTATCTTCGGCAAGCAACACCGCGCGATCGTACATACGCTGCGTTCTCGGCGTTAAGCCGTCGTGTTGGGAACGCCGATCGATGTTTTTGAAAAACAGTTCTTCGTAGCGGTCTTTATCCACGCCCGCGGATACTAAAACTTTATACGCCGAACATTCGGGCAAGTGCAAAAACGCGTAAACGAAATGCTCGCTTCCCACGTATCTCGCGCCCTTTTCTACGGTGATCTCGTTTGCTAACCGTAAAGCTTTTTTGAAGTTTTCCGAAGCCTTCGACAAAGGATACATACTCTTTTTTCCTTTTTAACGTTATCTAAATCAATCGGTGCGTACGACGAGTTCTGGCAATACCTTATGCACGATTTCCGCGCGCATTACGTCACAGTCTTCTTCGCTTGCGTCTTGCAAGCCGTTTTCCAAACGGAAAGAAGCGGGACGCATATCCGCAACGAAATCGTTAAACGAACGTATATCGCGCGCCTTGAAAAAGCCGAGCGCCATTCCAAGCTTCACCTTGACCATTCCTTCCGTCAACTCTTTTAAGGGTAAAACGCCGCAATTCGTGAGCGTCCCGTACGCGCGTAAACACGCGTCGCGAAGCGGGATTTTATTTTCCTTTAACATTCGTTCACGGGCGCGAAGCTCTAAATCGGAAAGCGTCATCGTCATACGGATCATTTGTTCTAAAATTTCCTTTTCGGACACGCCCAAAGTACGTTCGTTACTTACCTGGTAGCTATATCCTTCCGCCGCCGTGCCTTCCCCGAACACCCCGCGAACCGTCAAACCGCCCGCTTTGAGCTTTGGCAAAAATTCTTCTAATTCCTTGCTCCAAGCAAGCCCCGGTAAAAACATCATTACCGACGCGCGCATTCCCGTGCCAAGGTTGCTTGGACAAGCAGTCAAATACCCAAGCTTTTCATCGTACGCAAAGCCCAAAGCCGAGTTCAAGCCTTCGTCGATACCGCTGATATGCTCGTACGCCTTGTACAAATCAAAGCCTTTATAAATACATTGTTCGCGTAAATGGTCTTCTTCGTTGACCATTACGGAAATGGATTTATCCGAAGATAAAAACACCGCGCCGATGCCCTTACGCTTACGAAGCGCGGGGCTTACGAGATGCTGTTCTTGCAAAAGCGTCGCTTCTTCGTCCGTAAGCGTCGCCATATCGTTTTTTTGGAAAACGTCGATTTTTCCCAGCTCCTGTTCCACGAGAAAACCCACTTCCGCGGCAAGCCGTTCCGTCAATTTATGCGGAAAGGGGTACGCCGCAAGATTGCGGGCAAGGCGGATACGAGTGGACGTTACGAGCGTTTCGATGAAGGTCGGTTGCGCCATACGAAATTCTCCTTTTCACCCCTACGAAGTCTTGCTATGCTTTCTTCGTATTCCTTTGCCGCCAAATAATCTTCTTCTTCGTAAGCCTGCTGTGCCAAAGCTTCAAGTTCAAAACAACGCCGATCTACGCGCTCTTCTTGCGTTTCGTACGCCTTTTTACCGTTGTGGATTTCACCGCCTTGCATTTTCGTCACAATCGGCAAAACCGCGTGCGCAAGCGTTTCGTAACAATGCACGCAACCCACGATATTCGTCTTTTTAAGCTGCGTTACCGTCGTTCCGCAATACGGACAAGAAAGCAAGGGTTGCCCCGTGAAATTCTCGGGGCAAACGAATCGGTTATGGTAACATTCCAAACAGTAATATGCCGTTTCTTTTTTACCGTTTTTTATTTGCTCGTACGTTTTCGTGGCTTGATTTTTTCTACATTTCCCGCACAGCATACAAAATTCCTTTTCTTCCTTATATTTCTTGCGAAAGGGTGTCCGCGTCGGCGGTTTCTACCCGTTTTTTCTTTTTACTGCGTTCAATTTTGTGAAAAAAGGAACGGAAAAACACCCACAGCGTTTCTAATACTTGCAACGGTACGCCAAGCAAAAACAAAAGCCAAAGCGCGTCGTATTTGCCGATTAGCGCGGTAACCGTTAAGTATATACTCGTAATCGTCGTCCAAATAAGCACGGATACCGAAAAGAAGTTCAACAAGCGGTATTTCCAAATCCCCGCGTACACGATCAAGACGATCGCGTTTGCCATTACCGCGTATACGAAGGTGATCCACCACGCGCCTACGGGCTGTAAAAGCTGCATCAGCACGAAAAAGCAGGTTGCAACAAGCCACACGATCCCGCTCGATAAAAGCATAATCAAAAGATGTATGCCCGCAATCCGTTTTTTTTGCGTTTGGCAAATCTCGCCTTCCGTTTTCGTTTCGCCTACCAAGTCGTTAAGCGTAACGTGGTATAAATCTGCAAGCTGCAATAAAATATACACGTCAGGCACGCCGTTACCTTGTTCCCATTTGGAAACGGACTTGTCCGAATAATTGATTTTTTCGGCAAGCTCCGCTTGCGTCAGCCCTGCCGCTTTGCGGTAATGGGTCAGATTTTTTGCGATTTTGCCGTTAATTTCGTTAATATTCTCCATAGTACTATAATAGCATTTTTTTCTTATTTCGTCAAGCGAGTGCGCAAGATTTTCTTTATTTTTATACGCTTTTACTCGTCTTCTCGTTTTTTATAAAAAACGCGCCCTGATAAAGGCGCGTTTTTGTATTCGTGTTAATATGCTCTTGCGTATACGATAACGTGTTTAGATTTTTTGCCGCATACCGCGCAAGTTTCCTTGCTTTCGCCTTCCGCGTATACGCGCGCCGTTGCCGCCGTTTCTTCCTTGATCTTGTCTTCACATTCACGGCAACCGCACCAGCCCGCTTTCACGAACTTGCCCGCTTCTACGCCCGCAAGAATCCCCGCGATATCGTCCGCGTAGGTAATCCGCTCGTCACGGCGTTTTCTCGCCGCTTCCAGCATATCCTTTTGCACGCTTGCGAGCAACGCTTTCACGCCGTCCACCGCGTTTTCAAGCGGCATTTCCGTCTTTTCCAGCGTATCTCTTCTCGCACAAAGCATTTTGCCCGCTTCTATGTCGCGCGGTCCAAGCTCGATACGGACGGGAACGCCTTTCATTTCCCATTCGTTGAACTTCCAACCGGGGCTGTTATCGGACTTATCGAGCGTTACGCGAACACCTGCTTCTTCCAACTCTGCTTGGAGTTTTTCGCAAGCTTCGATTACGCCGCCCTTTCTTGCCGCGATCGGAACGATTACGCATTGAATGGGCGCAACCACGGGCGGAAGCACGAGCCCGCGTTCGTCGCCGTGCGTCATTATAATCGCGCCGATCAAACGCGTCGAAACGCCCCAAGACGTCGTGTACGCCGTTTGCAATACGCCTTCGTTGCCAAGGTATTTAATATCGAACGCCGTTGCGAAGTTTTGTCCCATATAATGCGACGTACCTGCTTGCAAGCTCTTACCGTCGCGCATCATCGCTTCCATCGTATACGTAGCGACCGCACCCGCGAACTTTTCTTTTTCCGTCTTTCTGCCCGTTAAAACGGGGATAGCCAAACAGTTTTCGGCAAATTCTTTATACACGGCAAGCATTGCTTGCGTTTCTTCTTCCGCTTCGTCGCTACTTGCGTGCGCGGTGTGTCCTTCTTGCCACAAAAATTCACTCGTACGCAAGAACGGACGGGTGGTTTTTTCCCAACGCATAACGTTACACCATTGATTGACCTTTAAGGGCAAATCACGATACGATTGCACCCACTTGGACATCATCGTGCCGATGATCGTTTCGGACGTAGGACGGATTGCCAAAGGTTCGGCAAGCTTTTCCCCGCCCGCGTGTGTTACGACCGCCACTTCGGGAGCAAAGCCTTCCACGTGTTCCGCTTCCTTGGTGAAATAGCTCATCGGGATTAACAGCGGGAAATACGCGTTTTCTACGCCGCGTTTTTTGAAACGGGCGTTCATTTCGTTTTGAATATTCTCCCAAATCGCGTAACCGTACGGACGAATAACCATCGTGCCTTTGACGGGACCGTAATCCACGAGCTTGGTCTTTAACACGACGTCCGTGTACCATTGCGGGAAATCCGCGTTAATATCCGCGATTTGTTCTACAAATTGAGTTTCTTTTGCCATATTATTCTCTCTCCTTCCGCACTATTGCGGGGCTATTATCGCGAAAACTCGCCCTTCGTTCTTCCCGAAGAGCGACGTTTTCCTAATTTTATTCTTTTTAGTTCTTTTTTACGTACGCTTCAAACTTGCGAAGCTCGAATACCTTGTCGCAAACGGGACAACGGTGATAGGGCGAAACTTCCTTTACGTTCAAATTTCTGCCGCAGTTGGGACATCTTACGATATGCGATTTCGCAGGATCAAGCTCCAAGGGAATTTCCACGGGTTCTTCGCTAAACGTTTCTTTCTCTTCTTCCGCTATCGGAGAAGGGGTGGGCTGAATATACGCAGGTGCAGGCATCGGCGTGGGACGAACGGGTACCGCTTCCGCCGTCGTAGATACGGGCGGGCATTGTGCGGGCGTTTGCGCCGTTGCAGGGTACGGATAATAATAAATAGGAACGTAGATCGGTTGACCGTTTTGACCGTTCATTGCAGGCATTTGCGCCATAACGGATTGCGGTTGCTCGGGAGCGTTTTCGGGATCGTAGAAATCTTCGGTTTCTTCTTCCTTGGGCGGTTTGGTCTTGGAACGGCAAATGCAGTCGAACAAGAATACCACGAATGCGATGATTGCAGGAATTAAGAGATTGAAGTTGAACACGCCCGCTTCCATTCCCGTTTCCAAAGGCAAGAACGGCAATACCGTCCAAACGCCGATAAATAAGAACGCCAAGAAGGACGCAACCGCGTACGTTTTCATACCCTTACCGAATTTACCGTCGCGGTTAAATTCCGTAGCCGCTACCGCGTGACCGAGCATAATGAATATGAAAATCCATACGACGAATTCTATCATCATCGGGATAAGCAAGGTGATATTCGTTCCAAACCAGCCGAAATCTTGCGTGAGCAACGCGGTGAAGCATTGTTGCAATCTAACGAGCAATACGCTTTGCGGAACAAGGAAATACACGATCGCCGCAACCGCTACGAGTTGAATAAGATTACGAACGAAGTAGATAAATAAACCGTATTCGCGTTCTTCTTCTTCGATCTTCTTGCCCGTCGTGAACAACGTAACCGAGCCTTCCAAAAGTCCGCAGAAGAAATGCCACAAAAGACCTACGCCAAGCGTTATGTAACCGAATAAAGTGATTTGCTGTTCCACCACGCCTTCCGCGTTCGCGGAAAGGGAAAGGAGCATAATTTGTAAATTGCAGATAAGTAAGGCTTTCAAGGAGCTGGAATACCGTTTACTGATATCGTCCATCGCGTACATATTACGGTTGAATCCGTTTGCATAGCTTGCGCGGCGTTTGAACAACCAGTTCAATTTGCCAAGCGCACGGAAGATATTGATAAGCAAGGCTAAAAGCATTGCAACGTAGATTAAAACGACGAGTAACCGAATAAGCAGCTCTGCGTCCTGTAAGAAACCGAGCGCGCCTTTTTCCGTCGTAAAAATCGCCGTGATTTCCGCAATCGCTTTGAGCACGGGCAAGTCAAGCCCCGTCGCGCCCATAATCGCTTCGGTGGAAATGCTCGTACCGCTGACCATCGTCAGCATTGCGCCCGCCACGGCAAGCAAGATCAAGCCAAATAAATACGTCATACCCACGAATTTTGCTTTGCCTTGAACCGCTCTCACGCGCTTTTTCAATAATTTCGCCTTGGATTCGATCCGTTTCATATTCCTATTCTCCTTGCGGGATTTCCCCGTTTAATTTTTTATTATTTAATCGTTATCAACTAAATACGTATCCACGTCAATTTCGTCGGGATCCGTTTGCTTCACTCTTGGATATTTACGAAGCAAAAGCTCTAACACGAAGGTTACCGCCGCAATCCCCGAAACGATCAACAACGCCGAACTCGGCTCGCTCGTCGTTAAAAGCTTTGCCACAACGTACGCGCCCGCCGCGAACAACGCAAGTAAAAGCGACCAAAAGATATTCGCTTTTCTACCCGAAGCTTTCGCACCGTCGGGGTCAAATTCCACGTTCCCAAACGCGTAACCGAGCATCGCTAAAATCCAAACCGCCACGAAGAAATGCACGGCGGGAACGATCAAGCTTATAGGATTTGCGAGCATAGCCCCCACACCGCTTTTTGCCACGTCTTGCACCGTTTGCGAAAGTACGCTGCCTTGCGTAAAGAAATATACACAAGCCGCCGTCGCCGCGATTTGTATGAAATTGCGAACGAAGGCAACGAAATTGCCCACTTCGCGTTTTTCTTCAATGATACCGCCTTCCGTCGTAAACAAGCTTACGTTGCCCGCAGGCATACCGCATACGAAATGGAAGAATACGCTCACGCCTAAAACCGCGTACGCCAAAGGCAACAGCGTTACACCGCCCGCGACGAGCGCAATCAGGAAATGTACGCCGAGTACGCTCGAAAGCGAACCCGAGAAAATACGACCCAAATCGTCCATCGCGTACATATTACGGTTGAAACCGTAAAGCTTACTTGCAAGATTTTTGAAAAGCCAAGAAAGTTTACCCAGCGAACGAAGTACGTTGATCAGCAAAATCAAAAGCAACACGCCGTAAAGTAAAGCAATGGAAAGCGGGTAAATATCACTAACCAACGAGCCTAAAATATCCTGCGACGTTGCAAGCGCAACGAAGGGTTGCCAAAACGCGACTACGCCAAGCGTCGCGCCTTCTATTTCTATTAAAGGCAAACACGCCAACGCCGTCACGGCAAGCAAGGCGAGAAAAAAGAAAAAACCGATCGTTTTCGCTTTGCCTTGTTCCTTCATAATACGCTGTTTGATATACGCGCGTTTCTTTTCGGCTTCTTTATTCGCCATACTCAACCTCCATATCCTTATCAAACTTCCCTTTCAAAACCACGAAAGACGCCGCTTCCGCGCCGTTCGTTTTTTTGCTAAAATCAAGCTTTTGTTTCGCTTGGGAAAAATTCGATTTTCTCTCCTATTCCATTATAGCGTGTTTTTCCGTTAATGTCAATATCCTTGCAGGAAAATTTTAGCGATTTACGGAAATTTTTTCGCAGATTTTCGTCTTATTTCTCGAATACGTCCTTATACGCCGCAATACACTTATTGATAATGTCCATCGCTTCGTCGCGGTGACAGATTTCCTTGACCGTCGTTTGCTTATGCTCCAAGGATTTGTACACTTCAAAAAAGTGCATCATTTCTTCAAATACGTGTTGGGGTAATTCTTTGATGTCGTAATAATCTTTGTAGGTCGGGTCTTGAATAGGTACGGCGATGATCTTTTCATCCAAAGATCCACCGTCAATCATTTTGATAACCCCGATCGGATAACAAGTCACCAGCGTTGACGGGTAAATGCTCTCCCCGCAAAGCACCAACACGTCCAAGGGATCGCCGTCGTCCGCAAACGTGCGGGGAATAAACCCGTAATTTGCGGGGTACACGGTAGACGTGTACAAAACTCTGTCCAAGCGTAACAAGCCCGTTTCTTTGTCCAACTCATACTTCGCTTTACAGCCCTTGGGAATTTCAATAAAAGCTTCAAATTGCTTCGCCGTAATACGGCTTGCGGCAACGTCGTGCCAAACGTTCATAAATATATCTCCTCTCAAAAAAATTATTTCCTTTTATTGTTTAATTTTAACATATTTACGTATTTTAATCAAGAACAATATGCCCGTTTTTGACATTTTTCTATTAGGTTTTCCAAAGATATTTTTATATATGATAATTTTTCAAAAGTTTTTTCTTTTTTGCTTAAAAAAGCTTTGACAACGCAAAAAAAATATGATATAGTAATATAGCTTTGTGAACACGGGGCAATGCAGAAGTACCCAAGAGGCTCAAGGGGCTCCCCTGCTAAGGGAGTAGTATGGGAAAACCGTAGCACGAGTTCGAATCTCGTCTTCTGCGCCAAAAAACGGACAGGTTCTTACCTGTCCGTTTTTTCGTAGAAGGTCGGGTGAGAACTCGTGAATTACCACGAGTTCGTGCGAGAAGCGAGATTGAAACAGCCCGTTCAAAACGAAACGGTTGGCGAGCGACGAAGCTTTGACGTTTCGTCAATATCTCGTCTTCTGCGCCAAAAAACGGACAGGTTGTTACCTGTCCGTTTTTTCGTAGAATGAAATTAGTTAAGCCTTAAATCGACCGAATACTTCGTTTACTTTTGTGAAGCTCGCAAAGCTGCCCGAATGATTTTTTATGATTTTCATCATCTCGCCGATTTGTTTTTTTCGTATGATGCACACGAGCATATACTTTTCGGTGTGCGAATACATACCAAGTACACGAATTTCCGTAACGCCGTGTTTTAATTTTTCCATCAGTTCCAAAGAAAGTTCTTCGGGTTTATCCGTTACGATTTCAAATTTATACCCGTTTTTAATACCCGCCAACGCGTAATCGACCACTACGTTTGCGATAAACAAGTTTAGAAGCGTACAAACGACGGGCGTAATGCGCATACCGTACACGAAAAACGCGACAACGACCACGCTTGAATCCATTAAAAAGGAAACGTACGCGATATTCGTTGCGGGTTTCGCTTTTTTAATGAGCGCGGAAATGGCGTACGTGCCCCCGCTTGCACCAAAGCGGCGAAGCATTAAAGAAAAGCCGATCCCCGAAATCACACCCGCCCCTATACACGCGAATACGATTTCAAAATCTTCCACGTTATTCGCCGCGCAATAGGGTTTCCATTGCAATAACGCGAACAGCTCCGTCGACAACGATTGCACCGTCATATATAAAATAAGGTATAAGCCCAGTTTTTTATTAACGAAAATGCTCACCAAAATGAAAATGGGAATATTAAAGGCAATCATCAGCAACGCCCAAGATATTTCATAATCACATAAATAATAGGTAATCGTCGCCAAACCGCCCACGCCCCCCGGCGCAAACCCGTTGCTGTTTTGAAAAAAGTAATACGCAAGCGCGACGATTAAGCCTGCAATTACCGCCGTTGCTACGTCCAACCCCGTTTGTTTGATTTGGTCTTTGGTTTCCTGTTTCATCATAACATTTTATCCTTATAGCGTTTTCGCGAAACAACACGGCGGGTTGCAAAACAACCCGCCGCAGTTTTCAACCGATTTTACAATTAGTGCGTAAACAAGAACATTGCAAGGAATATTAACGTCAAGACGTACGTTGCAACGCTGATTTCTTTTGCTTTACCCGTGCAAGCTTTAATGATCACGTGCGCGAGCAAGCCGAAGCCGATACCGAACGAAATATTGTAGGTGAACGGCATCATAGCAATCGTAAGGAACGAAGGAAGCGCAATCGCGGGATCTGCCCAGTCGATATCGCGAACGTTGTTCATCATCAAAACGCCTACGTAGATGAGCGCGGTCGCCGTAGCGCAAGAAGGAATGAGCTGCGCGATGGGCGAAAGGAACATAGCAAGCGCGAACAAGATAGCCACAACGTAGGACGTAAGCGCGGTTTTACCGCCAGCCGCCGTACCTGCGGAAGATTCTACGAACGTCGTAACCGTGGACGTACCGAGAATAGCACCCGTCGTCGTTGCAACTGCGTCTGCAAACATAGCTTGATTAAGGTTGGGAACGTCGCCCTTTTCGTCGAGCAAGTTACCGCTCTTGCAAGCGCCGTAAAGCGTTCCGAGCGTATCGAACATATCTACAAGACAGAAAGCCAACGCAGACGTGATAAGCATCAAAATGAAGTTTGCAGCGCCGTTCTTTTCAATATAAGGAGCGAAGTTGAAACCTTCCGTAAATACCTTACCGAAAGTTTGTTCACCAAATTCCTTAAACGCGTCGAAAGGATTTGCGAAGGAAATAGAAGAGAACACCGCTTGGCTGGAAGCGTCGCCGAACGCCGCGCCAAGACCAAGCAACGCATAATAAAGCACACCAGAGCCGAGAATACCCCAAAGGATTGCACCCTTTACGTTCTTTTTAGACATCGCTCCGATCGCGATAACGCCAAGAACGACCACGAACAACGGTACGAGCGTAGCCCAAGCGTGACCGCCGAGCAAGTTCATACTACCCATCGTAACGCCCGTAGACGTGCTAGGGATAACGAGTTTTGCATTTTGTAAACCGATGAAAGCAATGAAAAGACCGATACCTGCGGGGATCGCTTTCTTGATATCTTCGGGGATTGCCTTGAAGATTTTTTCACGAAGACCGGTAACGGTAAGCGCGATGAACACGAGACCGTCGATCAAGATGAAAACGAGCGCGTTCGCATACGTAAAGCCGAAGCCTATGCACATCGTATATACGAAGAACGCGTTAAGACCCATACCAGGGGCTTGCGCCAAGGGCAAACCGGACAAAAGACCGATAAGCACCGTACCGATAATTGCGGACAACGCAGTAACGATGTACATTGCGCCGTAGGAAACACCCAAAACGTTTACGCCTGTGCTAAACGGATCGGCAAACATTCCCGCATTGACCATCAAAATGTAAACCATTGCCATAAAGGTGGTAAGACCAGCAACGATTTCCGTTTTGACGTTCGTTCCCTTGTTCGTCAGATCGAATTTTCTGTCGAGAAAGGCATTGAATTTAGACATAACAACTCTCCTTATAAATATTTAGTAAGTATTTTTTGCCCGTTATTTCAACGAGCTATCATAATTTTATCACATTGCGTTTATTTTGTCAAATTCTTGCGCGGTCTTTTTGTAAAATTATCAAAATGAATTATTTTCCGTTAAACGCTTGATTTTATTATTAAAAAGTTTTATAATGTATACTATAAAACTGTGAGGTGTAATTTATGAAAGTTATCATTACCGAAAACTATGAAGAAATGAGCAAAAAAGCAGCCGAAATCATCATCGACGTCGTAAAAAACAATCCCCAAGCCATTCTTGGGCTTGCCACGGGATCAAGCCCCATCGGCACCTATCAAAATATGATTAAAGACCACGTGGAAAACGGTACGTCCTACAAGGAAGTAAAAACGGTCAACCTTGACGAATACGTGGGCTTAACCGCCGACCACGACCAAAGCTACGCGTACTTTATGCGTACCAACTTATTCGACCACATCGATATCGACCAAACCCAAACCAACTTACCCTGCGGCAGCGCGACCGATTTGCAAAAGGAATGTGACCGTTACAACGCGCTCCTTGCGAAAATGCCCGCGGACGTGCAGGTTTTAGGGCTTGGCTCGAACGGACATATCGGTTTCAACGAACCGAACACTCCCTTTGATTCGGTAACCCATCTCGTGGACTTAACCGAAAACACGATCAAAGACAACTCCCGTTTGTTCGCTTCTATCGACGAAGTACCCCGTCAAGCACTTTCGATGGGTATTAAAAACATTATGCAAGCAAAATCCATCGTTATGGTAGTTTCGGGCAAAAATAAAGCGGCGGCGGTAAAGGGTATGGTACAGGGCGAAATCACCCCCGCGCTTCCCGCTTCCGTTTTACAGCTTCACCCCTTCGTCACTATCGTTTGCGACAAGGACGCGGCAAGCTTGCTTTAATTCCCTATACATTATATATTTGCGGCGAGCAACGGCTCGCCGCTTTTTTTATTAAAATTTCATTGAAAACGAGAAATACAATTCGTTTCGTCGATAAAATAGTTGCTTTTTTTTGCTTTTTATGATAGAATTATTGTAACTGTATTGTGGCGTATAATCGGTTTTTTTGATAAAAAAGCCCTAAAAACCGACAAAAAACGCAAAAAATGAAGAAAAATTAACTTTTATAAGGAGAATAGACTTATGAGAACACTCAACAAACTTATCGCGCTTATGGCAGCGGCAATGCTTTCGCTTGGAATGCTCGTTTTGACGGCTTGCGGCGGCACGGCAACCGCATACACCGTTTACGTAAAAGATGCAAGCGGCGCAGCGATTGAAGGCGTTAGAATCGGTATTTGTTCTTACGACGAAACAACGGGCGAAAAAGGTAGCTGTCTTGCGCCTAAAACCACCGGTGCAGACGGCAAAGTGGTTATCGAAGCGGACGAAGGCGTGTACGTTATTAACGACGAATTGTTTTCCAACTCTTACACCGCGGAAAAATGCGTTTTGAAGGCTTACGGCGAATATACGCTCGTACTTACCGCAAAATAATACTATATAATACAAGGTATATTTATGAAATTTTTTAAGAAAATCCTTACGCTTGCCGTAGCCTTCGTTTTGGCTTTTAGCCTAGGCGTAATCACAGCTTGCGACGACAACGGCGATTCGTCTTCGGGGCTTGTAGAGCCCGTCGACTACGTGTATAAAGTCCGTACGCAATCGGAAGGCGGTTTTGGGCTTCGCAACGTACTCGTTACTTTATACGACGGCGAAACGAAGCTCTCGTCCGTTTTGACGAACGCGCAAGGCAACGCCTTTTTCCTTGACGAAGATATCGCGCAAACGGGTACGTACAACGTTACCGTTTCGGACGTGCCTACGGGTTGGAGCGTAAAAAATAGCGACCTTATTTACCAAACGTCCACCCAAGAAGGGACTACGGTCACCATCGATTTCACGGCGCAGCTCATTACCGACGAAACGACGCCGTCCACCAAGCTTTACCGTCTTGGAGACGTTATGTACGATTTCGCCGTGGAAACGAGCGACGGGGATATTTTCATTCTTTCCGAAGCGTTAGAACAAAAAAGAATGGTGCTTCTTAACTTTTGGGCGACGTGGTGCGGTCCTTGCGTTTCCGAATTCCCCGCAATGCAAAACGCGTACGACACGTACGAAAGCGTCGTGGACGTGATTGCGGTGAGCATCGAAAGCTCGGACGACCAAAGCGCGGTACGCGAATTCAAAAAACAATATTCGCTCGCGTTCCCGATGTCGGGTCAGCCCGCCGGTAGCGTGATTTCCGATCATTTCAACACCGCTGCTATCCCCACTTCCGTCATTATCGACCGTTACGGCGTCGTTTCTTATTTGCACTCGGGTGCAATCACTTCCACTGCCGATTTTACCAACCTATTTGATAAATTCGTCGGCGACGATTACAAGCAAACGGTCATCGAAAGCGGTTTAGGCGACGGCGAAAACGGCAGCGACGGCGGCGCGGAGCTCGTGAAGCCCACCGTATCCGCTCCCGCGATTGAAAAAATCGACGAAGCCCTGACAGGCGATTCGACGGCGTTTAACTATTCTTGGGAAACGGACGACGAATACGCTTGGCCTTGGATCGTAGAAGAAACGCAAGCGGACGGGAAATATATCAGCGCGTCCAACTCTACGATCGACAATTCCTACGCCATTTTGAACGCGGAATTTGAAGCGGAAGCAAACAAAGTCCTTGCATTCGACGCGTATATCAGCACCGAAAACAAAGCGGACGAACTGTTCGTAATGATGGACGGCGCGATTATCCATAGACTTTCGGGCGTACCCACGACCAAGCAATGGAATACCTATTACGCGTACGTATTTGAAACGGCGCATACGGGCAAGCACACGCTTACGCTCATTTACGATAAGGACGCTACCCTTTCGGGGGGCGACGACGTGGTATATTTGAAAAACCTGCGTTTCCTTGATAAATCGGTGTTAAACGCTTCTAACGTGGATTTAGATATCTTCCGCTATGCGGCGACGGGGTATAACTCGCCTTTTGGTGAAAACGGCGAAGTCAAGGAGCTGTCCACGGCAGAAAAAACAACCAAGTACGCAAATTACGCAAACGTTTTATACTCGACGAGCGACGGATATTATCACGTAGTCAGCCAAGGCGCGACGAGCGTGGATATCGAAAAAGATCCTATACTTTTCGTCGACATTATAAACTCGACGCGTTGGAATATGTACGATCTTTGGCAGCTCGCATATAACGGGCTCGTCGTATACCAAGGCTATAATTTGGAAGAAGCGATCGAAGAATTTGCTTGGGCGGCTAACAACTCCAAAAACGGCTACGTGCCCGTAACCAAGGAATTGAAAGAGCTTTTAGAGCTTTGCGTATCGCTCGATTTAATCGGCGACGAATACAACGAGCAATATCACAAGGATTATTACGAGCCGAAATACCACAAGGCGAATTACACGGAAGAATGGTTAGAGCTTTGTTTGTATTTCGACCATTACGGCAATACGCCGCAAATGCAAGACCCCACGGCGGGCGTAACCTTCGACGGTGCAATCCCGATCAAGGAAGGTGAAAACCGTATCGTATGCGATATGTCGCTTGTGCCGCTTGGCATTAAGCACAAGTTCACCCCTACCAAATCGGGGATCTATCACTTATATTCCAAAGTCGGTGCGGATTTGACGGGGAGCGATTCTTCCACCGACCCGCAATGCTGGATCTTTGCCGACGATAGAAAAACGCAGCTTGCGTACAGCGACGATTTCATTTTAAGTCAAACGGGGAATTACGATAATTTCGATATCGTTATTTATATGGAAGAAGGCAAGACCTATTACTGCTTATTCGCGTTCTTCTTAAACGATTTGGGTGAATTTGATATGCAAATCGATTATAAGGGCGAAAACTACGCCGTTTTAACGAACGCGGCGATCGGTCCTTACAGCTATAATCCCGTAACGAGCGAAACCTTCCTGCCCGACGCGCAAAAGGTGAAATACGACGAAGCGACGGATACCTATCGCGTAACCGACCAAGACGGCGTATTCCTTGGCGACAAGTACGCGGGGCTTGACGACGCGATCTATCTCGATCTCGTCAACACGACCTATCTTTTCTCGTCGCAATCGATTGCGGGTATTATCGAATCGGCGCACGAATACGCGGAAAACAAGCGTTTGTTCTGGCTTTCCGACGGTAAAGGCGGGTATACCGATTATACCGACGAAATGAATAAGTATTTATTCTTTGCCTACCGTAACGACGGGGAATTGTACGGCTTTACCAAAATTGATAAAGCGTTGATGGAAATTTTGATCAAGTTCACGAAAGCTTACGACGGCTTCGGCGGGATTGAAAACTCTTGGCAAATGATGTGTTATTACTATCAACCCTTGGGCAAGTAAAATAAGGAGAAATCAATTATGAAATTTTTGAAAAAATTATCTTTGTTGCTCCTTGCCTGCCTTTTTGCACTGACCGCGTTCGCCGCTTGCGGCGGCGACGACAGTTCTTCGTCAAGCTCGTCGTCAAACGGCGGTACGGTAGCCGACCCTAACGAAGGTTTGGACGGGTATATCAAGCTCCCGCAAGACGATGCTACGATCACCCTTTCCGAATTTTTAGAAGGCAGCGGCTCGGCGTTCGACCGCTTACAAGGCGAAGCGGGGTTATATTACGAACTAGAAACGTCCCCCCGCGGCACGATTTTCTTATCCTTTGCCACGCAAGACGCTTATAAGGGCGATCCCACGACCGATTATCAAGGCAAATCGGGACAATACGCACTCTATACCGTCGACAAAGCGGAGAATTTGGAAATTATCCGCTACGACGCAAGCGAACAATATATTCCCACGTCCGACAGCGGCGAATATATCGGCGAGCCTGCCATTACTTTGCGCGACGGAAGATTGTATTCGCTCGTAAATTGTAGCGATGCACACAATAATCGACAATGGCGCGCCGTGTACGGGATTCGTTCGACGGGCGAAAGCCAAACGGTACGCTTACGCTTCGTACGCGTAGCGGACGCAATCAACGCTCCCGCCACCACGCGGTACCCCATTACCCCCAAGGAAATCGCGGGGCAAGCAACCGTTCCCGATTATTGCAAGCCCAACGCCGTTCCGTATACCAGCAATTATTTCTTCGACGCAAACGCGGAATTGACGTTCACCACCCCTATCGGCGGCAAAACGACGAACACGGTCACGAGAAAAGGCTTTTACCGTATGGGTACGGTGGAAGAACCGGGTGAAATTATTTACGCGGCGGTAGACGCGCCTTCCAGACTTTTGGGCGCGACCTTCTCCGAAGCGCAAGACCTTGGCAACGCACTCTCGTTGTTCTACGGCGTAGATCAAACGACGGGGAATTATATCGTTCACGATTATATCAACTTTATCACTAACGACAAGGGCGGCGATGGGGAAACCGATCTTACCAAAGTTTGTTACGTAAACGCGGCAAACGCGGACGGCTTATACCCCGTCAATCAAGAACTTTACGATTTCTTAAATTTATACGTAAAAATCAACCCGCTCGTGCAAGAAGAAGGCGCGACGGCGGTGGCGAGCGAAAAACAATGGCTTGCGGCTTGTTCGTACTACCGCGTAGCGAAACTCGGCTCGATCTATTACCCCGTTCCCTTGACCGAAGGCACGAACACGATTACAATCAGCGAAGCGTTCACCCCGACCTATTTCAACTTGAAATGGCAAGGCGGGGACGATAAATCGGCGGGATATTACACCCTTACGAGCAACAGTGACGACGCTTGGCTGACGATCGACAGAAAAAATTACAGCGGTAAATTTTCCGTGACGATCGAAGCGGACGAAGTGAACGGCAAGACCTTTATGCTTTCCCGCGTGGACGGCGAAACGGGCGAATTTACCGTCACCGTTTCCAAACCGCAAGGCACGTACCTTGATCCGTTTACCCTTTCTACGCTCGGTCAAACGACGATGCAAACGCTGGAAGTGTTTGCCACGGACGGAACGGTGCAATACTTTGCCGTATACCGTTACACCGTGCAATCCGCGGGCGGCGTCGTTGCGTTGACGAGCGAACAAGACGGCGTAAGCTTTGAATTTATCGGCGGCGTGGACAGCAACGGCAACGCAACCCCCGACGGCGACGGTAACGTTTCTTTTACCGTACTCGTAACTTCTCAAACGGCGTTAAACGCGTTTACGGTCACGGCGAGCATTACGCCCGCAAACGCGTAACGTTTTCAAAGGTGAAAACTATGAAAAAATTTAAGACCTTACTTTTACTTGTCGCGGCTTTTTTAGCCACCGCTTCCCTTGCCGTTACGACGGCTTGCGGCGGGGACGACAGCTCGGCTTCGTCTTCACCAGATTCTAGCCCGCAAACCCAACAACCCGCGGAAACGCCGTCCTATTATAAGACGATCGTCAACGGGAAAAAGGTGGATTTAGCACCTACGGGAAGCGACAACTTTTATCTTGGTGCGACCGTTACGGTAAACGTACCCAACGCGGGAACGTACGTCGTAAACAGTACGGACGGCGCAAGCTTTGGCGATAACGAAACGCCCGAATATTATTTCACGGCAGACGCCGCGGGCGATTATACTTTCAAGGTATCCTATTTCGATTTAAGCGGAGAAGGTGAAGCGCGTATTACCTATTACGTATACGAAACTACGCCCGCGCTTTTAACGGAAGCGGGTGGCGCGGTCAAGCTTCTTGCCAACGCAAACGCGCCCCTGTCCTTTACCCCTAGCACGGCGGGCAGATACCGTATCGTCACCAACACCGATTATAATTTCTATTCGGGCGGCGACGACGGCGTTTACGCGAGAACGTATATCGTCGAAACGACGGAAAGCCAGCCTACGGCAAACTTTTTCGTGCGCTGTGACAACGGCTTGGAAAACTTTAAGTTTACCTACACGGTAGAAAACGCCGACCCCGTAGCCGTGCAATCGGGCGAAAACACCAAGAAATTGTACGTATTGGAAAACAATTTGTTTTCTTTCACCGCAGCGACGGCGGGTGAATATAAAATCACGACGGAAAACTCGTCCTTGGCGTTCGGGCAATACGACGCCACGTTAGGCGAGCCGAATTACAGCAAAGCGGAAACGTATTTTGAAAACGGCGTTGCAAAAAGCGCGTTCGTATTCACGGCGGCAGCAAACGAAACGGTGCTTTTCTACGCGAAATCGTACGAAGCGACGGGCGACGTTAGTTTTACCCTTTCGGCTTGGTCACAAGAAAACAAGTATCCTACCGAAATTAAACTCCAAAACTCGGATATAACGATCAATATGCAGGGTAACGGCTCGACGGTCGGAACGCTTGGCATTACGGGGGCGTACGCATTTACTTGGACGGCAACGAATAACGCCGTACAGGTCAAAATCGGAAACCAAACCTTTACGAGCGGCACGGTGCTTTTATACTGGCACGAAACTACGACGGTTACGTTCTTAAACACCGCCGCAACCGATACAAAAGTCACGATTTCCTATTCGCAATCCGTTCCCCTGACCTTTGAAGCGTATATCGCCGCCAACGAAACGGAACAAACGATTATCAATTACGCAACCCGCATTGCGGAAGATAAGAGTTTCACGCTTACTTGGGAAGGCACGTGCAGCGTGCTTGACGGCAATAACACGCCATACACCGACGGCACGGCGGGTATCGTCTTTAACGGCGTAAATAAGAATATGCCCTTGCTTGCCTATATCACGGCAACCACGGAAACGAAAATCAGCTTCACGATTACAGAGCTAATTCCACAAGAAACCGCATAATAAACGGCGAAAAAACACCCGCCCCCGAAATGCAACGCATTTCGGGG
>JAZLDG010000010.1:0-6984 GCA_045614565.1 Candidatus Scatosoma sp. | reverse complement strand
AAAAGGATAAATAGGGGGTGTATTGCTGACGCAACCCCCTATTTTATCTTTCTTTTTCTTTCCCTGTACGGGTAAAAAATAGGGTTGTTTTTCCTGTTGAGGTATGAGCATAAGGGGAACACCTCAACGCCTCAGGAAACGAGGGAAAAACGACGGTTTCCGCCCGTTTTCTCCACCTACCTAATAGGGTGTTTCGTCGGTAATTTCCGCACCTTAGAAAAGGAACCAACAGGGCGTAATTGTCGGCGTCGGTTCCTGTTCCTCAGGATAGCGCGTATATAGCCCTGTTTTAATACTTTATTCCCCGTTGAGGTATTGCCCCCGCTTTGGTAATTATAACGCCAAAACGGGGTGTTTTTTCAGGCGTCGGACGTCGAACGGGTTGAGGATTGCGGACAGGTAGCAAGATGGGCGTTTGTAATACAAACCGCGCCGACTGTATTAACCTCAACAGTTGCCCCACCCGTCGGAACTGATACCCGCCTAACAGTTAGACGTAATAATTTTTTCCGTTCCTGTGATTTTTCAAAGTTGAACTATATTTATTATACAACCTATACGGGTTAAATTATCTATAACGTCTATACTGTCTATACTGTATAGATAGTTTCAAATAAGTACAATAAACATTTTATACTATGGCAAAAAGACAATGGCGTAACGATATGCCACAGCAACAGCGCGACAAGATAGCACAGGCGCACACAGGACGAAAGCACAGCGAACAAAGCAAACGCAAGATTGCGGACAGTTTACGTAAGTATTGGGACGGCTTGGCGTACAAGCCTGTAACCTCAACGGGAACCACGACAGGAACAACCACCACAGGCGGGACGGTGTAACGTCGGCGGTTCTATTGCACGACGTCGGCGGAACGGTGCAATAGTGGGGTGTTCTCTATTGCACTACCTGAGCCGAACAGGTGTAAAAACGGGTGGTTCTCTATTGCACCCTGTCGGCTGTCGTACTGTCTTAATGGGGGGTTCTATAAGACAAAACAAGCGCGGTATAATTTCCCCTGTCGGGGTTATTGTGGGGAGAAAATACGCGTAATAACCTATATTTCAATAGGTTGCAAAATCTATACACACGCACGCACGCGAGGGGCGGGGGGTACCCCCAACCACAGGAACCCGAACCCCGCACCGTGTACCCCGATATTTTTTTATTTTTTTTCGTTGGTGGGTGTTGGTGGGCGTTGGTGCCTGTTCCTGAGGCGTCGGCGGTGGGTACCCCATAGGGGGGTGTAAATCCCTTTGCCCTATGTTCGCAAGACCACGCCCCCAAGTTTCCGCGTACAATGTCATTATTTTGAAAAATTGGAGAAAACCAAAAACGCCCTTACAACGCCCTGTATTGCGGTTTTTGCCCGTCAAGTTGGTACGAAATACACTCACACGATACGGATATTTGCCCCGTTGAGGTAATGAAAAACGCCCTTACAGGTGCCTACAATGCCGTTTTTACTGTGTGTACCTATACGCCTACGATTGTGTAGGACTTGCACCGCCTCAACGGTACCGACGGGGCTAACAGGCTGATACGCCGACGTTTGCGCCCTGTCCGTCCTGATTGGTACAGCCTCAACGCCTGTAACGTCCTGAGGTAACACAGGAACCACCGCCAACGCGTAACGTTTCCTTACAGGTTGAGGGCTGAAAATGCCGACGTAATACGGAATAGAGAAACACAAACGCGAAAATCGAATTAAACAGTATTTTAAACGTTTTTGCCGTTCGTCGTTCGCTATCCCGTTGTATATCAATACGTTATACCCGTTGAGGTTTAAACGCAAAAGTTAGCAACCAACCGACGGGACAGCCCGCACGTTAATTTGTGCCATATTATAGCACATTTATACAATAAAATGTACGTTATTTGCTTAATTATTAGTAACTTAGTAGTGTTAAATAGTATATAGTTATGGCAAGAACAGCGAACGACGGACGCGGACGAATGGGGGGACGCGCCAAAGGAACAGGAAACAAGCCCCTTAACGAATGGGTTAATACGTTCATCAAGCGCAACCGCGCACAGTTTGAGGCGGATTTCAAGGTATTGACGCCACAGGAACGCGCGGCGGTAATGGCTACGTTGATAGCCTCAACGGGCGTAACCTCAACACCTCAACCCGAACAGGTATGAAAGTAGGACATACCGACAGCAAGGGCGGGCGTTGGGTGTTCGACGTACCCGTTAATAAGCCCTTACAGGCGGGCGTATTTGCGCGGTTCCTCAGGAACCTACGTAACATAGGCGCAAAGGAAACGGCGGGGACGTTGCACACGTCGGAATACATAGCCGACATTAAGAACCTGAGCCGCGACGTTGAACTGACGGTATTACGCGCCCTGTCGGAACGGTACCCCGTAACCGACGGAACCAACGGCGCAAAGGATATGTATATTTTATAACCCGTTGAGGTATGGAACAGCACAGCAACACGTATTTAACTGTCGTAACAACCGTTTCAAACAAGGTTGTGAAATCCCGCGCGGCTATTATAAAGGCTATGAAATCCCCAAGCCTGACACAATGGGAACGGGACAGGTTAGCCGCCCTGTTGGTTGCACTTACCAACGCCGTAACGGACGTATTGTAAAAACACGCATATATGGCAACGAAAACGAACAAACAGCCCATTACACCCGACGCGACGATTAAGGGCTTACACGGGCAATTAAAGGCTATTATGGCGCGGGAACTTGAACAGTTGCCCGAACTGTTAGAGGCTTTGCCGCCTCAGGAACGTATAAAGGCGGTGTTACAGTTGTTACCGTACACAACGCCAAAGGTAGAAACCTGTTCAAACGATTTCGGGGAACCGACGGCGGGGTTTACGTGGTAACGCAACCCGTCGTATTCGTGGATTATCACTAATAATTTAGGCGGATATGGCACACAGCAAACCGACGATACAGGACTATTTACGCCTGAACCTGACACGGTGCAAGGCGTTAGGCTATTTCGTCCCCAACGCGACGGCTGAGGGGGTTATCACGTGGGCGCAAGGTTCCGACGTCATAGCCTCAGTAAGATTTACAACCGACACGGTAAACCACCGTTGTACGATTGCATACAGGACAGCCGACGGGGAACAGGTAACGCAAACGGTACAGTTACGTTGGCGTTCGTCGAACTTAGACAAGGGCGTAACGTGGGAAAAGGGGCGCGGGTTCTATTATTTCGTTTGTCCCGTAACGGGGCGTTCCTGTCGTAACCTGTATTTGGTAAACGGGCGTTTCGTTTCCCGCCACGCGTTCCCGCACCTGTACGAACAACAAACGTTGAGCCGTAACCGACGTAACGACGTGTTCCGTTTCCTGACGTATGCCGACAAGGTGGAACAGTTGGAACAACAGCCCCGACGCAAATACACGTACAGGGGGAAACCGACGCCGTTTGCGCGTAAGGTGGAACGCCTCAACCGCCGCGCCATTGGTTGGTACAGGGACATAGAGGAACAGGCGCACCGCATTAAACGATAACGCCCCGTATTTGCCCGTTTTTAGACGATTTCAGCCCCTGTAATTGGGGTAACGATAAAATGTATATCTTTGCATTGTCAAGGCGTCGTTATGCGGCGTATTCTTGGCGCATTAGGTTTAGCCCTGTCGGTGGTGCGATAGGGCTATTTTTGTACCTCAACGGTTGGGGTAACAAGCGGCGAACAGGCGGAACACCTCAACCCGAAAAGGCAAAAACCCCACTACACACCCGCCAAACTATCTATAACGTCTATACTGTCTATAACGTCTATATTATCTATACTGTCTATACTTTCTATACTGTCTATATTGTTTTTTACTATTTTATCACTATATTTGCACTAACCTAATGAACCACCACAATATGAACAGCACCACACCAACCACCACAGCCGACGCAATCCGCGTTGTTGCTGACATTACCCCCGTTATAGATATGTTCGCCCGTTCTCAGGACGTGGCACCGTCAAGCCGTGATTTGTACGCCCGTACTGTCGCGGGTTTCTTCGCGTGGGTACAGGACACAGGGCGCAACGTTCCCGCCCTGACAGTAGCCGACGTAATAGCATACAAGGAACATTTACTTAACGTCGGAAAATCAAGCCTAACCGTTGCGTCGTACATCAACAGCATACGCCGTTTTTACGAATGGGCTGAGGCTAACAAATACTATCCGAACATAGCAAAGGGCGTACACGCGCCAAAGCGCAAACAGGAGTTTAAGAAAAAGCCGCTTACGGTGGGTAAGGTGGGCGAACTGTTACGCCACGAACAGGAACAAAGCCCACGCGACTACGCAATAGTAAACCTTTGCGTCCGTACAGGATTACGTTGTATTGAGGTGGTACGCGCCAACATTTCGGACATCACGTATATAGGCGAACAGCGCGTTTTAATGGTACAGGGAAAGGGACGCGTTGAAAAGGATAATTTCGTTATCCTGACTGACGCGGCGTATAAGCCGTTGGCGGTTTACCTCAGCACCCGCAAGAACACCGACGCCAACGCGCCCCTGTTCGTCAGCGAAAGCAACCGCAACAACGGCGGACGTATGACAACCCGCGCCGTTTCAGGACTGATAAAGGACGGATTACGCGGCGTTGGACTTGATAACCGCGCGTTCACAGCCCACAGCCTCAGGCACACGGCGGGAACCAACGTATTAAGGGCGGGCGGAACTATCGAACAGGCGCAATATATGTTGAGGCACAGCAACCCCGCAACAACCCAAATATACACGGCTACGTTACGCGAGGAACAACGCCTTAACAACGGCGGCGAAAACCTGTTAGACAGCCTGTATAGCGCGGTAATGGCTTAATAAGCCGCACCACAACCGCGCCAAACTATCTATACCGTCTATAACGTCTATACTGTATAGACAATTTGTATAACAACCTAATGCACCAAACAATGACAAAGCAAGACACCAACGCGGCGGCTCAGCACGCGGAACCCGCACAGGTACAGGAACCTATCAACCTGTCGGAACTTACCACTATTGACACAACGGAATACGAAAAGGACGAGGACGGGGCATTTATGAACCGCCCTAACCTCAACGTGTACGCCACCCTGTCCCACGAAACGGAGGACTATATAAGGGTAATACGCGCTATACGCGACATCAAGCCCGTATTACGTCGTGCGGAAATGTACACACACGGGGAAAAGGACGGCGCACTACACTACAATAACGACGTTGCGCCCCTGTTAAACAAGTTGTTGGACGTCATAGCCCGCGATATGGGCGTATGTATTACGGAACGCCTTTCGTTATGGGGCGATAACTACCTATAAACACCGTACAGGAATATGGATAAATACGACAGCATACATTACGAAATAGATTGCTACGATACCGAACGGCAACAGTTACAGGACAGGGCAACCACCACCAACAAGCGGGACGCGTTAAGGATAGCCCGCACAATGGCGGGGCGGTACCCTGTCGTTGAGGTGTTGAGGCAATACACATATAGCGGGGATTACGTCGCGTTTGACGTCGTGGCGTTATACCTCAACGGAAAGGAAAACTAACAACAGTATATAACACTATGGCACGTATTATTACGATATGCAACAATAAGGGCGGCGTCGGAAAGACAACAACCGCCGTAAACTTAGGCGCGGGGCTTAGGCTCAGGGGCTGTAACGTCCTGTTGATTGACTACGACGGACAAAGCAACCTAACCGAAACGTTACAGGTTCCCGTTGCTCAGGATTGCCACATATACGCCGCTATGCGCGAAAGGATAACCCCATATATTACACCCGTTGAGGTGTTGCCACAGGACGGACAGGCGGGCGTATTGCACGTATTACCGTCGGTTCCTGATTTGTCGGCGTTAGAGGTGGAAATGGCGGCGGAACCCGACAGGATTACGCGCTTTAAATCCGTTGTGGACAAATACAGGGACAAATACGACGTTATCCTGATTGACACCCCGCCGACGTTGGGCTTACTTACCCTGTCAGCCCTGTACGCGGCTGATGAAACGATTATAACGTTACAGCCTCAGTATTTAGCCGTCAGGGGCTTAGTTTCGGTTACGGATATAGTACGACAGGTTGAGGAACTGACGGGCGGAACGTTGCCGTATTACGTCCTGTTCACACAGTACGACAAACGTAAGGGTTTGCACCGTATGACGGCGGAACAGGTAGAGGGCGCGGGGTTCCCTGTGTTCGATACGAAGATACGCGACAACGTGGCGTTAGGAGAGGCACCCGCCACAGGTAACGACATATTCCGTTACGCCCCGCACAGCAACGGCGCACAGGATTACGACGCCCTTACGTCGGAATACCTCAACGTACACCCCTTAAACTGTCTATAACGTCTATACCGTCTATATTATCTATACTGTATAGATAGTTTATATAAACCGTATTAACTTACTATTTACTATTACATACGAACCGTTATATTATTTCAAGATATGGCAAAGAAACAAGACGTATTGGGCGGGCTTAGCGGATTGCTCAGCACCCCACAGGCACCAAAGCCGACAACCTCAACACCACAGGAACCCGTACAGGCTCAGGAACCGACACGCGGAACAATGAAAGCCCCACGCGGTACCACCACCCGCGTATGTTACAACCTCAACGCCGATATTGTGGCAAAGGTTAAGGCAATAGCCGCATACGATAGAAAGAACATAAACGAGGTTTACAACGAGGCATTACAGGCGTATATAGACAGTTGGACGCCCGCACCTCAGGAACCGCCACAGTTATAACCGTTGAGGTATGGCAAAGAACAAAACGACATACGCCGACGTCGTGGCAAAGGTGGACGCCCACCTATATAACGCCCTGTTCGAACTAACGGCGGCTATCTTCGGCGGTATGGAACTAACCGACGAACAGCGCAAGTTATTAGTTGCCGTTTCGTCTAACTTGGCGCACCTGAAAAACGCGCTTAACCCGACGGGCAAACAGTAAGGCGTAACCCGTCCTATTTCCGAAAATATTACATTACGGAAATAGA
>JAZLDG010000009.1:0-19162 GCA_045614565.1 Candidatus Scatosoma sp. | reverse complement strand
AATATACTGATCGCCGTTGATTACTTCGATTTCCGCATCTACGTTCAAATCCTTACCCGTAAAAACGGCAGGACCTTCTTTCGTGATGTGAAGCACCTTTTCGTAATCCTTGTCAATCACTTTCGTCTTGATTGCAAGCGTGTTCAGGTTGAGAATAATCTCCGTAACGTCTTCTTTAACACCCGCTACTGCGGAAAACTCGTGTTTTACGCTACCGTCGGGGAATTTAATACCTTCTACCGCAGCACCAGGCAAAGCGGCAAGAAGAATTCTCCGTAAACAGTTTCCAATAGTAAGACCGAAACCTTTTTCCAAAGGCTCGCAAACGACTTTTGCGTAGAAATCGTCGTTTTCAAGCACTTCGAGTTTGGGCATATCCATTTCGATCATTGTGTTACCTCCTTATATTTTTCAATTATTTGGAGTACAATTCGACAATCATATGCTCTGCAATCTGGCTGTCGATGTCTTCTCTGGTGGGAAGAGCCAATACTTTTCCTTCAAGTTTTTCTCTATCAAACTCAACCCATTTTACAAGGCTGTTGTTTGCTTTCGTCTCTTTGAGAGCGGTAAAATATTTGTTGCCCTTTCTGTTTTCTTTAACGACGATTACGTCGCCAGCTTTTACGATGTACGAAGGAATCGTAACCGTCTTGCCGTTTACGGACAAATGCGCGTGGCTAACGATTTGACGAGCAAGCGTTCTGGAAGGAGCAAGCCCCATTCTGAACACTACGTTGTCCAAACGTCTTTCCAAAAGCGAAAGCATATTTTCACCCGTAACGCCCTTCATACGGTCAGCCATTTCGTAATACTTACGGAATTGACCTTCTTGAACGCCGTAAATTCTCTTGGTCTTCTGCTTTTCGCGAAGCTGTAACCCGTATTCGGATACCTTCTTTCTATCCGCACCGTGCTGACCGGGAGCAACCGGACGCTTGTTGAACGGGCATTTATCCATATAGCACTTGTCCCCTTTAAGGAACAATTTTGCGCCTTCTCTTCTACAAAGCTTACACTTTGCTTCTCTATATCTTGCCATAATCTATTCTTGCCTCCTGATTAAACTCTACGACGCTTCGGGGGTCTGCAACCGTTGTGCGGAATAGGAGAAACGTCGGTAATCATCGTGATTTCCAACTCGCAAGCGGAAAGCGCACGAATTGCGGATTCTCTACCTGCACCGGGACCTTTCACGTAAACTTCTACCGTACGAAGTCCGTGTTCCTTTGCCACCTTCGCCGCCGTTTCAGCAGCCATCTGTGCCGCAAACGGCGTACCCTTTCTGCTGCCTTTGTATCCAAGCGCACCTGCGCTCGACTGCGAAATCGCATTACCATTCATATCCGTAACCGTTACGATCGTGTTGTTGAACGTGGATTGAATATGAACTTGACCTTTGTCTACTTTCTTAATTTCTTTGCGCTTACGGGAAACGACTTTCTTTTTCATTTCTGCCATTGTCTATCGTCCTCCTGCTTACTTCTTCTTGCCTGCGATTGCGCGCGCAGGACCTTTACGCGTACGAGCGTTTCTCTTCGTGCTTTGTCCGCGTACGGGTAAACCCTTTCTGTGACGGATACCGCGATAGCATCCGATTTCCATAAGGCGTTTAATGTTAAGGGAAACTTCGCTGCGAAGTTCACCTTCTACTCTCAAATTGTGATCGATATATTCTCTTAATTTGGAAACGTCGTTCTCGTCGAGATCTTTTACTCTCGTATCGGGATTGATGCCCGTTTCCGCGAGAATTTTTTTGGAAGTCGTCAAACCGATACCGTAAATATAGGTAAGCCCGATTTCCACTCTTTTTTCTCTGGGTAAATCTACACCGGCAATACGTGCCATTGATTTCTGTCCTCCGTTTTTTTAGTCTTTTTTGTTCTTTTTATCTATTGCTAACGAATACGTGAGCCTTGGCAGTGGAAAATGCCGCCGCTACGCATTGTATTGTTTTTGACGTTATGCCTGTCCACGTGTACGTACGCGTATACGCGTGAATACACGCAACAAAACTGGATTTCCGCAATTTTTTACGGAAATTCAGCCTGCTTACACGTTATTCTTGGAAAAATTACCCGCTAACAGCGACATCTCCCAAATTACGGCATAATAAGATTATATCATATACCGTCATGGGCTGTCAACTGTTTTGTGGCAATTATTTACAAATTTTTTTAGCCTTGTCTTTGCTTGTGGCTCTTGCTCTTGGAGCAAATAACCATTACTCTACCGTTTCTTTTAATAACTTTGCACTTATCGCACATAGGTTTTACAGAAGGTCTAACTTTCATAATAATTATCTCCTTGTTAATTAAATCTTTCGTCGTTTTACGACTTGCTACGCCACGTGATTCTGCCTTTCGTCAGATCGTACGGGCTCATTTCCAATTTTACCGTATCGCCTTCGATGATTCTGATATAATTCATACGAAGCTTACCGGAAATATACGCCGTGATAATGTGACCGTTGGAAAGCTGTACCTTAAACGTTGCGTTGGGTAACGCTTCAATTACTTTCCCTTCCGTTTCGATTACGTCGTCTTTGGACACGATAATTCCTCCGAATTTTTATACTCTTACAGCGTGAGTATTTCCACGCCGTCCTCGCGCACCACCAAAGTGTTTTCGTAATGCGCCGCGCATTTGCCGTCTACCGTTACCGCCGTCCACTCGTCGTCCAAGAGCCGGACGCGCCAGTTTCCAAGCGCGATCATCGGTTCTACACAAAGCACCGTACCCGCTCGAAGCCGCATACCCGTACCCTTTTTCCCGTAGTTGGGAACGGACGGATCTTCGTGCATTTCTTTACCGATTCCGTGTCCCGTATACGAACGGATAACACCGTAACCGTGAGCTTCCGCGTGTTGCTGGACTTGATAGCCGATATCGTAAAGCGGCGTTCCCGCGCGCACGTTTTCAATTGCTTTGAAAAAACATTCTTCCGTTACGCGTACGAGCTGCTCGATTTCAGGGGAAACCTTCCCGACCTTAAACGTTCGGCAAGCGTCGCCGTGATAACCCTTTTTATACGCGCACAAATCTACGCTGACGATATCGCCTTCTTTTAATATGGTGAACGCATCGGGTATTCCGTGTACGACCGTTTCATTTACCGAAACGCAAGCCGAAGCAGGAAATCCGCCGTAACCAAGACAAGAAGGATACGCGCCCGAAGCGCGAATATACCGTTCAACGAGTTCGTCGATTTCTTTGGTACTCATACCCGCAACGATTTTTGATTCTACGAAGGCAAGCGTATCGCGCACGATCTTGCACGGTTCGCGCATCAAATCGATTTCTTTTTCGCTTTTGACGTAAACCATACTTACTTATTTATTGAACGTATCCAACTTCGCTTTTACTGCCGCAAACGTCGCTTCCGGAGTCGTACTACCGTCTACGTTGAAGAGTACGCCTTGCTTTTCGTAATAAGCAATCAGCGGTGCGGTTTGCGATTCGTAAACGTCAAGACGGCTTTGTACCGTTTCGGGGTTATCGTCCTTTCTTTGCGAAAGTTCGCCGCCGCAACGGGGACAGCTCGTCGAGCCGTTGAGCCACTTGATATGCGTGCTTTCGCCGCAAGCCTTACAAACGCGTCTGCCGCAAATACGATCCATCAAAAGAGAGAAGTCAACGTTGATGTTCACAACCAAATCAATATTCGTGATTTTGGAAAGTACGTCCGCTTGTACGGTGTTACGGGGAAACCCGTCTAACATATAACCGTTTTTGCAATCCGCTCTGGAAATACGGTCTTCTACGATTTTGCAGGTAACTTCGTCGGGGACGAGCTGACCTTTATCGATATACGATTTCGCAAGCAAACCGATTTCCGTTTGATTTTTGATATTTTCTCTGAATATATCGCCCGTGGAAATATGCGGCAATTTGTATTCGTCAACGATGCGCGAAGCCAAAGTACCCTTTCCTGCGCCGGGCGCGCCAAGTAAAATGATATTCATAAAACGCTCCTTTGAAAAATTACGTACGGGCGAGCGTTCGATTTTCTCGTCGCTCTATTTTCTTTTCGGCGTTTCGAGTGTTTCGGAACGCGCGAAGAGTACATTTGCTTATTTCAAAAATCCTTTGTAATTTTTCATCATCATCTGCGCTTGCAACTGCTTTTCAAATTCCATTGCGCAGGATACTACGATCAAGATACCCGTCGTCGAGAATACGTTGACGAGATCGAGCGCAGCCCACGAGAACGCTACGGAAGGAATGAATGCGATAAGCGAGAGATAAATTGCGCCGAACAGCGTGATACGGTTGGAAATCTTTTTGAGATACGCTTCCGTTGCTTTACCAGGACGAATACCTTGGATAAAGCCGCCGTTTTGTTGAATACTCTTGGATACGTCTTCGGGGTTGAACTGCATTTGCGCGTAGAAGAACGAGAACGCGAAAATCAACAAGCACAACACGAGCGTATACACGATAACCTGCGGGAATTCCGCCGACGCGGACATCCAGTTGTTCCAAAACTTGGTAAACCAGCCTTCTGCGTTGGGATCAACCATACTTGCAATCATTTGCGGGAAGCTCAAAATCGAGAAAGCGAAGATCAAGGGCATAACGCCACCACCCGAAATTCGAATAGGAATTGCGGACGATTGACCGCCGTACATCTTTCTTCCTTTGATTTGTTTCGCGTATTGTACGGGAACTTTTCTTTCGGAAAGGTCTACGTACACGATTGCAAAGAAGATAACCGCGCTAACGAGTACGAACGCTACGAGTTCCCAAATGGATTTCGTGTCGCCGTTGAACACAAGCTGGAATTTACCAACGATAGCGTTACCTGCCGTCGCCAAAATACCAACGAAAATGATCATCGATTGACCGTTACCTACGCCGTAGTCGGTAATTCTTTCACCGATCCACATTACGATAAGTGCACCTGCCGTATACACGATTGCCATAAACGCACCTGCAATTACGAGCGCGGCGGTCGAACCGAAAAATTCTTGACCAAAGAGCCACGTTTGAATTGCCGATTGTTGGTTACCGAAGCCGATAATGATACCGATAGATTGAATAATCGCGAGAGCGATCGTAACGTAACGCGTATATTGCGCGATCTTTTTACGACCTTCTTCGCCCTGTTTGGAAAGTCTTTCAAGGGCAGGAATACCTACGCTTAAAAGCTGCATAATAATCGAAGCGTTGATATACGGTCCGATACCGAGTGCGAACAACGTGCCTTGTGCAAGCGCGCCACCCGTAATACTGCTCATTAGCGTTAAAAAGTCGTTGCCTTCCACTACCGTGGAGAAAGTGCTTCTATCCAAACCGGGTACCGGAATAAAACAGCCGATACGGAAAATCAAAAGCAAAAGGAGCATCATATACACCTTGTGCCGAATTTCCTTGACCTTAAATGCATTGATAATTGTTTGTAACATTTTTTTCTCCGTCTTTCATTGTTCTGCCCTTTCGCGAACGCTGATACGTATTCGTAAAGGGGCGAATGCGCTTTCGCGCAGGAGAGAAATAACGCGAACTACGGAAAACCACTTTTTCAGCAGTTTTCCGTGGTACGATTTTATTCGTTAAAGGGTTTCCGCCGTTCCCTTGGCTGCTTCGATAGCAGCCTTTGCGGAAGCGGAGAATTTCGCCGCTTTTACGGTGAGCGCAACGTTGAGTTCGCCATTACCCAAAACTTTAAGTCCGCAGTTATTCTTAACGGCTTTTGCAAGACCGTTTTCCATAACGAACCCGTAATCAACGACCGTACCTGCGGGGATATCCGCAAGTGCGCCAACGTTAATGATCACGTATTCTTTCTTACCGTTATGGTTAAAACCTCTCTTCGGTACGCGACGCGCGATAGGCATTTGACCGCCTTCAAAACCGGGGCGAACACCGCCACCGCTACGCGCCCATTGACCTTTGTGGCCCTTACCGGAAGTCTTACCCGTACCGGAACCAATACCGCGGCCAAGTCTTTTTACCGCTTTGGTTGCTCCCTCTGCGGGAGAAAGGGTATCTATTCTCATAATAAATCTCCTTAAACGTTTTCTACTTTGACAAGGTGTTTAACCTTTTCCACCATACCGCGGATTGCGGGGGTGTCGTCAAGTTCTTTGGAAGAACGGATTTTTTTAAGTCCGAGCGCTTGAACCGTTGCTTTGTTCGCTTCAACTTGCCCGATCGTGCTCTTTACGAGCGTAACTTTAATCTTTGCCATTTTCTTGTTCCTCCGTTTTTTAGCTGCGGATTTCTTCTACGGTCTTACCGCGAAGCGCTGCAACTTCTTCAATCGACTTCAATTCTTTCAAACCTTCGATCGCTGCTTTTACGCAGTTACCTGCGTTTTGACTGCCGTGCGATTTCGTTCTGATATTCTTGATACCTACTGCTTCCATAACCGCACGAACGGGACCGCCCGCGATAACACCGGTACCTTCGCTTGCAGGCATCATAAGCACTCTGCCACGACCGAATACGCCGATAACTTGATGGGGAATGGTGCCGTCAACGATAGATACGGAAACCATATTCTTTTTCGCTCTCAAAGTAGCTTTTTCGATTGCTTCGGGAACTTCTTTCGCTTTACCCGTAGCAACGCCGATCTTACCCTTGCCGTCGCCGACGATAACGAGCGCAGCAAAGCGCATATTTTTACCGCCCTTTACAACTTTCGTTACGCGATTGACTTCAATAAGTTTCTTAATAAGACCGTCGTCTTCAGCTTGTCTTCTTTGAGGTCTTCTTTCTCTCTTTTCGTCTGCCATAATGCCCACTCCTTAAAATTTAAGTCCGGCTTCTCTCGCGCCGTCCGCAACCGCCTTCACACGTCCCGTGTAAAGATAGCCGCCTCTGTCGAATACTACCGTTTGAACGCCTTTTGCCATCGCTCTTTCAGCAGCAACCGCGCCAACGACTTTCGCCGCATCCGTCTTGTTCAAGCCTACGATCTTTTCCTTTACCGCTTTGTCCATCGTGGACGCTGCTGCAATCGTAACGCCGCCCTTTTCGTTGCCTGCTCTATCGTCAATTACCTGTACGTAAATGTGGTTAAGGCTTCTATACACGTTCATACGGGGTGCTTCCGCCGTACCGATCACCGTCTTTCTGACGCGTGCGTGGCGTCTTTGTCTGACTGCATTTTTATCAATTTTCGTAATCATACTTTAACGCTCCTTATTTCTTGCCTTTACCGGAAGTCTTACCTTCTTTGTGTTCTACGTTTTCGCCCTTATAGCGAATACCGTATCCGTGGTAAGGTTCGGGAACACGAATCGCTCTGATGTTCGCCGCAATTTGACCAACGAGTTCTTTGCTGATACCGCAAACGTTTACTTCCGTCAAAGTGGGACATTCAAACTTGATACCATCGGGTGCGATTACTTCCACGGGGTGGGAGAAACCAACGTTCAAGACAAGCTTGTTACCTTGTACCGCCGCTTTCCAACCTACGCCTTTTACTTCCAACGTCTTTACGAAACCGTTGGTTACGCCCGTAACCATACCGTTCAAAAGCGCTCTATAAAGGCCGTGTTTTGCATTCGTATCCGCAGCATCGTCCAAAGCTTTCAACACAAGGTTCGTGCCTTCCGTTTCAATACCGATGTTGCCGACGATTTCTCTCGCCAAAGTACCTTTCGGTCCTTTAACGGTTACGATACCGTCTTTGAAATCTACCGTTACGCCCGCAGGGATTGCGATGGGCATTTTACCGATTCTCGACATTTGCCTGCACCTCCCTTACCAAACGTAGCAAAGGACTTCGCCGCCAACGTTGGCTGCCTTTGCTTTCTTACCCGTCATAATACCCTTGTTCGTAGAAAGGATAACCGTTCCGAAACCGCCAAGGACTCTGGGCATATTAGCAACGCCTGCATACGTACGCAAGCCGGGCTTGGATACTCTTTGCAAACCGCTGATAACACATTTCTTGTCGTTGTATTTAAGCGTAATAGCGATCTTTCCGTTATAACCGTCTTCTACGATTTTAACGTCTTTAACCCAACCCTCGTTAGCGAGGATTTCAGCGATGGCTTTCTTTTCGTTGGAAGCGGGAATTTCCACCGTTTCCTTTCTTGCCGTGATCGCGTTTCTAATTCTTGTAAGCATATCTGCGATAGGATCTGTCATTTCTCTTACCTCCTATTACCAGCTCGACTTTTTAACGCCGGGAATTTCTCCCTTGTACGCAAGGTTACGGAAGCAAATACGGCATACACCGTACTTTCTCAAAACCGCGTGCGGTCTTCCGCAAATCGTGCATCTCGTGTAAGCTCTCGTAGAGAACTTGGGCGTCTTTTGCTGTTTATTGATCATTGACTTCTTTGCCATAGTTCGTTTCTCCTTACTTCTTGAAAGGCATTCCGAGTGCGCGGAGCAACTCTCTTGCCTCTTCGTCCGTGTTCGCGGTGGTGACGATGGCAACGTCCATACCTCTGATTTTATCAACCTGATCGTAGGTGATTTCAGGAAAGATCAGTTGTTCTTTCAAGCCCACCGAGTAGTTGCCGCGTCCGTCGAACGCTTTATCCGATACACCGCGGAAGTCGCGGAGTCTGGGAAGCGCGATGGATACGAACTTGTCGTAGAAGCTATACATTCTGTCGCCGCGAAGAGTTACTTTAATACCAACCGTCTGACCTTCTCTTACTTTGAAGTTTGCAACGGATTTCTTCGCTTTCGTGAGAATGGGCTGTTGACCGGAAATCATCTTGATTTCGTTTTCCGTCATCTGGATGGATTTCGCGTTGTCTTTGATGTCGCCTAAACCCGTATTGATAACAATCTTAACGAGCTTCGGGCATTGCATAACGGATTTGTATCCGAACTTTTTCATCAAGTAAGGTACGACTTCTTTTTCGTACTTTTCTTTTACTCTGCTCTTATATACTTTTTCTGCCATCTTAACTCACCTCGTTAATTGTTTTCCGTGGTTTCGGTGGTAGCCTTCGCCGCGCGCTTTCTCGTTCTCTTCTTAGGCGCTTCTTCCGCCGCAGCAGCCGCTTTCGCAGCAGCTTTCTTGGAATACGCTTTATCGAGAACTGCGCCGCATGCGCATACTCTCACTTTCTTGCCGTCTACGACCGCGTGCTTTACTCTAACCGCTTTACCGCAGGTAGGGCAAACGACTTTTACGTTGGACGCGTCGATAGGTCCGGGTACTTCCACGATTTTACTCGTTTCGTTCGCTTTTCTTGCCTTTTCGTGCTTCTTTTGAATGCGAACACCCTCAACGACTACCGTATTTGCCTTAGGGGACGTGGCAAGGACTTTTCCCTGTACGCCTTTGTCTTTACCGGCAATTACAAGTACGTTATCATTTACTTTTACGTTCATTGTTTTAGTCCTCCTGACAAATTACAGAACTTCGGGAGCAAGGGAGATAATCTTCATATAGTCTTTATCTCTCAATTCTCTCGCGATCGGCCCAAAGATACGCGTACCCTTGGGTTGTTTTTGGTTATCGATGATTACGGCTGCATTTTCGTCGAATTTAACGAAAGTACCGTCCGCTCTTCTAATGCCTTTTGCGCTTCTTACGATGACTGCTTTAACAACATCGCCTTTCTTTACTGCGCCGCCCGGCGTAGCCGTCTTTACGGATGCTACGATTACGTCGCCGATGTTGCCCGTCTTACGGAAGGAGCCGCCAAGTACTCTGATGCACATCAATTCTTTTGCGCCGCTGTTATCGGCTGCTTTCAATCTCGATTGAGGTTGTATCATAACTTTTTACTCTCCTTTAATTACTTCGCTTTCTCGACGATTTCAGCAACGCGCCAGTTCTTGTCCTTGCTGAGCTTTCTCGTCTCGACGATGCGTACTTTATCGCCTACGCCACATTCGTTGTTTTCGTCGTGCGCCTTAATACGCTTGCTCTTCGTAATGGTCTTTTTGTAAAGCGGGTGCTTGCTCTTATCACTGATAAGCACGACCACCGTCTTATCCATTTTATCGGATACAACAAGACCGACTCTTTCTTTTCTCAAATTTCTTTCCATAATGCTGTCCTCCGATTTTACGCTTTGAGTTCTCTCGCACGGATTTCCGTGTTTACGCGAGCGATATCTCTCTTGCAGGTTCTGATGGAAACGGGGTTTTCAAGCTGACCGGACGCCAAACGGAAACGAAGGTTGAAAAGTTCGCCTTTAAGCTCCGCGAGCTTTGCAACGAGTTCTTCGCTCGTCATTTCTTTTACTTCTTTCGCTTTCATTATTGTTCACCGCCTTCTGCCGTTTCGGGAGCTGCCGCAACGACTTCTTTCTTAACAAACTTGCACTTTACGGGAAGCTTGTGCGCCGCAAGACGCATTGCTTCTCTTGCTACTTCTTCGCTTACGCCTGCCATTTCAAACATTACGCGGCCGGGTTTAACTACGGCTACCCAGTATTCAACCGAACCTTTACCGGAACCCATACGCGTTTCAGCGGGCTTCTTCGTGATAGGCTTGTGGGGGAAGATGTCGATCCATACTTTACCGCCACGCTTGATGAATCTCGTCATTGCGATACGGGCTGCTTCGATTTGGTTGGATTTGATCCAGCCGAGTTCTTCGGAAACCAAGCCGTATTCGCCGTAAGCAATTACGTTACCCTTCGTAGCCTTGCCTTTCATCGTACCACGATGTTGTCTACGTCTTTTTACTCTCTTGGGAATTAACATTACTGTTCGCCTCCTTCTACGGCTTTCTTCGCAGCTTTGATAACTTCACCCTTGTAGATCCAGCACTTAACGCCGATCATACCGAAGGTGGTATGCGCTTCCGCAAAACCGTAATCAATATCCGCACGAAGCGTTTGAAGGGGAATCGAACCTTCGTGATAATGTTCGCTTCTTGCGATTTCCGCACCGTCAAGACGGCCGCTGACCATCATTTTGATGCCTTTTACGCCCGCTCTCATCGAACGGCCGATAGCCTGCTTCATACAACGTCTAAAAGACATACGCTTTTCAAGCTGCGCTGCAACGCCTTCCGCTACGAGTTGCGCGTCGCAATCGGGCTTTCTTACTTCCGTAATGTTGATGCTGACTGCTTTACCGTTCGTAAGTTTTGCAAGATCTTTCTTGATAACTTCGATTTCCGCGCCGCCTTTACCGATGATAACGCCGGGACGAGCCGTGTAAATGGTTACGACAATTCTCGTTGCCGCTCTCTCGATAAGGATTTTGCTAACAGCCGCAGCATAGTACTTCTTTTTAAGGAAGGTACGGATTACGTTGTCTTCTTTAAGGAATTTGGAGAATTCTTTTTTATCTGCATACCAAGTGGTGTTCCAACCCGTGATAACGCCGACTCTCAAACCGTGAGGATTAACTTTCTGTCCCATTGTTATACTTCTCCTTCCAATTTCTTAACGTCTAAAATTACGGTGATGTGGCTCGTTCTCTTTAAGATTGCGTGCCCTCTACCCTTGGATACGGGTTGCATTCTTTTCAGCATTTGACCGCCGTCCGCAAAGCATTCCGCAACGTACAAGTCGTTCTTGTCCATACCCATATTGTGTTCTGCGTTTGCCGCCGCGCTCATCAATACTTTCTTTACAGCCAACGCGCTTCCGTTTACGCTGTAATCAAGAATTGCTTTCGCTTCTTTATAGCTCTTTCCGCGAATCAAAGCGAGAACCGTTCTCACCTTGTAAGGGGAAACTCTGATATATTTAGCGACTGCGTAAGGGCGCTTTTCTTTGTTTGCCGCAACCCTTTCCGTTTTTTTCTTCATATTCGTTGCCATAGTTTCTTATCTCCTTATTTGCCACCCGTCGTTTTAGCCGTATGACCGTGGAACGTTCTCGTCGGCGCAAATTCACCGAGCTTGCAACCGATCATATCTTCCGTCACGTATACAGGAACGTGCTTACGACCGTCGTATACGGCAATCGTGTGTCCAACGAAATCGGGGAAAATGGTAGATGCTCTCGACCAAGTTTTAATAACTTTCTTTTCGTTCGATTCGTTCATAGCTTGAATTCTGCTGAAAAGCTTTGCTTCGACATAAGGTCCTTTCTTAACGCTTCTTGACATTTTTCAACCCTCCGATTAGTTAATTCTCTTGAGAATGAACTTGTTCGTTGCATTCTTCTTCTTTCTGGTCTTATAACCGAGAGCAGGTTTACCCCAAGGCGTCAAAGGACCGGCGTGACCGATCGGAGACTTACCTTCACCACCGCCGTGAGGGTGGTCAACGGGGTTCATTACCGAACCTCTTACTTCAGGTCTCAAACCAAGATATCTTGCTTTACCTGCTTTACCAAGCGATACGAGCTCGTGGTCTACGTTACCAACTTGACCGATCGTCGCGCGGCATTTGAGAAGGATATATCTCATTTCGCCACTCGGCATACGGATCGTTGCGTACTTGCCTTCCACAGCCATAATTTGCGCGGAGATACCTGCACTTCTCGCAATTTGACCGCCCTTACCCGGCGTAAGCTCGATGTTGTGTACCATCGTACCTACGGGGATATTTTCAAGGGGAAGCGTGTTGCCGACTTTGATGTCTGCGTTTACGCCACTCATAACCTTATCCCCTACGTTCAAACCTACGGGAGCAAGGATATAGCTCTTTACGCCGTCAGCGTACACAAGGAGCGCGATGTGCGCGCTTCTGTTGGGATCGTACTGAATGCTTTGTACCGTTGCGGGAATATCGTCCTTTTGTCTTTTGAAGTCAATGATACGATATTTTCTACGGTTACCACCGCCGATGTGTCTGGTGGTAATTCTGCCCATATTGTTACGGCCGCCGCTGTGACGTTGGTCGTGCATAAGCGATTTTTCAGGCTTTGCACCTTTGGTCAAATCGTCGTTCGTAAGTACCGTTACGAAACGGCGACCAGCGGAGGTGGGTTTATACGTTTTAATAGCCATTTCTTTCTCCTCCTATTAGGTCAACGACTCGAAGAATTCGATAGCCTTGCTATCTTCCTTCAAGGTAACGATCGCTTTTTTGCGATCGGGCGTATACCCTTCGTTTCTACCCATTCTTTTAAGCTTGCCTTTGTAGTTGATGGTGTTTACTTTTGCAACCTTAACGCCGAAAAGCTTTTCCACAGCGAGCTTGATTTGGGTTTTGTTTGCGTCCTTCTTTACGTAGAAGGTGTATTTTTTAGATGCGATACCGTCGTAACCTTTTTCGGTAAGGACGGGCTTCAAGATAATATCTTCAGCAAACATTATGCGTTCACCTCCTGAAATTTCTCAACCGCTGCTTTCGTCATAACCACTTTCGCGTTCGCAACTACTTCGTAGGTGCTAAGTTGCGCAAGGGGAAGGGTGGAAAGCTTGGGAAGATTTGCAGCCGCGCGAATTACGTTTACGTCGTCGTTATCCATAACTACGAGCGCAGTTTTGTTAAGGTTGAGCGCGTTTGCGAACGCCGCCATAACCTTCGTCTTACCGTTTTCCGCTTTAAGCTCGTCCACTACGATAAATTCGCCGTCGGCAACTTTCTTGGAAAGCGCGGAGAAAAGCGCAGCTTTCTTTGCCTTATCGTTCATCTTCTTGGAAAAGTCGCGGGATTTCGGTGCGAACACTACACCACCTTTAATCCATTGCGGTGCGCGAATGGATCCTTGACGAGCACGCCCCGTACCCTTTTGTCTCCAAGGCTTGATACCGCCGCCGCGAACTTCCGTTCTCGTAAGGGTGGATTTGGTTCCCTGTCTTTCGTTTGCAAGACGGGTAACGACTGCCTGATGAATCAAAGATTCTTTATATTCGACGCCGAATACGTTGTCGTTGAGTTCGATTTCACCGACTTCCGCGCCGCTCATATTCAATACTTTAATAGCCGCCATTGTCTGTCACTCTCCTTATTTGCTCTTAACGCTGTCCGAAATGGTAACGATGCTGCCTTTCGGTCCGGGAATAGCACCTTTGATGAGAAGCGCGTTTCTTTCCATGTCAACCTTAACGATTTCAAGGTTTTGGATCGTAACGTTTTCCACACCGTACTGACCAGCGAGATGTTTGTTTTTGAAAACTCTCGACGGGGAGCTGATGGGACCCATAGAACCGGGTTCTCTGTGTACGGGACCGGTACCGTGCGTCATCTTCAATCTTTGTTGATTCCAACGCTTAATAACGCCCGTGAAACCGTGACCTTTCGTCACACCCGATACGTCTACCTTTTCGCCTGCCGCAAAAACGTTTGCTTTAAGCTCCGTGCCTACCGTATACGTTTCTGCATTTGCCACTCTGATTTCTTTCAAGACCTTGTGGGGTTTAACTCCCGCTTTCTTGAACTGTCCAAGCTCGGGCTTCGTAAGAGCCTTTTCGCTCGTTTCGATAAAGCCGAGTTTCAACGCACAATAACCGTCGTTTTCAACCGTCTTTACCTGTACTACGGGGCAAGGACCTACCTCCACTACCGTGACGGGGATCATTTTTCCGTCTGCTGCAAAGATTTGGGTCATACCCACTTTGCGTCCGATGATTGCTTTATTCATTGATAAAGTTCACTCCTTAAAATTTTTTATTCTCGAATACCTTTGAAAGTATTTCTCGGCAAATTGTTACGTTTCCCTATCAAAGCTTAATCTTGATATCCACACCTGCGGGCAAGTGAATGGTATCAAGCAGTTTCGCGTTGGGGGAATAGATATCGATAATTCTCTTGTACGTTCTCATTTCAAACTGTTCGCGAGAATCCTTGTACTTGTGCGGAGAACGAAGAATCGTTACGATTTCTCTTTCCGTAGGAAGGGGAATAGGACCGGAGATTTTTGCTCCGCTCTTCTTCATCGTTTCGACGATACGGCTTGCCGCTTCGTCAACGAGTTCGTGGTCGTACGCCGCCAACTTAATTCTGATTTTTTGAACTGCCATTTTGTGTTACTCCTTTTACCGTTTATACTAACATTTTATTTACCGTGTCAACTCACCCGTGTGTATCGAGGTCGTCCGCAAAATAAAAACACTCACGTTTTTGCCCGAGCGTTCTTACGCAAAGCCTCGGTTAGTCGCAGGAATCAAGCCCCACTTTTGTCAACGGAAATTATCTGTCAAGACGGCTTTTGCCTTGAAATTTCAGTAACTTCCCGCATCAACCCATACACCGCGTTTTTACACAGCTTACCTATAATACCAAATTTTCAAGTACCTGTCAAGCGTTTGAACGAATTTTTTTGAAAATTTTTTAACTTTTTTTGAAAAATAGGAATATTTCTAAAAAAAGCCACTTTTTCCCCACCTTTACTTCCTTATATATACGCGCGCGCGTAAGGAAAGCTCCGCGTAAAAACGCGGAGCTTGGTCATCTTCTTAAATTGCTTTAATTTTTCTTTTCTTTGGCGCGGGCTTTTGCACGAAGTTCGCTGTCCAAAATACGTTTTCTGATACGCAAGCTCTTGGGCGTAACTTCCAACAATTCGTCGTCGGCGATAAATTCCAAGCATTCTTCCAAGCTCATTTTGGAAACGGGAATAAGCGTCAACGCGTCGTCACTGCTCGAAGAACGAGTATTCGTCAAGTGTTTGGTTTTGCAAACGTTGACGTTGATATCGTCGGCAAGGTTGGTATAACCTACGACCATACCCTGATAAACGGGCGTACCGGGAGTGATAAACAAATTCCCCCTGCCTTGCGCGTTAAACAAGCCGTAAGCCACTGCTTCCCCCGTTTCAAACGCCACGAGCGAGCCCGTGTTTCTACGTTGCATATCCCCTTTATACGGCTCGTAGGAATAGAAAATCGTATTCATAATCCCTTGTCCCTTGGTATCCGTCAAAAACTCGCTCTTGTAGCCGAAAAGTCCGCGGGAAGGCACGGTAAACTCCAAACGCATACGGTTGCCGATCGCCGTCATTTGCAACAAGTTCCCCTTACGGTTACCCATTGCCGAGAATACGGGACCCGTCATATCTTCAGGCACGTCCGCAACGAACAATTCAATCGGCTCGTGACGAACGCCGTCGATTTCCTTATATAACACGCGCGGGGTAGACACTTGAAATTCGTAGCCTTCTCTCCGCATCGTTTCAATCAGAATAGAAAGGTGCATTTCTCCCCTGCCGCAAACACGGAAGCTATCCGCGTATTCAGTGTCGTTTACGCGCAAAGACACGTCACGGAGAAGCTCTTTATACAAACGGTCGCGAAGCTGACGGGAAGTGACGAATTTACCTTCTTTTCCCGCAAACGGACTGTCGTTGACGGAGAAAGTCATTTCCACCGTCGGCTCTTCGATTTTTACGAATTGCACGGGTTCAACCGCCGTAGGCTCGCACACGGTATCCCCGATATTCAAACCGTCGATTCCCGAAAAGACGACGATATCCCCCGCTTGCGCGGTAGGTACGGACACCCGTTCCAAACCTTCGATTTGATACAGGTTGGCGATTTTACAATTCGTTCTGACTTTATTATCGTTGAAATTGCAAATGGAAACGGGCTCGTTCGCGCGAATAACGCCGCGTTCAATTCTACCGATACCGATACGCCCGACGAATTCGTTATAGTCAATACACGAAACCAAAAGCTGCCCCGCGCCCGTCGTATCCATATCCATCGGCGGGATCGTTTCCAAAATCGTATCGAACAAAGGATTTAAGTTTTCTTCCTGCTTATCAGGCGACAGCGAAGCCGTACCCTGACGGCCGCAACAATAGACGATCGGGCTTTCAAGCTGCTCGTCCGTCGCGTCAAGCTCCATCATCAAAAGCTGCATTTCTTCTACGACTTCGTCTATTCTCGCGTCAGGTCTGTCAACTTTATTGATAACGATAATAATTTTCAAACCCAAAGAAAGTGCTTTTTGCATAACGAAGCGGGTTTGCGGCAGCGGACCTTCCGCCGAATCGACGAGAATGAGCGCGCCGTTTACCATTTTCAAGACACGTTCAACTTCGCCCGAGAAATCGGCGTGCCCCGGCGTGTCTACGATATTGATTTTTACGCCGTTGTAGTGTGCCGACGTATTTTTTGCAAGTATGGTAATACCGCGTTCTCTTTCCAAATCCCCCGAGTCCATTACCCGATCTTGCACCTGCTGATTTTCGCGAAAAACCCCGCCTTGCGCCAACATTTCGTTGACGAGCGTCGTCTTGCCGTGGTCAACGTGGGCAATAATCGCAACGTTTCTCAAATCTTCTCTTAACATTCGTACTATCTCCTAGATACTTAAAAATTCAACCTTATTATTTTAATACTTTTCCCCGCGTTTTGCAACGAAAACGCGGGGTATTTTGAAATTTTTATAAAATTTTCGGCGACTTATTTTGATAACGGGTGAAACGAATCGTATAGCCGTTATCGTCTATACTTTCTCCGTCGTCCACGCAAACGAAATTTTCGTTTTCGTCCAAATTCGGGAAAAACACCGTCGCGCCCCCGATTGCGTCTACTTTGGTCACCAACGCTTCGTGACAATAGGGCAACAATTCCTTATAAACCGCGCCGCCGCCGATTACGTAAACGTCTTGGTTTTCATACCTTTTCATCTCCGCTTTCAGTTCGTCATAGGAACGCACGATTATGCAGTCGTCGCGTACCTGCCCCCTTGAAAGCACGATATTTACCCTATTTTTTAAGGGCTTTTGATTTGGGAACGAGCGCAGGGTATTCCCGCCCATAACCACAACGTGCCCAAGCGTCGTTTCGCGAAAAAACTTCATATCCTTGGGCAAAGAGAACATCATATCGTTATCCTTGCCGATTCCCCACTCTCTATCCGCGTGTACGATTGCTTTAATCATAATTCCACCTTACACCGCAACGGGGATTTTCGTGTCCAGCTTTTCATATTCGTAATCCACGAGTTGGAAGCTGTCTACCGTGAAATCGTAAAAATTCGTCACATTGGGATCTACGATGAGTTTGGGTGCGGCGTGACGGGGTTTTGCCAGCACTTCTTTCACGAGCGGAATATGCCGATCGTAAATATGCGCGTCGGCAATCACGTGCACGAGTTCGCCCGCCTTTAAGCCCGATACCTGCGCAAACATAATCAGCAGTACGGCATATTGTACGACGTTCCAGTTGTTTGCCGTGAGCATATCGTTCGAGCGTTGGTTCAAAATGCCGTTGAGCGTATCTCCCGTAACGTTAAACGTCATCGAATACGCACAAGGATACAAGTTCATTTCGTGCAGGTCTTGGAAATTGTAAATATTCGTCATTATACGACGGCTTGCGGGGTTATTTTTCAAATCGAAAAGCACTCTGTCTACTTGATCGAACTCCCCTTCTTTATATTTATGTTTCACGCCGAGCTGATAGCCGTACGCTTTACCGATACTGCCCGTTTCATCTGCCCAGCTATCCCAAATATGCGAATTAAGGTCGTGAATATTATTGCTCTTTTTTTGCCAAATCCACAAAAGCTCGTCCACGCACGATTTGAACGCCGTACGGCGAATGGTCAAAATCGGGAATTCTTCTTGCAAATTATACCGATTGACAATCCCAAACTTTTTCACCGTATGCGCGGGCGCGCCGTCGTCCCAATGGGGACGAACGGGAAGATCGGTATCCCAAAAACCGTTATCCATAATGTCTTGCATATTTTGCGCGAAAATTTCGTCTGCTCTACTCATTCGTAAACACCGCCTTTTTTCTTTCTACACGATATTATATCACATTTGCTTGACGATAGTCAACTTTTTAGGGAAAATTCCTGTAAAACAAAATCTTTTTTTCGATTATTTTTGTAAAAAGTTGACAAAAGCAAAAAAAACGGGTATTATATATACGTACGAAAAATTTTAAGTCAAGGAGATTTCCATTTTATGAACAAGAAAACCGTAAAAGACGTTGACGTAAAAGGCAAAAAGGTTCTCGTACGTTGTGATTTCAACGTGCCTATGAAAGACGGCGTTATCACCGACGAAAACCGTATCATCGGCGCATTGCCCACCATCAAGTATTTGATGGAACAAGGTGCGAAAGTCGTGCTTTGCTCGCATATGGGCAAGCCCCACAACGTATTCGACGACAAGCTCGAACTCAACAAGAAAGAAAAGGCGAAAATCGCCGCGCTTCCCGAAAGCGAACAAGCCGCAGCTACGCAAGAAGCGCTTGAAAAAGCAAAGAAAGACGTGAAAAAGCTCACGCTTGCGCCCGTTGCGGCACGCTTGAACGAATTGCTTGACAACAAAGTTACCTTCGCTTGCGACGTAATCGGCGAAGACGCAAAGGCAAAAGTTGCGGCTTGCGAAGACGGTTGCTGCGTACTTTTGGAAAACTTGCGTTT
>JAZLDG010000008.1:0-1340 GCA_045614565.1 Candidatus Scatosoma sp. | reverse complement strand
AAGTTTCTTAAATTCGTTTGCTTTGCAACGGATAGATTGCACTACAATATCCGACGCGTAAACATTTTCACCGAACGACGTATAAAACGGCGGCGCACCGTTGTTCGTCGGGGCATATATCAACCCGCGCGGCTTTTCTTTTTTGCGCCAAAAATCAAAAACACCCATTTTATCACCTTTATTTTATAACGTTTTGAAATTCCGAATTAAACTTTAATAAGGTTGCGTAAAGTATTATAAATACGATCGCGCCGTCAATACGTTTGTTTGCTTGCGATTTCTTGCAACTGTAATTTTCATGCCCGTCGATATAACAACAAGCATTACCGACACACCACGCGTCAACGGGGTTGTTGCCGTAATTTATAACGCGGTTTGCGAAATCACGTTCAACCCATTTCATAGGGGTTGACATTACTTTTTGATTGATCGGCTCGCGTATTGTCGGGCTTAAATCGTCAATACTCTTTTCAAATTCGCGCGCGTACGCTTTATCGTATCCGCATTTCAAAACGCGTATATTGTATTGCTCTTTTAATCTCGCAATATACTTTGTAACCTCGGTTAAATCTATAATGCTACCTTGCAATATTGTTATATAACCGTTTTGCGCCCATTCTTGATAACGCGCGCCCGCTGTTTTGTCGGCGGTATCGGTTAACTTGCTTTCGGGTATCCAATAATGACTAAATATATATTTTGTCGGATCGTTGGGGCGCATAAACAACAATTTCAAATTTGTCAAGTCGGTTGTTTGTGAGCAATCCAACGCCGCAAGACAAAAACAGTTGCGGAAATCTTCAAGGCTCTTTTTGTCCTGTATATATGTAAAATCTTCGGATCGTAACCACGCTTGCGCGCTGTTTTGCTTGATATTAAAATCCTTGCAAAGCAAATGTAAACGCGCTTCTTTGTCGGTTCTCGCAAGGTCAACGTCGCGGCGTAACTTTGAATACTTTTTAACGCCGTACCGCAACGACGGGTTTGACTTTTCCCAACTGCTTTCGTCTTGCCAAATCTCTTGTTCGCTGTCTTGCTCAAATAAGAACGGCAAAAAGTGTATATCGTCGCTTTCGCCCTCGATAACCGCTTTTGCGTGCGCGATCTTTTTGTCAAGGTAACAACCGTCACGGGAAAAACCTTGCGTCGTGCAATTTATAAATAACGGATCGTCTTTCGTTGACATACCGCGCCAACACGCTTCGGCGATCTCGCAATTTCCGTTTTCCTCGTCAACGTCGTGGCTTTCGTCTTGATACGTTTTCGTATAGTTGCCGCCGTCCTTGTTTTGTGTCTTGCTTGACATACGCGAAACAATTATGTTTTTGTACTCGTTGCGT
>JAZLDG010000007.1:0-1859 GCA_045614565.1 Candidatus Scatosoma sp. | reverse complement strand
ATAAGGAATACGGACGGGGAGCAATCCCCGCCCTTTTTTTATGCCTTTTTATCCGTGCGGTAAAATTCCGCGCCTATCGCGTATTTGGGGTTGCCCAAATTCGTCTTGGACGCGTACCGAGTGAAATAAAGGACAAGGTTAACGATAACCTTGTCGTTTGTTACGATAATGCTTTCTACGACTTGATTTAATACGGCTTTTATAGTTTCGTGATCGCCGCTGTTTATATCCGTAATCATTTTGCGGATTGTCGAAACGACGAAATCGCGGTCAACGCTTTTCTTTTTGCTTTGCTCAATGGCGAACAGGTCAATATCAATTTGCGCCTTTTCGTCGTCGTATTCCTTTTTCGTGAGCGCGTAAACTTCCGCGTCAATATCGTTTGCCGCTTTCATTTTGGCAAGGGAAACAAGCTCTTTTAATATTTCGTTTTTACGCTTTTTCAACGCTTTTTCGTCCGCTATCGGTTGCGGGTATTTGTCAAGCTCCGTCAATACTTCGCTTGCGATTTGGTCGATAATGCTTTCGTTCAATACCTTTTCCTTTACTTGTCGCAAGACGAACTCCTCCAAAGTTTCGCGCTTAATGTTTTTCAAGTCGCAATCCTTATAACGGCGTTTTTTATTGCATTTGTACGAGTGATGATAATATTTCTTTTCGTTGCTGCGCTTTAACGATATGGTGGTATTACCGATTAAATGCCCCTCAATTCCGCGCTTTGCACACTCCCCGCAAATAATCTTACCCGTTAAGAGATAGCGCGATTTTGCCGACTTTGGCTTTGGTTTTGCCGTTTGGCGGTCAAGCCGTACTTGTTGCGCGAGTGCGAACGTTGCTTTGTCTACGATAGCGGGTACGGAGTTTTCAAAAATCAATTCTTCTTGCCCTTTCATTTTTAGGCGGCGCGTTCCCGTGTAAAAATCGTTATATAAAATACACCGTACCGCTTCCGCGTTGTACGGATTGCCCTTGCTTGTAATCAAGCCGTAACGCTGTAATTTCTTTGCGATCGTGGACGGCTCTATGCCTTTTATATAATCGTCGAAAACTTCCTTGACAAATTCGACGGTTTCTTCGTCAAGCGCATATTTTTTACGCGGTTTCCCTGCTTCGTCCGTCGTTGGTACGACCTTATAACCGAGCGGAACGGGTGCGCCCGTCCAAAATCCGCGCTTTACCATTGTACGCATTGCCGAGCTTACATAGTCGCTTAATTCTTCCGCCTTGTATTGGTCGATATCCGAAAGAATAGACGTTGTAAGCCGTCCGCTTGACGTTTCTTCGTCTATATGCTGCGTCGCGGACATTAGGCGTATATTATGCTTTCTTAAAAATCGGCGGTATTTATGACTTTCGTACGAATTACGGAACGCCCTGCTCGTAGAGTAAACAAGCAATATTCCCGCCGTATCGCCTATTTTAATATCCTGTATCAATTCGAAAAACCCGTCGCGCGTTTCCGCTGCTTTCTTGCTCGCGCTCGTTGCCGTGTCTATGTACCACTTACGAACGACAAGATTTTTACGGGCGCAATAGCTGTTTATTTCGTCCATTTGCATTTCAATACTTACGCCGTCGTCTTGCTTTTGCGAACTATAACGCAAATATGCGTCAACGTATTGTACTGCCATATCGTATAATAATTCTTTTCCTTGTTCCGTGTAATCGTTTTTCAATGTAATTTCCCCCGTTTTCATTGTCTTACAAAGTGGCGCAAATATCGCCGTAAAAATAGCCGTTCTCGGCTATTAAATAGAAAGATATAAACGCATAAGCTCTTTATATAATTCGTCTTTCTTTTCTTTTGGCACGTCGTCGCTTTGGAACACTTCCCGCGCCCTGCTTATAAGGTCGAACAC
>JAZLDG010000006.1:0-3526 GCA_045614565.1 Candidatus Scatosoma sp. | reverse complement strand
AATTGCTCATCACGGTGTAGTCGGTGGTCTTATTGATCCGTATTACTGCCACCATTCGCCGCCCCCTGTTCGTCTAACCTTCTTTTCAGGTTGTCGCGATCCCAGCGCAACATACAGTTATCCGTTTCCAACGCTTCAATTTTTTCAACCAATACCCTGATCAATGTTTCAACGCTTTTATCAATTTCCATTGCTTACGCCCTCCATAATTTCTTCAAACTGTTTCTTTTCCGCTTTTTCCAGCTTAATGCGCTTTAAGTATTCGCCTACCGTCATACCCTTGCAACGCTTCGCTTCCCTTTCCAGCTCCGCGCATACGTCTTTCACGTCGCCCTTAAATGCTATTCCTTTCATTGCTTTTTCTCCTTATGTATTTACTGCCCTGCGGCAATCAGCAATCGCGCCGCCGCATTCTTGATCTGCTCAAACCGTTTTGTGCGTTCTTCCTCCGTCAGTACGGGACTGAATACGCGGACGGTTGCCCTTTCGCTCTCAATAACCTTTTTGAGCGTGTACGTTGTTTCCTTCCTTTTCATTGCTCATCTCCTTTTGCTTGTAGTGTAGCGTGCCACGCGACTTTTACCGTAAAAAAATTTCGATAGCTTCCGCGTCAGTAAGCGACAAAATGCCCTTTAATTTCGCCGCTTCGCCTACGGTGATACGTTCATCATTGAGCTTTCTATACAGCGTTTTTTCATTGATTCCAAGGGCTTCCGCCACTTTTGCAACGTTAAGATTATGCTCAACAATCTTTCCTTTCAGCTTGCTTATATTCATTTTGTACCTCCTGTTACATTTTGTCGCGTAACTTGCGACTGTCTGTATTGTAGCACCTTAAAAAAGTATTGTCAAGCGTTTTTAAGGCATTTTTGCGACTTTTTTTCAAAAATCAGGTAAAATTAGTTGCTATACCGCGAATTTTTGATTATAATACTTTCAAAGGAGGTGAATTTATGCACATAGGACAACGTATTAAAGCACGAAGGAAAGAATTAGGAATGAGCGCGGATAAGTTGGCGGAGATTTTAGGCAAAAACCGCGCAACCATATTCCGCTACGAAAAGGGGGAGATCGAAAACCTGCCGCTTGATATTTTAGAGCCGCTGGCAAAGGCATTACAAACAACGCCAGCGCAAATTATGGGGTGGGAAGAAATGCAAAAAAATAACGACGTTATCGCAAACGCCGTTGTAAGAATGCGGAAAGATGAAGTTTTTTTAACCGCCGTACAATCTCTATATAATATGGATCAGGAAAAGCTGAAAGGGCTATTAGCCTTTTTGAAGTAATTTCAAGATGAGGTCAAGCAAAGCTACGTCGTCACATTGCTGCAAGTATTCCGTGATTTGCTTGATATATGTATCTATTACACTCATTTTGTTATCTCCTTTTCACCTATGGAAGAACAGGTGTTCGTAATGATATTTACTGAAAATATTATACAATCAGGCTTTTCCAAAATCCACAGGAATATCATACCATATTAGAAAGGGGCGAATTTTAGCAAAAAAGATAAAATAAAGGAGAATAATGTAAAAAATGATTAGGGATTTACCGTGGGGCTGGATTTACCAAAACAGGGCTTTTTGTGAGCCTATAAAAAACGATTACAGCATACTTTTGGATAAGTGGCTTGCGGCAAAAAAGGAAACGCTACGCGAAGAATACGAAGCGTTGAAGGCGTTGATCATCTTTCTTGTAGATATTGAAAGGATATGCAAGGAAAAAGGCGAATGTTTTGTGTTTTGGTACTATAATATCCTTTCTACCCGTGACTACCTTAAATGGAGAAAGAAAGACTTGAAAGAGCTTGAAAAGGAATTGAAGATCAAATAGGAGGTATACAGGAATGTATCATCAAGAAATAAACTTCACTGCGGAAGAGGTTATCATTTACCTGCGGAAATCGCGGGCTGACGATCCTACATTAACCGTCGAGGAAGTTTTACAAAAGCACGAATCAATCCTTGACGAATGGACGGAAAAGCATTTAGGCGCACGCGTACCCGAATACAATAAATATAGGGAAGTGGTATCAGGGGAAACGATCAAAGAACGCCCTGAAATAAACGCGGTGCTACGGCTTGTAGAATCGCCAAAATATAAAGCGGTTGCCGTGGTAGAGCCGCAACGTCTTACGCGTGGTGATTTAGAGGATATAGGGCGTATGATGAAGCTCTTAAAACATACGAATACGTACGTCATTACGACGAATTACATTTACGATTTGCGGAATGAGTACGATTGGGACGCGTTGGAGCGGGAGCTGAAACGCGGGAACGATTATTTAGAGTACACTAAAAAAATCCTAAACCGCGGCAAGCTGTTAGCGGTATCGCAAGGACAGTATATCGGCAATTACCCGCCTTTCGGGTACGACAAGGTACAATACGAAGAAGGCAAAACAAAATGTAAAACCTTAAAGCCGAATGATGACGCGGACACGGTACGTATGATATTTGACTTGTACGTAAACAAGGATTATTCGCCGCAACGTATTTGTGATTATTTGAACGACTTGAATATTAAGTCACCGCGAAAAGAATTTTGGACGACGGGGACAATGAAGGATATTTTAGCAAACATTCACTATATCGGGAAGGTAAAGTGGAATTGGCGAAAAACCGTAACTATCGTAGAGGACGGCGAACTGCTTAAAACGCGCCCGCGCATTGGTGAATACCTGATATTCGACGGAAAGCACCCTGCAATCGTGGACGAAGCACTATTCAACGCCGCACAGGAAAAGAAAGGGAAAAATCCCCGCCATACGATCAAAAACAAGGTGGCGAATCCGTTTGCAAGTCTTTTGTATTGCGAATGCGGCAGCGCAATGAGCTACCGTCCGTACCCTTTCGCACGTCACCGCTTAATATGCTTAAACAAGCGGCAATGCAAAAGCGGATCTTGCATATTTGAAGATTTTGTAGAGGAAATATGCAAGGTGCTTGAAGAATGTATAGCGGACTTTGAATTACGGTTGAAAAACGACGAGGGCGGCAGCATAAAGCTACACGGAAAGCTGATTAAAAACCTTGAAAAGCGGCTTGAAGCCCTGAACAAGAAAGAGCTTGCACAATGGGAAGCGCAAGCTGATCCTGACAGCGAAAGCCGAATGCCGCCTGAAATCTTTAAGCAATTAAACGCAAAATTGCTGAAAGAGAAGGAAGAAATCACGCAAGCATTATGTACGGCGAAGGACAGTATGCCGAATCCCGTTGACTATGAAGAAAAGTTATGCCGATTCCGTGACGCGCTGGAAGCGTTGAGAAATCCAGCCGTAAACGCGCAAGAAAAAAACAGGCTATTGAAAGCCTGTATAGAAAGAATAACATATACAAGAGAAAAACCTCAAAGAGTAGAAAGTCAAAAGGTACGATATTATGACAAGGAACAGAAAAAAACACGGTATAAATCACCGCTCAAAACAGGAGGGAATTGGTCAGCGCCAGAGATTCATCTGGACTTTACTTTGCGGACGTAAATTTTTTGGTTCGTTCATTTCCATCATAGTGTAACTGATTCG
>JAZLDG010000005.1:0-1141 GCA_045614565.1 Candidatus Scatosoma sp. | reverse complement strand
GCGAACTTGAAACTGTAAGCCTTACGGCAAGCTCCCGTACGTTTACGATTAAGTGCGCGGCGAAGTCCGTTGCAATCTTCCAAACGGCAATTAACAGCGGTTTAGGCAATCCCGTAGGGCAAGCTGAATCGCAGTTGTCGAAGTCCATTGCTGGCAAGGTAGACAGCGACGTATTGGAAGCGGCATTGACGGCTACCAACGTTGCGGGCGACGGTACGGACGAAATCGGTTATGCAAGCATTGTTGACGCGGTGACGAAGTTTGAGGACGAGGAAGACGGGATCGAAAAGGTTATGTTTATCAATCCCAAACAGGAAGCGAAGTTGCTTAAAGATGAGCAATTCCTTTCCGCTGACAAATTCACGTCGGGCGTTGCTGTAAACGGCGCAATCGGTAAGATTGCTGGTTGCTGGATCAAGAAGAGCAACAAGATTAAGGCGGTTGACGGTGTTTATACCTGCCCTATCATCAAGCTTGAAGCGGATTCGGCTGAAACGGAATACACCGAAGACGAACTTCCCGCATTGACGATTTTCCTTAAAAAGGATACGCAGGTTGACCACGAATGGTTGCCGAAGAAGCAGCGTCACGACATTACGGCAAGCCGCTATTACGGTGTAGCCTTGACGAACGAAGCAAAGGTAGTCCTTGCGAAGTTTGCGGAGTAAGTGACGAAAAGGGGGTAATATTCGATGATTCTTTCCGTTGAAAAGTTGAGGGAATACTTGCCCTCTTTGAACAATATGAGCGATGAAGAGGTACGGGCAAAGCTCGTATCTCTTGAAACGCTTATACGCAAGTACACAAACAACAATTTTCAAGTGCGTAATATCCGTACGGCGGGACATATCATTCAGGGCAAGTTGTTTTTTGATCAAACACGCTTTAAGGAAGGCGACACTTTCCAAATTTCAAAATCGCTGTATAATGACGGCGTTTATACGCTGGGCGATGATGACGTATTCGAGGACGAAGGCGACGTGATTATTACAAAGGTGGTTTATCCGCCTGACGTGGTAATGGGCGTTGTAAACCTTTTTCAATGGGAGGTAAAAAACCGTGAAAAGGTGGGCGTAAAGAGCGAAAGCCTTTCGCGCTATTCCGTCACGTACTACGATTTGGAAAGCAGCTCTATTATGGG
>JAZLDG010000004.1:0-14040 GCA_045614565.1 Candidatus Scatosoma sp. | reverse complement strand
AAAGAAAAGCCGCGCGGGTTGATATATGCCCCGACGAACAACGGTGCGCCGCCGTTTTATACGTCGTTCGGTGAAAATGTTTACGCGTCGGATATTGTAGTGCAATCTATCCGTTGCAAAGCAAACGAATTTAAGAAACTTGATCCGCGACACATACGAAATACAGACGGCGCGCAATCTGTCGTAACTGATAGCAGTATTGCGCGAGTGCTTAAACGCCCCAACGCGTATATGACAACCGCCGATTTCCTTGAAAAAATAACAATACTGCTTGAACTGACAAAAAACGTTTTTATATATCCTATGTGGTATAAGACGAAAGGCGGCGAAAGGTTTTATACAGGGCTTTACCCGCTGAAACCGTCCGAAGCAACGTATTTGTCAACCGACGCGGGCGACCTATATATTAAATTGCGATTTATGAACGGTTACGAAATCACGTTACCCGCCGATAGTGTAATACATTGGCGCAAAGATTACGGCGTTAACGATTATTTCGGCGGCGGTATGTTCGGCGGCAACGATAACGCGGGGTTGCTTACAATGTTGGAGCGTTACGACCAACTTACACAGAGTATAGCCAAAGCCCTTGAAGTATCATGCACCGTTAACGCGCTTTTGAAAGTAAATACGTATTCCGAAACCGACGCGTTAAAGGACAAACGCGCGGAATTTGAAGCGAACTTAAAAGAAAACAAAAGCGGTATACTTGTAACGGATTTGTCAAGTGAGTTTCAAAACATACCCCGCGAAATAAAACTTGTTGACGCGGAAACATTAAAGTTTTTCCACGATACAATATTACGGGCAAACGGCACAAGCCTTGCAATACTTAACGGCGATTACACGAAAGCGCAAAAGGAAGCATATTACGAACACGCGCTTGAAGCTGATATAAAAAGTTTAGGGCAAGCAATGAGCCGCGTTATATTTAGCGATCGCGGCGCGGCGTTTGGTAATGAAATTGTACTTTATCCGAACGACATTGCGTTTATGTCGATGGAAAACAAATTGACGGCGTTACAAATAGGATTGCCCGCGGGCATATTTACAAAGAACGAAGCGCGCGCCCTATTAGGATATGCGCCGATTGAGGGCGGCGACGTAATGCCGCGAGGATACAACGAAGTTGACGCGACAAGCACGGACGCACAAAGTGAGGGAACAAACAATGAATAAAAAAAGAAACGATTATTTTTTACAAAGAGGATTTACCGCACAATTCCGCGCGAGTGGATCGGACGGCGAAAACACGGGGCATATTGTCGAGGGCTTGGCGGCGGTATGCGAACAGGAAACCCGTATTGCTGATTGTTTCGGCGAGTTTGTCGAGGTTATCCGCAAAGGGGCTTTTTCCGAAACAGACTTTGACGACGTGCGGCTTTTAGTTAATCACGATTTTAACGGCATTGCGCTTGCACGTAGCCGCCGCAATAACAAAAGCGACAAGCCCAATACAATGCAACTTTGGGTTGACGATAACGGCGACGTTAATATAAAGGCTGACCTTGACACCGAGAACAACGAGCAAGCCCGCGCCCTGTATTCCGCGATTGACCGCGGCGACATGGACGGTATGAGTTTTTGTTTCTTCGTATCCGAAGAAAATCAGCGTTGGCACGATCGCGACGGCGTAAAGGTACGCGAAATACTCAAGGTTGACAAGGTAATTGAAGTATCCGCTGTTAACTTCCCCGCATACGGGGGAACTAACATAAATAGTCGGTCGTTGGATAGCGACCGCCGAGCGTTGGAGAACGCCCGCGCCGCGTTGGATAACGGGGCAAAACCGAAAGCAAAAGCAGACACACAAACAGAAAAAATTTTAAGAATGTACGGAGTGATTTGAAAATGACAAACAAGGAATTTTACACAAAGCACCTTGCCACACTTAATCAGCGCAAGGAAACCCTTATGAATTCTCTTATTACCGAGGAAGACGCGAACAAGCGCGCCGCGATCGGCGATACGCTTAAATCTCTTGCAACAGAGATTGCCGAAGCCGAGGAAATGCTTGCACAGATCGACGAACCCGCAGAGGACGCGCCCGCCGAGGAAGCAAGCGCAAACGAAAACAACAACGAAAGAGGTATGAACGTTATGGCAACAATGACAACAAGAAACGGCGCACCCGCCGCAAACGAAAACGCGGATATTGAAGCCCGCGCACAGGCTTTCGCAAACAGCGAAAAAATGACGATTACCAACGCAGAAGCGCGCGCAATGCTTGTTTCAAGCGGCAAGATCGCAACCCCTACACAGGTAAGCGGCATTAACGAAATCAACAACGAAGTTTCTTCAATTGTTGATATGGTCGAAATCGAGGATTGCGAAGGAATGGGAAGCGATAAGGTCGGTTACGAATTTACCGCACCGACCGCGGGCGTAACAAGCGAAGGTGAATCGTATTCCGAGGGCGAAACGGTTGTTGATTACGTGGAAATCAAGCCCACAACAATTACAACAATTTCCGATATTTCAAGACAGGTAAGAAAGCAATCTCCCGTAAAGTACGAAGAAAAGGTAAGAAAGAACGCGCTTCTTGCACTTCGTAAGAAGGCAAGCGGAATGATCATTGAGAAGATACTTGCAAGCGCCCTTAACGTTAAAAAAGCCCTTACCGCAATTGATGAAAAGGCACTTCGTACAATTGCGCTTAATTACGGCGGCGACGAAAACGTTGTCGGTCAAGCGGTTCTTTTCCTTTGCAAAGCCGACCTTGTAAAATTCGGCGACGTACGCGGAAGCGACAAAAAGGCAGTTTACGAGATTACACCCGACACAAGCAACCCCAATATCGGTATCATTAAGGAAGGCGGACTTTCCGTTAAGTATTGTCTTAATAGCAATCTTACCGAGGGCAAGCTTGTATACGGACAGCCCGCGAAGGCTAAGCTTGACCTTTTCGGCAATTACGAAGTATCGGTTTCCGAAGATTTCAAGTTTGATAAGGGACTGCTTACAATTCGCGGCAATGCTGATATCGGTTGCGACGTTGTATATAACGAAGGTTTTATCGTCGCAACAGTAGGTTAATGCGACGCAACGCAACATAAATAAAGCGAGGTTATAAAAATGGCACAACTGACAACCGCCGAAAGGCTTGAAAAAGTTAAAACCGCTTTATACGGTGACGCGACACCGACGTATAACGACGGGCAATTACAAATTTTTATTGACGAGGTTATCGACGAGTTAATCAGCGGCGGCGTTAAAAGAGAGGTTGCCGAAAGTGCGGCGGCTGTCGGTTGTATCGTATGCGGTATTACCGACCTATGGAATTATACAAGCGGCGGCGTTAAGCATAGCGAGTATTTCAACCGCCGTATGGTACAACTTTCATTGAAACGGGGTGACGCGTAATGTTCCGACCGAGCGAAGCGGGGCAAATGACAACGCCCTTGCGGTTGCAACAGCCCACAAGCGGCGTTTCATACGGCGTTAATATAAAAGCCTATAAAAACATTGACGGCGTTATAATGGCTAATTTCAAGACGTACGGCGGCACGGAGAAAAACGACAACGGCGTATTATCTGTTGAGGATACCGCGCAAGTTGTTTGTTGGTATCGCCCCGACATAAAGGGCGATTGCCGCGTCGTACTGCTTGACGGCAACGAGGACACCGACCGCGCCGCAATATACGAAATATTGGGAGAACCCGAAAACGTTGAACGGCGCAATATGTTTTTGAAATTCAAGGTACGCCGCATAAAGGGCGGTGCGTAATATGTCGATCAAGTTGAAACTTGACGGCTTTGACGATTTGTTTGAACAAATCAAACAGGCGGGCGGCACGGTTGACCAAGCCGCGGAAAGTTGCTTGAAGCAATCAGCGCAAATCATGCAAAGCGCGCTTATAACGGAAATGCAAAAATCAAACGTTGACAGCGATTTAATAAGCAGTATGCCGCCGCCCGAAATCGAAGTCGAGGGCAACAGATATACCGCCCGCGTTGGATATAAAAAAGGGGCTTACGATCCGAATAACCCGTCGGACGGTTACAAGGTTGTATTTCTTAATTACGGTACACCGAACCGAAGCAAACACGGTAAAGTTGCCGCGCGCGGCTTTATCCAACGCGCAAAAAAGAAAGCTAACGCCCCTATCAAGAGAGCGCAAAAAGAAACGCTTGAAAAAATATTGGGAGAATTGAAGAAATGAAACAAAAGTTAATAACGGCGTTGCAAACTTTCGGTTATCCCGTGTTTTTACAAGGGACTTTAAACCCCGCCGACGCATACCCACATACGTTTATAACGTTTTTCGTGGATAGCACCGACGACAACGCGCATTTTGATAATATCGTACATTCGGTTGATTGGTCGTTTAGCGTTATTTTATATAGCGACAACCCCGCAACCGTGAATACAAAGCCCGACGAAATCCGCGCCGCATTGAGGGCGGCGGGCTTTATCCCGCAAGGCAAAGGCAACGACGTTATGAGTGACGAACCGACGCATACGGGTTGGGCTATGGATTTTATTTACACCGAGCATTTACAAATTTAACGAAAGAAGGATAACGCAATGGCTGAAACAGCAAAGAAATTCGGACTGCTTCGCGGACTTTCCGAAATCTATATTGACGCGATTACCGACAGCCCCGAAGAATACAAGCCCGCGGGCAAACCCGAACAGCTTGTACCCGCGGGAGAACTGAAGATTTCCAAGAGCGTTGACAAGACGCAAATTTATTACGACAACGCCGTATTTGCGGAAATCGCAAGGGAAGCACCTTCCGAAATGGAAATTATCGGTGCGGCGATCCGTGCGGCGTATATTGCATGGCTTGAAGGCAAGAACGTTGACGCGGCAACGGGCGCAATCATTGACGACGGCGACGCGCACGAACAGTATTTCGCAATCAGCGGTAAGAAGGATTACACCGACGGCACAAGTGAATATTTTTGGTTCTTAAAGTGTTCTTACGGTGGATCAGAGGAAGCAACCAAGACCGAGGACGACAGCACCGACGCGGCGGGTATGACACTTCCCTTTACCGCGTACAAGACGCAATTTAAGTTTGGCAATGGTAAGGCTTGCAAGGTTGTTCGTATCGACACAGCGATTACGAAAATTAAAGCCGACGCGTCATGGACGGCGCAAGTTGTCACGCCCGACAACCTTTCCGAAGTCGCCGAAAAGATCGCAACAGTATAAGAACAATGAAACGGGCGGCGGCATTGTCGCCCGTTTCCTGTAATACGAAAGGAGTAAACAACAATGGCAAAATATGAACTTCCGATTTACGGAGATAACGACGAAATTGTAAAAATGCACGAAACCAATATTTGCCCGTGGGCGGTATACATTCAAGCGGCAGAAATGCAAGAAGAACTTGAGGGCAAGCCCGTTATCGAACAAATGCGAATGATTGGCGACGTTCTTAAAACCGTATTTGTACACCTTACAGACGAAGAGTTAATGCGCGCGGACGGTATCGACGTAATGAATACATTTCAACAGATCGTTACAGGCGGGCAAAAGATCAAAGGCGGTAACGGCAACGTAAAAAACGCGACGCGGGCGAGGGGTTAACCGCCGCTTGCCCGAAAACGTTATTTTATCAGTTAATGGAATTCACTTGCGAGTTAAGCAAGTTATATACGTTGTCGCCTTTTGAAATTATGTCACAAGATAAAGACGGCGTAATTATGCTAATCAATTATTACATTGAAAAAGGACAGACAGCGGGCGCACAACAAGCAAATTCCAACGAACTTCGGGACGACAAAAAGACAGATAACGACGCATTTTGGGCGTTAATTTAAGGGGGTGGAAATAGTGGCAAATCAAGAAACGTTAGGCGCAAGTTTTAGTATTGATATAACGTCACTAAAAGCGGGCTTGGCACAAGCTAACCGCCTTATACGTGAAAGCGAAAGCGAGTTCAAAGCCGCCGCCGCGGGTATGGACGATTGGACAGAAAGTCAAGAAGGACTTGAAGCACGCATAAAACATCTTAACAATGCACAAGACTTGCAAAAGAAGAAAGTCAAAGCGTTAACAAAAGAATATGAAGAAGCGGGGTACGCTTCCGACGATATGAGCGCGGCGGCTGTTCAGTTACGTACTGATATTAACAAAGAAAAAGAAGCCCTTGCCAAAACCGAAAAAGAACTTGCAAAACAAACCGAAGCCCTTGAGGAATTAGAAACAGCGGCAGAAGACGCGGGCGACGCGGTAGAGGATACAGGCGAAGCGGCAGAAGACGCGGGCGACGGTTTCACCATAGCGGGCGGCGCAATCGCAACGTTTATCGGTAACGGGTTGTCGGCGTTGGTAAGCGCGGCGCAAAATGCAATTAGTACGGTTTTAGACCTTGCCGAAAGCACGCGCGAATATAGAACGACAATGGCAAGCCTTGAAAATAGCAGTAAAGCCGCGGGATATACCGCCGAGGAAACACAAGCGGAGTTTAAGAAATTAAATGGCGTATTGGGTGACACACAAGGCGCGGCAACAACAACCGCGAATTTACAGGCGATCGGGCTTGAACAAAGCAAGTTAACCGAACTTACCGACGGCGTTATCGGTGCATGGGCGCGTTACGGCGATAGTATCCCGATAGACGGATTAGCGGAAGCGATAAACCATACAATATCGTTGGGCGAAGTGCAAGGCACACTTGCCGACGTTGTTGAATGGGGCGGCGGTAATGTTGACGAATTTAATGAACGACTTGCAAATTGTACAACCGAAGCAGAGCGCGCGGAAGAAATACAAAAGTTGCTTGCTGAACAAGGGCTTACCGAAAGCGGCAAGGCGTGGCAAGAGAACAACAAAAGTATTATAGACGCTAACAACGCGCAAGCAGAATACACCGACACAACCGCGGAACTTGGTGAAAAAATCGAACCGTTAACAACTAAGTTGACCAATTTGAAAACGTCGGCGTTAGAATGGTTAATTTCAACAGGCTTGCCCGCGTTGCAAACGGGCTTTGATTGGTTGAAAAATAATATACCGACGGTATCGGTTGTTGTTGCGGGATTAACCGCCGCAACGGTCGGGCAAAAGATCGCCAACCTTGCAAACAAAGCGGCGTTGGAAGGTATGACAATCGCGCAGTATGCCGCAAAAATCGCGCAAGACGGACTTAATAAAGCAATGAAAGCGAACGCCGTTGGATTGATAATAACAGCAATTACCGTACTTATAACAACGTTTATGCAGTTATGGAAAAATTGTGAAGGATTCCGCAATTTTTGGATCGGATTGTGGGACATTATCAAAAATGCGGCGTTTGCGGTTGCAAATTGGTTCAAACAAGCGTGGACGGATACAATAGCGTGGTTTAAACAAGCGTGGACGGATACAGCGACTTTTTTTACCAATTTGTGGAATGGTATTACTTCGGGCATACAAGCGGCGTGGGATTGGTGCGTTGGGTTATTTTCAACGGTGGCAACGTGGATTTACGACAACGTGATTGCGCCCGTAGCGCAATTTTTCGCCGATTTGTGGGCGGGTATCGTCGAAGCGTATCACACCGTAATTGATCCGTGGATTGAAATTTTTAAGCGGTTGGCGGTAATTGTTGACGAAGAAATCATACAACCTATTGTAAATTTTTTCAAAGGGTTGTGGGAATCCGTATCGGGCTTTTTTACTCAGTTGTGGGAAGATATTAAATCCGTTTGGAGCGTTGTTTCGGGTTGGTTTAATGATAACATTATTCAGCCCGTCGGAAATTTTTTCAAAAACTTGTGGGAAAGTATTTCAAATGCAGCGCAAAACACTTGGAACAGCATTAAAAACATATGGAACGTCGTTTCGGGTTGGTTTAATAATAACATTATTCAGCCCGTCGGAAATTTCTTTACAAATATGTGGAACGGCTTGAAAAACGGCGCAAAAAACGCTTGGCAAGGTATTAAAGACACGTTTTCAAAAGTAGCAACGTTTTTTGGTGACATATTCGGCAAAGCGTGGGAAAAAGTCAAAAAAGTATTTTCCGTCGGTGGAAAAATTTTCGACGGTATTAAGGACGGAATTGTAACAGCGTTTAAGACCGTTGTAAATGCGATCATTAAAGGTATAAACAAGGTTGTTAAACTTCCGTTTGAAGGGCTTAACAAAATACTTGATAAAATTAGCGGGTTGAGTATTGCGGGCGTTGAACCTTTCAGTTGGTTGAAGTGGCGCGCGGAAATACCCAAAATACCCGAACTTGCAACGGGTGGCGTTGTTCGCAAAGCAACAACCGCCGTTATCGGTGAGGACGGCGCGGAAGCTGTCGTACCGCTTGAAAAAAATACGGGTTGGATTAAGCAACTTGCAAAAGAGATCAGCGCGGAAAACAACAATTTAACCGTGTACCAAACAAATAATTATAAACAAGCATATACAAGCCGTTACGAACAGTACAAGTCAAGAAAACAGCTTGAAGCAACGGCGCGGCTTATGAATGCGGGGGCGGTATAATGCTTAAACTTGATTTCATTTCGGCGAGGGGTGATATATTGCCCCTTGCCGATAACAGGCTTTTTAATTTAACAAACTTTGACGGGCAAACAAACGCGGGTACAAGTATTGCAAGCGCGGTTATTGGCGGCGTTGACGGTGATACCGTGAATAACGTGCAAGCGATCCCGCGCGCAATTATACTTGATTTGCGTATAAAAAGCGGGGTTGACGTTGAGGAAGCGAAACGGGCAATTTTGCGCGTTGTCAAGGTGAAACAAAAAGGCGGGCTGATATGGACGCAAAACAACCGTACCGTTGTAATAAACGGAATTGTTGAAGCGGTTGTAATGCCGCGTTGGACGGAAGCAACCATAATGCAAATAACGTTACATTGTGAACAACCTTTTTGGGAAGATACCGCCGACGTTATACAACAAATCAGCGAAGCCGTTAACTTGCATTATTTCACGACAAGCCCCGCCGATATGCTTTATTTCCCCGAAGACGGTATACCGTTCGGAGAATACGACACAATACGTACAAAGTCGTTTTTGAACGACGGCGACGTTTCGGTCGGGCTTGAAATAACCATACTTGCACACGATACCGTAACAAACCCGATTATTTACGACCAAAACGGAAATTATTTCGGGCTTGTTAATATCACAATGCAAGCGGGCGACAATATCGTTATTACAACGCACAAGGGCAACAAGAGCGTTAAATATAACGGTAATGTTATATACGATAAGATTAAACCGAATAGTACGTGGTTACAACTTGAAGCGGGCGATAATGCATTTTCAATTGACAGCGACGACGGAAGCATAACAAATATGTCGTTTTCGCTTACTTATCGACAGAGGTATATATAAATGATTGAGTACGTAGAAATACGCGGATCGGATACCAACGTTATCGGTATTATAGATACCGCAAAGTCGATAATTTGGCATACTGTTTATTTCGGCGTGGGCGATTTTGAAATATATACGCCTGTTACGCCCGACAATATCGCGTTGTTGCAAATCGGGCATTATGTCACCCGCCCCGATAACGTCGAAGTCGGAATAATTGAACGTATTAACGTTGTCGATAATGAGCAAGACGGAACAATGATTATTGCAACGGGGCGTTTCGTAAAATCAATACTTGATCGCCGTTTGATATATAAATTAACGGGAACGAGCAACGCCGCAACGATATTGCGCGGCAATGTCGAAACAGCCGTGCGCGAGGTTGTAAAAAACAATGCGATTGCGTGCGAGTTTGACAGCCGCCGCAATATTGCATTGCTTGCGTTGGGTGATTTGTCAAATATTCCGTTAAAGATTGTTAACGGCAACGGAAACGCCGCCGAAAAGCAAGTATCGTACGGTAATTTGCTTGAATATACCGACGGCGTGCTTGAAGAATACGGCTTGTCGGCAATGTGCATATTGCGCGGCGGTAAATTCCTATATACGGTATATCAAGGCAACGACAGAAGCGTTAATAATGCCGACAATAACGCGCCTGTAATATTTAGCCGTGAATTTGATAATTTAACATCAAGCGAATATTTGTACGACACGACAACCGAAAAAAACGTTGCGTTAATCGGTGGAGAGGGCGAAGGGGTTAACCGCTTTTATTCGCTGATCGGTGCAACTAACGCGGATTTGAACCGCCGCGAAATTTGGGTTGACGCTTCGTCAATCACAAAAACGTATAAAGACGAAAACGACGTTGACCAAACGTATACAGACGATCAGTATAAAACAATGCTTGACGCGGCGGGAAATCAAACCGTTGCGCCGCTTACAGTTACCGAGAGTTTCAACGGCGTAATTGATATAACAAACGGTAATTACGTATACGGGCGTGATTTCGCACTTGGTGATATTGTAACCGTGCAAGATAACCAAATAGGCGTATACGTAAATGTACGCATACGGGAAGCAACCGAAGTACAGGACGAAAACGGTTATACCGTCGAAGTAATTTACCAATAAAGAGAGGGAAAACAAATGCAAAAAAGCGGATTTTTTAACGCGTTGCTTACAAACGGCGCGTACGATCGCACGTACAACGCAAACGATTATTGCGACAATTTGGCGGTTATTATAGGTAACGGCGTATTACGTAGCATTAACGACGATTTGCACGTTACGGCAAACGGTATGCTTGTAACCGTTGGCGTTGGTCGTGCGTGGATTAACGGTCATTATTATTTAAATGATACGGCGCATACTTTCGCACCCGTGACAGCACCGACAGGCGGCGCGAGATACGACCGCGTGTTTTTACGCCTTAATAAAGACCTTGCCGTGCGTAGTATATCGCTTGTTTATCAGCAAGGCACGGCGGCAAACAACCCGACAAAACCCGAACCCGTGCGCGCGGGCAATATATACGATATTGTACTTGCTGATATTTACGTTGGCACAAATGCAACAAGCGTTATTGTGACAGATACACGCGCCGACGCGGATATTTGCGGTTGGGTATATTCAACAAGCGGCGACGGATCGTTTTTCAAGAGCCTTGACGCGTCTTTTAACGCATGGTTTGAACAAATAAAAGATACGTTGTCAAGCGTAACTCTTTTCAAACGTTATGCGTGGCGTACCGTGCTTGAAAGTGCAACTAATACGGTAACGTTTAGTATACCCCAATACGACGCGGAAACGTCTTTCTTCGACGTATACGTTAACGGCTTGATTGTTACCGCGGGCGTTGATTATACCGCCGTGGGCGCAATGCTGACGTTTACAGGCACACTTATTGCGGGTACTGAAATTGAGGTTAAATGTTATAAGTCAATCGACGGTACGGGTATTATGTCCGTTGCAGACGAGATAACCGAAATTCAAAACATTCTTGCAAATATTAACGCGGCAAATACTTATTTTTATAATTGCAACGGCGTAAACGACAATGTTATTATTTCGCAAATGGCGCAAGAATTTATTAACGCAAGCACCGACGCGGGCGAATTAACTATAACGGTCGTTGGTGAGTTTGGAGCAACCGCACCGAATAGCGGAGAGGGTACAACGTCAAACCCGTTTGCGTGGTTCGATATCGGCGCGGGCGATTTAACAAACCGCCGCGTTACGCTTGATTTTTCGGGTTGTAACGGCGTTAAATTATCGCAAGGCGATTACGTATATTGCTTGTTTAAGGGCAGACAATACACGGTTAAAAATTTGTGTCTTAACGTAAACGGATTGCAAAGTTATTCTTACGGTCAACCCGTATATTGGGGCGCAAAAAACGTTTATTTTGAAAATTGCAAGATAAACGCGACCGTAAATGAAGGTTGGCTTTTCAATTACGGCACGTTTAGAGATTGCGAAATTACTATTAAGACCAATTCCGACCAAGCCGCCGTTTTTCGCCCTATGCTTTCAAGTGATATGATACGTATTTACGGCGGTGAATATCTTGCATATACAAGCGGTAATTATGTAAGTGCCGTGGTATATTGCGCCGCTGACATTGCAAGCGCGGTTATTATTGCCGACGGGCTTAATTGCCCGACGAAAGCCGAAAGTGGCTACCAACAGACGCACGCCGTATATGATTTGGCGACGAGCAATTATCACCGATATTTGAATATCGTAAGTGAATTAATATTGCACGCGCCTTCACAAACCGTACGCGATACGATCGTTGCAAACAAATAACGTGCATATCTTGCAAAAAGACGCATAAAACAAGGAAAGACGGGCTTTCGCCCGCCTTTTTCTTTTTAGGGATAAAAAGCGGCTTGCGGGGGCTTACCGCGCGTTATCCCGAATTTAACGCGGCGTTTGTGCGCTTATGCGGGGTAACTCTTTATCCGTTGCGGGGCTTATATTTTCCGCGCCGATTTGCAATATAACTTGTATTTCGTCTTTACCGATTACGATTTTATTGACCGTTTGATTTACAACGGCTTTTTGTAAATCCGCGTCGCCGCTTTCAAGATTATACATCATTTTTTTCAAATGCGCTTTTACTTTTTCGGGCGTAACAATTGACGCTTGTTTTACTTCGGCGCGTACGATCTGTTTTTCAAGGGCGTTGACTTGATCCGTTAACGCCGCCGATTTTTTATTTAATACGCTTTTCGGTATAGCCCCGTCAATATATGCGTCAAGTAATGTTTCAAGTTTCTTTTCGATCTTGCGCTTTTCGGCGTGCAATGCTTTTATGTCGCCGCCGCTTGTATCGCCGCCCGTGTTTAATATTTCGTACGTTTCCGCGGCGATCTTATCAATTATTTTATCATTTAGGAAAGTTTCGCGTATTTGTGTAAATACGTATTCTTCCAAATATTCTTTACGTATGTTTTTATTATCGCAAACGCGTTTGTCGTCCTTGCCTTTGCAAACGTAATAATTGTATTCGGTGCGCTTGCCGTTTTTGCTTGATCCTTTAGCCGATCCGATAAACGGAGAATGACAGCAACCGCAAAAGGCTTTACCCGTGAGAGGGTATGAACGCTTTTTCAAGCGCGGGCGCGGTTCTTTTTTTGCCGCCTTTTCCGCAAGGCGCATTTGTACCCGTTGCCACGTTTGCATATCAATAATTGCGTCAAAAGCGTTTTCGTTTACTATTTTTTCATAGCCCGTTATTTCCAATTCATAACGACCTATGTATTTCGGATTGCGTAAAATACCGCGGAACGTTGACGACTTAAACGGTATGCCGTCGCGGGTTAAATAACCGAGATCGTCGAGGGCGCGCAATATATCGGCTTGGCTGATCCCGTCGGCAAACATAGAAAATATTAAACGTATTGCTTCCGCTTCACTTTCGACAATATCAAACGTGCCTTTGTCGTTGTGTTTCAAGCCCATAGGCGCGCCGCCGCCCATTACTTTACCGTTCTTTGCCGCGAGGTATTGCGCCGATTGTACAAACGTTGCGAGGTTGTCGGAATAGTATTCGTCCATAACCATTATAATATTTCTCATCATACGACCTTCGGGCGTGCTGTCGTCAATTTGTTCCATTGCCGATATAAGTTGCGCGCCCGCTTTTTCGATTTGCTGACGGTATAACGTCGCTTCAACAAGGTTGCGTGCAAAGCGGCTATATTTATATACGACGACGCAATCGTATTGCCCGTTTTTAACGTCCGCGAGCATTTCAAAAAACGCCGTACGGTTATTTGCGGATTTACCCGAAACGGCTTCGTCAATATACGATTTAACAAACAACATACCGTTGTTATCAATATATTTTTGGCATTCGTCTAACTGATATTCGACCGAATATCCGTCGCGCTGATTTTCCGACGAATAGCGGATATATACCGCCGCGCGTTTGCTTTTAATATAGCCGCTTTCCGTTTGCTCAAAATTTTCGCTTACATATTGTTGTAATTCCTTTGTTGACATTTTTATTTTCCCCCAATTAAGTATTATTTATATTTCATACCGAGTTTTAACCGCATTATTGCGTCAAACAATTCGTTTTTACGTTCTTCGCTTATATGATCGCTTTCAAATACTTCCTTTGCCCGTGCTAAAAGTTCAAGCACTTCGTCGGCGGGTACAACGCCGAAATAATCAAGGCTTACGCCGTAACATTCCGCAAGGGCGCGTAATGTCTTTAAATCGGGCGTGCGTCGGTCGATCTCATAATTTGAGAGGGT
>JAZLDG010000003.1:0-1810 GCA_045614565.1 Candidatus Scatosoma sp. | reverse complement strand
CGCTTTGCAACCAAAAGCCGCGTTATTTGGTTATAACGGCGGTATGGTGCGCCCGTGCGTTACATTGTGACGATATGCAACTTTTTTAAGAAAAATGAATAAAACCATTGACAAATTGAAAGTATAGTGTTAATATTATCGTAGAATAATTCATAGTATAGTTATAAACAGGGGTGCGACATTATAATTTAATAGTGTTTGCGCCCCTTATTTTATATAAAGGGTGGTAGATATGGCACGACCGAATAAATACGAAAGCCATATCAAGCCGTATTTTGACGATATAAAAGACGCAATCGAACGCGGCGTTGAGGAAAACCAAATTGCAAAGAGTTTGGGCGTTAGCGTGTCGAGTTGGTGCGAATACAAAAATAAGTATTCGGAATTTGCGGAACTATTTAAAAAGAAGGACGTAAGCGACATATTAAAACGGCTTGACGGGGCATTATTAAAGATTGCGACGGGTTACGAATACAAAGAGAAAAAGCAATACGTTAAAAATGAGAAAGACGGCGAAAAAGTGGTGTATACAGAAGTAACAACAAAACACCAACCGCCAAACCCGACGGCGATATTTGGAGCGTATAACCGTTTCGATCCGAATTACGTTAAGGATAAAGCGTATTACGATCTTAAACAACAGGAACTTGAAATTAAACGCATGAACGCCGAAGCGAATGTATTTGATTTAGATTGAGAGGGGAAACAATGGCAGATAGAAAATATTATGTGATTTGTCAAAGTAATTGCAAATATGAGGGTATGACGAAAGAACAGACCATAGCCGCAATTGCCGAAGCGACAGGCGCAACGCCGACAAATATTGACGACGCGTTTATAACAAAAATCAAGGATCAAAACAAAGGCGGCGTAATTAAGGTTTGGCGCGGCACGGTTGCCGAGTATAACGCAATTACGAAAAAGGACGGCGACACGGTATATATTAAGACCGACGACAGCCGCGACGCGGACGTTGACGCGGCAATAAAGGCGTTGGGGGCTGACCTTGAAACGCTTATGTCACGCGGTATAGCGTTAAAAGTTGATAGCGTTGGTTTTGCTATGCCGTCAAGTATGGATAATTACAAGGCACAAATCAAGCGTAAAAACCTTAACGCCGTTGCAATTCCCGTTATTACAAAGGCGCGCTATTTTACCGACGACGGCGACGCAAACCGCACCGACATTGCCGTACCGTTGCAGATAAACGGCGATTACTTACACGCGTATAACCTTTACAACAACGATATTGGAATGTCCGTGGATATTTATGAAATCGGTATTTACGACGGTGAGGTTGCAAGCGGCGGCGCGGGCGGCTTCCGTGTAAACGTTGAAACATTCGATTTTAATACAGGCGCGGCAACGGTTGATAAGAGTTTTGCGGAGATCGTCGAAGCGTTTAACGCGGGGCAATATGTATACGTAACCGTAGAAGGGCAATTGATCGCCCCGCTAATATCTATAGCCGCAGAAGCGGGCGCAATATTCGGTATTCAAATGGACGGTCAAGCAATGAGCCTTATTATTAACAATGACGATACCGCAATTTTTACAGTATCGGAAACAGCAACGCTTACCGAAGACGACGTAAACACGTTAATTGATAATAAGTTGGGGGCTATAGAGAATGGCACTTACTGATAAATTAACAGCGATCGCGGACGGATTCCGCGCGGCGCGTAATATTACCGATAAATTGACGCTTGACCAAATGGCACAATTAGCCGCCGAAAGCGGCGTTTCCGACGACGTGCGTTACGTTACTTTCATGAACGGCGACGAAGTTATTTACGTCAAGCCCGTTGCG
>JAZLDG010000002.1:0-19123 GCA_045614565.1 Candidatus Scatosoma sp. | reverse complement strand
CTTGTAGCGGTAGCAAATTTCATATTTATTGCCGTAACAAGACAGCTTTACGCGACCTTTGTTTCTTTGCTCGTGTACATTTTGTGCTTGTTCACGCTTACGAACTTTATCCGTATAGCTAAAAAGCTGTTTACGGTCGGATTGCATTATATAAAAAACCAACGTCCACAAGCGGTACGCGTAATGGTTGTCGGCGGTGGTTCGGCGGGCGTGGCTTTGATTAAAGAAATACTCAATTCGGACAAAATGCAATACAATCCCGTTTGTATCGTGGATGATGCAAAAGAGAAGCAGGGCAAGAAAATCGGCGGGGTAAAAATCGTCGGTACGACGGCAGATATTCCGTCGCTTACAGAAAAGTTTGGCGTAAAAGAAATTTTTATCGCAATGCCGTCGGTAGGCAAAAAACGCATCGGGGAAATCGTTACAATTTGCAAAGATTGCCGTTTGCCAGTTAAAATTTTGCCGGGGCTTTATCAGTTTGCTTGCGGTCAGCTCACCTTTTCGCATTACCGCGAAGTGGACGTGCAAGACTTGCTTGGACGGGAGCAGGTAAGCGTTGACCTTGACGAAATTATGGGTTATATTGAAAATAAAGTCGTTTTGGTAACGGGTGGCGGCGGTTCAATCGGTAGCGAGCTTTGCCGTCAAATTGCTACGCACAATCCCAAAACACTTATCGTTTTGGATATTTATGAAAATCACGCTTACGATATCGAGCAATGGTTAAAGCGTAGATATCCCGACTTAAATTTGGTTACGTTGATTGCAAGCGTTCGCGACGAAGTCAAAATGCGTAAGGTATTTGAACAATACCGTCCCGAAATCGTATTCCACGCGGCGGCGCATAAGCATGTACCGCTTATGGAAATAAGCCCGAACGAAGCGGTAAAAAATAACGTGTTCGGTACTCTCAACGTCGCGAGATGCGCGGACGAGTTCGGCGTGGAAACGTTCGTGCAAATTTCTACGGATAAGGCGGTCAATCCCACGAATATTATGGGCGCGACCAAGCGGATTTGTGAGATGATCATACAAACGATCGGCAAGCATAGCAAAAAGACGAAATTCGTTGCCGTTCGGTTTGGGAACGTGCTTGGCTCGAACGGTTCGGTTATCCCGCTTTTCAAAAAACAAATTGAAGAAGGCGGTCCCGTTACCGTTACGCATAAAGACATTATTCGGTATTTTATGACGATTCCCGAAGCGGTTTCGCTCGTGCTGCAAGCGGGTGCGTACGCCAAGGGCGGGCAGATTTTCGTTTTGGATATGGGCGAGCCCGTTCGCATTTACGATTTGGCGTATAATCTTATCAAATTTTCAGGTTTCGAGCCGAACGTGGATATCGATATCGTTTGCACGGGACTTCGACCCGGGGAAAAATTATACGAAGAACGCTTAATGGCGGAAGAAGGCTTGCAAAAAACGCAAAACGGCTTGATTAGCATAGCAAAACCGATCGAGCTGGACGAAAAAAGGCTTTGGGAGCGATTGGAGCGTTTATCAGAAGCCGCGCATAGCGAAACGGAAGAAATGAAGATTTTGGTAAAAGAGCTCGTTCCGACGTATACCATTGATAAGCGGGATAAAGTGATCGGGGCGTTACAACAAAAACGAAATGAAGAAAACGCGGCAAACGCGTAACGGGAGAGAAAAATCAAAGAGTTAATATTAGGTATCGAGCTTGGCTCGACGAGAATTAAATCGATACTTATGGACGAAAAGGCGAAAGTCGCAGATTGGCCAAACGATTTATCAAGGCTTTCAACGCCGTATGGCGCAAAATTCGGTACTCAAAATTAGGTTCGATTTATTCCTTTGCGGTATAGCCGAAGATATAAAAATCCGATTCCTACGACGAGCAGGGAAAAGAGCGCGATCCAGTAAAATGAACCTGCGTAAAAGGGATATTGATTAGAAAAACCGAACAAGCCCACGGGCGAACGGTAGTACATAAAAAAATAGGGGTAGGGATCGCCGCGCCCGTAATCGACGTTGAACGCTTCTAAAATAAAGGTAACGACGCCGTAAAGAAAAAAGGGCAAGGTGGACAGCCACGCGTGTTTTTTCGTTAAAACGATTTTATAATCGTCCGTGAAAAAGTCGAGAATGGCTAAAACGGGCGAAAAGACGTGGGAGAGTAGGCTGGATATCCCCCACGAGCGAAAGCTTGAATCGGAAAACGGACCTAAAAGCCCGCAAAAAATCACGCCCGTAACCGTGATGGATACGGTAAAAATATATTTCAAAAAATACAGCTTGTCTTTCCAGTCTTTCCGCATATTTGGAAACAGCGCGATGACGAGCAAAACCGTACCGATCCAAATATTCGATTGTGCGGTGAAATACAAAAGCCGCGCCGACCAGTGATTAAAACCATCGAGTTCGGTTTCAAAAAAGCTCATAAAGATCCCGCCCAAAGCGACGGCTGCCGTAACGAATTTTAATATGCGCGAAAATACGCGTTTGCGTTGCAAAATAGCTTGTTGAGTAACCATACTATGCAGTTTTCGCACTTGCGCGGTAAGTTAAACGGCGATTTCAAAAAATATTCTCACAATTTTTCATAAGGGGGCGCGATATGGCGACGGTAAATTTACAAGGCACGGATTTTACGCTGACGATTTTACCGCCGTCTTTATTATCGGACGGCTTTTGGGTAAAGACGAAAATAAGCCTTTCTAACGAATACATGCGCTACGAGCGCGAAGAAAAATGTATTTCTTTGGATGAAATGGAAGAATGGATATTTTCGGCGTTCCGTTTGCTCGCGGGCGCGTATAATAAAGAACGTAGTTTATCTTTTGAAAAAGCAGGGCTTGCCGTGGATTTATACCCTTATCAAAAGCAAAACGGTGAAGCTTCTCGCGAAGAAAAACGCATGAACGATTGCGTAATGATGATACGACTTTTAATGCGGACGAAGAAAAAAGAATTTTTAGGCGGCGTATATTCCCTTATGCTACATCGCCAAGATATAGAAAAATTTATTGGAGAGCTTCGCGACGAGTTTGATAAAATCTGCGCTCGACGCGTACACGGTAGGGGTAAATACCTGTTCGTGGGTGTAAGCCCAAGGGGATATCAGGGCTGTAACTACTGGTATTTAGACCCTACGAAATCGGTGAAAAAAGGCGACTACGTTTGGGTGCGTATGGGCAGGCACGATTTGGAGCAAATCGTATACGTGGACGATGTGCGCTATTACGACGAAGATACTGCGCCGTACGCTCCCGAGCGCGTAAAAAAAGTCCTTCGCAAAGCAACGAACGAAGAACTCAACAATTAAATAATATAATAACGCGCGGGCGTCTTGTGAAAAGACGCCCGCGCGGTGTTCAAATTTTAAGTTTTTCGTAAAAGATAGGCGGGGTATCGCACGCAACGCAAACGCGGTACGTCTCGCCGTTTACGGCAATATCGCAACCGTAAGTTCTTCCCTTGAATTTGGTAAAATCGGCGGGGAAAAAGGCGGGCAAGTCAAGCGCTTTGAAAACGCTTTCCTTTTCCGTCCATTTTCGGGTAAAAAATTCCGCTCGTTCCCGTTCGTTCAAGCCTTGAAAAATCGTTTGTTCTTCTTCCGTGAAAATTCGCTTGACGACGCTTTCTTGCGGTTTATTTTTATAAGGCTCAATATCTACGCCGACCGCGGTTTTGGATATAGCCACGGCAACGGCGTTTTTGGCGTGGGAAAGGGAAAATGCAAAACCGTCGCATTGCCATTTCCCATTTTGGTTTTTCTCAAAACGGAAACGCTCCAAATCGCCCACGGCGAACGCTAAAAGCTTCCACGCATAATACTTTTCCCGACGCGTTTTTTCGCTTTTACAGTTTTCAATTTCTATCTGCCGCGCAAGGGGATATACGGGCTTGATTTCGCCCGATGAAGGAATATTTGCGATATATACCGCCGTTTGCGCTTGCTTGAAAGGATTTTCCATAACCTTATTATACCATAAAAACGACTTGCTATCAAGTAAAATACTTGCCCTTTTCCAAAAACGGAAAAGGGCAATTTTGGCGACCCAAAACGGGCTCGAACCGTCGACCTCCAGCGTGACAGGCTGGCGCTCTAACCAACTGAGCTATTGGGCCGTAAGTATGTAATTTTGGTGGGCCTTCACGGATTCGAACCGCGGACCAATCGGTTATGAGCCGACAGCTCTGACCACTGAGCTAAAGGCCCGTATCGTCAAAAGACGAAATGCTTTTGCACAATGCTTATCTATAATAAAGGATTTAACGATAAAAGTCAAGTGATTTTTTGTAAAAATCCAAAAAAACTTTTCGACAAAAGAAAAAAAATTCCGTGTTTTTTTTACAAAATCTTCGGCTGTAATTCCGTTACAATGTATTCGTTCGGAGGAGTAGGATGCAAATTTACGCCAACAATGAAAAAAACGTTTTACGAGTGAAGTTAATAGGAGAGCTGGACGAGCATACCGCCGCGATCGCTCGGCGGGAAGCGGACAGGCTTGCCGACCAAAACATCGGTTGCGATAGCGTCGTGTTCGACTTAAAAGAAGTGTCGTTTATGGACTCGACGGGGATCGGCTTTTTAATCGGCAGGTATAAAAAATGCAACCGTTTGGGAATGACCGCGTACGTAACCGCGCCGTCGCAAAGCACGGACAAAATCTTGGCGATGAGCGGCGTGTATACGCTTATGCCTAAAATTTGACGATAGGAGTATTTATGGAAAATTATATGAAACTTGAAATCGCGGCAATGGGTGAAAACGAAAGCTTCGCGCGTAGCGCGGTAGCTGCTTTCGCGCTTTCGCTCAATCCGTCGCTTTCGGAATTGTCCGATATCAAAACGGCAGTCAGCGAAGCGGTGACGAACTGTATCGTACACGCCTACGCGCGCGGCGGCGATAAAAATACGATCGTAATCGAATGTACGGCGGAAAAAGGTCAAGATAATGGGGCTTTACATATCAAAATCACCGATCACGGTTGCGGGATAGAAGATATCGAACAAGCAACCTTGCCCTTTTTTACGACCTTGGAAAGCGAAGAGCGTTCGGGTATGGGCTTTACCATTATGCAAACGTTTATGAGCGAGTTTTCTGTAAAAAGCAAGCGGGGCGAAGGTACGCAAATTCGTATGCTCAAAAGGATCGGCGGTGGCGAGAACGAAAAAGTAAGGGATCGCTTGAATGCTTGACGAAAAGCTTACAATAGAATATATACGGCTTGCTAAAACGGGTGACGCCGTGGCAAAGGAAACGCTGATTTCGAGCAACGTTTCGCTTGTGAAATGTATCGTAAAACGGTATTTGGGCAAGGGCGTGGACTACGACGACCTTTTCCAAATCGCGTGTATGGGCTTTTTGAAAGCGATCGCGGGCTTCGACGAGCGTTTCGGCGTGAAATTTTCCACTTACGCCGTGCCGATGATTGCGGGCGAGATCAAACGCTTTATGCGCGACGACGGCTCGGTAAAGGTGTCTCGGGCAATGAAGCAAACGGCAAAAGAAATGAACGCCTTTATTGAAGAATACACGCTCAAAAACGGGAAACAGCCCGCCGTTTCCACGATCGCTCAGCAGTTTTCCTTGGACGAAGCGGAAACGGTGTTCGTGCTCGGCTCGTCCAAAATGCCGGTGTCCTTACAAAGCGGCACGGATTTCAAGGACGGCAAGGAACGGGAGCTTATCGAAACGCTGCCCGCGGCGGACAATCAGGACGAGTGGCTCGATAAAATGCTGCTCCGCGGCGCGATCGACGAGCTTTCCGAACGGGATAAAAAAATTATCGTGCTTCGCTATTTTCGGGATATGACGCAAAGCGAAGTTGCCGAACGGATCGGCGTGAGCCAAGTACAGGTTTCCCGTATTGAAAACCGAATCATAAAAGAATTTAGAGAAAAATTAACGGGTTAGCGGATTTATTGCATAAAAAATATGCCGCTCGCTCGTTTTTTGCTTTGCAAAAGAAAAAAAATTTGTTATAATACCATTATGCAAAGAGAGCAAAAGGACAATTCGTTTTATACGCTTATCGGCAAACCGACGCCTGCAAAGGCTTCGGGACTTGCTTTTTCTTTGGCGGCGGTGCTTCCGACGCTGATTTTTGCTGTCTTTCTTTTACTAATGCAAGCGTTCGGCTTGGTAGGGGAGAATTACGAGCAGGCGGACTGGTATTTGTACGCAAGCTATTTCATTCCGCAAATAAGCTTCGGTGTAATCGCTTGGCTTTGCTTGCGTTATCGGAAAACGCCGTTGAAAAGGGCGGTGCAAGCGCAAAAATGCCCCGCGAAATATTTTCTCGTGGCATTCGTGTTGCAAATCGGCTTGCTGTCTTTATCCGAATTAAACGCTTTGTTTTTGGAATGGCTCAAAAATTTCGGGTACACGGACACGGGAATTACGCTTCCGTCCACGGCAGGCTTCGGTTTCGTAGGCGTACTATTTGCGATTGCGGTGTTACCCGCTTTGTTTGAAGAAATCTTATTCCGCGGGATACTGCTTGACGGGTTAAAGGAAAGCTTCAACGAAAGGGCTGCAGTACTGATTTGCGGATTTTTGTTCGCGCTGTACCATCAAAATCCCGCGCAAACGATCTATCAGTTTTGTTGCGGAGCGGCGTTCGCGCTCGTGGCGATCCGCGCGGGTAGCGTTTTGCCGACCGTACTGTCACATTTTGTGAACAACGCGTTCATTCTTATTTTATACGCGTGTAAGGTGGAGCAAATCCCGACGCCTATTTTCGTGCCGTACGTGATCATTTCCGCGCTTTGTTTGATCGGCTCGCTTGGCTATTTACTCTTTTTGAATAAACCGCAAAAACGCGAAAAAACGGGCTCGGGCAAAGAATTTTGGCTGTTCGCGGCGGTGGGCGTATTACTTTGTACGCTTACTTGGGTGGCGGTTTTCGTGTCGGGGTTGTAAACTATGCAAAAGATCACGTTCGTAGTCGTTGGAAAAATCAAAGAAAGCTTTTACCGCGAAGCGGTAGCCGAATACGTCAAACGCCTGTCGCGTTTTGCGAAAGTCGAAATTAAGGAACTCGCCGAAAGCGCAAATCCTGACGCCGAAGCAGGGGATATTCTTCGCGCTGTCAAGGGCTACGCGATCGCGCTTGCCGTAGAAGGGGAAAAGCTGTCGAGCGAAGGCTTGGCGAAAAAAATCAAAAAACTGACGGACGAAGGCAAGGATATTTGTTTTATCATCGGCTCGTCCTGCGGACTTTCGGACGAAGTGAAAAGGGCTGCGGATTATAAGCTGTCTTTTTCGGATATGACTTTCCCGCATCAGCTTATGCGCGTCGTTTTGGCAGAGCAGGTTTACCGCGCGTATATGATTAACGCGGGCGCAACCTATCATAAATAGTCAACTTTTTCTTTCCGTTTGCGTATATTGTATGCGTGGATATTTATGAAATCGTAACGGAATTTTACCAAAGCGTAAAAACGGAAAAACGCGTGATAGGGCAAACCTTGCTCGGACGGAACATTTACGCCGTGAAAGTGGGCGACGGATCGCCCGTGGGCTTGGCGCAATACGCGATGCACGGACGGGAATTTATCACGGCAAAGCTTGCGTTACACCATTTTCGCTACGGCTTACGAGTGGGTAGCTTTTGGCTCGTACCGCTCGTCAATCCCGACGGGGCTTTACTTTCGCAAACGGGTATACGCAGCGTGCGAGATTTGTCCGTTCGGGAAAAACTGCTCGCGTGGAATAAGGGAGATACCGATTTTTCGCTGTGGAAAGCTAACGCCGCGGGCGTGGATTTGAACGTGAACTTTCCCGCTTTTTGGGGTAAAGGCATGAAAAACGTACGAACGCGCGGGGGTGAAAATTGTATAGGCGATACGCCCTTTTCCGAGAAAGAAACGTTCGCGCTTAAAAATTTCACGAGAGAAATTCACCCCGATTATACGGTAAGTTATCATACGAAAGGTGAAGAAATTTACTGGTATTTTTATCAGTCAATGCGTACCTGCCCCTTACATAAACGGCTTGCGCTTGCCTTGTCCGCGTCTACGGGCTATCCGCTTGCGTATGCAAAAGGAAGCGCGGGCGGGTATAAGGACTGGTGCATAAAATCGCTGAAAATTCCCGCGTTCACGATCGAAGCGGGCGCGGATACGCTGACGCACCCGATCGGCGATAACGGGTTGGACGATATTATTAAGAAAAACGAACGGGCTTTGAACGATTTAACGAAGGAATATTTGCAAGGACGATGAAAAGATTGACGAGAGAAGAAAAATTTATGCGCGAAGCGATCAAGGCGGCGAAAAAAGGGCTTTTGGAAGGGGAAGTTCCTATCGGCGCGGTCGTGGTGTTTGAAGATAAGGTCGTAGCGAAAGGGTATAACCGCCGCGCGAAATTACAGCTCGCTTCCGCGCACGCCGAAATGATGGCTTTGGATAAAGCTTGTAAAAAATTCCGCTCGTGGCGGCTTCCCGAAGACTGCGAACTGTACGTGACGTTAGAGCCGTGTCCGATGTGTATGGGCGCGTGCTTAAACGCACGCGTGGATAAGGTGTATTTCGGCGCGTACGAGCAAAAGGGAAGATCGCTTACCGCCGAGCTTGCCGAAGCGAATTTACTTAACCATAAAACGGAAGTTTTAGGCGGGGTTTTGGAACAGGACTGTTCGGCGTTATTGACGTCCTTTTTTACGGAAATGCGGCAACGGCAAAAGGAACGTAAAAAAACGGACGATAATTTTGTGCAAAAAGAAATTTGAAAAAGCCTACTATTCTCTTGACTTAATGTTTGAAAACTTGTATTATAGTAATAGATGCGTGGATACGCGTTTGGGGAAAACGGTGTGATACGATAGGAAAAATCCGTAAACCGAATCGTGGAAAAACGACGGCAAAGCGGAAAAAATAAAAGGAAGGTTACATATGATAACTCACGGCAATGAAATCAAGTTGTTTTGCGGTAACTCCAATCCCGACCTTGCGAAAGCGATTGCAAAGAAGCTCAATACCGAGCTTGGCGAGGTCGAAGTAAGTACGTTCTCCGACGGCGAAATTAACGTACATATCGCGGAAAGCGTCCGCGGTAGAGACGTTTTCATTATTCAGTCTACCTGTTCGCCCGTCAACGATAACTTAATGGAACTGCTCATTATGATCGACGCTGCAAAGCGTGCATCGGCAGGACGTATCACGGCGGTCGTTCCTTATTTCGGTTACGCTCGTCAAGACAGAAAAGCGCGTTCGCGCGATCCCATCACGGCAAAACTCGTGGCAAATCTTTTGACGGAAGCGGGTGCTGACCGCGTTTTGACGATGGATCTTCACGCGGATCAAATCCAAGGCTTCTTCGATATCCCCGTAGATAATCTTCTCGGCGGACCTACGCTTTACAACCACTTTGCAAGACAGGGCAACATCGACGTAGTCGTTGCTCCCGACCTTGGCAGCGTTAAGCGTTCGAGAAAGGTTGCGGAAAAATTCGGCGTTCCCCTTGCGATTATCGACAAACGCCGTCCCAAAGCAAACGTTATGGAAGTTATGAGCATTATCGGCGACGTAAAGGGCAAGAGATGCCTTATGATCGACGATATGATTGATACGGCGGGTACGCTTTGTCAAGGTGCGCAAGCGATTAAAGACGCGGGAGCGACGGAAATTTACGCGGGCTGTACGCACGCGGTTTTGAGCGGACCTGCGATCGACAGATTGAACAACTCCGCGATCACCAAACTCGTTATGCTCGACACCATTCATTTGCCCGAAGAAAAGAAACTCGATAAATTTGAAGTGCTTTCCGTTGCCGATATTTTCGCTGCGGCAATCGAAAACGTATATCTTGACAAACCTATGTCGAAATTATACGACTAATTAAAATCAAACGTAAGATAAATTGCCGCCGCCGTATTCGCGGCGGTAATTTTCACGAAAAGGAATAAAGCTATGTATTTGATCGTAGGGCTCGGCAATCCCGAGAAAAAGTATGAAAAAACCTTTCACAATATGGGTTTTATCGCCGTGGGCGACGCCGCAGCGCAGCTTGGCGTAAATTTTAAGAAAAAGGAATGTGAAGCTTCCGTTGCCGAAGCGTATATAGGCGGGGAAAAAATCATTCTCGCCCGTCCCTTGACGTATATGAACAATTCGGGTAGAGCCGTTAAACAGCTGATGTCCAAATATAAAATTACCGAAGATAAATTGCTCGTAATCTACGACGATTACGATTTGCCCAAGGGCAAAATCCGTATTCGCGCGAGCGGTAGCGCGGGTACGCACAACGGTATGCGTAGCATTATCGGGGAAACGGGCTTGAAGAACTTTGCCCGTATCCGCGTGGGGATTCGCGACGAAAGCGTGGATATTCCCATTATCAACTACGTTTTATCGGAAGTTAGAAAGGACGATTACGAACTGTTTGCCGCCGCTTGTCAAAAAGCGGGCGAAGCCGCCGCCGAATTTGCGAAAGGCTTGGATATAGAAAAGGTAATGTGTAAATATAACGGATAATGAAACGGGGATTTTTCAGTTTTGAAAACGTAAAAGGGGAATACCCTAATTTGGAAGCAGAACTCCGCCGCGGTACGCCCACGGCGGTTTTCGGCGTTTCCGATCCCTTGAAATATATGATAGCGGGCTTGGTGCAAACGCCGCTCGTTTACGTGACTGCGGACGCCGTTTCGGCGCGTAAAGTTGCGGAAAACGTCGCCGCGATTTCGGGCAAAAAAACGGAAATTCTCGCAGCGAAAGACGAAGTTTTGCTCTATCGGAAAGCTCTTTCCAAAGACGCGCTTTTTCGGCGATTAAACGGCGTGTACGCTCTGCAATCAGGGTGCGACGTCGTCGTTGCGGAAATCGACGCGCTCGTACAGCTTTTTCCCAAAAACTTACCCGTCATTCGCTTTATAGAAGGGGAAGATATGGATTTCCTTGCCTTGCCCGCAAGGCTGACGAAAATGGGCTATACGCGCGCGTTTGAAGTGGAAAGCAAGGGCGCGTTCGCGCTCCGCGGCGATATTCTGGATATATATCCCGTCAACGCCGATAACCCCGTCCGTATCGATTTTTTCGGCGATACCGTGGAAAAAATCAAGCCCTACGATTTCGCGACGGGCGAACGGTTGCAAAGCGTAAAAGAACTTACCTTGCTTGCGGCGACGGACGTTATCGTAAGCGATAACGATCGGGAAAATATCGAAAAAGAGTTGCAAAACGGTATAAAGCAGTTCCGCACGAGCGAAGCGTACACCCGCGCAAAGGGGATTGCGGACGAGATTTTAGCGGCGGAAGAAATCGACGCTTCGTTCGTGTTGCCGATTTTGGAGAACTCGACCGATTTCTTTTCCGTTTTGCCTGAAAATACCCTGCTTGTATTTGACGAAGGGAAAGCGTTGTGGGATAAATTCAACGGATTGTATAAAGAACACGAAGAACGCTTCCACCGCTTGCAAACGGGCGGCGAAGCCTTTGATTTTAGCTTGCGGCAATACGCGGATAAGCAGGATTTTTTGGAAAACGTGCAAAGAGTGAAACGAGTAGCCCTGCAAACGTTTACGGGCAATCCCTTCTTTTTCGAGCCGTTGAAAATTTTTAATTTTTCGGCTACGCCGACGACGAGATACTTAAACGGTTTCCCCGCCCTTTTAACGGACGTAAAAAACTGGCTTCGCGGGGGATATCGCGTAATGCTGTTTTGCGGCGAAGAAAACCGCGCAGTCAAAATGACGGAAAATCTTGCCGAAGAATATATTTCCACGAGCAAGCTCGCCGACGAGCTTTCTATGCAAACGGGCGTTTGCGTATTAGACGGAAAATTAGAAAAGGGAATGGTGTTGCACGATTGTAAAACGGCAATACTCGGCGTCAACGATTTATACGCCAAAGCTCCCGATAACCGCCGTATCCGCCGTAAGCGCGGAGATATGTTTTCCGCGCCCGAAGTGGGCGATTTCGTCGTACACGAAACGCACGGTATCGGTAAGGTTTTGGGTACGAAAAAGATTGAAACGACGGATGGGACGAAAGAGTATATCGCGGTGGCGTATAAGGACGGAGATACGTTGTACGTGCCTGCGGAATGTATGGATACCCTTTCCAAGTACGTAGGGGACGCAAACCCGTCTTTGAGCCGTATCGGCGGCGCGGATTTCGAACGCGTAAAAGCCCGCGTCAAAGCTTCGCTTAAAAAATTAGCGTTCGATTTGAAAAAGCTCTACGCCGAACGAGCCGAAAATAAAGGCTATCCTTTCCCCAAAAATGAAGCGTTTATGCGCGAATTTGAAGACAGCTTTGAATATCTGCCCACGCCCGATCAGGAAGCTTCGATCGAAGAAATTAAAGCGGATATGACGTCGGAAAAGGTAATGGATCGTTTGCTTTGCGGCGACGTTGGGTTTGGAAAAACGGAAGTCGCGTTTCGCGCGATTTACCTTTGCGTGCTTGCGGGCAAGCAAGCGGCGTTGATGTGCCCGAGCACCGTTTTGTGTAGACAGCATTTCCACACCGCAGAAGAACGTTTCAAGGCGTTCGGACTTCGGATTGCTTCGCTAAACCGCTTTAATACGCCCAAGGAAACGGAACGCATTTTGCAAGGACTTGCAAACGGTACGGTTGATCTCGTCGTGGGTACGCACCGTATGCTCTCAAACGACGTCAAATTCAAAAATCTCGGCTTGTTGGTTTTGGACGAAGAACAACGCTTCGGCGTGGAACATAAAGAGAAAATTAAGCATTTGCGCAAGGATATCGATTGCTTGACGATGACGGCTACGCCTATTCCCAGAACCTTGCATATGTCCCTTTCGGGTATACGCGACATTTCCACCATTCATACGCCCCCGCACGAGCGTTTGCCCGTGCAAACGTACGTCGTAGAAGAAACGGAAACGCTCATACGCGACGCGTGCATACGCGAGCTTTCCCGCGGCGGGCAGGTATTTATTTTATATAATAAAGTAGAAAGTATTTTTACGTTTGCCGCCACGGTCAAACGGATTTTACCCGAAGCCACGGTTTCGGTGGCGCACGGAAGAATGGACAAAACGCAGCTCGAAAACGCCGTTTTGGATTTTTACGGCGGAAAAGCGGATGTTTTGGTCACGACGACGATTATTGAAAACGGCGTCGATCTTCCCAACGCGAATACGATTATCGTCATCGATAGCGACAAGCTCGGAATTTCCCAACTCTATCAGCTCAAAGGCAGAGTGGGACGCGGTGCGCGTTTGGCACACGCCTATTTCACGTTCAAGCCCGAACGGGTAATGACGGCGAACGCCGCCGAGCGTTTGAAAGCGATTATGGAATTTACCGAGCTTGGCTCGGGGTATAAACTTGCGATGCGCGATTTGGAAATCCGCGGCGCGGGGAACGTGCTCGGCGCGGAACAGCACGGGCATATGGATAAGGTCGGGTACGAACTGTACGCCAAGCTTTTGAAAGAAGAGCTTACGGGCGAAAGCTCGCAATCGGCGGAGCTGGATATCCGCGCCAACGCCTACATTTCCGAAAAATACATCGAATCGTCGGCGGGACGGCTGGATAGCTATAAACAAATCGCCGAAATTTCATCCATTGCCGATTATAAACGGGTATACGCTTCCTTGCGCGATACCTACGGTCCGTTGCCGCGTGCCGTAGAGAATTTGATGGTGATCGCGGTATTAAAGAGCTACGCGGCAAAATTCAGCGTGAAAAAGATTACGGTTGCTGGCGGCGTAGGTGCGTTGGAATTTCCGTCGCTTGAAGCGATCGGGGATAAAAGAATACTCGCGGCGATTGATAAATACGGTAAAACGGTGCGCTTGAATATGAGCGAAGCACCCGTTATCGAGATACTTGGCAAGCGCGATGCGGCGGAATTGATGGCGGAAATGACGAAATTTTTGAAATTTGCGCTAACTTTCACAAACTAACGGTATAAAAACGTTTGCACTTTGTTAAAAAATCGGTTATAATATAGTGTGACCGCGTATGGATTATAAAAGGGGAAGTGCTTTTTTATCCCAACGCGATAAAATGACGATAAACAAAATCGGAGCGATTTTATGAATAACAAACTCACTTTCAAAAAGACTGCGGCAATACTTCTCGCACTCGGGCTTACGGTAGGGGCTACGGGTTGTGAATTTATTATTGCCGACAGCGTAAAGGATCTCAATCAGGTGGTTGCCACCGTGGATATTTCCGAGCAGCTTGCAAGCGACGAAGAATTTAAGTCCTACGCGGACGATATCGATGCGTTGATTGCCGGCGGTGCGCTTTCTACGAATATCCCCAAACGCGATCTCGTGGCGTATTTCTTAAACGTAGGCTATACCTACGTTCAAAGCTACGGCTATACCTATAAAGATACCTTCAATATGTTGATGGACGGGCTTACCGACCGTAAAATTTTGACGCAGTACGCCGTGGCGTATTATATCAAGAAAGCGGCGGAAAATCCCGATCAAGTAAAGATTTCCTACGACGAGTTCGTAACCAAAGAACTTGCGGCGGTTTCCGAGAAAGAAAAAGCGTTGTTAGAATCGCATCCCGAAGTATTGACGATGAAATATTACCTTACCGACTTTGGTAACACGGACGATAAGGCTTCGATGAAAACGTACTTGGAAGCGGAATACGGCTTGAAGAAATCGCTCAACGATTCGTTGGATTCGGCGGAAAAGAATTATATCAAAGCGGACGACGACGTGCATACGCACGAAGAAACGCGTACGATGCCCACGAACGTGAACACGGAAAAGGAAGAGTACTTGCCCTTGTCCGAAGACGGAAAGAGTTTGAATTACGATATCTATACGGGTCGTAACGAAGTGGGAACGTGCGGCGTGTACGAAGCCGCGAACGGCTCGACCAAAACGACGAGAAAGAAAGCGTATAACACCTTCCTTTCCAACCTGCAAGGCTACGGTTTGATTAGCAAGGAAGAAGATACGCAATATATCACGCAGCTTGACTATTATTATATGGAGCTTTCTTCTACGCTCGGTCAAGCCTTGATTAGCAAATATTACGAAGAATTAGAAGACGCGGTTATCGCGCATTTAACGGATAATAATTATCAGCAAGTTATCGCAAAATATAACGATATCTACAACGGTCAACGCCTTACGTACACCGAAGATTATACGGCGTTCGATACCGCGCTCGACAGCGTTTCCGATTCGTCTTTCTTGCTGTACGGTATGCAAGATTTCGGGTTCGTATATAATATTTTGATCCCGTTCTCCGACGCGCAAAACCAAGACTATTCGGCGGCGCAAAAGAAATATACGCAGGACGAACTGTTCGCATATAGAAGAACGTTGCTTGAAGGCGTAAAAGCAAAGGATTTGCGCGGAAGCTGGCTTTGCAAAGAAGACGAAAACGCGTATAAGGTAACGGACGAAGTGTATTTCGTAAACTCTTACCTTTCCGAAAACGCGGACGCGGATAAATATTTGTTCTTTGAAAACAACGTTAAAAACACCGATAAATACCAAGAATTAACGCTGTATAAAGGCGCGTATCCGTATAACGGTAAGGTAGAGCTTGTTGACGACGATTATAAAGCAACGCCCGCGGAACTTTCCATTGACGGCTTTATGACGGAAATGAATAAGTATATCAATAAATTAGTAGGCGCAGATATCGCAAGCGGTGATAAGCTTGATAAATATTCCAACGATGCGGAATATCCGTTTACGGTGACGGTGGACGGCGAAGACGTCGTCGATTACAGCAAGTTTATGTACTACGAAGGTAGCGTAAACTTCACCGACGGCAAAGGCGCGGCAAACCATTTCGATAAGACGGCGCAAGCGTACAACGCTTTGGCGGCGGTCAACGAATTGATGTTTGCGTACAGCACGGATACGGGTTGCTTGAACTCCTATTTGGGTTATGCGGTATCGCCTTACGGCACGGACTTCGTACCCGAATTTGAATACGCAGCGCAATACGTGGTAAGAAAGGGCGTAGGCTCGTACGTGGTAGCGCCTTCTCAATACGGTTGGCATATCATTTACTGCTCGTTCAAGTTCGACCAAGGCGACGTATACGGCGGCTTTAACGCGGCGGACGTAGAAACGGAAGGCACGTTCTCGTATATGTTCTACGAATCCTTGAAATCGACTACGGCAACCAACCACGCGAACGCGGCACAAAGCGCAGTTTTGGAAAAATACGAAACGGCGGCTACGCGCCACGTAGAAACCTATCAAGACCTTTTGGATCTTGACTAATCTCTAAACAAAGATATAAGAAAAACCCGACGGTTTCGGCTCGTCGGGTTTTTATACGGGTATATATGGAAAGAATAAAACTCTCCGAACATTTTAATTACGGAAAATTGTTCCGTTTCGTGTTACCGTCGGTGGTAATGATGCTGTTCGTGTCCGTTTACGGTATCGTGGACGGCTTTTTTGTGGCGAATTACGTGGGAAAAACGGAATTTGCCGCGCTCAATCTCATTTTCCCGCTGATTATGATTTTAGGCTCGGTCGGCTTTATGCTCGGCACAGGCGGGAACGCCGTGGTTGCAAAAGCGCTCGGGGAAGGGGATAACAATCGGGCAAACCGTATTTTTTCAATGCTCGTGTATACGACGGTTGTCATCGGTGTGGCATTGTCGGTGATCGGGATTTTGATTGCCCGCCCTGTCGCGGAGCTGCTTGCAAACGCGGAAAAGGATATGAGCGAAGCGGAAAAACTCGTGCTGATCGAGCATTGCGTGACGTACGCGCGTACCATTCTTGCCGTTTTGCCCGCGTTTATGCTACAAAACGCATTTCAAGGCTTTTTCGTTACGGCGGAAAAACCCCGCTTGGGCTTGATCGTCACGATTGTGGCGGGTTGCGGGAATATGCTGTTCGACGCGTTGTTTATCGTCGTTTTTAACTGGGGGCTTTTCGGCGCGGCGGCGGCAACCGCACTCAATCAAGTCGTCGGCGGGATTATTCCGCTCTTGTATTTCGGTAGAAAAAACGATAGCTTGCTTCGCTTGGGTAAAACAAAGTTTGACGCAAAATTGCTGGGCAGGGTATGCTTTAACGGCTTGTCCGAGCTGATGACGAATATTTCTCTTTCTGCGGTTGGAATGATTTATAACGTACAGCTGATGGGCTTAAAGAGTATTGCAGGCGTTTCCGCGTACGGGGTTTTGCAATATATCGGCTTTATTTTTGTGGCGGTTTTCCTTGGGTATGCGGTTGGTTGCGCGCCTATTATCGGTTTCCATTACGGAGCGCAAAACGACGCGGAACTGAAAAACGTTTATAAAAAAAGCCTGATTATTACGGGTGTGGCAAGTATCGTCATGACGTTGATCGGATTCGTATTTGCCGAGCCGCTTTCCGCGATTTTCGTGCGTTCCGATCCCGAGCTTTTGGCGTTGACTACGCACGGAATGAAACTCAACGCTTTTGCGTTTTTGGCTTGCGGGTTTAATATATTCGGCTCGGCGTTTTTCACCGCGCTCGGCAACGGCGGGATATCCTTGGTGATCTCCTTTTCAAGAACGTTCGTGTGTCAGGTAATCGCGGTGCTCGTATTGCCGATTTTTATGGGGCTAGACGGCGTTTGGTGGGCTTTCGCCATAGCGGAAGGCGTTACGCTATTGTTCACCGTCACGCTTTGGATATTACAACGAAAACGATACCGTTATATGTAAAAACACGCCCAAGGGCGTGTTTTTTAACGTGCAACCCCGTACGTTTTCGTGATCGGGTCTTGGAATAAGGGAAGTTTTGGCGGATAAAAGGTGAACACGAAAAAGAACGCGGTGAAGACGGTTAAAATCGTTATGGGAATCCAAGTATTTGAAAGGGTGAAACCTTTGCGGAATAAAAAGTATTCTACGAGATAGGCAATACCCGCCGAAAGGAAAAAGAAAAGGATATTTAACCAGTCGGGGGAAGAGCCAAATGCACCGTTGTAGGTGTAAAATAATACGGGAATACCAAGTACGCCGATAAAAATACCGATGAGTTTAATCCACCAAAACCCCGTTTCTTCCTTGAAAAAGGGGCTTTGGATTAACGCAAAGACGAGCATAGGGAAGAATAAAATTTTCATATGCTCCCACGTGGATTCGTTGACGGCGGATATCGGCGCGAGAAAGTACGCCTTTGTCCAGTCGAAAACAAAATGTAAAATCGTACCCAAAACGACGGCAAAAGTAAAACCGCTCAACTGCCAAACAGATAAATTTTGTTTCATATTTACGCTCCAAAACGTTCTAATGGGATTATATTCACGTTTGGGAATAAATATGCAGGTTATCCACAAAACAAAAAACACGCCGTTGTAGGCGCTCTTCCCATAGGGATTTTTTAGATATTATAAAAGACTAACGAAACTTTCGTTAGTCTTTTCATTTTTGCTAGCAAAAACACACAACTTAACTTTGTTAAGTATTATCCGTATCGGTGCACGATTGATAGAGCGGAGGAAACGGAGAATGTAACGGTTGCCGACAGCAGTCCTATTTTAGGGGATATTTCGCAAACGGTAAATAAAATGAAAGAAACGCCGCAACATATTCCTATTGCAAATACATTGGGAAAAGCAAGTGCTGTGTTAATGGAAAGGTTTGATATAAAAAGCGAAAGCGTAATCATAACAGATAGGCAATATAAAGAACATATTGCCAAAGGGGCAAACAATCACGATGATATATTTGATAAAATTAAAAATCGTATACCCTATATGATAGAAGACCCTGATTATGTTTTTGTTTCGGATAAAAAAGAAGATACTGTTATTTTTGTTTCAGAAGAAGATAAGATTCAGTTAATAATCAAATTGAATAGGATAAATCCTGTCTTATCAAATACAATTATTACGATTTTTGGGTGTGGGAACAATACTTTGAAGCGTCTCAAAAAGAAAAACGAGATTTTATATAAAAAAAGTATTGACAAAGCCTGAAAAGCATAGTATAATATAGGTGTCAATAAGGTAGTGGAATGTTGCAACTACACGCCTTTATGGCTAAAAGAGACTCGGGAACGGCATCACCCGATATTGGCGCAAAAGCATTATGCGTGAGCATAGTGCTTTTTTCGTACAATTCAATAATTTTGAACAACGCTTAAACTTTAAGCGTTGTTCTTTTTTATACCATCTCGGCGACAGAGATATAAACAGCGCAAACAAAAATTTCCCTTTCGCGAGTAGGGATATAAACAACGCGACGCGGTTA
>JAZLDG010000001.1:0-16957 GCA_045614565.1 Candidatus Scatosoma sp. | reverse complement strand
GGCAAGCAAAAGAAAAATTGCGAGTACAAAACCAACCGTTTTCTTCATACGATCACTCCTTTCGGTTGATCTATTGTTTTCCACAAACGGCGTTTTTATGCAGTCGCACAAAAAAAAGACCGCCGTGTGGCGGTCTTTTTTTCTTATTCTTCATACCCGTTGGGGTTTTGCGATTGCCATCTCCAAGAGTCACGCACCATGTCTTCGAGCGTGAGTTTCGCCTCCCAGTGCAACACTTCGCGCGCCTTGGTAGGATCGGCGTAACACTCGGCGATATCGCCCGCACGACGCGGCGCGATACGGTAAGGAACGGCAACGCCGTTCACGCGGGAGAACGTATTGACCATTTCAAGTACACTATATCCCGCACCTGTACCAAGGTTAAACACGGTCGTGCCAATGGGCTCGTAATCAAGAGCCGCGACGTGTCCGCGCGCAAGGTCTACAACGTGAATATAATCGCGCACGCCCGTACCGTCCTTGGTCGGATAATCGTCGCCGAAGACGGAAAGTTGGGGCAGTTTGCCCACGGCAACTTGCGTGATATAGGGCATGAGGTTATTGGGTGTACCATTCGGCATTTCACCGATACGACCGCTCTCATGTGCGCCGACGGGGTTGAAATAACGGAGCAAAATAATATTCCATTCTTTATCCGCTTTATGCAAATCTTGCATAATCATTTCCATCATCAATTTGGTGCTGCCGTAGGGGTTGGTCGTAGAAAGACGGCAGTTTTCGTCCAAGGGCAAGCGTTCGGGATCGCCGTACACCGTCGCGGACGACGAGAAAATAATCTTCTTGACGCCGTGGCTTTCCATAATTTTAAGTAAAGATACCGTACCGCTGATATTATTTTCGTAATATTTAAGGGGCAAACGACAGCTTTCCCCTACCGCTTTGAACGCCGCAAAATGGATAACGGCGTCGAATTTATGCGCGGAGAAAATCTTTTCCATCGCTTCTACGTCGCGGATATCCGCTTCGTAAAAGGTCACCGTTTTGCCCGTGATCTTTTGTACGCGGCGCAAACTTTCAAAGCTCGAATTGCTGAAATTGTCCACGACGACGACCTGATAGTTTTTGTTCAAGAGTTCCAAAACGGTGTGCGAGCCGATATATCCGCAACCGCCCGTAACGAGAATAGTTTGCATTATAGTTCTCCTATTAAAAATTTCGTTGTAATTTGATTATACGCCAAGCGTCTGAAAAAAGCAAGAAATATTTTTCAAAAAAGTAGGTTATTCTTTCGCTTACAGCCTACCCACTTCGTCAAATTCGGGATCGTCCGCACGTTTGGAGCGTATTTTTAACACCTTTTGTTTGGTCGCTTTCACGATTTTTATATCTAAATTCCGAAGCCGTAACACTTCGCCCACGGGCGGGATTTCGCCGTACGCTTCCGAAGCCCAACCACCGACCGTGTTCGCTTCAAAGTTATCGTCTTCTTCTTCCATATCGTACAAAGCAAGGAAATCGCCGAGCGCGCATTTCCCGTCCACCCAGTACTCTTCTTCGGCGATTTTACCGAACAAAACTTCTTCTTCGTCGTGTTCGTCCCAAATTTCGCCTACGAGCTCTTCCAAAATGTCTTCGAGCGTTACGATTCCGACCAAACCGCCGTATTCGTCCGAAACCGCCGCCATATGGATTTTCTTCTTTTGGAGCTGTTTCAAAAGCACGGAAATACGGGTAAATTCCGTCGTAAACACGATATCCTGCACGAGATGGGAAATTTCCGTTTCCCCTTTGATATAACTACTGAAAAAGTCGCGTTCGTGAATAAGACCGATGACGTTATCAATCGTGTCTTTATACACGGGCAAACGGGAATATCCCGTCTTTTCAAACGTTTGACGGACTTCGTCCATCGTAGAATCTTCTTCCACCGCGTACACGTCTACGCGGGGTACGAGTATGTCTTCTACCTTCAAATCGTCAAATTCGAGCGCGGAACGAACAAGCTCCGATTCGTCTTCTTTAAGCGTACCGCTTTCTTCCGCTTCGTCTACGAGCGACATCAATTCTTCGTCCGTGATCGTTTCGTCCTTTTTCAGCTTAAACATCTTGGTTAAAAGCCACTTAAAACCGTCGAAAATTTTACAAACGGGATAGAGAATCCAGTAAAAAAATTGCATCAACGGATACACGATGAAACAAAATTTTTCGGGATAAACGCTGGCAAGGTACTTCGGCGTGATTTCACCGAATAACAATACCAAAACGGTCAACACCGCCGTCGATACGGTTGCGGCAAGATTTTGATCGGCAATGAGCGAGCTGAACAATAAAGTCGCGAGCGCAGAAGCGGTAATATTGACGATATTGTTACCTACGAGAATTGCCGTGACTAATTTATCGTAGCCTTCGTCGGCGAATTTAAGAACGGCTTTCGCGTTCTTTTTGCCAAGCGCGACCATACTTTTCAGTTTGATCTTGTTCGCGCAGGAATACGCCGTTTCCGTTCCCGAAAAGAACGACGACAGCGCAATAAGGACTACGATAACGATAGATAGGGGAAGGGGATCCATAATATTTTTTAATATCCTCCGAAAAATAATATTACGAGATTTATTTCGTATACACTATTATAATACATTTTTTTCACGTTTGTCAACACGAATTGCGTTTTTTTACAAAAAAAACGGAAAACAAGCGTCTTTTTCGCGTTTTCCGTTTTTATTCGTTATTCCTTTTTCGTAAACGCCAGTTCTCGTTTCTTTGCCGTGGGAATATCGGCAAAATGACAGGCGACGAAGTGCCCTTTTTCCACTTCTACGTGCGGGGCAGGTATGCGACGACAAATATCCTGCGCCATAAAACAGCGGGTGTGAAATCTGCACCCCGACGGCGGGTTTACGGGACTTGGCATATGTCCTTGCAGCAAAATTTGCTTGCGGGGTTTGAAAACGCCCTTTTTGCTTGGAAGCGTCGGTATCGCGCTCATTAAAGCGATAGTATACGGGTGTCTTGGATTTTTGAACACGCGGTCGCTATCCCCCGTTTCCGCAATTTCGCCCAGATACATCACCGCAAGCCGATCGGATATGCGTTGCACCACGGACAAATCGTGCGAGATAAACAAATAGGTCAATTTTTCCCGTTCTTTAAGTTCGGAAAGTAAGTTGAGTATTTGCGATTGCACGGATACGTCGAGCGCGGAAACACATTCGTCGCAAACGACGAATTTGGGTCGGAGCGCGAGCGCGCGCGCAATACAAACCCGTTGGCGTTGCCCGCCCGAAAATTCGTGCGGGTAGCGATTGAGCGTATGCGGCGGCAAACCGCATTTTTGCATAATATCGAGCACGAACGCCTGCAACGCCGCCGTTCCTTTACGGTAATAGCCGTGCACGAGTGCGCCTTCGCCTACGATTTGCCCCACCGTCATTCGCGGATTGAGCGAAGAATAGGGATCTTGGAATATAATTTGCAATTCCCGCCGCATCGGGCGCAACTGTTTTTCGTCGAGCTTTGCAAGATCGACCGCGTTCCCGTTTTCGCTATGATAAAACACCGCCCCGTCCGTCGGGCGTTCGAGCTGTAAAATGGTTTTGCCGAGCGTGGATTTTCCGCAGCCGCTTTCTCCTACGAGCGCGAAAGTTTCCCCCCGTTGGATTTGAAAAGAAACGCCGTCGTTGGCGCGTAAATACTGACGCTTGCCAAAAAACGCGTTTTTTTGTAACGCGTAATATTTTTTCAAATCAACTACGGACAATATGATTTGCGTGTCCTTCACTGTTCCGTTTCTCCTTATCGGGATAAAAACACCGTATGCGGTGTCCGTCTTTTCCCACGGGTAAAAGCGCGGGGGCTTCGTCGATACATTTTTGCGTGCGGTATTTACAGCGGGTAGAAAATTTACAGCCCTTGGGCAGATGCAGCGGCGACGGCATATTCCCTTCGATACATTCGAGCTTTTCCCCCTTTTTCCCCGCCGCAGGCATCGATTTTAACAAGGCTTCGGTATAAGGGTGAGAATATTCTCCGAAAAAAATCTTCTTTTTTGCCGCGCTTTCTACGATCTCCCCGCAATACATAACCGCCACTTCATCCGCCATTTCCGCTACCACGCCCAAATCGTGCGTGATAAACAAAATCGCCGTATCGTTTTCCTTTTGCAAATCGCGCATAAGCGCGAGAATTTGCGCTTGGATCGTCACGTCCAGCGCGGTCGTCGGCTCGTCGGCGATTAAAATTTCAGGACGGCAGGCAAGCGCCATCGCAATCATTACCCGTTGCCGCATTCCCCCCGAAAGCTGATGCGCGTACTGCTTCATTACCCGCTCGGCGTTAGGAATACGCACGGCTTCGAGCATTTTCAAGCCTTCCGCTTCCGCTTGCTTTTTCGTCATATTCCGATGCGCTAAAAAGGGCTCGGAAAGCTGGCGTTTTACCGTGAAAACGGGGTTGAGCGCGGTCATCGGCTCTTGGAAAATAACGGAAATTTTATTCCCGCGGACTTCGTACATCTTTTCCATCGGCAATTTGACGAGATCGGTTTTATCAAAGAGAATTTCCCCGCCGTCAATATACCCGTTTTCGTCTAAAAGGCGTAATATACTCATTGCCGAAACGCTTTTTCCCGAGCCGCTCTCGCCGACGATTGCAAGCGTTTTCCCCTTTTCCATAGAAAAAGAAACGCCGTTGACCGCCGTGATAACGCCTTTTCGCGTCTTAAAGCATACCCGTAAATTTTTTACTTCCAAAAGGGGCATTTCTTTCTCCTTTGCCTTATTTTTTAGGATCGAGCGCATCGCGTAACGCGTCGCCTACGACGTTGATACAAATGGTGGCAAGCGATAAAAACAACGCGGGAAACAGCCATTGCCACCAGTAATTTTGAATAATCGTACTGTTATTGCTCCCGTTGAGCATATTCCCCCAAGTGGGTTGGGGTTGCTGTACGCCGAAGCCTAAATAGGAAAGGGAAGATTCAGTCAATAAACACCCCGCGAAATCCAAGGTCATACTCACGAGTACGACGGAAACGACGTTGGGCAAAATATGCCGAAAGGCAATTTTCCAACGCTTCACGCCGATTGCCCGCGCGGCGGTCACGAACTCCTTTTCCCGCTCGGCAAGAACCTGTCCCCGTACCATTCGCGCAAGCCCCGTCCAAGACAACGCGCCTAAAATGAGCATTATAATAAAAATCCGCGTCGTTTCGGTAATATCGTAATATTTGATAATTTGCGACAACAGCATCGCGAACGGCAAAAAGGGAATGGACGAAAAAATTTCCGTCACGCGCATAAGCAAGGTATCTACCGCACCACCGAAATATCCCGCTACACAACCTACCAAAACACCGATTACGGAAGATACGAGTACGGCGACTCCACCGATTGTCAAAGTCATTTTTCCGCCGTGCACGATACGACTGAACACGTCCCTGCCCCGTCCGTCCGTACCCATAGGATACCCTTTCAAGCCCACCGCCTGTAACAAATTCCCGTCCTTATCCACGAGATAGGTTTGCATTGCACCCGCAAACGCTTGCGCCGTTTTTCCGTTCTTTTCCACCGTGCATTGCCCGTACGCGTTATGTCCCCAAGCGTAGGCATTACCTAAATTTGTAACCCCTACGAAATGTCTTGCTCCGCCGTCGAGCGCGATAAAATACTCGTCTTTGGGTAAAGCGGGGAGCTTGTCTTCGCCGTTTTCAAACACGCCCGAAACCACCAGTTCACCGTTCGACAACAGTACGGCAAGGCATTTATTCGTGGTTGCGATTTCCTTGACCGTTTTCCCTGCAAGATAGCCCTTAAAAGACGGTTGCGCGCCCGTTTTCGAGCTGACGGCGGAAGTAAATACGCTCTCCCGCCCCGTATACACGCTGCCGTCTTGCAGGAGCGCGACGGCAGCGGAGTTCGTAAAGGCGATCTTTTCCACGCCCTGCAACGAAGCGATATCGGCAAGATTTTTCGCCGCGTTCAAATTTCCCCAAGCGTATAGTGTGCCGTCCGTTTTCACGATCGCGGAAGTTTGATAACCGCAAACGAGCTGTTTCACAAGCGACGAATCGATCCCGTTTTGTAAATCCGTCGGCGTTGTCAAGGCGTTCAAGACGCTTTCAAAGCCGTACTGACCGCAGCTTTTATCTCCCCAACCGACGAGCTTGCCCGTTTTGGTAACGGCAAGTAAATGGTCCTTGCCCGCAGCAAAAAACGCCGCGCCGTCCGTTTGCACTTCGCTCGGAATATTCGCGTAATCGTGTTTGAAAAGATTGTCTTTCGTGCTACCCCAAACGAATACTTCGCCCTTCCTTGACAGCCCTGCCGTAAAGCCCGAAAAACCGTCTATGCTTTTAAGCGAAGCTTGCAAATTTTTAGGCACGGAGCAAAGGGTATACACGGGCGAAATGTTTTGCTGTAATGGGTCGGTATAATTGACGTCCATCGGCAAAAATATAGGCGCGATAAACACGAATGCAAACAATAAAGCGAGCAAAACGAGCGCGACGACCGCCGATTTTTTGCGAAAAAACGCCGCGCGAACGACCTTGGACGGCGTTTCGATTTCTTCGCTCCCGTCCATTCGGCTTCCAAACAGCATACGCCTAAACGCAACCCTGCTATGCCCGAATAATCTTTTTGAGAAATTTTCCTTTTTCATAACCGACCTATTTTGCCACGCGAATACGCGGGTCTACCAAGCCGTAGGAAACATCGACGAGCAAATTCCCCACGAGCGCAAGCAGGATATAAAACGTTTGCATCGCAAGCGCGATTTCGTTATCGTTCGCCGTCAACGCGTCGAAATATACCTTGCCGATGCCGTTAATCCCGAATATATTTTCTATCATAATCGAGCCTGAAAACACGCCCACGAGCCAACCGATGGCAATGGAAACGATGGGAATAAGCGCGTTTCTAAACGCGTGCGAACGCACGACGATTCCTTCTTTCAAGCCCTTTGCCCGCGCCGTGCGTACGCAGTCCAAGCTCAACGCGTCTATCATCGACGCGCGCACGTAACGCGTCATGCCGCCGAGCGAACAAAAGGTCATTACGATAAGCGGCAGGGCAAAGTGATACGCCCGATCCAAAAACGCCCGAAAGCCCGTATAGTCCTTGCCCACCGACGACATTCCCGAAACGGGGAAAATGCCAAGCTGTACGGAAAAGAGCCAAATGAACAAGATCGCGATAATAAAAGCAGGCATACTGTACCCTACGATCGTGCCGATTTGCACCGCCGTATCCCGTTTGCTACCCCGCTTTCTCGCACAAAAAACGCCCAAAGGAATCGTGATTAAAAAAGCGGCGAGCGTCGCGAATAAATTGAGCACGACGGTATTGAGCAACGGCTCTTTGATGACTTCCGCAACGGGTTTCCCGTAGACGAGCGAAGTCCCCAAATTCCCCTGCACCAAGCCGTTGAACGAGCCGTCGTAAAAGGGCGCGAAGCCCACCCAACGGAAATATCTCGTCAACAAATTCCCGTCCAAACCGTAACGGCGTTGCCAGTACAAATACCGTTCGGCGTAATTCAAATTTTTATTCGCGGCAATTTCTTGCATCGCCATATCCGCCGCCTTATCCACGGGCAAAAGATTGTATATGATAAAGATTAAAAAGGACAACAGCGCAAGCACCGCCAACATATACAACAACCGCTTTATTACATATTTAACCATACTCAACGCATACCTGCCTATCCCTTACAATCCGTAACTCGTCAAAAAATCCGCTTCGTCCATTAAATAATTACTGCTGTAATTATCGTACATACTTTGATCGATCGTCCAGTAAAAGGCTTGATCGTATACCGCGCTCGTAAAGCCCGTTGCAAAGTTTACCGCGCCGTAACGCGCCTTGGTGAAGCCGTACGCGGGCATTTGGCAGTACTCTCCGTACAACGCTGAGTTCATATCCGAGCTTGCATAGGTGATATACGCCCCGATTTTCGCGGTTGCGTTGGGATTGTTTTGCCAAGCGGTAATCAGTTGGTCGGTCACGGGGTTGGGTTGCGTACCCATCCAGTTGATAACGAGCGGCATATAATATTCCCCGTCTACCTTGACCGTCTTATATTTATTATCCGTCGAAGCAAACGTTAAATTGTCGTACGACTTTTCAAAGCCCGTCAGTTTTTTATATCGAATGCCATCTTGCGTTTCGTCGTACGCCCCGCCGTCGGCGTTATAAATCCAACCGCCCGTAATCAAGGCTTCCTTGGCTTTTTCGATGCTGTATTCGTATTTGTTCAAACGCAAACGGTCCTTGACCGCAAGATAGGCTTCCGAGCCGACGTAATAGGGCGCGTCCACTACGCTCCCGTAACCGCCCGTAAAGACTTGGGCGAACTCGTTTCTGTCAATCGTGTGCATAACCGCACGGCGTACCTGCTCGAATTGCGTCGGACCGAAGTCGCAACGGAACGCAAGCTTCCCGTAGCCCGCTCTGTCGTAATGCGTTTCCTTGAATTTCACCCCGTCCACGACGGCAAGCGCGGCTTTGGTTTCTTCCCCGCCCGTGACGGAAGCAAGCACGTCCACTCTGCCTTGGCGAAGTTGGTCGAGCTGGGTTTCGGGAATAATTTTCACGTAGGAAATACGGTCGATCGTCGCTTTGCCGCGAAAATCGCCTTTATAGCTTGGATTACGGCGAAGCGTCGCCGTTTTGGTCGAACGATCGTAATTTTCCACGTAATACGGTCCAGAATAGGGAAACTTACTCGCGCTGATTTCGTTCATATTCGCCGCAATTACGCTTGCGTTCGCATACGCGGTAACCCCGTTCTTTTGCGTTTTTTCGTAAAACCCCTTTTCGATATACGCGCCTTGTCCGTCGTCCTTGATTTTATACGAGCCGAGATACAACGCAAGCGGTACGGGTGAAAATTCGCCGTAACGGACGGCGTAATAATAATCCGCGTATTCCTTTTTAACGGTTACCGAAAAGGAATAATCGTTCAAAAGCCGTACGCCCGCAAACGGAACGGGATCGTTCTCGCCCGTGTACCCGTTAAAGGCTTCGTAGCCCACGATCGTCAAACCCGCCGCGTCGCCGCCGCCCGCTTCTTTCATTACCGCACTACTGCCCACGAGCACGCTCGCAAGATAGTTTTCCGCTTTAATCGCACTCCCGTCCGAAAAAGTCAGATCGTTTGCAATCGTCATCGTAAAGGTTTTCGTGCCGTCGTCGTTTTCTTTTTCTTGATGCGAGCGCAAAATATTCTCGCCCGCCCACTCAATCGAACCATTTTTGTCCGTATGCACAGTCGCGTAACCGCTCGTTAACGTTTGCACGGCAAGATCCGCCGCTCCTGGTGAAGATTTCCCGAACGAAGCGTTCCGAAATGCACCCGAAAGGTCGGTGTTACTGCCAAGCACCACGGCGTTGTCGGGCGTGGTTACTTTCGCACTGATAATGGCTTCCGTTACGCTCCAATAGGGATTGGTTTGCAATGCGTTGATTTTGGCGTTGTAAATGTCGTAATACTGATTAGAATACAACGGCACTTCGGGAACGAGCAAATTCCAACGTTGCATAAACAATCGCCACCATTCGTTATAAACGGCTTCCGCCGTCATATAATCCCCCACGGGCTTGGTGTTGTACACCATCGCCATTGATAAAAAGTCCATTCCCAGCTCGTATTCCACGCCGTCTACGATAGCGTACGCCGCGCCGTCGTCCTTTTCCGTGACCATATCGATCGTGACCTTTTCACCGATCGCAGCGTATACCGAGCGGTAATCTTCCCGCACAGCGACGTCGTCGAACACGTTTTCGTTGGTTGCGGGCTTACAAGCCGCAAACACAAAAATCGGCATTACCGCCGTAACGGCGATGATAGAGAGTTTTTTTCTTTGTTTTAAGCTTTTTTTCATATCTACTATTTTGCGCCCCTGCAAAATTTTTATACAACGATATACTTGACGAAACGTTCATTTTGTGCTATACTTAAATGAAATTTAGGTACTCGCGAAAAAGGAGACTGTTATGGCAAAAGAAAATTTACGTTTAGAAACCAAATGCGTACAAGGCGGTTACACGCCCGGAAACGGCGAACCCCGTCAAATCCCTATCATTCAAAGCACCACGTTTAAGTATAACACGAGCGAAGATATGGGCAAGCTCTTTGATTTGGAAGCAAGCGGATATTTCTATTCCCGTTTGCAAAACCCCACCTGCGACACCGTAGCAGCGAAAATTTGCGCTTTGGAAGGCGGAAGCGCGGCGATGCTTCTCTCGTCGGGACAAGCGGCTTCCTTTTTCTCGATATTCAATATCGCAAATTGCGGAGATCACGTCGTTTCGTCCACAAGCATTTACGGCGGCACGTATAACCTTTTTGCCGTCACTATGAAAAAAATGGGGATCGAATTTACCTTTATCGACCCCGATTGCACGGAAGAAGAATTGAACGCGGCGTTCAAACCCAACACCAAAGCGGTGTTCGGGGAAACGATCGCTAACCCCGCGCTCACCGTGTTGGATATTGAAAAATTCGCAAAAGCAGCGCACGCACACGGCGTACCGCTCATTATCGATAACACCTTTGCAACCCCCGTCAACTGCCGCCCCTTTGAATTCGGCGCGGATATCGTAACCCACTCCACGACCAAATATATCGACGGTCACGGTGTTTCCGTGGGCGGGTGTATCGTGGATTCGGGGAATTTCAACTGGCTCGCGCATGCGGACAAGTTCCCCGGGCTTTGCACCCCCGACGACAGCTACCACGGCATTACTTACGCAGAGAAATTCGGACAAGGCGGCGCGTATATCACCAAAGCAACGGCGCAGCTTATGCGCGATTTCGGTTGCACGCAATCCCCCCAAAACGCGTTTTATATCAATTTGGGCTTGGAAAGCTTGCACGTCCGTATGGAACGGCATTGCTTGAACGCAACCAAGGTCGCGGAATTTTTGGAAGCAAACGACAAAATCGCCTGGGTAAATTATCCCGCGCTCCCGTCTAATAAATATTATCCGCTCACACAAAAATACCTGAAAAACGGTACTTGCGGCGTCGTTTCCTTTGGCGTAAAGGGCGGACGGAAAGCCGCGGAAGCGTTTATGAAAGCGTTAAAAATTATCGCGATTGAAACGCACGTGGCGGACGCGCGGAGCTGCTGTTTGCATCCCGCAAGCGCAACGCATCGGCAAATGAACGAGCAGGAATTGATCGCGGCGGGCGTTCCGAGCGACTTGATCCGTCTTTCCTGCGGACTTGAACATTATCAAGATTTAATCGACGATATTACGCAAGCGTTAGAAAATATCTAAGGTAGAAAAATACTATGCCTATTAAAATTCCCAACGATTTACCCGCCGTCAAAACGCTGACGGGCGAAAATATATTCGTAATGACGGAAACGCGCGCCATAACGCAAGATATCCGTCCTTTGCGGATACTCATTCTTAATCTTATGCCAAAAAAAATCGAAACGGAAACGCAGCTTGCAAGGCTTTTGGGGAACACCCCCTTGCAGGTTGAGCCGACGCTCATTCACACGTCGTCGCATCAGTCCAAAAACGTTGCGGAAGAGCATTTGCTCGCTTTTTATAAAACGTTTGCGGATATTCGCCACGAAAAATTCGACGGTATGATTATTACGGGCGCACCGCTTGAACATCTTTCTTATGAAGAAGTCGAATACTGGCAAGAGCTTTGCGAGATTATGGAATGGAGCAAAACGCACGTGCATAGCACGATGTATATTTGTTGGGGTGCGTTTGCGGGACTTTATTATCATTACGGAATTGACAAAATCCCGACGAATAAAAAGATGTTCGGCGTATTCCCCCACCAAGTCGAATATAAGCAGTCCATTTTATTCCGCGGTTTTGACGATACGTTTATGGTACCGCAATCACGCCATATTACGCTACCCCGCGAAAAAATCGAAAGCGTTTCCGCCCTGAAAATCCTTGCTTCGGCAAAGGAAACGGGCGTGTACGCGATTTCCACTAAAAACGGACGGCAAATCTTTATCACGGGTCACTCCGAATACGATGCGGATACCCTTAAAAACGAGTATTTGCGCGACGTTTCGCTTGGTCGGCCGATTGAAATTCCCGTCAATTATTTTCCTGGCGACGACGTGAACGCGCCCCCGCTCGTTTCGTGGCGCGGGCACGCGAATTTGTTGTTTTCCAACTGGCTCAACTATTTCGTATACCAAAGCACGCCTTACGACGTAGAACAAGTAAAAGCGGACGATTAACGCCCGCTTTTTGATGAAAAATTCTATTTTCAAATGAAAACAATCGGCTTTTTAATAAGTTCGGTTGTTTTTTATTCAAATAAACACTTCTCGCTATTTTTGTTGTAGCAATCGTTTTTTCTTTGTGATATAATAAGCTTGCTCGAGTGAAAAAACAAGTTTTATTTTAAGGAGAAAAAAACAATGAATACTGACAAAATTTACGCAGAACAAATCGCAAACGAGTACGCGCCCAAGCAAACGTCCAAGGTAAAAGCCTTGAAACGATTAGACGCAAAAGCAAAAAATCCCGCCACGATCTTCACGTATAGCTTTGGGGTTATATCCAGCCTTATTCTCGGCGTGGGTATGTGTTTAGCAATGGGTAAAATCGGCGACGGTTCGCCTTTAATGATGGGGCTTGGAATTTTTATCGGCTGTATCGGTATTTTTGGAGCGAGTATCAACTACCCAGTATATAAAAAAATTTTGACGGCTTACAAAAATAAATACGCCGCTGATATTATCAATCTTGCCAACGAAATCGTAAACGAAGAATAACCCCCTTATGTTTTCCACGCTTTTTGAACGAATAAAAACGGATACTTCTTTTAGAATAAAGCTACTTTTATTTATTTCCTTTATCTTTAATATAGCCTATTCCGTTTTTTTATTCGTCGCAAGCCAACTATCTTCTTCCAAGTGGTTTTTCGTGATGTCCGTATATTACGGGTTGCTTTCTCTCGCGCGTATATTCGTTTTTTTGCAATTAAACCCACAACAACAACTCATTGCAAAGATTAAAACGATGCGCGCGTGCGGCGTATTCCTACTGCTTATAAACGTAACGCTTTCCGCGATGATGTTTTTATTAATTTACGGAAGCCCTGCAATTCAGTATCACGAAATCACGGTAATTGCGCTAGCTACGTATACCTTTTCCGCACTAACGGTTGCGATTACGAGCTGCATCAAATATTTCAAGAAAAACGACCAGCTTTATTCTTGTATCAAAATAATTAGCCTTGTATCCGCAAGCGTTTCTATGGTAACCTTGACAAACACGATGTTGGCAACTTGGGGTGAAGAAAATACGTTGCTACGAAGCATTACTTTGCCGTTATTGAGCGGAGCGGTTTCCGTTTTTATTATCGTAACCGCAATACTGATGATACGAAAAGCAAATTCAAATTTAAGGAAATTGAAAAATGAACAACAACGAAAGTAAATATTTCTATACCGCCGGACTTATGAACCAAGCACTTTTATACTTACTCGAAAAAAAGGATATAGAATTTATCACGGTAACGGAAATCACCAAAAAAGCAGGCGTAAACCGTTCGACCTTTTATTTGCATTATGAAAATATCTACGAGCTGTTAGAAGAAACGCTTGAAAATCTCAATAAAAAATTTTTAAGCTCGTTTGCCGTAAAAATCCCGCTTGAAATCAAGTCCAAGCAAGACGCTTTTTTGATTACTTCGGATTTTTTAGTGCCCTATCTTCAATTCTGCAAAGAGCACAAACGTCTTTTGAAATTAGTACATCAAAAACCGCAACTATTTCAAAACAAAAACGCCTATCAAAAAATGTACGATAAGATTTTTTATCCCGCTATATCACAATTTATCAAGGAAGAAAACCAAAAAGTATATACGCTGGAATTTTTCACCCAAGGTATCGTTGGAATTATTCATAAATGGATTGATTTGGATTGCGTTACCGAAATCGATGAGTTGATTAAAATTATAAAATATTGTATTGATTACAATCCCGTATAATAGAACCCGCCCCGCCGTGAATATTTCACGGCGGGGCGGTTTGTTATTCCTTTATTAAATCTTTAATAACTTCGCCTGCAAGCAAAAGTCCTGCCACGCTCGGTACGAACGCGATACTCGCGGGAACGGGTTTTCCCCCTTCCGTCGCTTGCGCTTTATACGGTTCTTCCTTGGAATACACGACTTTTACGTGCTCCACGCCCCGTTTTTTGAGCTCTCGGCGCATTACCCGCGCAAGCGGACAAACGCTCGTTTTGGATATATCGGCAATTTCAAACTTCGTCCCATCGAGCTTATTCCCCGTACCCATACACGAAAGGACGGGCACGCAAGCGGCGTTCGCTTTTTCTATAATTGCGATTTTGCCGCTGACGGTGTCGATCGCGTCCACAACGTAATCGAACGCCGAAAAATCGATTTTATCCGCGGTTTCGGGCAAGAAAAACAAATTGTGCGTACAAACGCGGATCTCGGGATTGATATCCTTTACGCGCGCCGCCGCGACTTCCGTTTTGCGTTTTCCCACCGTCGAAGAAAGCGCGAAAATTTGACGGTTGATATTGCTTTCGTTTACGCAATCGTTATCAATCAAATCCAACGCGCCCACGCCACTTCTTGCCAACGCTTCCACGACGTAACCGCCTACTCCGCCCAAACCGAACACCGCAACGCGGGCGTCTTTTAATTTTTCAACGGCGTTTTCGCCGATTAACGATTCCGTTCTAATCCATCTTTCCATAACTCTACCCGTTCCAAGTTCGGTGCGACTTAAACCACTCGGTATCCTTAAAAAGTATCGCGTTATTAGAACACCGCACCGTTACCGCGCCGTTTTTCGAGCAAACCACGATATTGCCGTTCATAGACGTATAGCCCTGCTCATTATCTGAAACGATGGACGTAACGAAGACCTGTTCGGTATATTTCGCCACGCGGTCGGTAAAGGCTTGGGACGGGAAATCGTTTTCGGGATATTTCTCGTCTGCATATTCCATATTCCCACAGCAACAGCAAACGCATACCATTTCAGGCTGAATAACGGACAAAAGCGCGTCGCTGCTTGCCGTATAACTGCCGTGGTGACCGGCTTTGAACAGCTTACACTTGGGCAAATCGGGATTATACTGCACGAGATATTCTTCGCCTTTTTTCTCCAAATCGCCCGTGAACAAATAATGCGTATCCGTGCTTTCTTCAGACAAAAGCATACACACCGAATACTCGTTTTCGCCACCGCCGCCCTGCGTTTTATTTTCGTAGAAATAGTTATACAAAATATTCATTGATACCGTTTGGCTCTCGTCCAAATAATACTTTTTCTTGGCTTCGCCTTCTTCGTACCAACATTCTTTGGCATCGTACACGGTCGTGCCCTGACCTTCTAAATAGCTTACCGCGTCCAAATACTCGCCGTACAAATCGCTCGTTTGATCGCTACGGGCGAATTGAATGAGCGTTTCTATTTCGTACTGATAAAAAATCCCGTCGCGCGTATCTCCTTTCTTTAAGCCGACGAAACCCGCGATATGGTCTTGATGCGCGTGCGTGGCAATCACGTATTCCAAAACGCCGTCCGTGCAATAGGTATCCACGTACGATTTAATCGTCGCCGCGCTGTTTTTGCGCGAGCCTGCGTCAATCAGGACTTCGGTATCGCCAACCTTAATCAGCGTACAATCGCCCGTATAAGCGTTTCCGACTTCTAAAAAGTGAATACTTACGTCACTACTGACGATATTTTCAATGTCTTCGGCGGTAAACGCCCCGCCAGTCGCTTCCACTTCGGTTTTTTCATCGCTTGACGAAGTGCTATCCGTTTGCTCCGTATTCGTGAGTATGCCGTCCAAAAACGGGATATAAATCACGCCTGCCGTATGTAAAACGAAACAACCGACGATCGCCACGATTAAAAGTATGACGATAAACGTTATGACGGGATGTTTTTTGGCAAATTTTTTCGCCTTTCTTTTTCTCGACATATAACTCCTTCTGAAAAACCGCCGTCATTTTTTCCGACGGCGGTTTTCTTCTCGTGTTTTTATTTCAAGATTTTACATAGATTCGTGAATCGTTCTCGAAATAACGTCATCCTGCTGTTCTTTCGTAAGTTTGATGAAATTAACAGCGTAACCGGATACGCGAATGGTAAGCTGGGGATACTTTTCAGGGTGAGCCTGCGCGTCCAGAAGCGTTTCACGGTTGAAAACGTTTACGTTGAGATGGTAACCGCCGTCAGCGACGTAGGTATCCAACATTTGAACCAAATTATCTACTCTGTTCGACATAATATTATCTCCTTTATATATCGTATTCTTTTATTCCGCCCGATTTGCGTATTTTTACGCAAATCGGGGAAAAACTTTGTTAGTCTTCTCTGCCAAGCGAGCCGGGCGTAATAGAGAAGGTGTTGGAAATACCGTCTCTCGAATATTCGTACGGCAATTTCGCAACCGATTCCAACGAAGCAAGCGCACCGTTAGAGTCTCTGCCGTGCATCGGGTTTGCACCGGGTGCAAGGGGCGTACCAGCCTTTCTGCCGTCGGGCGTGTTAGCCGTCTTCTTACCGTATACAACGTTGGAAGTAATCGTAAGAATGGAGGTGGTAGGCACACTGTCACGATAGGTGTAGTGGCTCTTAACCTTCTTCATAAACGTCTTCACGAGCCATACTGCGATTTCATCCGCGCGGTCGTCATTGTTACCGTATTTAGGGAATTCGCCTTCGATTTTGGAGTCTACTACCATACCGTCTTCGTTGCGTACGGGATATACCTTTGCGTACTTAATAGCCGACAAGGAGTCCGCCGCACAGGAAAGACCTGCAATACCCGTTGCGAAGAAACGGCGAACGTTCGTGTCGTGCAACGCCATTTCCAACGCTTCGTAGCTGTACTTATCGTGCATATAGTGGATAAGGTTGAGCGTGTTCACGTAAAGGTCTGCAAGCCAAGTCATCATGTTGTCAAACTTAGCGCAAACTTCGTTGAAATCAAGCGCGTCGTTGGAAGTGATA